>NZ_JBQFJG010000002.1:0-954974 GCF_056536065.1 Ruegeria sp. AL3
AAACAGAGCTAACAGTTCATGCGATGCAGATGCGCATGCCAATCGGTGAGGTTCAAACAAGGTATTCGTCACGCCTGCCGGATTCGAACTCTAAGCTGGCGACGTTTTCCGACGGGTGGCGGATTCTCAAAATGATCGGCTTGTTGATCAAGGATGAAAAGCCCGTTGCGTTTTTCCTGTCATTGGCCGTGTTGATGTTTTTGCCTTCGCTCTTTGTGTTTGCATCCGTATTCCGGGAATTTTTGGAAACAGGGCTTGTCGATAGAATTCCGTCTGTCGTCGTCGCAGTATCCGGTTTTGTTGCGACAATGCTGTCCATCGTCTGCGCTTTGATTCTGGAATCTCTGGCTCTTGCCCGAGGGAAGCACGTCGTCTGTCATATTTGCAGCACAAAGGTGTAGCTGCGTCAGGCGTTGACCAAATCAAGCCATCGCTTGTCGAGGCTCAAACCCGTCGATTTGGCTGATTAAAATCAACCCCCAGTTCAATGCTAGGCAAATGAACGGCCTGTTCGCGCGTAAGCGTCTGAACACGCTGGTTTGTTCAAGGATTTGGTGAACCAGATACGCAAATGGCCAGCACCCCAAATGCCGGCCATTTTTCTGAGTGAGTGATATAGCCCTAAGGCCTCACCAGTGAAATTCTTTGTCCCCAAATACCTAACGCGGACTGAAAACCGGCGCTATTGGGGGAATCCCGTAAATCTTAAATTTTTCCAAAAATCAGGATTTTTCGATCCTTGCTGACCGCCCTGTTCGCAGTTTCAGGAAAGCGATCGAAATTTGCGCCTGGTGTCCGGACGGCCCAAGCGCTGGAACCCAACGTGATGCGCAGATGTTTACCGGGCACACATTGCGCAAGTCGTTCATAGGACCTGACAAGGTTGGTTTTAACGGCGCAGCCACAGCAAGCTACAGATCGTCAGGCGTAAGGTTCGGGGCGGGTCTTTGGGCAATCCCGCGTTCCATGAAAAGGACCGCTCAAAGGCGGTCCCTTCGTGTATTGATGTCGGACGAAACTCGCCCGCCTGTTCGACGGCGATCAGCCGATGATTGCGTTCAGCGTAGCGCTGGGGCGCATCACAGCGGCGGTTTTGACCGGGTCAGTGTGATAGTACCCGCCCAAATCCACCGACGGTCCTTGGACTGCGGCCAGTTCCGACAAGATCTGCTCTTCTTTCTCTGCCAGCGCTTTTGCAAGTGGTGCCATTTCAGCTGCCAGATCGGCATCGTCAGATTGGGCAGCCAAGGCTTGGGCCCAGTAGCGCGCGAACCAGTAGTGGCTGTCGCGGTTGTCCGGTTCGCCGACTTTTCGACTTGGCGACCGGTTGTTGTCCAAAATGCCCTGAGTTGCGGCCTCTGCCGCAGCGCCAAGAACACCTGCCTTCGCGTTTCCTTTGGCGTCGGCCAGGAAGTTCAGTGATTCCCCAAGCGCGCAGAATTCACCCATCGAATCCCAGCGCAGGTGATTTTCCTCGACCAATTGCTGCACGTGTTTCGGTGCCGAGCCCCCTGCCCCGGTTTCGAACAGGCCGCCGCCATTCATAAGCTTGACGATCGACAGCATCTTGGCCGAGGTGCCCAGTTCGAGAATCGGGAACAGGTCGGTCAGATAGTCACGCAGCACGTTGCCGGTGATGGCGATGCTGTCCTTTCCGGCGGTGATGGTTTCCAGCGTCTGGCGCGTTGCCTCGCGCGGGGCCATGATCTGGAACTTGTCAGCCACGCCCGCAGCCTCGAGTGCCGGTTCGACATATTTGATCAGCTCTGCGTCGTGGGCACGGTTCGCATCCAGCCAGAAGATCGCCTCGGATCCGGTCAGGCGCTGACGGTCCATCGCCAACTGTATCCAGTTCTCGATCGGCGCCTTCTTGACGGTGCAGGCCCGCCAGATGTCACCCTTTTCGACCTCGTGCGAAAGCAGGGCCTCGCCATTGGCCAGAACGATGCGCATTGAGCCGTCGGCGGGCGCCTCGAAGGTGGTCGGGTGGCTGCCGTATTCCTCGGCCTTCTGCGCCATAAGGCCAACATTTGCGACCGCACCGGCAGTGGCGGGATTCAATGCACCATTGGCTTTGAAGAACTTGATGCTTTCATCATAAACAGTTGCATAGCACCGGTCGGGGATGACGCAATTTGTATCACCCTTGGCACCGGTCTCATCCCAACCCTTGCCGCCCGCGCGGATCACCGCTGGCATCGAAGCATCAATGATCACATCGGAAGGAACATGCAGGTTGGTGATGCCCTTGTCGCTATCCACCATATACATGGATGGACGATCAGACTTGATCGCGTTTATTGCGGCGACGATCTCGGCATTGTTTTGAACACGCTCAAGCAAATCGCCAAGACCCGAGTTCGGATTCACACCCAGCGCATCCAGTTCCGCACCGAATTTGTCGAAAACCGGCGCCAACCAGGCCTTGACCGCATAGCCAAAGATGATCGGGTCCGAGACCTTCATCATTGTGGCTTTCAGGTGCAACGAGAACATTGTGCCGTCTTTCTTGGTGTCCTCGATGGCCTCTGCAAGAAAGGATGACAGTGCTTTGACCGACATGAAGGTCGCATCAGCCACGGTGCCTTCGTCCAGCGGCCACGCGTTCTTAAGGACAGTCACACTGCCGTCTTTGCTGACAAACTCGATCCTTGCATCGCCCGCTTGGGCAGCGGTGATGGTGGACGATTTCTCATTGGCGTAAAAATCGTTGCCCGACATGGACGAGACTTTGGTTTTGCTGTCCGAGGTCCATTCGCCCATGGAATGCGGGTTGTTGCGGGCATAGTTTTTGACAGCCCGCGCCGCACGGCGGTCACTGTTACCTTCACGCAGAACCGGGTTCACGGCCGAGCCTTTGATGGCATCATAACGCGCACGGATCGCCTTTTCTTCGTCGGTCGAAGGTTCTTCGGGATAGGCCGGGATATCATAGCCTTGCGACTGCAACTCTTCTATGGCGGCCACCAGTTGCGGAACCGATGCCGAGATGTTCGGCAGCTTGATCACATTGGCGTCCGGGGTTTTTACCAGCTCACCCAATGCTGCCAGATCGTCCGAGACACGCTGCTCATCCGTCAGGTTTTCGGGGAAGGCTGCCAGAATGCGCCCGGCCAGTGAAATGTCCTTGGTGCCCACGCTGACGCCAGCAGCCGAAGCGAACTTGCGAATGATGGGCAGGAACGAGGCGCTGGCCAGTTCGGGCGCTTCGTCTACAATGGTATACAATATGTCGAAGTTCGATTTATCTGCCATATTCTTTTACCTTTTTAAGCCTTTCGGGGCGTGCGATCCAAGAGTTGAAGCCACTTCAGCGTGGCGCGGGAGGGGCGCGATCACGATACCGCCCCTGGGTGACTCTGTTTTGACAGGGCCTCCCTTAAATCACGTTACGCGGGGAATCAATCATCTGTGCCCGCGCGTTTTGCCACGGGCTGGGCTTGGATGGCTTTTGATGTCATCAGCTCAACGTTTCACCCGGCTGTCTTTGGCGTTTCCCTTCAGGTCACGCCACATGTTTTCCATGAAGCTGCCCGGCTGGTCCCACGAATTTTTTCGGGTTGCGGCCAAGGATTACCGAAATCTCTGCCCTGTCTCGGGATCAAATACCATGGCACGGTCAGGTTGAATGGATATGCCAATCCGGTCGCCGGTTTTGCTGCGCTGGTCATCCCGCTCTTCCACAATCAGTTTGTCCCCATTTGGCGTCAGCAAATACGAGTAGGATACACCCCCAAGCGCTTCGGTCAGGTCCACAGTGCAGGTGTCGGCAGACCGGTCGATGTGAATATGTTCAGGGCGCATCCCCAACGTCACCTTACCCGTTCCGGCAGGAACAGTTGCCGAGACCGGCAATGGCTGGCCCAAAGCGGGATGGGTGACATGGCCGTCGGCATAATCGCAATCAAGAAAGTTCATCGCGGGCGAACCGATGAAACCTGCAACAAACCGGTTGTCGGGATCACGGTACAGATCCATCGGGGCGCCGACCTGTTCGATCCGGCCATCGCGCAGCACCACAATCTTGTCCGCCATCGTCATGGCTTCGACCTGATCATGGGTCACATAGATCATGGTTGCACCGATTTCCTGATGCAGACGCGCGATTTCGACGCGCATCTCGACACGCAATTCAGCGTCCAAGTTGGACAGGGGTTCGTCAAACAGAAAACCTCGGGCCCGCGTACAATCGCCCGCCCGATCGCAACCCTTTGCCGTTGCCCCCCGGACAGGGCCTTGGGTTTGCGCTTGAGATAAGGATCAAGCTTCAGGATGCTCGAAGCCTCCTGCACCTTCTGGTCGATCTCGGCTTTTGGGACACCATTCATGCGTAGACCAAATCCCATGTTTTCCGCCACTGACATGTGCGGGTAGAGCGCATAAGTCTGAAACACCATCGCCACGCCGCGCTTGGCTGGATCCATATGTGTCACCTCGCGCGATCCGATGTGAATCTCACCTTCCGAGGTTTCTTCCAGCCCTGCAATCATCCGCAACAACGTGGATTTTCCGCACCCTGAAGGCCCTACAAAAACGCAGAACTCACCATCTTCGATTTGCAGGTCGATCCCATGAATGACCTGTGTCTGACCGTACCGTTTGATTGCCCGATTCAGAGTTACACCTGTCATGTCATCAGCATCCTGTCGTTTTTGGAACTAGGGCCTGTTTCGGGAAACCGCCAGGCTTGTGCCTCGGTTCCGATTTGTTCAGCCACGCGCCGCAGGCGCACCCAGGCTTCGAGTTGATCGAAATCCATTCGTTCGGTGGACCCGGTTATCGAAATTGCCCCAAGCATCCGACCGTTCGACGTCAGAACTGGGCAGGCGATGCATATGATGCCAGGCTCGTGCTCTTCATCATCGATGGCAAATCCCCGGCTGCGAATTCTGTCAAGATCAGCCCGCAACATCTTTTCGGATGTCAGAGTTTTGTTGGTGAAGCGGTGATAGCTTTGCTGCGACGCCGCCCTGTTCAACGCATCTTCGTCCAAAAATGCCAGCATCGCCTTGCCGACCCCTGTGCAGTAGGCCGGGCCAACTTTACCAGCCTGAGAGTACATCTCGATTGGTTGTGCGGCGTTGCGTTTGTCGACGTAAAGAACCTGACTGGAATCAAGCTGCGCCAGATGCACGGTTTCACCGGTTTCTTGACTGAGGGCATCCAGAAAAGGCCGCGCTATCGGGGCCAATGAGCTTTGCGTCCATGCCGCATGGGCCAACCGGACCAGTCGCATCCCGGGCGCATAGGTCTGCCTGTCGCGGTCATATGACAGCATTCCCTGGTTGGTGAGGGATTGCAGAAATCGATACAGGGTCGCCTTTGGAAAATCGCTGCTTTCCAAAAGTTCAGCGAATCGAACGGGGCGCTCGAACGATGCCACGTGATCCAGCACATCACATGCTTTGCCTATAGTTCCGTCACCTGACACGGGCCATCATTCTCCTCCGATTTTCCCTCGCCATCCTCACGAGGGTCTTGACAACAGTAACCGAGTCGATGTGTAGTTTTCAATATATAAAACAAGGTTTCACTATTTGGAACCTTATTGGAGAGAAACAGGGAGGAAACTATGTATTCAACTTTCAAGCGCACGACGGCTGCGCTGGCGCTTGGTGTCGCGATGGCGGCACCAGCAGCTGCGGAACTCACCGGAGAGCTGCGGATCTTTCTGGACACATCGAACCCGGCGCCACGCGCGACAATGGAGGCGATGATCGAACGGTTCGGGGCACAGCATCCGGGGTTGGAAATCGAAACAACCGTCATCGACCGCGAAGCCTATAAAACGCAGATCCGGAACTTCCTGACGGCTGACACCCGGACGTGGCCACGTGGTACGCGGCCAACCGTATGAAACCATATGTCGAGGCGGGTCTGTTCGAGGACGTTTCAGATTTGTGGGCCGAGCCCGAGATCGCCGACAATCTCGCTTCGACCAAGGGCGCTTTGACAATCGACGGCAAGCAATGGGGTGTGCCGTATACCTATTATCAGTGGGGTGTCTACTATCGCAAAGACATCTTTGACGAGCTGGGCCTGAGCGAGCCGACTACTTGGGAAGAAGAACTGTCCAACTGCCAGAAAATCGTCGATTCAGGACGCGCCTGCTACACGATCGGTACCAAGTTCCTTTGGACCGCTGGTGGCTGGTTTGACTACTTGAACATGCGCACAAACGGCTTTGATTTTCATCAGCAATTGGCCAATGGCGAAGTCAGCTGGGAAGACGACCGGGTCAAGCAGACCTTCGCCAACTGGAAACAGTTGATCGACATGGGCGCATTCATCGACAACCACCAGACCTACAGCTGGCAGGAAGCGCTGCCCTTCATGGTCAATGGTGAGGCAGCAGCCTATCTGATGGGCAACTTCGCAGTGGCACCGTTGCGCGATGCGGGCCTGACAGATGACCAGCTGGATTTCTACCAGTTCGTCGCGATCAATCCCGATGTTGAGCTGGCCGAAGACGCTCCGACAGACACGTTCCACATCCCGGCCAATGCTTCGAACAAGGAAGCTGCGCGCGAATTCCTGCGTTTCGTGGTCTCTGCTGATGAACAGACCGAAATCAACAACGGCGCGAATCTCGGCCAATTGCCGGTCAACGCGCAATCCGCTGTGGATGACGACAAGTTCCTGCAACAGGGCTTTGAAATGCTTTCGTCCAACAGCCCCGGTGGGGTAGCCCAGTTCTGGGACCGCGACGCGCCTGCGGAAATGGCCAAAGTGTCCATGGAAGGTTTCCAGGAATTCATGGTCAAACCCGACAACTTGGACCGGATACTGGCCAAACTCGAACGCGCGCGCGAGCGTATTTACGATAACTGATCAGGCAAGGGTCGGGCCAAAGCCCGGCCCACGCTCCTTTGAATCGTAGGGCGGGTTCCGACCCGCCTTGCTCCAACAGACCCGAGTTTCCCATGACAGTTGCAGCCGACGCCTCAGAACAGGAAAGCTGGTTCCATCGCAACCAACAACGCATCGCACCCTGGCTGTTTCTGGCCCCCGGGATGCTGTTCTTCTTGGTCTATGTGATTATCCCGGTATTCCAGTCCTTCAACCTGTCGCTTTACGAGTGGGACGGCCTGGGCGCTGCGGAATACGTCGGCTTTCGCAACTACGAAGACCTCTATTGGGAATGGGTAGACCGGGATGCTTTCTACATCTCGATGAAGAACAATCTGATCTGGCTGATCCTGTACCTGGCCGCGATTCCGGCAGGTTTGTTCATCGCCCTGTTCCTGAATCAGACAGTTTGGGGCATCCGCCTGTATAAGTCCCTGTTTTTCTTTCCTTTCGTGATTTCTCAGGTCGTGGTGGGGCTGGTGTTCACCTGGTTCTACGATCCGACCTTCGGGTTGCTGAACGAATTCCTCGACCTCTTCGGCCTTGGTCCCCTGAACGTGCTTGGCGATGAGCGCTTTGTGACCTACGGCATCATCTTCGCCGGCCTCTGGCCACAAACCGCCTATTGCATGATCCTGTACCTCACCGGCCTGAACGCTGTGGACCCGGAACAGATCGAAGCGGGACGCCTGGACGGGGCCAAGGGTTGGAAGATGCTTTGGCACATCATCATCCCACAATTGCGGCCCGCAACCTTTATCGCGTTTGTCGTGACCATCATCGGCGCATTACGGTCATTCGACCTGATCTCGATCATGACACAAGGCGGACCTTTCGGATCCTCCCGCGTGCTGGCCTATTACATGTTCGAGGTCGCCCTGTCCGAATATGGCTTCCGCATGGGTTATGGCGCGGCCATCGCCGTGATCCTTTTCCTGATCATGTTGTGCTTCATCGCCTACTTCCTGTGGTCGATGTACCGTGAAGAGAAGGGGCGCTGAGATGTTTCCCAAACCCATCGAAAAACAACCCCGCGCGGCGCAGATCACGTATCAAGCCATGCTTCCATTGGCCCTTCTGTTGTGGCTGGGTCCCCTGCTGGCGGTTGCTCTTTTCTCGGTAAAACCCGCTGCTGACTTCACCAACGCGAATTACTGGGGAATGCCGTCCAGCTTTGAAGGCGCCTTTAACTATGGTCAGGTGTTCTTTAATTCGGACATGCCGCGATACCTGCTGAATTCATTCATGATCACCGTCCCTACCGTGATCGGAGCGGTGGCGCTCAGCTGCATGACCGGCTTCGCGCTTGGCATTTACAAGTTCAAGTCGAACCTCTGGATCTTTTTCATGTTCGTGGCTGGGAATTTCGTGCCCTTTCAGATCCTGATGGTGCCGGTTCGGGATCTGACCCTGCAACTTGGGCTCTACAACACCAAGACCGGGCTGGTCCTGTTTCACATCGCCTTCCAGACCGGGTTCTGCACCCTGTTCATGCGCAACTTCATCCGCGCCCTGCCCTTTGAACTGATCGAGGCAGCACGGGTCGAAGGCATCAGCGAATGGCGCATCTTCTGGTACGTGGTCCTGCCGCTGATGAAGCCCGCGATCGCCGCGCTCAGCGTGCTGATCTTCACCTTCATCTGGAACGACTATTTCTGGGCCGTCGTCCTGACGCAAGGCGCGGAAAGCCAGCCTGTAACTGCCGGAATCACCAGTTTCAACGCACAATTCCGCGCCGCTTATCAATTGATGAGCGCGGGCTCCATCGTGGCGGCTCTGCCACCGGTGGCCATGTTCTTCCTGATGCAGAAACACTTTATTGCGGGTTTGACCCTCGGAGCTGTGAAATGACCAAAATTACCTTTATCGGTGCCGGGTCCACAATTTTCATGCAGAACATCGTTGGAGATGCTCTGTTGACCCCTGCGCTGGCCGACAGTCACTTTGCGCTTATGGATATCGACCCCAGCGCCTTGCTGAAAGCGAAGCAGTTGCGCGCTCCATGATCCGCTCGGTCGGGGCCGGGGCGACTGTCTCGACCCATACCGACCGCCGTGCGGCGCTGGACGGGGCCGATTTCGTCATCACCGCCTTTCAGGTCGGGGGGTACAAGCCCTGTACGATCACCGATTTCGAGATCCCCAAGCAGTATGGCTTGCGTCAAACCATCGCTGATACGCTGGGCGTCGGAGGAATCATGCGAGGCCTGCGCACGGTTCCGGTGCTTTGGGATGTCGCAGGGGACATGATGCAACTCTGTCCGAACGCGACATTGCTGCAATACGTAAATCCGATGGCCATCAACACCTGGGCACTGGCCGAACGCTTCCCTTCCCTGAAACATGTGGGCCTTTGCCACTCGGTTCAAAATACGGTCGAGGAACTGGCCCATGATCTGGATCTGCCAAAGGATGAGTTCCGCTACAAAGTCGCGGGCGTCAATCACGTCGCATTCTTTCTGAAACTGGAACATCAGGGCCGCGACCTGTATCCGGCACTGCGACGGGGCTATCACGCGGGAAATTCCCGAAGGCACCGCTGCTGATGCCGCGCTGCCCCAACAAGGTGCGGTACGAGGTGATGGATCATCTGGGCTATTTCTGCACAGAAAGCTCGGAACACCTGGCCGAATACGTGCCGTGGTTCATCAAGGACGGGCGGCAGGACCTGATCGAGGAATTCTCGATCCCGCTGGACGAATACCCCACCCGCTGCGTCGAGCAGGTAGAGATGTGGAAGAAACAGGCCAAGACCCTAACCGACGGGCGCAATATCGATGTCACGCGCAGCCACGAATTCGCCGCCGACCTGATGAACGCGATCGCAACGAACACGCCCTACATGGCCTATGGCAACCTGCCCAACACCGGCCAGATCCCGCAACTGCCCATGGGCGCGGCGGTCGAAACCCCCTGCCTGGTCGACAGCAACGGCGTACAGCCTTCTGTCGTGACCGACATCCCGCCGCAATTGATTGCCCTGATGCGCACCCAGATCAACGTACAGGAACTGACTGTTCGGGCCCTGACAGAACAGAACCCCGAATATATTTATCACGCCGCGATGATGGATCCGCACACCGCCGCCGAACTGGACCTGCGCCAGATCCGAAACCTTGTCACGGATCTGCTGACGGCCCATAACGATTGGCTGCCCGACTGGTGCCGACCGGCCCGCGCCGCCTAATCTTCATCATTTTACAAATACTCAGATCCAACTTCAGCCAAGAAAAACAAAGCCAGACATGATAAAACGCCGCTCACAGCATTGGTATGGAAAACTCGACAAGGATGGCTTCATCCACCGGTCGTGGATGAAAACCGGGCTTTCCCGACCACGCTTTTGACGGACGACCCATAATTGGCATCTGCAACACCTGGTCGGAACTGACCCCCTGCAACTCGGGCCTGCGCGACCTGGCCGAGGGCGTAAAACGCGGCGTGTGGGAGGCGGGCGGCTTCCCGGTCGAATTCCCCGTCATGTCGCTGGGTGAAACCCAGATGAAACCCACCGCGATGCTGTTCCGCAACCTGCTGGCCATGGATGTCGAAGAATCGATCCGCGCCTATGGTATTGACGGAGTCGTTCTGTTGGGCGGCTGCGACAAGACCACGCCGGGGCAACTGATGGGGGCGGCGTCAGTCGATCTGCCTTCGATCGTCGTCAGTTCAGGCCCGATGCTGAACGGTAAATACCGTGGACAGGATATCGGATCCGGCACCGATGTCTGGAAATTTTCCGAGGCCGTTCGGGCCGGCGAAATGACCTTGCAGGATTTCATGAACGCTGAATCCGGCATGTCGCGCAGCGCTGGTGTCTGCATGACCATGGGCACGGCGTCCACCATGGCATCGCTGGTCGAGGCGATGGGCATGAGCCTGCCCACCAATGCCGCGCTTCCGGCGGTCGACGCCCGCCGCATGGCGCTGGCGCACATGACCGGCCGGCGCATCGTCGAGATGGTCGACGAAGACCTCAAGCCCTCGGACATCCTGACCAAAGAGGCGTTCGAGAACGCCATCCTCGCCAATGCCGCCGTAGGAGGCTCGACCAACGCTGTGGTTCACCTGCTGGCGCTGGCGGGGCGTGTCGGGGTTGACCTGACCCTGAAAGACTTTGAAATCGGATCCGAAATACCGCTGCTGGTCAACTGCATGCCGTCGGGCAAATACCTGATGGAAGACTTCTGCTACGCAGGCGGCATGCCGGTTGTACTGAATGAACTCAAATCGTTCCTGCGCCCGGCAAAGACGGTTATGAACAAGGATATCTCAGCACATTACGAAGGGGCCGAGTGTTGCAACTCGGACGTCATCCGTCCCTTCGATGATCCTGTAAAGCCCGCTGCGGGCCTGCGAGTCCTGCGCGGCAACCTTGCGCCGAATGGGGCAATCGTCAAGCCTTCGGCGGCCACTGACGCGCTTCTTGAAACCGAGGGCGAGGCTTTTGTGTTCGACAACATCGAAGATCTGAAGGCCAATATCGACCGTGAAGACCTGCCGGTCACAGCCAAGAGCATTCTGGTGCTCAAAGGGTGTGGCCCCAAGGGGTATCCGGGCATGCCCGAGGTCGGCAACATGCCAATTCCGGCGAAATTGGTGAAAGAGGGTGTGCGAGACATGATCCGGATCTCGGATGCCCGCATGTCGGGAACAGCTTATGGCACCGTCATTTTGCATGTCAGCCCCGAAGCACAGGCGGGTGGCACGCTGGCGCTGGTCAAAAGCGGAGACCGCATCCGTGTTTCAGCCAGCAGCGGCGAACTGGAACTTCTTGTGGACGAAAACGAACTGAACGCCCGCCGCGCCGCGTGGCACCGGATGATCCGCACTACACACGCGGATATGCAAAACTTTACATCGACCACGTGCTGCAAGCGGATCAGGGGGCGGATCTGGATTTCCTTGTTGGCAAAGACACGCGCCTCGTGACCAGAGAGAGCCACTGATGACCCAACCAGCTACATTCCACGATCTCAACGGGGCCTCCGTCTATATCACCGGCGGCGGCTCGGGCGTCGGTGCGGCGCTGACAGATGGATTCATGGCACAGGGGGCCAATGTGGCCTTCATTGGTCGGTCGGATGCCAGCGGTTTTGTCGAAGAGATGCGCGACAAGCACGGCCGCGCGCCGCTGTTCCTGCAAGGCGACATGACGGATACCGAACTACTGCACGCGACGATGGCCAAGGCTGCCGAGGCTCATGGTCCTTTGAACGTCTTGGTGAACAATGCAGCCAACGACCAACGTCATACGCTTGAGGAAACCACGACGGAATTCTGGGACTGGATGATCGAGGTGAACCTGAAAGCCTATTATTTCGCGTGTCAGGAAGCCGCCCGGCAAATGAAAGATGGCGGGTCGATCATCAATTTCAGCTCGATCAGTTACATGATGGGCAATGCTGGCTATCCGATCTATACGACCTCGAATGCCGGGATCACGGGGATGACACGGTCATTGGCACGAGAACTGGGGCCGAGGAAAATCCGCGTCAACGCTCTGGCCCCCGGCTGGGTTCTGACGCAAAAACAGTTGGATAAATGGGCCACGCCCGAGGATCTGGCGGCGCATTTGGACCGGCAATGTCTGAAAGAGCACCTGAAGCCCGAGGATATGATAGCACCAACACTTTTTCTGGCGTCCAAGGCCAGCCATGCAATGACCGGGCAATGTATGGCTGTTGATGGCGGCGTCGTGGTTTCGGGGTGATGTTATGAACGCTGAATGGATCGCCGTCGACTGGGGAACATCTCATTTACGGGCCTGGGCCATGCAGGGTTCGACTGCGCTGGACCATGCGCAATCCGACAAGGGCATGGCGCATGTCGGGCCTGACGGGTTTCAAGCCGCCCTGCTGGATTTGATCGAAAACTGGTTGCCCGGCGCGCCGGTGGATGTGGTCGCTTGCGGAATGGTCGGCGCACGCCAAGGCTGGGTGGAAGCCCCTTATTCGACCGTGCCGTCGGCCCCCTTGCCCGATGTCCCGATCCGCGTACCCGGATCAGATCCGCGCATCCGGGCCTATGTCATACCCGGTCTGAAACAGACAACCCCGCCGGATGTGATGCGGGGTGAGGAAACCCAGATTGCCGGATTTCTGGGCGCGCGCCAGAATTGGGACGGCGTTATCTGCCTGCCCGGAACCCACACGAAATGGGTTCAGGTAAGCGCTGGCGAGGTTGTAAGCTTTCGTACCTTCATGACGGGTGAGTTGTTCGACCTGCTATGTGGTCAGTCCGTGCTGCGGCACTCTGTAGGCCCGGGCTGGGACGAAGACGCTTTCGCCGAGGCGGTTGCGGATACGTTGTCAAAGCCCGAACAATTGGCTGCGCGTCTTTTCAACTTGCGAGCGGCGGACTTGCTGCAAGGTCAGGCCAAAGCCACCGCACGCGCGCGCCTTTCCGGAATGTTGATCGGGGCCGAATTGGCCGCGACACGGCCCTATTGGCTGGGCCAGCAACTGGCCATTATCGGAGCAGAAGGCGTATCGCAGACATATGCAACAGCCCTGCAACGGCAAGGCGCGTTCGTGGAAACCGCAAACGCCACCGAGGCAACTCTGGCCGGGCTTGCGCTGGCCCGAAACATGACAAGGCAAACCGCATGAGCCGTCCCATCATCGCCATATTGCGTGGATTGCAACCACACGAAGCCAAAGCCGTTGGCCGCGCCATTATCGATGCCGGCATCGACCGGATCGAAGTGCCGCTCAATTCTCCGGATCCGCTCAACAGTATCAGAACTTTGGTTGATGCGTTTGGAAACCAGGCCCTGATCGGCGCGGGCACTGTTTTGACAGTCGATCAGGTGGACGCTGTGTCGGCCGCCGGAGGCAAGTTGATCGTATCGCCCAACTATGACGCCGAGGTCATCAAGCGTTCAGTCGCGTTAGGCCTGCAAAGCTGGCCGGGGTTTACACCCCAACCGAAGCTTTGCGGCCCTCACGGCCGGGGCCACCGGTTTGAAGCTGTTCCCCGGGGTGATGGCTGGTCCGGCGGGATTGGCCGCCTTACGTCCGGTTTTGCCCATAGGCTCGCTTGTTTTTGCCGTTGGCGGTGCCGGACCCGAAAATTTCGGGCAATGGATCAAAGCGGGCGCAGATGGCTTTGGGATAGGCTCTGCACTTTACAAACCCGGAATGGATGTCGCCGAAATCGCCGAGCGCTCCCGGCATATCGTCACGGCCTATGACGAGGCCGCCGGATGAGCACTATCTTTGACGACCGCCCCTGCGAGTTGGGCGAAGGCCCGTTGTGGCATCCTGAAAGACGTCAGCTTTTCTGGTTCGATATCATAGGCAAACGTCTGATGACCCGCGAGCGGGGAATGCCCAAAAGCTGGAGCTTCGATGAACATGTTTCGGCCGCGGGCTGGGTGGATCGCGATACGCTTCTTATGGCGTCGGAAACGGGGCTGTGGCGTCTCGATTTGCAAGCCGGAAAGCGGAACTTGATCACGCCTCTGGAAGCCGACAACCCCGTGACCCGTTCAAACGATGGCCGCGCCGATCCGTGGGGTGGGTTTTGGATCGGCACAATGGGCAAGCAGGCAGAACCCGGGGCCGGATCAATCTATCGCTTCTGGAAAGGCGAGTTGAGACGATTGGTTCCGGATGTGACAATCTCCAACGCGATCTGTTTTGCCCCCGATCGTTCGGTGGCCTATTTCTGCGACACCGCAACGAAACAAGTCAGGCGCTGGCGTCTGAACGCCGAAACCGGGTGGCCGGAAGGCGACAGCGCAGTTTTTCTGGATTTGCGCAAAGAAGGTCTGAACCCGGATGGCGCGGTCATCGATGCCCAGGGGAATATCTGGATTGCACAATGGGGTGCCAGCCGAATTGCGGTATACAAGGCCGACGGCATGTTTCTGAAGGCCGTTGCATTTGACGCATCCCATACGTCATGTCCCGCTTTCGGGGGCGATGAACTGAATACGCTTTTCTGCACAACGGCCCGTCAGGGATTGAACGCAGAAACAATAGACAGCCAACCGACCAACGGCATGACCTTTGCCGCGCGAAATGCAGGTCAGGGTCAGGCAGAACACAAGGTCATCTTATGAAGCCGGAACTGGGCGTTTGTTATTATCCTGAACATTGGCCGGAAGCGATGTGGGCAGACGATGCCGCGCAAATGGTCGAAACAGGCCTTACATGGGTGCGTATTGGCGAGTTCGCGTGGAGCCGCATCGAGCCGCAATCCGGCGTTTTTCAATTCGAATGGCTAGATCGCGCGATTGAGACACTCGGAGCAGCCGGATTGAAGGTCGTGCTGGGCACGCCAACCGCAACACCGCCGCGCTGGATGCTGGACAAACACCCGGATATGCTGGCCGCCGATGAAAACGGCAACCCGCGCAAGTTCGGATCACGGCGGCATTACTGCTTTAGCCATCAAGGCTATATCGACGAATCTACCCGCATCGCACGCATATTGGGTGAACGGTTCGGTAGGAACCCGCATGTCGTCGCGTGGCAGATTGACAATGAATACGGGTGTCACGACACCACTCTCAGCTACAGCGCAGCTGCTCAACAGGCATTTCGCCATTGGCTGGCCGAACGGTACGGAACAATTGAAACGCTGAACCAGGCGTGGGGCAATGTGTTCTGGTCGATGGAATATCGCAACTTCAGCGAAATCGACCTGCCCAATCAAACGGTGACCGAGCCGAACCCGGCTCATGTACTGGCATTCCGGCGCTTCAGTTCGGATCAGGTCGCGGCTTTCAACAGAGCACAGGTGGATGCGCTGCGCCCGTTGACTGATGCGCCGCTTTTGCACAATTACATGGGCCGTATTCTGGACTTCGACCATTTCAAGGTTGGCGCGGATCTGGATATCGCCACCTGGGACAGTTATCCGATCGGTTTTCTGTCGGACCGGCTGGATGCCGACGACGCGCACAAGACCGCCTTTTTGCAACAGGGTGATCCGGACATGCAGGCGTTTCACCATGATCTCTACCGGGCGGTCGGGCGCGGCCGTTGGTGGGTGATGGAACAACAACCCGGCCCGGTGAATTGGGCACCGTATAATCCGGCGCCCCTGCCCGGAATGGTGCGTCTTTGGTCCGTGGAAGCCGTGGCTCATGGTGCCGAGGTGGTGAGTTATTTCCGATGGCGGCAAGCCCCGTTTGCGCAAGAGCAAATGCATGCGGGCTTGCTGACATCGAACAATCACCCTGCTGCTGCACTGGCAGAGGCCCGCCAGACCGCAGATGACCTGAACACGTTGGGCGCGGTGCAACAGATACAGGCCAAAGTGGCCATTCTGTTTGATTACGCCTCGGACTGGGCGTGGACCACACAACCACAAGGCGCGGGATTTGATTATTTCCGATTGGTTTTTTCGGCTTACCGCGCGCTGCGACGGGCCGGTCTTTCGGTAGACTTTGTTTCGGCGAAGGACATTCCCGGTGATTACTCGGTGATCTTTGCGCCCGGTTTGGCCACAATGGATCCTGATTTGGAACAACGTTTGGCAGAGAGATGCGATCTTGCCATTCTGGGACCGCGCGGCGGCGCGATCACCCGCGATTTTCAAATTCCTGAAAAGGGCAGACCCGGTCTGAGAAGGATCGATTGCGATGTTGATCTGGTCGAAACTCTGCCGCCCACGGTTGAACGCGCGGTCAAGGGTGGCGGCGCGGCGCGGCATTGGATCGACCGATTGTCAGGAACGGCCAAAGACTTGCTGAGTTTCGAAGACGGAACACCTGCTCTCAAGGCAGGGGACGGAATCTGGTACTTGGCCGGCTTCCCCGATGCAGACCTTTGGGACCGCGTTATAGCCATGGCGGCGGAAGAAGCCGATTTGACATTGCGCAGGATGCCGCAAGGCCTGCGACTGCGCGAGACGGCCGATCATGCCTTCCTGATCAACTACAACGCAGGACCGGTGGATTGGAACGGGCTCACCGTCGAAGGTTGTGACGTCAAAATCCTGAAACGCAATCCGCCCGAACAAACCTGAGGTCAGTCCGGGCGGATGCCGAGGCTACGAACCTGCGCCGCTATTCGTCGTTTTGCAGGCTATTGGGGTCAAACACCCCGCCGAAACCACTGTTATTGGACGGAGTGTTTTCGGATTCAGGCCCACTATCAGCGCCTTCGCTTTCCTCGCCCCCTAAAGAGTTCGGAGCGAAAACATTGCCAAAGCCGCTGTTGTTCGTCGGTTTCGGGGTGGATTGCGCACCGCCCTGTTCCGCTTCTTCAGCTTCGCGTTGCTTGCGGCGTTCTTCACGCTGTTTACGCAACTCCTGAATACGCTGTTCCGCTTCCAGCTGCTTCTGCTCGCGAATATCGGCGATACACTGCGCCGGATTGTAGGTGGCCGCAGTGCCGACAACTGTGATCGTTGCGACGGCAAATACAACCAACAGAACCGCTGCCATGTTGCCGGAAAAGAAGCTGGGCAGTTTGATCTTGCCGGCCAGTTCCTCAACCGTCGCGTTCTTGCGCGCCGCTGCCACCAGTTCCTGACGTTTCAGCTTGGCTTCGTTCAGCAGAGCGAAGAACACTGTCAGCGCCACGATGATGAAGGCCAGCGCCGAGATCGCGGGTGTGATGCCATACCGGACTTTTTGGGCCAGCTCGATCGTCAACGTCGGGTATTCACCGAAGGTAAAGGTGGTGGTGTTGTAGTTTTCGAACGATGCGAGGAACGCCAACACCGCTGCCGATGCAATCGCCGGACGCATGAACGGCAACAGGATCTTGCGGAAGGCCTGGGCGTGGCTGGCCCCAAGGTCCAGTGCCGCCTCGGTCAGGGCCACGTCGTAGCGCTGCAAGCGTGCCACCAACACCAGCATGCAGTAGCTGGCGATAAAGGTGGATTGGCCGATCACCGTCAGAAAAATGCCATTTGACAGGAAGCTGTCCGCCCCCAGTCCCAGCATCCGGTTGATACGATCCCAGAACACCAGCGTCGAGATACCCAGAACAACACCCGGGATCAGGATCGGAGCGATAATGATCGTATAGTAAGTCGCCCGCAGCTTTGGCCAGATCTGGGTCAGCATCAATGCGCCCGCCAGACCCATGGCCACTGACAGGATGACCGTGCCGATCCCGATGATCAGTGAGTTCTTGATACCGTTCAGGATGCGCTGATCCTGAAACAACTCGCCAAACCACTGGAAGGTCAGGCATTCCCACGGGCTCATCCGCGGGAAGCCGGACGAGTTGAACGCGGTGATCGACATGATCACAAGCGGGCCAAGCAGATACAGGAAGAAGATCGCCAGATAGACCCAGATGCTTATGCGGAGAAAGGAATTGTTCATTTCCCGATATCCCCCATGTTCACTTTGAACAGGCGCATCATGGCCAGCACGAACAGGATACAGGTCACCAGCAGGACGATCGCATAAGCAGCCCCTTGCGGCCAGTCGTTGTTATCGTTGAACTGCTGATAGATCAGCTGTGTGAACCACAGCGACGACGGCCCGCCCAGGATTTGCGGTGCCGCCAGCGCGCCCGCAGACAGCATGAACACCATCGTACAGCCCGAACTGATCCCTGGCTTGGCATAAGGAATGACCACACGCCAATGTATCCGCCACCACGGCGCGCCAAGGTCGCGCGCGGCTTCGATCTGATTTTTGTCCAGGCTTTCTATGACGTTATACATTGGGAAGATCATCAGCAGAATATAGGCATAGCCCAGCCCGGCATAGAGTGCGATATCGTTTCGGATGAAGTCGAACGGCGTATCCCAGACCCCCAGCCCCACGAACAACGTGTTCAGAACACCGGTTTCACCGAAGATAATACGCAACGCAAAGGCGCGCAGGATTTCGTTGATCCAGTAAGGGATGATCAGCATGATCGCGAAGATGCGGATATGGCTGCCTTCGGACTGCCCCAGATAGTAGGCGATCGGATAGCAGATGATCAGGTTGAAAATCGTGACGCAAACGGCCGCCACGAGGGTGCGGAAGAACACCCGCAGGTCAACCGTGTTGTAATCCTGACTGCCACCTTCGGGGCCGTATATCAGGTACTTGTAGTTCTCCAGCGTATAGACGTCCTTCGGCCCGCCAATTTCTGGTGGGGGCAGGTTTGGACGGAACGAGAAATCCAGCATCGACAGCTGCGGCAGGATAATAAGGCCGATTGTCCAGAACAAAACCAGACCTAGGATCGCCAAGCCCATACCGGTGCCGTTGCGATTGAAGAATTCTTTCAGAAATCGGGGCATGAACTGTTCCCCTTATTCCGCAGCCAGCTCACCCGCGGGAACGACGACGGCATTATGCGTCTCGTATTCCAGCGTGATGTTCTGTCCGGTGTGGTCCTCGAAGGATTGCCCATGGTTGGGGATCGAGACCTTGATTTCCTTTCCGCCTTCGCCTTCGGTGAAGATGTTGAAGACGTTGCCTTCGAACTCTTCATGATTGACCCGGGCGGTGACGAAGTGATCGCCCGTTGCGCCATCGGGGGCAATTGCAAAGGCCTCGGGGCGGATGAACATCATCGCGTCATCACCTTCTTTCATCTTGCCCTGATTGGCCGTCGAAATCCTTGCCACCAGATCCCCCGAACGGTTGGTCGAGATCAAAGCTTCCTTGCCCATCACTTGCTTGATTTTACCGCGGAACACATTGTTTTCGCCAACGAATGAAGCCGCAAAAGCCGTGTTGGGATCGTTGTAAATCGTCTTCCCGTCGGCGATTTGATCAATCACACCGGCACGCATGACGGCGATATTGTCCGACATGGTCAGCGCTTCACCCTGATCGTGCGTGATGTAGATGAAAGTAATGCCGACACGCTGTTGAATTTCACGCAACTCGGTCCGCATGTGCTGGCGCAGCTTCAGGTCAAGTGCCGACAGAGGCTCATCCAGCAACAGCACGTCCGGTTCGGCGCACAGAGCACGGGCAATAGCAACACGCTGACGTTGACCACCTGACAGTTCACTTGGCAGTTTGTCCCCCTGCCCCGGTAACGCAATCATGTCCAGAAGCTCATCGGCGCGCCTGCGGCGTTCGGCAGCACTGGCCCCTTTGATTTCCATGGAAAACGTGATGTTTTCCCAGACCTTCATCAGCGGGAACAATGCGAGGTTCTGAAAGATCAGCGCCGTCGGGCGCTTGTTGGGCCCGATGCCACGCATATTGTTGCCACCAATCAGGACGTTGCCTTCGCTTGGTTCAAGAAAGCCGGACACTGCCCTCAGAATGGTTGTTTTTCCGCAGCCCGATGGCCCGAGGAAAGAAAAGAAATCTCCCCCGTTGATGTTGACGTTTGCATCGCGCACGGCGACGAAGTCACCGAAACGGATCCACAGGTTTTCCAGATCGACTCCGACCCCTGCACTCATTTTTGGTTTCTCCCTGAGGTGCGTGTAGTCACCACACAGTATTAGCGTCCGCCACGCCGGGACGGCGCGCAGATGGGTGCCCCCCGCAGGATGCGGAGGGCGAAGGTTCGGAACGCTTAAGCGCTTTTGAACTTGTTGACGAACTCGGTCCGGGTTTCAGCATACCACGGCGCTTCTGCAGGCCACGGATTGAGGTTGGCCAGCGAGTCGCCCGGATAGGCCTCGGCAAAGTTCTTCTTGTAGGTGTCGCCGGAATACTGGTCGGCCCCTAATACCGGCGAGTTGTAGCCATGACTGTCAATGGCGACACCGGCCGGCTTGGCCTGATAGGCAAAGTCGATAAAGGCGTAAACCTGATCGATATTCGCGGCACCAGTCGGCATGGACATACCATCCACCCAAGCCATCGCACCTTCGACGGGTGCCTGATAGTGCACCGGCTCACCTGCGGATTTCAGTGCAAGGGGTGGGCCGTCCCAGGTTTGGCCAACGACAACGCCTTCGTTCAGAAGACCGTTCTTCTGTGTGTCGGCGTCGTTCCAGATCAGCTTGATGCGGTCCTTGCGTGCAATGCACCAGTCGGTGATCTGGCCCCAAACCTTGCGCATGGTGTCTTCATCACCATATGCCGCCCAGACCGAACCCGGCTCCATCTCGCCAGCGCGTTCCATATAAAGGCCGGCGCCCAGCATCATGGAATGCGCGCGGCCCATGGTTTTGCCAGCGTTCGCTTCCGACCACACGTCGCCATAGGATGGTGCATCACCATCCGGCAGCCACAGGTCAGTACGATAAGCAATACCTTCTGTACCCCAGATATGCGGCAGCCAGTGCGCACCTGAATCGCCAAAGTTCCACGCATCAGTACCAATCTTGGCCATGGCCGGGTTCACCAGATCGATCGGAACTTTGTTCATGTCGAAGGGCTGGAGCAGCTCCAGCGGTTCCCACTGCAACGACCGGTTGTTGGTCGGTGAAACGATATCAAAACCCTGGCCCTTGGTGGCCTTCATCTTGTTGATGATCTCTTCGTTCGAGCCGATGCCGGTATAGTTCACCTTGATTCCGGTCAGAGTCTCAAACTCTTCGATGAAACTGGGCGGCAGGTAGTCCGACCACATCAGAATGTTGATTTCGCCCGACGACGCCAGAGCGCTCTTGCTGTAAAGGGGTGCCGCAAGTGCCGCAGCACCTGCGCCTTTCAACACAGAGCGTCTCGAAAGTGACGAATGTTTAGCCATAGGTGATCTCCCGTTGTTGGATGAGTTTATTTTTGTCTTTATATTCATAGGACTTTCTGTGCCCGTTCGTCAGTCCAAAAGTGACAGTTTGCGGAAATCTTATATCCAGTTTTTGTTTTTGACACGTTTTGGTTGAATCTCAGGGCGTTAGTTTACCTGCCAGACTGTGAATTCGTGCGCGCCGACCGGATCAGAGCCGATCAAAATTCGTCGTGACCCACCACCAGGCAGGGGTTTGGACATGTCACCAAAATTGAAGGCAAAATGCAACGTACCGAAGCGGGTTACACGTAAGTCTGGATCGCAGTCCAGAGGCTTCAGCCCTGCCCATTCCAAGACATCGCGCACAATCTCGTGCAAGAGCGCACCGCAGGGCACCATGGCCAGATATGTCGCACGATCCGACCGGACAACCGCTGGGCTGGCGTCGCAATAGGCACTTTTGAAGCGCGCCAGGACATTTGCCTCGGTCTCGATGATTTCGCGCCAACCGGCAAAGTCAAAAAGCTGACCGTTCTGCAACAGCACGGATTCTCTTGCAATATCCGGCAGCGATTCGACACGGACGACACGGACGCCGGTCAGATCCGCCAACGCACCCGGCGCCAGATTTGAAGGCGTCTGCATTTGAGCCGTCTTGCTGCCGGACCGGGCACCAATCAAAAGCTTTGCCCCCGAAGCCTCAAGTCTTGCGGCCAGATCCGGGGTCACGATCATGCTTTGCGGCAGCACGATCAGGGCGTAACCTTCCAAACCATCCTGGGGACCCACAAAATCAATGTCCACCCCCAGACTGCGCAAGGCAGTGTACCATTCACGGAAGATATGGGAATTGGGGAAGTCATCATCATGCGGCAGAATATCGGCCGCCCAGATCGAAGCGTAATCCAGCATCATCGCCACCGAGGCTTTTCCGCGCGTCGTCGGCGGAAGGTTTTCACGATCCTTCACAATTTGAGCCAGTTCGAGCGCGGCTTGATCCACACTGCCATCCGAGCGCAGCAAGGCTGTATGGTATTGCTCCTGCGCGAACTTTGCCTGTCGCCATCGAAAGAACATCACAGCTTGCGCGCCGTGTGCATATGCGGCCCAGGTCCAAAGCCGAACCATCCCTTCGGCTGGGGAAGGGTTTTGTGCCGCCCAGTCCACCGGCCCCGGCTGCTGTTCCAACACCCATACCCGCCCCCGCCCCTGACTGCGATACAGGTCACAATGAAATCCCTGATAATCAGGCGCGCCGGTTCGCAGATAACGGCGCTTTTCCTTCTCTGACAGGGTTGAGCCCATCAGATTACCCAGCGGGTAGCTGTCAAAGCCGACGATATCCAGATCGGCGGCCACTGCGTGGTGATCGAATTCGAAACTGCCGGCCATGA
The DNA here is from genome assembly GCF_056536065.1 of Ruegeria sp. AL3. NCBI lineage: Bacteria > Pseudomonadati > Pseudomonadota > Alphaproteobacteria > Rhodobacterales > Roseobacteraceae > Ruegeria > Ruegeria sp. AL3. Next base: position 22,801 of record NZ_JBQFJG010000002.1, read on the forward strand.
AGTTGTGCGTGATATCTCGACCCGGCGCATGTTCGCGCAGCACGTCCACCTGTGTCTTGTTGAACAACCGCACCCGGTCCGAGGAATAGCGCCTGAAATCAAGGGCATGGGTGGGGTTGGGTGTAGCGACCAGACCATTGGGCAGTTCAATCTGGTCAAAGCCGGAATAAAGGCTCCCCCAGAACACAGTCCCCCAGGCCTCGTTCAATGCGTCAATTGTGCCGTATCGTTTTGCCAGCCAGCGCCGAAAGCCCGCCCGTGCGGCATCGGAATAGCTGAGAACGGTGTCGTGGTCATTGTATTCATTGTCGATCTGCCAGGCATGGACATGCGGGTTCTGGCCATACCTGGCGGCATATTCCGTGGCGATCCTTTGCGCCTCGGCCAGGTACACGTCACTGGAAAAACAATAATGTCTGCGGGAACCATAACCCCTGACCCGGCCGTCCGGGCCAACCGGCAGAATTTCGGGGTGCTCATCAATCAGCCATTTGGGAGGCGCAGCCGTTGGAGTCGACATCATGACCCGCAGGCCGGCCCGCCCCAGAATCTCGATGACGTCATCCAACCAGTTCCAATGAAACCGGCCGCGTTCCGGTTCAATCAGACCCCAGGTGAACTCGGCGATTCGAACCCAATCCAAACCCATCTCGACCATCCGCGCGGCGTCACTGCGCCACTGGGACGGGTCCCATTGTTCGGGGTAGTAGCAAACCCCAAGCTCCAGTTTGCTCATCGGTTGTCCTTTGCCGTGCGCCGTTCGATCCATTTCAGGAAGCTTGCGCAACAGAGGGTGAGTACCACATACAGAATTGCTGCCGTATTGAACGGCGCAAAGGGCAGAAAGCTTGCTGCCTGAAACTCTCGCATCCTTTGGGTCATGTCGCGGACGGACAGGATGGACAGCAACGAGGTATCCTTGATCATCGCGATGAATTCGTTGCCCAATGGCGGGGTGACGATCCGCAGGGCTTGCGGCAGAACGATCAGCCGCGCCGTCTGCCAGCGCGACAAGCCCAGCGAACTGCCTGCTTCCAGTTGCCCTTTCGGGATGGCCTCGATCCCAGATCGGAATATTTCCGCCATATAGGCCGAATACCCGACCGAAATCGCGATGATCCCGCGTGTCATGTTGGTCATATCAATGCCGCCCCCCGTGGCATCCTTGACCGCGCCCGCCAAGGGCAGGCCAATGTAAAGAATGATCACCAACATCGGAATGCCGCGTATCGTGTCCACGAAAAATTCGGCCCCGACCGCCAAGGGATGCAGCTTGTGCTGTGCGCCGCCAATGGTCAGCGTCAGCAGCAGAAAGCCGAAAACAGCAAAAGCCAGTGCGGGATTCCGGTATTTGTCAGGCAAGAAACTGGTCTGCCACAGAACTGGATAGCCTTGTGAATGAGCATCCACGGGAACAAACGCTCCGGAAACGCTGTCGACGGTTTCAATCTGCTCCAGGGCGGCCGCTGCATCAGTGGCGCTGCGTATGCGGTATTGTTGTTCGCCGGCACCGTCGAACTCTCCAAACCGGATGATGTCAGCCTGCGCCTGTGGTGTGCCGCGCACAATGGCAATGCGCCCTTCGGTGCTTCCGACCAGAACGTAACTGACCTGCGGCTGCATGAAGAAAAAGGCTGATATCGCAAGCAATGACAGGCTGATGGAACCATACAGAATCGTGGTGCGCGCCCGTGGTTTGAACGATTGCAACCCCACCCAGATCAAGCCCAGAATGGCCGAGAAGATATAGGCGAAGATGGCTGCGCGAAACGTAATGGCAACGCCCGTCGCGAACTGCCAGTGGGCCATGAACATCAGATAGAACAAAACCGCACCTGTAAGGCATTCCAGCCCCAAAAGAACGCGCCTGCGCCAAGGGGGTTGCAACCCCGCGGACAGCAGGCTCAAGGCGACAACACCTGTGTATGCGGCCAGAAGAACTTGCAGTCCTGTCTGAATCTGGGTCACGACTTCGGGATACAACACCCACGTCTGACTGGACCGGTCGATCAGGGTTGATGTGTTCTCGCTGAGCGCATGAAAGAAAACGGATTCCGCGAAGGGCATCAAAAGCTGTGGAGATAAAAAGCTTATGACCAAAAGCGCAATTGACGCGGGCAGCGCCGCAAGGGCCGAAGCGCGCAACCAGCCGGGGGCGTGATTGGTAAAACGTGCATACCGGGCGCAGAGATATCCAAGGATTGCAACCGAGACGATCAGCAGAAAGCCGACGAAAATCGGCCCTGCATTGTTACCGATCCCCAGAATTGCAATCAGAGATCGCAGATATTTCGAGGACGTGGCGAACAGATAGACGATGAAGGGAGCGGCTGCGAGCAATACAAGATTGCTCGGGCGGATCGTGCTGAGACGCGACATGGAACTTCTCCGCTGAAACATGGCCCGGCAACGACTGCCGCCGGGCCCAGAAGGGCTTGGAGGATCAGTTTGTGCCCCAGTATTTGGCCTTCAGCGCGTCCAGCGTGCCGTCTTCCTGAATGGCGGCAAGACCGGCATTGATTGCATCCACCGTCGGGTCACCTTCCTGAAACACGATACCCAATGGATCGGATTGCAGGCCTGTGATGCCTACGGTCAGTTCTCCAGCAAACTCCTGCTCGTAGGCCGCGGCAGAGGTGCCATCGATGATCACCCCTTGTACATCTGCGTTCTGAAGCGCCAGGATAGCTGCCGAGAAATTGTCGTAGAGGCTGACATTCTCGCGCCCTACAAGCTCTTCCGCCAGTTGGGCGTTGGTCGTCGCGGTTTGTGCCGCCAGTTTCTGGCCACCCGCTTTGAAATCCTCAAGCGTCAAATCCGCGTTGTCGACTTGCAGCAAAATGGCCTGACTGACAACGATGTACGGTTCGGAAAAGTCCATAGTTTCTTCACGTTCGGGCGTGATCGATACGCCCGAGATGACCAGGTCGAACTCACCCTGTTGAAGCGCCGCAAAGATGCCGTCCCAAGCGGTGTTTACGAAATTCGGAACGCAATTGATCTTTTCACAGATTGCATTCATCACATCGACATCAAAGCCTACGATTTCGCCAGTTGTTTCGTCGACGGTTTCCATCGGGGGATAGGTCGCATCCGTTCCGATCTTGAGAACGCGACCTTCCAGATCGGCGGCAAAGGCCGCAGGCGCTGTCAGCATTGCAAGCGTTGCAACGGCAAATAGGTTTTTGAACATGTTCGGTTTCTCCTCTGTTGGCTCAGTTGGTCTGCGCCATACCCGGCGCCGGGGTGTCAGGTTGCCGCTCGATCAATGTGGCCCTGATCTTTTTTTGCGTTTCCGACGGATCAACGCCGTCCAGTGTTTTTAGCATGTATTCACCCAGCAGGCGGCTGGTCTCGCCGATTGGCAAATAATAGGTGCTGGGCGGGGGGACGAAATACTGGCTGAGTTTCAGATCGTCGTTTGAAATGACGACGACATCCCTGCCGACCTGAACGCCCATATCGGCGGCGGCGGACAATGCGCCAAGGGTCATCGCCTCGTTGGCGCAAATGATGGCGTTTGGCCGGTTGCGCATTCGCATGAGCGCCGCAAAGGCCCTTTGCCCGGTCTTCGCCGTGGTCGGGCCGGGAAGAACAAGGGCCGGGTCAAACTCCTTGCCACCGGCCGACAAAGCATCAGAGTATCCCTGAAGTCGTTGACGGGCATAGATCAGGTCATCCGGCGGGTTGATAAGCGCTATCCGCCTGTGCCCCAATGCCAGCAGCCGAGACGTTGCATCAAAAGCAGCAGCCTGACTGTCGAGATCCACGTAAGGATGTGGTTGGGCACTGTCACTCATCCCGTATGTGACAAACGGAAATCCCTCATCTTGCAGATAGGCGATACGCGGGTCATTCACCCGAGTTCCCGAAAAGATTACGCCGTCTGCCAACCCTTCCTGTACAATGGAATGCAGGGTCTGCAATGCGGCTTCAACATCTCGTACACTGAAGACACTCAACTCATAGCGTGACCCTTGAACCGCGTCCGATATTCCGGCCAGGATCCGGGTAAACTCCACACCCTCCCACTCTTCAGCGGCGCTGCCCGAAACGCTGACCAATACCGCAATCCTGTAGGATTTATTGGTGCGCAGCTTCAGGCCGTCCAGATTGACCCGATACCCAAGCTCGGACGCCGCCTTTTGGATCTCTTCCCGCGTTTCCCGTTTAACCGACGAAGCGCCGCGCAGGGCGTTTGAAACCGTGCCTACTGAATAGCCTGTCATACGGGCGATCGATTTGATCGTTGCCCGCGCCATCAGCCGATACCCCCAAGCCGTTCAGTCAAAAACAACCGCCCCATTTGCAAGGTGCGCCTGTGATCGGCGGTTTCATCATGCTCAACGAAAAGGTCGGTGCACTTGGTGCTTGAAAGGGCTCGTATCGTGGCGTCCCAATCGACAACACCCTCACCCGGATTGCGCCAGCGCCTGTCGCCTGATCCGCCCTGCGGATCCACGTCCTTTGCATGAACCGACAGGATGCGATCCGCATGGCGCACCAGCAGGTCAGCCACGTCCTGACCGGCCGCGACAATCCAACCGATATCGGGCTGCCAATAGATGTTTTCTTGCGCCAGAATCAGTTCAAGAGGTGTTTTTCCCGGCGCGCCGAACAGATCAAAGTCGTGGTTGTGATAGGCTAAACTGACGCCGTGATCTCCAAGTTGATCTGCCCAATCGGACAACTGGCCCGACACTGCCTTCCATCCCTCGACAGTGCCGGGCCGCGCCTGTGGCGCCAGCCAAGGCATGACCGCCACCTGGCATTCCAAATGGTGCAGTACTTCAACGATGTCGTCGAAACGCTCGTGGAACTCCTCCCAATCAAAATGTGCAGAACGAAGGTTAAGACCTGATTGATGGACGATGCGTGCCATCTCTTGTGGTGTCATGTCATGCAGACCGGTAGTTTCGATATCCGAAAACCCGCAAGCGGAAACCAACTTCAGTTGGTCCGAGAGGTCACCATATTGCCGAACCGTGTAAAGCTGCGCCGATACCCGCATTTTTCACCATTGAAACGTTTCAATTATGGTGAAACACAAAACGCAATTCTGTCAAGAACTGCGTTTCGCTGCTAGTTGCGCATGGACAATCCATTGTGGAACAGATGCACCTTGTCCGGTGAGGCCGTGACCGAGACCGTCTGGCCGCGCAGGTTCCGCTGAACCCCCGGCAGCTTTGCAATGACTGCATCCGCACCATCGGCTTTCTCAAAATACAGCAGCGTGACTTCGCCCAGGGCTTCGGTGAAATCCACCTTGCCGGACAGAATCGCGGAGTCTTCCGTCATCGCCAAATCTTCGGGGCGCACCCCGATATTGACCTTTTTCCCCAGGTCACTGTCTTCGGTTGGAACCGCGGATCTTGCAATCCCGCCTGATGACAGTTCAACGGTGGTCGTTTCGCCGGTTCCGGTGATTGTGCCGGACAGCAGGTTCATGGACGGCGAACCGATGAACTGCGCAACAAACTCGTTGTCAGGCGCCTCATACAGTTCAAGCGGTGTCCCGACCTGCGCGATGCCCTTGTTGGCCAATACCACGATCCGACTGGCCAGTGTCATCGCCTCGACCTGATCGTGGGTCACGTAAATCATGGTGCTGTCAGGCATGGCCTCTTTCAGACGCGCGATCTCGATCCGCGTGGCCACCCGAAGTGCCGCGTCGAGGTTCGAGAGCGGTTCGTCGAACAGATACACCTTTGGGTCACGTACGATCGCGCGCCCGATGGCAACCCGTTGACGCTGCCCTCCGGAAAGAGCTTTTGGCAGGCGGTCCAGGAATGGTTCCAGCTGAAGGATTTGAGCGGCACGGTCTACGGCAGCATCAATCTCGGCCGTGGGCATCTTCGCGATTTTCAGGGCAAAGGCCATGTTCTCGCGAACGGTCATGTGGGGATACAAGGCATAGCTTTGAAACACCATCGCGATGCCCCGCTGTGCAGGCGGAACATCGTTCATGACCTGCCCTTCGATTTCCAGCGTGCCGCCTGTAATCTTCTCCAACCCGGCAATCATCCGCAGCAGGGTGGACTTGCCGCATCCGGAAGGACCGACAAAAACGATCAGTTCGCCTTGTTCGATGTCGAGGTTGATGTTCTTCAAAACATCGACAGGGCCATAGGACTTGGCGACGTCCGTGAGGTTGAGTTCAGACATGCTTTATCCCTTTTTCCTGTACATCAGGATGAACTGCGCCGCGTTCAGGACAACGTTGCCGCTTCCTTCGACACCGCCCAGGTCCTGACCCATCACCTGCCAACTGCCTTCGGGCAGCTTGAACGCGGTAGAATCCGTGCCCAGATTGAAGGCGCAGAATATCTGCTCATGCGAATCCTCACGCATAAAAGACAGAATCGAACCCGTTTCCCTCATGCCGGTCTGCGCCCCCGCTGCCAAAGCAGGATGCGCATGTCGCAAGGCAATGGCGCGACGGTAGTGGTTCAACATCGAGCCTGGATCCGCCTCCAATCGGTCCACCGCCTGCCCGGCCTGCTGTGCGCTTACCGGCAGCCAAGGCTCTGCTGTGCTGAAACCCGATTGTTCATCTTGTGCCGCCCAAACCATCGGTGTGCGGCAGCCATCGCGACCCTTGTATTCGGGCCAGAACTCGATGCCGTAGGGGTCTTGCAGTTTCTCGAACGACACATCCGCTTCGTGCAGGCCCAGTTCTTCGCCCTGATAAAGGCAGGCAGAGCCGCGCAGGCACATCATGAGAACCGCGTGCTGACGGGTTGCGGCGTCATCCAGATTCCAGCGCGAGACGTGACGTTGCACGTCGTGGTTGGAAAATGCCCAACATGGCCATGCGTCACCTGCCTTCGCTTCCAACTGGTCGAAAACGTGCTTGGTGTAAGTGGCCGTCAATGCACGTTTTTCCAGGAACTCGAAGGCATAGCACATGTGCATCCGCTTATCCCCGGATGTGTATTCGCCCATGATCTCGAGCCCACGCTGCGCATCTCCGACCTCGCCCAGACAAGCCCGGCCGTCATATTCGTCCGTCAAGGCCCGCAGTCTTTCGAGGAAGGCGATGTTCTCGGGCTGGCTTTTTGAAAACAGGTGGTCCTGATGGTTGTAGGGGTTCACGGCCGGTGCGATCGTGGCGTTGCGTTGATCCATCGGCAGCGCAGGATTGTCGCGCAGCGCCTTGTCGTGGAAATAGAAATTGATGGTATCCAGCCGAAAGCCATCCACTCCCAGATCAAGCCAGAACCGCGCCACGTCCAGCAACGCATCCTGAACATTCGGGCAGTGGAAATTCAGATCCGGCTGCGATGTCAAGAAGTTGTGCAGATAATATTGCAGCCGTCGGGCATCCCATTGCCAGGCCGAGCCGCCGAAGATCGAAAGCCAGTTGTTTGGTGGCGTGCCATCCGGCTTGGGGTCAGCCCACACATACCAATCGGATTTCGGGTTTTCACGGCTGCTGCGGCTTTCGCTGAACCAAGGGTGCTGGTCCGACGTGTGCGACAGAACCAGATCGATCATGATCTTCAACCCTTTGGCATGCGCCTGATCCAGAAGCTCTTTGAAGTCCTCAAGCGTTCCGAACATGGGGTCGACGTCGCGATAATCGCTGACGTCGTAACCAAAATCCTTCATCGGCGATTTGAAAAACGGCGAGATCCAGATTGCATCAACGCCCAGCGAGGCGATGTAATCCAGTCGCGCAGTGATGCCCTTCAAATCACCGATCCCATCCCCGTTGCTGTCCTGAAAACTGCGTGGGTAGATCTGATAGATCACACCACCGCGCCACCAGTCCGAAGACAGTTTCGTTGCTTTGCATTGTTCAGGGTTGTTCTGCACGTTCATCAGACGCCTCTATTTGACAGATCCGGCCAGCAGGCCCCGGACCAGGTATTTTTGCATTGCGAAGAAGACGACCAGCGGCACGAAGATCGAGACAAAGGCAGCGGTCGCAAGGATTTCCCAATTGCCGCCACGTGTACCCAGCAGTTCGACGATGCGGTTCGTCATCACGGTTGTCTGGCCGGTCGCGTCGATCAGGAAAACCTTGGCAACAAGCAGGTCATTCCATGTCCACAGGAACTGGAAAATCGCGAAAGACGCCAGCGCCGGGAAGCTGAGTGGCAGGATCAGTTTGGTAAAGATCTGAAACTCTGTGGCGCCATCTACGCGGGCGTTTTCGATCAGATCACGCGGCAATCCGGCCATGTAGTTGCGCAGCAGGTAAATCGCCAGTGGCATCCCAAACCCTGTATGCGCAAGCCAGACTCCCAGATAGCCTTTGCCGATCCCGATATTGAGGTGAAATTTCAGCAACGGGATCAAGGCCAATTGAAGCGGAACGACCAAAAGGCCAACAACGGCCGCAATCAGCAGGGCGCGCCCGGGAAACTCCATCCACGCCAGCGCATAAGCCGCAAAGGCGGCAACCAGAATCGGGATGATTGTTGCAGGGATGGTCACCGTCAGCGTGTTGAAGAACGCCTTGGCCATGCTGTCCGTACTGCTTTGATCCAGAAGAACCTTTCGGTAGTTTTCCAAAGTGAACTCGGGTGGCAGTTCCGCTGTTACGAAGATGCGCGCACCACGTTTCCCGGTGAATTCCTCGGTGTTTTCCATACGATAGTTGCCCGCCGCATCCACCGTGATCGTACCACCTCGGCGCAGCTCGGCTGTTTGGCCCGGTTCAAATGCATCAACCTCGCGCGAACTGATCCCCCATCTGGAAATCGTTGCTTGCTCATCTTCGCCGAACAACGCCCCCTGAATGACATACAGTCCGTTTTCCAGCACCTGCGTCTCGGGCGCGGCACTGCGAAGCGTCAGGTTTTGTTCAGAGGGAAACAGCGACCGCCACCAGCCGCTGGACGAAATCTGATCTGCCGTCCGAAAGGACGAAATCAACAAGCCAAGCGTAGGAATGACCCAAAGAGCCACCAGGAAGATGACTGACAGATGCACCACCCATCTGAGCGCGGGTTTGGTTCCGGCGATATCGCTCATGGCTTACTCCATCTCCTTGCGCGCGTTGCGCACGTTCCAGACGAGGATCGGCGTAACAAGCAACATGATCACCATGGCCGAGGCGGATCCGACGCCCCAGTCATTGGCCCGGAAAAGCTTGTCGTACATGTAGTTTGCCAGCACCTGCGTCTCCCACTGGCCGTTCGTCATGGCAAAGACGATGTCGAACACTTTGAGAACGGTGATCGTGATCGTCGTCCAAACAACAAGGATCGTGGTTTTGATCTGCGGTACCTTGATCTTGAAGAAGATCTGAAAGGGATTGGCCCCATCCAAAATGGCCGCCTCGATGGTTTCTTCGGGAATACCGCGCAAGGCCGCCGACAGGATGACCATCGCGAAACCCGTCTGTATCCAGATCAGGACAACCATCAGAAAGAAACTGTTCCAGAAGGGGATTGTTAACCAAGTGTTGGGTTCGGTTCCGCCGAAGAAGATGTACAACGCGTTCAGGATGCCTATCTGGTCCTGTTCCGCTGGTCGCGCATCATAAACCAGTTTCCAGATCACCGATGCACCAACAAATGAAATGGCCATCGGCATGAAAATCAGGGATTTGGCAAAGTTGCCCCAGCGGATGCGGTCGGTCAGTTGCGCCACGAGAAGACCAAAAGCCGTTGACATGGCCGGCACGACGATCAGCCAGAACATGTTGTTGCGCATGGCTTCCCAAAACTTCGGCTCCGCCGCCATTTGGGTATAGTTGTCCAGGCCAACCCAACGGTATCCGCCACCGGGCACGCGTTCCGTAAGCGAAAGGCGCAAGGTTTCAACCACCGGATACGCCAGATACAGCCCCAATGCAGCAAGCGCCGGGAACAGGAACAACCACGGGCGGATCAAGTTCGCACGGTTGATGTTTCGGCCCGCCTTTGGCCCGCGCGGCGGAAACAGGACTTTGTCCAGAAACTGGTTGGAAAGATAGAAGTAGCCCACGCAACCCGACACGCCAATGGCGATCGTCAGCAGGCCTTGTAATGCGGGTGTCATGATACGCCCATCCGTTTGGCAAACGGGGCGGCCTCAGGACCGCCCCATGAGTTGGTCACTTGATTGCGTCCCAGGACGCCTGGATTTCACGTGCCACGGTGGCTGCATCTTTTGCACCCGACGAGTAATCGACCATCCCGGTCCAGAACGTACCTGCCCCGACTGCACCGGGCATCAGGTCGGACCCGTCAAAGCGGAAGGTCGTTGCGTTGGTCAGAATTTCACCCTGTCCCCGCTGTGAATCATTCGAATAGTTCGCCGGGTCCGCACCCAGATGTGGCGTCAGGAAACCGTCCTGCGACATCATGATCTCATGGGCGAAAGGTGTCTTGAGGAACTCCAGAAAGGCTTCGGCTGCGGGGTTTGGGTTGGTGATTGTGAACAATGTCCCTGCCCCAAGCACCGGTGTCCCCAGGTCTTTTTCGGCGTAAGCCGGGAAGTAGAAGAAATCAGCATCCACCCCCAATTCGGTGCCTTCCGGAAAATAGGCGGGAATAAACGAAGCCTGACGATGCATCATGCAAGCGGGCGGGCTATCGAAAAGACCTTTGGGGCTGTCACGGAAATCGATTGCCGCTGTGTCGTCTGCGTCACCTACCACATAGTCGTCATTGCGGGTAAAGCTGCCATATTCCTCAATCGCGGCTATGACGCGGGGATCATCGAACTTCATTTCGTTCGACACCCATTGGTCATAGACTTCAGGTGGTTGCGTACGCAGCATAAGATCCTCGACCCAGTCCGTCGCAGGCCAACCCGTTGCGCCGCCCGAGGCCAGACCGACGCACAAAGGCGTCTCGCCGTCCTCGACCATCTGATCCATCAGAGCCTTGAATTCTTCCATGGTTTCGGGCACTTCATACCCAAAGTCTTCGAAGTTTTCGGGCACGTACCAAACCAGCGATTTGACGTTCACATTGAAGAAGAACCCGTAAAAATCGTCAGACCCTTCCGCGTTCTCAAACGTACCCAGATCGACCCAGGATTGTCCCGCGGCGAAGTTTTCCTTGATCCAGTCCGCAGTGCCTTCGGCCAATGGCGTCAGATAGCCCTGTTTTGCGAGGTTTGCCGCCAAACCAGGCTGCGGGAAAACAGTCAGATTCGGCGCCGAGCCTGCGGCCGCATCAATCAGGATCTGCTGTTCCAGAGAATCCGAACCCACATAGCTGGAATTCGCGCCTGTTGCCTCATCGAAATAGGCCACGAGGTTTTCGAAGGACTTGCCCTCGCCAGCCAGCCAGGGGCCGAAAATGGTCAGGCTTTCGCCGGACAGATCATTCGCTTCGGCAAAGGCCTGAAACCCATCCCAGTCAAAACTGCCCTCGCCGACAACATGGATCATCTCACCCTCTGCCTGAACTGATCCGGCCATCAGGGCGAGTGCCGCCGCACCTGCGTAAAGCCCGTGTTTCATCAAATCCTCCTCCCAAGCTTTCATGTACTCAAAGACTCGCTTTCAAAGCGCTTTGGATGACGTGTGTTATCCGCTAACATCGGCACCCTGTCAATATTTTGCTTCCCAGCGCCAAAATAAATTATATTTTTTGCTTTTGACGCAAAACAAGTTGACGGATGCCGTATTTGCTCACAAAACAAAAAAGAGCCACTCACTTTAAGGCGCTTTGAATCGTAAAATGAACCTGAAGCAGCTCTCGGAAGTTCTGGGCCTTTCGCAAACTACGGTCAGCCGGGCGCTGAACGGGTACCCCGAAGTGAGCGAGGACACACGTGCGCGCGTTCAAGCCGCGGCACGCAAACACGGGTACCGGCCGAACAGTCGCGCCAAAGGGCTTGCGACCGGACGATCGATGGTGATCGGCCACGTCATTCCCAGCTCGTCCCGGCATGAAATGGTCAACCCGATCTTCGGAGATTTCGTCGCCGGCGCCGCAAAGAAATACGCTGAACATGGCTATGACATGATGTTCACCAATGCCGACGACACTTCGATTGAAGAAGCGTATCGGAGTCTTTTTAAGCGCGGTGCGGTGGACGGAGTCGTGCTGCAAGGCCCTAAAGTAAACGAACCACGGATCGAAGTCCTGACCCGCATGGGCGTCCCATTCATCGTGCACGGACGCTCGACCGGCGTCGACGCTCAGTATGACTGGATCGACGTGAACAACAAAAGTTCGTTCATGCGCGCCACGCGCTTTCTGATTGACCTTGGCCATCGCCGTATCGCTCTGATCAACGGTCTGGAAGATATGGATTTTGCCCAACGCCGCCGCGACGGATATCTTGAGGCGCTTGGTCAGGCCGGGCTTGCGCCCGATGCAAATCTGATGCGCAGCGCTGAAATGACAGAGGTTTACGGCCATCACGAAACGCAGAACATGTTGCGCCTCGATTCCCCTCCGACCGCTATTTTGTGTTCATCGATGATCTCTGCCATCGGCGTACGGCGTGCGCTGTCCGAAAACGGGCTTGAGATGGGTACGGATGTGTCAGTGATCGCCCATGACGACGACCTGTCCTATTTGAAGAACGGGCAGGATGTTCCGATTTTCACGGCAACACGCTCATCCGTCCGTCAGGCGGGTGAAATGGCGGCTGACATGTTGATCCAGCGCATCAAATCCCCGAATGATCCCGTCAAAACCAGGCTGCTGGAGGCCGAGCTGGTCGTTGGTAGGTCAACCGGCCCTGCACCCAACAGGGTGCAACCATGAAATACGCACGCGCTGACTTTCCCAAAGATTTTCTCTTTGGTGTTGCCACTTCTGCGTACCAGATTGAAGGCCACGCACAGGGCGGGGCGGGGCGAACTCATTGGGATACCTTTGCGGCGTCGCCAGGCAACGTGGTGCGCGGGGAAAACGGAGACGTCGCATGCGATCACCTGAACCGGTTCGAGCAGGATTTCGATCTGGTGCGCGAGGCCGGGTTTGACTGTTATCGTTTTTCAACCAGCTGGGCACGCGTACTGCCCGACGGGCGTGGTCAGGTCAATCAGGCAGGGTTGGATTATTATGACCGATTGGCGGACGCCCTGCTGGAGCGCGGTATCCGCCCCTGTGTGACGCTTTATCATTGGGAATTGCCGTCAGCGCTTGCGGATCAGGGGGGATGGTGCAATCGCGACATCGCGGATTGGTTCGCGGATTATACACAGGTCATCATGGGTCGGATCGGAGACCGGATGTTCAGTGCCGCGCCGATCAACGAACCCTGGTGCGTCAGTTGGCTGAGCCATTTTGAAGGCCACCATGCGCCCGGTCTGCGCGATATCCGCGCCGCGGCCCGGGCGATGCATCACGTTTTGTTGGCCCACGGGCGGGCCATTCAGACCATGCGCAGTCTTGGGATGAGCAATCTGGGTGCCGTGTTCAACCTCGAATGGTCCGAGCCCGCGGATGACAGCGCAGATGCGCGGCTTGCGGCAGATCGCTACGATGCGATCTACAACCGGTTCTTCCTTGGCGGTGTTTTCAACAAGGAATATCCCCAAATAGCCCTGGAGGGGTTGGAGCCGCACTTGCCCAAGAGCTGGCAGAACGACTTTGAAACCATCGGCACACAAGTCGATTGGTGCGGGTTGAACTACTATACCCGAAAGTTGATAGCCCCGGCGGACACCGCTTGGCCCAGCCTGCAAGAGGTTCCCGGACCGTTACCCAAAACGCAGATGGGATGGGAAATCGATCCCTCTGCCCTAACCCGCTTTCTTGTCAGAGCAAGGAAAGACTATACGGGCGCCCTGCCAATCTATATCACCGAAAACGGTATGGCGAGTGAGGAGCGCGTGCAGGACGATGATCGTATCGATTATCTCGACAAGCACCTTGCGGCCGTACTGGACGCTTTGGCACAAGGTGTTCCGGTGAATGGCTATTTTGTCTGGTCGCTGCTGGACAATTATGAATGGGCCTTCGGGTACGAGAAGAGGTTTGGACTGGTGGACGTGGATTTCGAAACACTTGCGAGAACGCCCAAAGCGTCTTTCATGGCGCTGAAATCCGCCCTGTCCGGGGGTCAGAGTGTCTCTCAGCCGTTAGCGCAACCATTCGGTGCCGTGCATGAGCATTGGAACCTGGTTGCGGATATCGGCGGTACGAACACACGTCTGGGCGTTGTTACGAACGGAGAATTGGCAGATCTTCGGAAACACCCGACGGGGACATTGGAAGATCTGCTCGAGGCGTTCCATGACCTCAGGGACGAGATCGGAACCAACCCACAGGCCGTCGTAGCAGCCGGAGCCGGGCCGGTCAGGGACGGAACGATTCAGTTGACCAACGCGAACCTGGATCTTTCGGAAACCGAGCTGACGAAAGCAACAGGAGCAGAGCGCACTTTTGTCATAAATGATTTCACCGCTGCGGCGTGGTCAGTGGCCGAGGTGACTCGGTCGGATGTTGCGGTCTTGCAGGGTCAGGAGGCGCCGCCCGCAGGCACACGGCTGGTTGTAGGGCCCGGAACCGGGCTTGGTGTTGGTGCTTTGCTTTTTTCCGAAGGCAGGTATCACACGGTCTCCGGCGAAGGCGGGCACGTGGGCCTGTACCCGCGCCATCGCGACGAAGTTGATATCTTTGAGGCGGCACGTCGCATCGCACCGGGCTGTTTCTTTGGCGACAGCCTGGCGCTGGAAGCAGAAATGTTCCTGAGCGGAACCGGCCTGCCGATCCTGTATCAGGCGGTTGAATTGGCAGCCGGTCAGGCGCGGTCTCAGGCGCGCTCTGCAAAGGAAATTCTGAACGATGCCCGCAACGGTACCGATCTGGTCGCCGAAAAAGCCGCGCAGATTTTTACCACCCATCTGGGTGCTTTGATGGGTGATCTGGCGGTCACCTTGATGCCAGAGGGAGGCGTTTTCCTCGTCGGCGGCGTTGCCGAGAAAAACCGCTGGCTATTCAGCGACAACTTCAAGGATGCGTTCAACGGCGGCGGCCGCTTCAGCGACTTGCGCCGCTCCCTGAACCTTTACGTGTCTGAACAGGCAGAGTTCGGGATCATCGGCGCAAACAACTTCTGCAAGAACGCGCTGAGACAGCAACCAGACTGACCGAATTCTCTGTACCAAGAAGGAACAAGACATGATCCTGTGCTGTGGTGAAGCGCTGATAGATATGATTTCAGAACCGACCGCGTCGGGCGCAATTGGTTTTGTGCCACATACTGGTGGTGCAGTTCTGAACACAGCCGTCGCGATGGGACGTCTGGGTGTTCCGGTTGGGATGCTGACAGGTTTGTCATCGGACATGTTCGGCCAGCAACTGATCGATGCGCTGAAAGCGAGCCATGTGGACACGACACATGTCATCATCTCGGACCGCCCTACCACGCTTGCCTTTGTGCAGCTCTCGGATGGACACGCGTCTTACAGCTTTGTTGATGAAAACACCGCAGGCCGGATGTTGCTGCCCGAGGACATGCCCGATCAGCTTCCCGCTGTCTCTGCCCTGTATCTCGGCGGAATCAGCCTTGCGTGTGAACCTTGCGCAGATGCATATGCCGCCCTTCTGCACCGCCACGGTTCCGACCGTGCGGTGATGCTGGACCCGAATATTCGCCCGGATTTCATCAAGGATCAAACCCGGTTTCGGACGCGTTTGAACCGCATGATCTCGCGTGCGGATATCGTAAAGGTTTCAGACGAGGACCTGGATTGGATTATTCCGGGCGCTGAATCCGAAGCCGCGAAAGCGTCTGTGCTGTTGCAGGCGGGTCCTTCCGTTGTCATCGTCACGCGCGGCAGTGACGGGGCGCACGGTTACCTGGCGGATGGTTCCGAAGTTTCGGTTCCCGTGAAACCCGTTGAAGTGGTCGATACGATCGGCGCAGGTGACACGTTCAACGCCGGCGTTCTGACCGAGCTCAGCCGCGCAGGGCATCTGACCAAGTCAGGTCTTCGCGGATTGACGGTTGAAAGCCTGCAAGCAGCCATGGAACTGGGCGCTGACGTGGCGGCCGTGACCGTTTCCCGAGCCGGGGCAGAACCCCCCTGGGCGCACGAACTTTGATCTGTGGGACGGCATGATGAAACGATCCGAAATCAACCGTATCAAGACCCGGGCACAGGCGTTCATTCAGTCCTTCGGTGCCGTGTTGCCACCCTTTGCGGATTGGTCGCCCGAGAAAATGCGCAGCCCTCTGGCCGAAACGATCCGCAGCCGCGGGCTGGGATGGGACATTACCGATTACGCCCAGGGCCGTTTTGATGAACTTGGACTGTTTCTATTCACTTTGCGCAATGGTGAGGCGAAGGATCTGAAATCCGGGCGCGGGATGCTCTATGCGGAAAAACTGTTGATCTCGAAAGAAAATCAGCTTTCTCCGATGCACCGGCATATCATCAAGGCAGAAGACATCATCAACCGGGGCGGCGGCGATCTCGTTCTGGAAATCCATGCGTCGGATCCAAACGGTGGCGTCGACCGCGACAACCCGGTGACGGTCCCAAGCGATGCCTGCCCTGTAACCTTGCAACCCGAAGAGCACTTGCGGCTGAAGCCGGGGCAAAGCGTAACTCTGATGCCCGGCATCTGGCACGCTTTCTGGGCCGAGCGCGGCGATTGCCTTATTGGCGAGGTATCGACCGTGAATGACGACCGTACGGACAATGTGTTTGAAAAGCCAATCCCACGGTTTTCAAAGGTTGAGGAAGATACCGAACCGGATTTTCTTCTTGTATCAGACTATTGACACCGTTCGGTCCGGGCTGGCGCACCAGGATCGCTGGCTCAACCGTTGCAATTCCGTCCACCACCCTTTCGCCTGCCGCTTGACAAGTCAGGCGTAGCCGGACTAGCTGAGCGGGATGGTTCCGTAAGGGATGAAAATGGGAACACGGTGCGGCGCTGGAATGTGCCAAGTCCGTGACTGCCCCCGCAACTGTAAGCGGTGAGCGACGCCACTTCACCACTGACCCAAAAGGGTTGGGAAGGTCGGCCGAGCAACGACCCGCAAGTCAGGAGACCTGCCATCACACTATGAACCAACCCGAGGCGGGGCGTCTCGGAAGGAGGCTTGATGGCGCGTTTGCGTAATATCCGGGTATGTGCCCTCTGTCTGCATCTGGCAAACGACGGAGAAGGCAATGACCTGCTATTCTGATCACTACGTTCTGATCTGTTCAACATGTCAGGGGACGATGTCTGCCGAAGCCGCACAAGACGCGCTGGATGCCCGGTTGCCTGACGGTTTTGAAACCCGAATGGTGGCCTGCATGGCAGGTTGTGAACGGGCCATGACCGTCGGATTTCAGGCCCCGGGCAAAGCGCAGTACCTGTTTGGCGATATCACGACATCCCGCGATCTGTCTGCCTTGGTCGAATTTGCGATCCAGTTCGGCGACAGCGACAACGGCTGGACCAGTGCCTCGGACCGCCCCCCTGCCCTTTTCGCAAAGACCTTATCGCGAATTCCCGCGTTGCCTTTCGGGGGGTCATCATGAGTTTTCTGATTGCAGAGAATTTGGAATACTACGCGCTCAATGGCGACATCCTGTTGCAGGATGTGTCCTTTCGTCTGGAAGAAGGATCAATTCTGGCAATCGCCGGGCCGAACGGCGCCGGCAAAACCACTCTGCTGAAACTGCTGTGCGGGATTGAACGGATTGCGTTGGGCGATGTTTGGATAGAAGGACAAAGCCTTCGGACCCTGTCCGCCCGCCGACGTGCCCGCTCCATTGCTGTGGTCGGGCAGCAGGAAATGCCCGACGGGCGGATGCGCCTGCAAGACTACGTTGCGCTGGGGCAAATCCCGATTCAGGGCGAACGTTCGGTGGCTCAGCACAGGGCTGATCTTGAACGGGTGCTGACGACGACCGAGCTGTTGCATTTTGCCAACAAAACTATGGGTCAACTGTCCGGCGGAGAACGTCAGCGCGCACATATCGCGCGCGCGCTGGCCCAGAACCCGTCCTTGCTGTTTCTGGACGAGCCAACCAACCATCTGGACCCCGATGCCAAGGGGCACATGCTGTCTCTGGTCGCTGATCTGGGGGTAACGGTCGTCATGATCGTCCATGATCTGGTCATGATCCCGGAATTCGCCACCCATGTGGCGTTGATGAAAGCCACGCGCCTGACGGGGTTCGGGCCTGTTGGCGAAGTTCTGACCCCAGACCGGGTAAGTGAGACATTCGGCGTGGATTATCTGTGCTTTCAGCACGAAGGCCGCATGATCCCCGCACTGGACATCCGAAAACGGAAATTGTCATAATAACAGGAGCTTACATATGATGCAGAAACTCTGGCCGGTGGTTGTCTTCGCTGGCTTGGCAGGTGGCGTGGCAGCGGAAGCCGTCACCGTGGACAATTGCGGCGAACCGCTGGTTTTTGACTCGGCGCCGGAACGTCTGGTCGTGCATGATATGAACATGGCGGATATGGCCTTTGCACTCGGCCTTCAGGACAAGATCGTGGGACTTACCGGGATTTCGGGCTGGTACAAAACCAGCCCTGACTTTGATGCTCAGCGCGGCGACATCCCAGAGCTTGCCCCCAAATACCCGACGATTGAAAACCTTGTGGCCGTCGAACCTGATCTGTTTTTTGCCGGTTGGTACTATGGCATGAAACCCGGCGGAGATGTCACGCCCGACACGCTGGAACCCTTTGGTATCAAGACCATGATCCTGACCGAAAGCTGCGTGCATCTGGACGAGGATCGCCCCGAAGCCAGCATGAACCTGTTGTTTGATGACGTTCTGCGCCTGGGCAAGGTCATGCAGGTCGAAGACAAGGCCGAGGCGCTGGTTGCCGGCTGGAAGGACAAGTTGTCCGCCATTCAAGCAAAAACAGCCGATCTGGAAAAGCCGCGGGTATTCCTGTTGGACGGACCGGCCGATGCTCCGTTTACCGCCGGCAAGTTCGCCATTCCCGATGCGATGATCGCAGCCGCTGGCGGTGAGAACGCAACTCATGATCTGGATACCAGCTGGGGCCGCACGTCGTGGGAAGCTGTGGCAGCGGCTAACCCGGAATTTCTGGTGCTGCTCGACTATCAGTCCGGCAACGGCGCAGAGGACACTTTCCAGTTCCTCAAGGATCACCCGGTGATGTCACAAACGGACGCGGTAAAGAACGAGCGCTGGATTGGCCTGCGTTACGAAGAGCTGACTCCCGGCCCGGCAAATATCGAGGCGATCGAGAAGATGGCACAGGCGATGCACCCGGAGACCAACTGATATGGTCCAATTGGGCCGTTTGATAGTGCTGGGGGCGGTTGTTCTGACCGCCCTTTTGCTGTTGTCGATCGTCTATGGGACCACCCCAATCCCCGTGCGCGAAGTCTTTTCGGCCATCGGCCTCGGAACCGGTATGGTGGAAGGAGACATGTCGCCCTTGCACCGGATCGTCTTCGACCTTCGCCTGCCCCGCGCCCTGTTTGCCGCCGTGATTGGTGCGGGGCTGGGCGTCGTTGGTGTCGTTCTGCAAACAACGACGCGAAACGATCTGGCAGATCCGTTTCTGTTCGGTCTGTCCTCGGGTGCTGCTGCCGGCGCCGTTCTGGTGATCACCGTCACAGGGGATGTCCTGGGAATCTGGACGTTGCCGCTGGCAGCATTTTGCGGTGGCCTGATCGCGTCCGGCATTGTTCTGGCGCTGGTTCAGGGCTTGCGTACGAGCGCACCCGAAAAACTGATCCTGGCTGGCCTGGCGGTGTCCTTTCTGTTTTCCGCAATCACCAACTACCTTATTTTCTCCGGCGACAATCGCGCGGCTCATTCGGTGATATTCTGGATGCTTGGCGGCCTGGGACTGGCAAGATGGGAAACATTCCCGCTTGTCCTGATCGGACTGGGCCTGATCCTGAGCTATTCACTTTATCGCAGTCGGTGGCTTGACGCGCTGCTGACCGGGGATTTCACAGCCTCGTCACTGGGTATTCCCGTTCAAGGTCTGCGGTTCAGCATGTTTTTCGTTGCCGCTTTGGCGACGGCCAGTTTCGTTTCAGTTGCCGGTGTCATCGGCTTTGTCGGGCTGATGGTGCCTCATATTGCACGCGGCATCGCCGGTACTCTGCACCGAAACCTGCTGATTGTCTCGGCGATCGTGGGCGCGATTCTGCTGACATTGTCCGATATCTTGTCACGCCTTCTTCTGGCCCCGCAGGAGTTGCCCGTCGGAATCGTCACAACGTCAATAGGATCACTTTTTGTCTTTTTGTATTTGTTCAAATCTGATCGCGGAAGCTAGTTTTCCAAGGTTGCGCAACACTGTCATTTCTCAGCATTGATGAGGTCAAGCAGTTCAGCATGCAGTTCAGGGGTTGCGGCGGAAACGACCGCGCCATCTGAATCGAGGGCCAACGCATGCCCGTGCCAATCGGTCATCACTCCGCCAGCAGCCGTGATCAGAGGTGAAAGCGCCAGATAGTCATAAGGTTGCAGATCGTAATCCACCACAGCATCGACATGGCCCGAAGCAAGCAAGGCATGGGGGTAACAATCATAGGCAAATCGGCGCGTCTGCCCTGCATTCATCAACCGGTTGAACAGGTCAGGATGGTCGCAAAAAATCTTGTCGCCTTCATTCACATACAAAACCGAATGATCCAGACGCGTGGTGTGCGACACCTCTATCGGCCGCCCGTTCAGGCTGGCCCCGTTACCAACCACACCCAAATAGGTCTCATGCAAGGCCGGCATTCCGACCAGCCCCAACCGAGGGCGCCCATCCACAAGGTGCGCCAAAAGGAACCCGAACAAAGGATGGCCGGACAGAAACGAACGGGTTCCGTCAATCGGGTCAATCACCCACATATGACGCCCGTCGCCTGCTTCTTGACCGTGCTCTTCGCCAAAGATGCCGTGTCCGGGAAAATGCTGTTTCAGGTAGGTACGTACTTCTGCCTCAACTGCCTTGTCGGCCTGCGTCACCGGGCTTTCATCCTGTTTGAATTCAATGCCCAAAGACCCCCGAAAAAAATGCATCGCGGATTCCGAGGCAATATCAGCAATCTTCATCGCATGCTCAGTCAACGCATCTGGGGTTACCATTTCCGGTCCTTTCGGCTGAAGTCATCCAATCTCCGACGGATGAAAGGTTGTTTACCCTGAAAGCTGAATGAGAAGTCTTGCAGTTCAGTTTTCAGATGGGCATGAGGTGTGACAATACTGAAACTTTATCAATGGTTTATGGATCGGAACCCGTCAGATTCGACGAACTTTCGCACATTCGGGGCGGATTTGCCCTGTTTGCATGCTTTCCCCGTGTGTTCCGATCGCTGTGCGTGTGTCTGTTGGTCAGCTCTTGCACCCTCGGGTCAGGCCTTCACTCGGCTCATCTGCGGGTCGTAAAGCGGTTCCAGCGTCACTTCGCAAGGAACCCTCTGAGTGGCGACATCCAATTCATATGTCCCTGATGTGACGTATTGTGCGTCGACACCGTTGGCGTTTCGGATGTAACCGTAGCCGATCGACTTTCCGACGGTGTAACCATAGCCGCCCGAAGTCAGCCATCCGACCCTTTCGCCATTCCGATAGATCGTTTCACGCCCCAGAAGAACAACCTCGGGGTCAACCGTGAAACATGCCAGCATCTTCTTTACGCCGCCGGTTTTTTGCGCCTCAGAGGCGGCGCGCCCTTTAAAATCAATATTTTTCCGGAGTTTCACGGCCCAGCCCAAGCCGCTTTCGAACGGCGTATGATCCGGCCCGATATCCGAGCCCCAGGCGCGATAGCCTTTTTCAAGACGCAGCGATTCAATTGCCCTGTAGCCCGCATTGATCAAACCATGCGGGCGCCCTGCCTCCGCCAAGGCGTCATACACGGTCTGTGCATATTCCACCGGCAGGTGCAGTTCCCAGCCCAGCTCACCCACATAAGTCACGCGCAGCGCCTTGACCGGGCACCCCGCGATCCCGATGGTGCGGATCGTGCCAAACTTGAATCCGCTGTTCGAGACGTCATCGCGCGTCACCGCCGCCAGAATCTCACGCGATTTTGGCCCCATCAATGACAGAACCGCATTCGATGAGGTGATATCGAACAGCTGGCAATTCATGCCCTCGGGAATGCTGCGGTTGATCCAGTCGAAGTCATGGGTGGCATAGCCGGTGCCGGTGACGATATAGAACTCATCATGGGCTACGCGCCCAACAGTCAGGTCACACTCGATCCCGCCCTTGTCGTTCAGCATTTGGGTATAGACAAGCGCACCAACCGGCTTGTCCACATCATTGGCACAGATCCAGTTCATCGCCGCCAAAGCATCCGGGCCCTTGAGGGCGAATTTGGCGAAAGAGGTCTGATCGAACAACACAGCCGCTTCGCGTGCCGCTTTATGTTCGCGCCCGACAGCATCGAACCAGTTCTGGCGGCCAAAGCTGTATTCATCCTTGGGCACCTCGCCCTTTGACGCGTCCGCGTACCAGTTGGGGCGTTCCCAGCACAGTTTCTCGCCAAAACACGCGCCCTGCTTTTTCAGCGTGTCATAAAGCGGCGATTTTCGGCAGGGGCGGCCCGAGTCATGTTCCTCATGCGGCCAACCCATCGTGTAGTGTTTGCCATATGCCTCGACAGTACGGGTGCGAACCCAGTCGGTGTCGAAATGCGGGCGGCCAAAGCGGCGGATATCGGCAGACCACAAATCGAAGGGCGGCTCACCCTTGTGCACCCATTCCGCCAGCGCCATGCCCGCACCGCCGCCAGCGGCGATGCCAAAGGCGTTGAAGCCCGCGCCGACGAAGAAATTGTTCAATTCGGGCGCTTCGCCAATGATGAAATTGCCATCGGGCGTGAAACTTTCTGGCCCGTTGGTCAGGGTTTTCACCCCTGCGTTTTCCAAAGCAGGCACCCGACCCAGCGCCAGTTCCATCAACTGCTCGAAATGGTCAAAATTACTGTCGAGAAGGGTATAGTGGAAACCTTGCGGAATACCTTTGGTGGCCCAGGGGATCGGGTTCGGCTCGTAGCCGCCCATGACCAGCCCGCCTACTTCTTCCTTGTAATAGGTCAGCCGGTCGGGGTCGCGCAGGGTCGGCAGGTTACCGGGCACGTCGAAAGGTTCTGTCACCATGTACTGGTGCTCCATCGGAACCAGAGGAACGTTGACGCCAAAGCGGCTGGCAAAGGTGCGGGACCATTGCCCGGCGCAACAGATCACCTTTTCACACTCGATCCGACCTTGTTCGGTGATTACCGCACGAATTTTGCCATCTTCGATCTCGATATCGGTGACTTTGGTATCTTCGAATATCTTCGCCCCGGCCATGCGGGCGCCCTTGGCCAATGCCTGCGTGATATCTGATGGATTGGCCTGACCGTCTGTCGGCAGGTAAGCTGCGCCGATCACGTCCGAAACATCCATCAAGGGCCAAAGCTCCTGCGCCTCGGATGGGGTCAGAAGCTGCATGTCCAGACCAAAGGAATGCGCCGTTGTGGCCTGGCGTTTCACCTCGGTCCAGCGCTCTTCGTTGCAGGCCAGACGCAAGCCGCCGTTCATCTTCCAGCCAGTGCCAAGCCCTGTTTCCTCTTCGATCTCGTTGTACAGATCGACGGAATAACCCAGCAATTGCGTAATATTGGCGTTTGAACGCAACTGTCCCACCAGCCCTGCGGCGTGGAAGGTTGTGCCCGAGGTCAGTTTCTTGCGCTCCAGCAGCACCGTATCCGTCCAGCCCAGCTTGGCCAGGTGATAGGCGGTCGAGCAGCCGATGATCCCGCCACCGATAATGACGGCTTTGGCTGTTTTCGGAAGGTCGGTCATGTCTGTCCTCAGGTATTTTTGAAATCGGTAAGGGCTGCGCGGAACCGCGCCAGGTTTTCAGCTGTGTAGGCTGCGTAATCAAAGTCGATATCCGAGGTGATCTCGGACACCATGCTCCACATGGTTTCCCGCAGCAGCGAGGCGCATTTCATCGCCGTATAGCGGTGGCGCAGGTCGTCGGTGACGGGGGTCTGGAAATAGGTTGCCAGCATCCAGTCTTCCTGTTCGGGGGAAAGCCCGTTATTCGAGGCCAGTCCGCCCAGATCAAACAACGGCGAGTTGAACCCGGCATAGTCGAAATCGATCAGCCACAAGCGGGTGCCATCATCCAGAAAATTGCCGCAGAGCAGGTCGTTATGTCCGAACACGATGTCATACGGCCCTGCCTCATGTTCCAGGTGCGTGCCTGCGTCGATCAGATCGGGGATCAGCTTTACATGGGCGCTGCCATTCTCGGTCAGCGTTGCGGCATAGTCCCGGATGACGTGGAACACCCAGAATACCAGCGATGGCCCACGCAGGTGTTTCGGCACTTCGACATGACAGGCTTTCACCAATTCCAGAACACGGGGCAGCATGTTCGGATGGCGAACATCTTCTTCCGTCAAGGTGCGGCTTTCGATGAATTCCAGCACAGTCAGATCGCCCGAGGAATGCAGCACGGCAGGCGACAAACCCGCCGCATGGGCGGCTTTGCTGGCGGCCAGCTCATTGAACCGCATCACCTGATGCAGGGGGATGTCGTCGCCTACACGCACCACATAAGACCCGCTGCCATCCGTGACCTTGTAGTTCACATTGGTTATGCCACCGGTCAACGGAGCGGCCTCGATCTCTCCCTGCCAGATCGGCAGAGCGCGGATGCGGGTCATCAGGTCGGGATGGCTCATATCAACTCTCCAGTCCAAAGCGGATGCGGGCCTGACGGGCACTGGCATTGATCAACCGATCGGCGATGATGGCGATGAAGGCAATCGACAGGCCGGCCACCAGACCGCGGCCGGTATCGGCCTTGGTCAGGGCGATATAGACCTCCTGCCCCAGATCGCGGGTGCCGACGAGGGCGGTGATCACCAGCATCGACAGCGCCAGCATGATCGTCTGATTGACGCCCAGCAGGATTTCAGGCAACGCCATCGGCAGGCGGATATGGCGCAGCAATTGCGTACGGGTGCAGCCGGAAACCAAACCGGCTTCAATCAGTTCCTCACTGACCGAGCGCACGCCATGGGCGGCATAACGGACCGCCGGGGCCAGCGCATATAGAACGATGGCAATCAGGGCGGTGAAATCGCCAACCCGGAACAGCATGACGACAGGGATCAGGTAAACAAAGCTGGGCAGGGTTTGTAGCGTGTCGATCAGCAGGTTGATGGCCGTCCCAGCGCGTTTGTTCAGTGCCGCCAGAACACCCAGAGGCACCCCGATCAGCGTCGCCAGAGTGACAGATGCGCCGCACAGATAGACCGTCACCATCGCCTTGGACCACAGGCCCGACACAAGGATCAGAGAGGCCATTCCTCCGCACAACAGTGCCAGACGCCAGCCGCCCGCGTGCCAGCCCAACAGGGTCAGCATTGCAATGACCCATGGCCACGGGATGCCCAGCAGAACCGTTTTGATCGGGATCATAAACCAGGTCAGGAAGAAAACCTTGATGGCCTCGAACGTGTCGAAATAATTTACGTTCAGGTATTCGACCGTGTTGTCCCAGAACGCGCCGGTGGTGATGGTCTGGCTTTCAGGATATTCCAACAACAGAGGCGAGAACTGTCCCAGCACCCAGGTCAGCAGCATCAGGACCACAACCAGAACCGTCCGGCGATGACGCGCGATCCACGAGCCGGGGACCTCATGATGCACCTGCCCCATCCGTTCGGCAAAGGCCTGGCTCAGACGGTCGACGGCGATGGCCAGAACCACGATGGCGATGCCGGCTTCGAACCCTGCCCCAATGTCCAGACGGCGCAGCGCGGCGAGGACGTCAAAGCCCAGCCCCCCAGCTCCGATCATCGAGGCGATGATGACCATGTTCAGGGTCAGCATGATCACCTGATTGACGCCCACCATCAGGCTGTGGCTGGCCGAGGGCACCAGCACGCGCCACATCAACTGCCGCCGGGTCGTGCCCGCCATGCGTCCGAAATCCAGAATCTCAGGATCCACACCTTTCAGCGCCAGCGTTGTGATCCGCACCATCGGCGGGGTCGCATAGATGATCGTCGCGACCAAGGCAGAGATCGGGCCAAAGCCAAACATGAACAGGATCGGCACCAGATAGGCAAATATCGGGATTGTCTGCATCAGGTCCAGGATTGGTGAGATGATCTTTTCAAAAAGCGGATGGCGATAGGCGAGAATGCCCAACAGCAACCCTCCGCCCGCGCCAATCGGCACCGCGATCAGGACCGAGGCCAGCGTCACCATGGCGCTGTCCCATTGTCCGAAAACTGCAAGATAGACGAAGCAGGCCCCGACCAGAGCGGCCAATCCCCAGTCACGGCAGTATTGCCCCAAGGCGACAACGGCGGTGATGACCACGATCCAGCTGATCGCAGGCAGGATGACCTGCGCGTCATTTCCCTGACCGCTGACAAAGCCGTCGGCCAGCAGAGCCAATACCAGATTATAGGGCTGCTCGATCAACCACGCGATGGCGCGGGTGACATCGGTGAAGGACACTGGCCCGATGGCGGCATCCTCGATCAGCCATGTCATCGCCGAGGAAATGTAGGTTTTGAACGGGATCACCCAGGCCGAAGGGAACTTGGTCAACCAGCGCGCATCCAGCGCCTTGCTCAAATCACGACCGAAATAGCCAAGCACGATGGTGACCAGAACAAGCAGCAGAATGGCCATCTGGCTGCGGGTCAGGCGGATCATGCCATGTCTCCGCCGCCGAACAGCACATGCGCAACGGCCTTGCGGTCAATCGCTCCGACGGGCTGGCCCTCTGCATCCACGACGGGGATCGGCGCATCTGCCGCGATAATCCGTTCCGCCACGTCCGAGATGCGCGTGGATTGAGAGATCGGATCGCCCTCGCCCACAGCGCCGCAGGTCATGACACCGCCGACGGTCAGGACCTTTGAACGGGGAATATGTTTCGTGAATTCAGCCACATAGTCGGTGACCGGGTGCATCACCAGCTCTTCCGGCGTGGCGATCTGGATCACCTCTCCGTCCTTCATGATGGCGATGCGGTCGGCCAGGCGAACGGCCTCTTCGAAATCATGGGTGATGAAAACGATGGTCTTGTGTAACCGCTCCTGCAACCGCAGGAATTCATCCTGCATCTCGCGCCGGATCAGCGGATCGAGGGCCGAGAACGGCTCGTCCAGAAACCATAGATCAGGCTCGGTCACCAAGGAACGGGCAATGCCGACGCGCTGTTGCTGGCCGCCGGACAGCTCACGCGGGTAATAATCCTCGCGCCCCTTCAAACCGACCAGTTCCACCACCTCGCGGGCCTTGGCCTCGGCTTCGGGTCTGGGCGTGGCCTGAATCGTCAACGGAAACATCACATTCTGCAAAACGGTCAGATGCGGCAGCAACGCGAAATGCTGGAACACCATGCCCATCTTATGACGCCGGATTTCGATCAGCTCATTCTCGCTGGCGCGCAAGAGGTCAGCATCGTCGAACAGAACTTCTCCGGCGGTTGGTTCGATCAACCGGGACAAGCACCGTACCAGAGTGGATTTGCCGGACCCTGACAGGCCCATGATGACGAAAATCTCACCTTCCGAGATCTCGATATTGGCGTTGCGCACTGCGCCGATCACGCCTGCCTTGCGAATTTCTTCTGCCGTAGGTTCGGGGGTTGTCCGCAGCAACCGATCTGCGTTGGGGCCATAAAGCTTCCAGACGTTTCGGCACGACAGTTTGGTCTTGGGGGGCATCAGGGTGGTCCGGTTCGTTCGCGAAAAAGGCCAGAGCGGTCCGAGAGAGCGGCAGGCCCGCTCTGGCCAGTGGATTACTTCGAGATCCAGCCAGACCAGCGGTCTTTGTTGGTCTCCATCCACTCTGCAACAACGCTGTCGATTTCCACGCCGTCCAGATCGGCCTTGCCAACCATGGCGCTCATTTCATCATTGTTGATTTTGTAGGCTTCGATGATGTCATAAGCGCCCGGCCATTTTTCTTGCAGGCCAGACCAGGCTGCTTTCCAGATCGGGCCACGCGGCTTGCCGCAATCATAGGCCATGTTCGGGTTCACACCAACCGAAGGGTCGCTGTAACACTCTGGCGTAAATGGCGGAAACTCGACAAACTCGCCTTCGTATTTCGCCGGCGCCCAATGTGGGACATAGACCCACAGAACAATTGGATCCTGCCTTTGATAAGCGGATTCCAATTCTGCAAACAGGGCCGCGTCGGTGCCCGCATGGACGACTTCGAAATCCAGTTCAAGCGCTTCGACACGCTCGTCATCGAAGCCACCCCAGGTCACCGGGCCGCCGACATAACGCCCGTTCGGAGCAGTTTCCGCCGTCGCGAATTCCTCGGCGCAGTCTTTCAGCGCCTCCCAATTCGGCAATCCCGGGCACCGTTCCTTCATGTAGCTGGGATACCACCATTCTTCGATCGCCATCAGGCCGGTTTCGCCGACATTGACAACCTTGCCGGTGCCGGTTGCCTCGTCCAGCGCTTCGCGCCCGGTGGTTTCCCAGATTTCCATTGCCAGATGCAAGTCACCCGTTTTCAGACCGGCGAATTGAGCAATGTAATCCGCCTGAACATATTCAACGTTGTACCCGGCTTCTTCCAGGATCGAACCCATGATCTTGGTATTGATCAACTGCCCCGACCAGTCGTGCAGCGTCAGTTTGATTGGGTCCGTGGACTCAACAGCCCATGCAGTTGTTGCGGCTCCGGCGGCCATGAGGGCCAGCGCGGAAATTCCCATTTTACAATTCATAACACCTTCTCCCTGTCGTGATTTTTTTTGATGAATCGGTGGTATTGAGTATAGACGACCACATCGTGGGGTTTTGTGTCAATAAAAACCACGTAAAGCCACATAAATTCCTGCTCGAGGCAAGTTTTAACGGCTTCTCTTTGGTAAAACGTTGCTTTATGTGGGTATTGTGGTATGGCTTAACGTCCCTTATGACGATGCCATCAGAGCGCGAAACATGAACCTGCCGACCACAAACCAACGAGAAGAAGAAATCCTGCGCGCCCTTTTTCGCGCGGGCGGTTCGTGCCGCGTAAGTGTTCTGGCGAATGAACTTGGGGTCAGCCTGGAAACCATTCGGCGAAACGTCCGCAATCTGGAAGAGCGCGGCATCGTGCGCAAGGTCCATGGCGGGGTTCATCTTCTCGAAGACATTCTGGAACCGTCGCTGCAAAGCCGCCTGGACAAGAAGGTTGACGCGAAAGAGAAGCTGGCGAAGGCGGTTGCCGAGGTCATCAGTGACGGAGACTCCGTTTTCCTCGATATCGGCTCTACTACCGCTTATGTGGCGCAGGCACTTTGCAACCACAGTGACCTCTTTGTCGTGACGAACTCGGTTTTTGTTGCTCAGGCATTGGCTTCAAGAAACAACAACCGGGTCTTCATGGCTGGTGGCGAGCTGCGGTCGCACGATGGGGGCGCATTTGGTATTGAAGCTCAGGACCTGATCAAACGTTTGAACGTCCGTTTCGCCGTTCTTTCAGTCGGGGCGGTCAATGCGGACCCGGGCTTTATGCTGCACGACCTGCAAGAAGCAAACCTGGCCCGCGTCGCCATTCGAAACGCACAGGTCCGCATTGTCGTGGCCGATGGCGAAAAGCTGGGAAAGCGCGCGCCGGTCACATTGGAACCTGCCGACAAGATCAATCTGTTCTTTACCGATGTGAACCCGCCCGAGGACATCTGCCAGATGCTGTCGGCAAATGAAATCGACCTTGTCGTCGCCGAATAAGCGCCTAACGCTTTTCGGCAATGACCCAAACCGGGTGGTAAGTCAGAGGAACCCTGCCGTCTTCTCCGAACTTTTGCACGTAGTCAGCTTCGAACCGGGCCAAGGTGGACCGGGTCCATGCACCCTGAGCCCGGCCATTTACCCCTGTACTGCGCAAATGCTTCAGCACATCTCTGGGTGTGTCAAAATAGGATGGCCGAACACTTTGGCCAACCGTCAGAATCTTGAACGGCCCATCTATGGCGGTTGCAAGGGCGTCAGGCAGGCATAGGCCCGGTGCACGGGCTGTCGATCCGATTTGCGCAAGCTCTTGATATTGCAATGGACCAAACCCGGAAATCGCCAGCCACCCTCCGGGTTCAAGCGCCTCGGCAACCTGTTGCAGCAAACCGGCCGGATCCTCCATCCATTGGATCATCGAGGCCGATGCGACCAAATCCAGCTTTGCAGGCCATTCGACCAGGCGGACGTCTCCGTCAACGAAAGCCGCATTTTCCGCATCTGCCGTCGCCCGAGCCTGCGGCGCGATATCGTTCAGGTGAAGATCGGGAAGATCAAAGTTCTGCCGCAGCAACCGGGTCAGATGGCCAGTGCCGCATCCCAGCTCGAACGCCACATCAAACCGGTTCGGCGCGCCAACCCGGCGCATCTCGGAAACCAGCTTGCGGGCAACCCAGGCCTGCTGGCTGGCTGTATCGTTGTAAGTCTGGAAGCTTCGGCTGAAGCTTCGCTGCACCTTGTCTGCCAATTGCGCGGTCATGACATCCACTCCGCCCAGCTTTGCCCCGGTTGGAAAGGTACATGCGGAGCAGCGACGCCCTTGACCACATCCAGGGTCGCGGCCCAGGCAATCCTTTGAGCATTGGACGGAATGATCCGGTCCCGCTCTGATATCCAAACCCGATCAAAGCCGGGATCAGGCGCCGAGCCGCGTTCGATTACCGCGTGAAGTTCCTTTCTTGCCTGCTCGATGTCCAGTTCAGGTATGTCAGCAGACAGTCCGGCGCGTCGGCAAAACTTGACGAAACTTGCCGAAGACAGCTGATCCGCCGTGGCCCGGACAATATCGGGCGCGATGCCCCGGCCTGCGCAGGCAGGATGCAACGTACCGCTGACGGCAACCAGCCGGTCAGGGCGAAACCCTGTGCTGGCCAACCAATGGGCCGCGGATGCGACGCCGAAAGAGAACGCAAGCATTTCGACTCGGTCATACCCGGCCAGATCGGGCAAGGGATCATCGAGCCGGGTATAGTCATCCACCAGCAGAACAGATCCGCCTCCGGTCAGCCCGCGGAACGGGGCAAAACCCAGCGCCCACCCCCCGAAGACCAGTGTCAGCTTGCTGTCATCCGATTGCGCCAGCCACTGGTGTCTCATTGCTTCCCCCCGGCCAAAGCGACCATCGCGCTGGTGATCCGGCCGAGCTCATCAGGTGAAACAATGTAAGGCGGCATACAATAGATGTTGCGCGCAAAGGGGCGCAGCCACACTCCGGTTTCAGGGGCCAGCCGATGAGCGACCGAAGGATCAACCGTTTCCTTCATTTCAATAACGCCAATGGCGCCAAGAACCCTGACATCTGCAACGCCCGGCAAACTGCGCGCTGGCTCCAGTTCGGTCCGCATCTGGCGTTCGATATCAGCCACCTGGCGTTGCCAGTTCCCCTCGGCCAGAAGTCTGAGGCTGGCCGAACCTGCGGAACAGGCCAGAGGGTTGGCCATATAGGTCGGGCCGTGCATGAACACTCCGGCCTCACTGTTGCCAATGCCATACGCCACCTGCCTGCTGGTCACGGTAGCAGCAAACGATATATGCCCCCCGGTCAATGCCTTACCCAGACAAATAATATCCGGGGTTATGCCCGCATGATCGGTGGCGAACAGCTTGCCGGTTCGGCCAAATCCGGTTGCGATCTCGTCAAAAATGATCAGCACGTCATGGGCATCGCACATGGCGCGTGCCGCGCGCAGCCATTGGGGATGATAGAAATACATGCCCCCGGCGCCTTGAACCACGGGTTCAAGGATCAGGGCCGCGAGGTGATCGCCCTTTTCGGCCAACAGTCGTTCCAGCGCCTCCAATCCGTTCAACGCGCTATCTTCGGGCCAGTCATCCCCCAACCGAACCTGGGGACGCGGCAGGAAGTGCTGGATCGACAAAGCCCCCCGGAACAGCCCGTGCATACCCGTCACAGGGTCACAGACGCTCATCGCTTTCCACGTGTCACCGTGATAGCCGCCCCGAATTGTCGCAAATTCGAATTTGCGGGTGCGGCCATGGGCCATTTGATACTGCACCGCCATCTTCATCGACACTTCGACCGAAACAGACCCACTGTCGCAATAGAAAATGCGGTCCAGCCCTTCGGGCAACATGTCGACCATCCTGCGCCCCAGATCAATGGCCGGATGGTGCGTCAGCCCTCCGAACATCACATGAGGCATCTTGTCCAGCTGGGACTGCATGGCGGACGTAATTTCGGGATGCTTGTGGCCGTGGATGGCGCACCACCATGACGACATGGCGTCTATCATCTTTGCGCCGTCCTCCCGATAGAGATACACGCCCTCGGCCCGGTCGATGAGATGCATCGCGCCGGGATCGGCCACGTTGGTATAGGGATGCCAAAGGTGGTTGGCGTCAAACTCCAGCGGGGTCACAGAAACCTCCGTATGGTCGCCACGTCTATGGACGAGAAGGCATCTGACAAGCTTTGCTGCGTCAGGTCTCCAAGATAAGGCAGGCGTCCGAGGTGTCGCACCTTGCTCATTTCGACGATGGTTTGTTCCACGTCGGGCTCCGGATCTCCGACAAAGGCAACGCCGACCACTTCGCACCCAGCGCCTCGGAGTGCCATCAGGGACAACGTAGTATGGTTGATCGTTCCCAACGCCGTGCGCGCGACCAGAACGACCGGGGCCTGCCATTGGGCAATCAGATCCAGATAGTAGGATTTGCGGTTCAGAGGCACCATCAGCCCCCCTGCCCCTTCCACAACCAGCGGCCCCTCAACCTGCGGCAGCGCTAGCCGGGACAGATCGATCTCTATACCCATATCTTCGGCAGAAAGATGGGGTGAGGCGGGCATGTTCAGGCGATACGCCTCGGGCAACACGTCCACGCCGGACAAGGTGCAGACGGTTTCCGTGTCCGTTGCATCCTCGAGCCCCGATTGAACCGGCTTCCAGTAAGTGGCGTTCAGGGCCGCCGTCAGGCCAGCCGAAAAAACTGTTTTTCCGACGCCCGTGTCGGTTCCGACAATGACCAGAGCGCTCATGCGGCCTCCGACTGATGGCTGGAGATGGTTGCAAACAGGGCCGAAATGTCCTCAGGACTGACATTCCCGGTGATCGAGACGCGTAGACGGGATGTGCCTTTCGGAACGGTAGGCGGGCGAATGCCGCGAATGTCAAACCCCTGATGTTGCAAAGCCTGTGCCATCGCCATCGTGCGGGCCTCGTCCCCAAGAACGACGGGAATGATCTGGCTGTTCAAGGCCGCGTCAGGCAACCCAGTTTCACGGGCTGCATCATGTGCATGGCGCAGACGTTTGAGTGCAGCAGTGACCAAATCGTCATTCCCGGCCAGTTCACGCAGGACGGCCCGTACCAGCGCAGCATTCAGAGGGGACGGCGCCGTTGCAAAGATAAAGGGCCGTGCGCGGTTGATGAGGGTATCGATCATCGCCCGCGGGCCACAGATCAGCCCGCCGGAAACTCCAAGCCCCTTGCCGCAGGTGTGCAGGGTCAAAAGGTCAGCGTTCAGATCATGCGCCAGACCTTTGCCATTTGCCCCGAAAACGCCGGTTGCGTGCGCCTCATCCACGATCAGAACAGCTTGGGCTTCACGCGCCAGACATGACAAATCTTCCAGCGGAGCCAGATCGCCCTCCATGGAATAGACGCTTTCAACGGCAATCCATACCTGACCCTGCCCACCAGCGGATCGCCATTCGGTCAGAACGTTGCGCGCATCCGCGGCGTCGTTGTGACGGAAAGCGCGCAGATCCGCTCGGCTGGCGCGCATCCCTTCATGGGCGCTGGCGTGAACCAGTTCGTCATACAAAACCAGATCCCCGGCAGCCGGCAGGGTGGAAAAGATTGCCTGATTGGCCTGAAACCCCCCGCCCATGAACAATGCGGCCTCGGCCCCAAAGAACGCAGCTGCTTCGTGTTCCAGCGCCTCATGCTCGGGGTGATTTCCCCGCAGCAGCCGCGAGCCACCCGAGCCCACGGGCACGCCGCGCGCCAGCGCGGCCTGTGCGGCCTCTTGCAACAGGCTTGACCCGGCCAAGCCCAAATAGTCGTTGGACGCAAAATCCAGCCCGCGCGCCGGGATCAAAACCCGGCGGCGGTGCCGGGCTTCCAGCGCACCCAGCATGGATTCCAGTCGTTCGACTGCTTTCATTCGGCGGCTTCCGTGCGTTTATGGTCTTCAGCCGTTTCGGCCTGAAGGCCCAGTTTTGCAAACAGGATCGAGTCGGTGTCTTCTTCGGGGTTTTCCGCCGTCAAAAGAGTTTCACCGACAAAGATGGAATTTGCTCCGGCGAAGAAGCACATCGCCTGCATCTCGTCGCTCATGTCGCTGCGCCCGGCGGACAACCGAACATAGGCTTTGGGCATCAGGATGCGAGCGGTTGCGATGATCCGCACAAAGTCGATTGGATCAACCGGTTCCGCATCAGCCAGCGGGGTATCCGCCTGTGGCATCAGCATGTTGATCGGCACCGAATCCGGCGGCGGGGTCATGTTGGCCAAAGTCAGCAACATATCGATACGGTCGCCAGTGTGTTCACCCATCCCCAGAATACCACCCGAGCAGACCTTGATCCCGGCTTCTTGCACCCGGGTCATCGTGTCGATCCGGTCCGCGAAAGTACGGGTTGTGATCACTTCGGAATAATAGCGTTCGGACGTGTCGATATTGTGGTTGTAATAGTCCAACCCGGCATCGCGCAGCTGAACGACCTGGGTGTCATCCAGCATGCCCAGCGTCATGCAGGTTTCCATGCCCATCGCCTTGACGCCTTCCACCATGGCAACCAGGGCAGGCATATCGCGCGGCTTGGGCTCGCGCCAGGCGGCCCCCATGCAGAACCGGGTCGCGCCACCGTCGCGGGCCTTTTTGGCCTCGGCCAGTACACGCTGAACCTCGATCAGTTTCGATGCAGGCAGGGTGGATCCGTTGCGGGCCGATTGCGAGCAATAAGCGCAATCCTCGGCGCACCCGCCGGTTTTGATCGACAACAGCTTAGAGGTCTGGATCTTGTTCGGATCAAAGTTCTCGCGGTGCACGGTCTGTGCCCGGAACAGAAGGTCCATCAACGGGAGGTCATGAACAGCTTGCGCAGACTTTCGGGTCCAGCCGGAATGAGGGATGATCATTTTATCTATAAAACTTCCTGCAGCTTGCGTTGCCGAGGATTTATTATCGATAAAATCTGAAGGCGCAACCGTGTTGGCGCAAACGATCCCAAATCAAGCGGAAATGCCGCGCTTTTCAGAAATCAAGACCAAGATCAACGGTTCGGGCGGAATGCGTCAGCGCCCCGGACGAGATGTAATCGACCCCGGTCGCCGCAATTGATGCAACCCGGTCCAACGTCACATTACCGCTGGCTTCGGTCTTCATCCGCCCGTCCACCATGGCAACCGCTTCGCGCAGCATCTCGTCATCCATGTTGTCCAGCAATACGACGGACGCGCCGCCAACCTCGAGCACTTCCGCCAGCTGGTCCAGTCGATCGACTTCGATCTCGACGGCCATCATGTGGCTGGCTTGCGCTTTGGCGGCCTCAAGAACCTGACGCACACCCCCGGCAGCGGCAATGTGGTTGTCCTTGATCAGGATCGCGTCGGACAAAGAGTAGCGATGATTGAAACCGCCGCCATGCAGCACGGCCTGTTTTTCGACAATGCGAAGTCCGGGCGTGGTTTTGCGGGTACAGGTCATGCGGGCATTCGTGCCCTTTGTCTGCTGAACAAAGCTGGCAGTTTTTGTGGCAATACCGGTCAGACGACCGGCAAAATTCAGCGCGACCCGCTCACCCGAAAGGATCGAGGCGGCAGAACCTTTGATGGTCATCAGCGTGTCGCCGCGCCGACAGGGCTGGCCATCCTTGACATGCGCCTCAACCTCAAGCGTTGGGTCGACCAGCCGGAACGCAATCGTCGCCACCTGCATGCCCGAAACGACGGCATCCTCACGCGCATTCAGCCGGGCCGTATAGGTCGCGTTCGGCGGGATCACGGCGCGGGTGGTCACGTCACCGTATGCTCCCAGATCCTCCATCAACGCCGCGCGGATGACGGGTTCGAGGATCAGATCGGGCAGGGTCGCAAAACTCATGATATTTCCTTGCAGGCTTCGGCGCGAATGTGCAGCGCGTCGCTAAGATACATCCGGGATCGTTTGCCGGGGCCATCGGCAGTTTCCGGAAAGTCGGATCGCTCATGCGCGCCGCGGCTTTCTTCGCGCTGCAATGCCGCCGCGGCGATCAAGGTTGATGTGGCACACATGTTTCTGAAGGACGGGCATTTGCCATGCTGCTCTTCGAGCGTGGCAATCCTGCGCAATGCCCGGCATAACCCGGCGCGGTTCCGGACCACGCCAACATCGCGCGACATGGTCGTGCGCAACATACTGACCGCTTCAGACGTATCGGGGATGTCAGCTTGATCAAATTGAAGGGCCACAGGTTCCGACGCGGAAGTGTCCGGAATCGAACGCGCAATGTCCTCGGCACAGATGCGTGCAAACACCAACGCTTCGAGCAAACCGTTCGAGGCCAGCCGGTTGGCGCCGTGAAGGCCGGTCGAAGACGCCTCGCCGCACACCCACAACCGATCCAGCGTCGCGCGGCCATCAGTGCCTGTGGCAATCCCGCCCATGTGGTAATGCGCTGCCGGAGCAACCGGGATCGCGTCCCGGACCGGATCGATTCCGTTGCGCGCGCAATATGCGGCAACCGCCGGGAAAAGTTCGTTGATTTGCGCGCCCAAAGCCTTGCGGGTGTCCAGCATCGGGCAGTTGCCGGCCTGTACCTCGGCAAAAATCGCCCGGGCCACAACGTCGCGCGGGGCAAGCTCGGCATCAGGGTGAACGGCCTGCATGAAACGCTCGCCGTACTTGTTTATCAGTATTGCCCCTTCTCCGCGCAAGGCCTCGGTCGCCAGCGGGGCCGGGTCTTCACCCACGTCCATGGCGGTGGGGTGGAACTGCACGAATTCGGCATCGGCGATCAGCGCCCCCGCCCGTGCGGCCATTCCGATGACCTGTCCCCGGATGCGGGCCGGATTGGTCGTCAGGGCATAAAGCCCGCCAGAACCGCCGCCCGCCAACAATACGGCAGGTGCACGAAGCGTCACGGACGCAGATCCGCTTTCCGAGGCATCCTGCAGAACCACGCCCAACACGCGCCCATCCGTCACTTCCAGCGCAACGGCAAGGACCCCTTCCAACACCTGCACCGACGGAGTTTCGCGCACTCGTTCGATCAGGGCGGCCATGATTTCACTGCCTGCCTGATCGCCCTTTACCCGCACGACGCGGGCAAAACTGTGCGCGGCTTCTCGGGACAGGACATACCCGCCACCCTCGGTGCGATCAAATGGTGTGCCCAAAGTGGTCAGGTCCAGAATATAGTCCCGCGCTTCTCGGGTCACCAAATCCGCAACGTCAGGTTCGACGGTGCCTGCCCCGGCATTGACGGTATCAACGGCGTGGCTTTCCGGGCTGTCGGCCAGGTCCATCGCCGCCGCCACGCCACCCTGCGCCCATGCCGAACTTGCACCTTCGCCCAAAGGTTCAGGCGAGATGATCACCACCGGTCGCGGCGCCAGTTTCAGCGCAGCATAAAGCGCGCCAATCCCGGCCCCGACAATAATGACGCGATCCGTGGTGATGTCGGTCATTGCCGATCAGATGCCGAGCTTGCGGGACAGATCAATCATCGCCTGTACAGATTTGCGCGCCTTCTCTGCCACGTCTTCGGCGACCTCGACCTGGCCTTCCATCGTGTGCAGAGCATAGAGGATCTTTTCCAGCGTGATCTTTTTCATGTACGGGCACATATTGCACGGCCCTACGAAATCGACCTCGGGCAGTTCATCCGCGATGTTCGACGCCATCGAACATTCGGTGATCAGCATCGCCTTTTCGGGTTTCTCATCATGCACATATTTGATGATCCCGCTGGTTGAACCGGAATAATCCGCCTCGGCCACCACATCCGGCGGGCATTCCGGGTGCGCAATCAGGCGCGTTCCGGGGTTCCATTCCCGGAAGTCGCGCAGGTCCTGTGCGGTGTATTGTTCATGCACGATGCAGGAACCGGGCCAATACACCACGTTCTTGTGGCTTTCATTGGCCACGTTTTGAGCCAGATATTGATCCGGCGTCATGATGACCGTGTCGCTCTCCATGGCATTCACGATCTGCAAGGCGTTCGACGAGGTGCAGCAGATATCCGAGGCCGCTTTGACCTCGGCAGTGGTGTTCACGTAAGACACAACCGGCGCACCGGGGTATTTGGCCCGCATTTCGTCGATTCCTTCGGCAGTAATCGATTCTGCCAAAGAACAGCCGGCATCCATGTCGGGCATCAGAACAGTTTTCCCGGGGCTCAGAATTTTCGATGTCTCGGCCATGAAATGAACCCCGGCCTGAACGATCACATCCTCTTCCACCTCGCTGGCCTTGATCGCCAGTTGCAGGCTGTCACCCACGAAATCGGACACACCATGATAGATTTCCGGTGTCATGTAATTGTGCCCAAGGATCACGGCGTTACGCTCTTTCTTGAGCGCGTTGATCGCCCGCACATAGGGCGCATAGATCGCCCAATCCGGCGGGCTGATCACACGATCCATACGGGCAAACGTGTCTTTCATCTCATTGGCCAACGTGGCCGATGGGGCGAGGTCATAGACGTCCGAAAGAACAGTGCGGACTTGTGCAATATCGAGCAACGGGCGAGCCACCTTTGTCAGTTGTCGTTAGCCTGGCGGGCTGCTTAACGGCTTAGCCCTAGCGGAAACATCCCCGGTTCGAAACCGGAAAATGAGACGTTAGCGCTAAGCCATGCAGACAAATTCAAAGATGAATGGCAAATCAGCCCAGAATCCCCGGCAGTCGCAGCCCGTGCTCACGTGCGCATGCCTTGGCATCCTCATAACCCGCATCTGCGTGTCGCCAGACGCCAGAAGCCGGATCGTTCCACAGAACCCGTTCAAGGCGTTTAGCCGCTGCATCGGTGCCGTCGGCACAAATCACGACGCCCGCATGTTGGCTGAAACCCATGCCAACGCCGCCTCCGTGGTGCAGCGAGACCCATGTCGCGCCCGATGCGGTATTGACCAGCGCGTTCAGCAGCGGCCAATCCGACACCGCGTCCGAGCCGTCCTTCATCGCCTCGGTTTCGCGGTTCGGCGACGCGACCGAGCCGCTGTCGAGGTGGTCACGACCGATGACGACCGGCGCCTTCAACTCTCCGGTTTTGACCATCTCGTTAAATGCCAGCCCAGCCTTGTGGCGGTCACCCAGTCCGATCCAGCAGATGCGCGCGGGAAGGCCCTGAAAGGCGATGCGCTCCTGCGCCATGTCGAGCCAGTTGTGCAGATGGGTGTTTTCGGGGAACAGTTCCTTCATCTTTGCATCAGTTTTGTAGATATCCTCGGGATCACCCGACAGCGCGCACCAGCGGAACGGGCCAATGCCGCGGCAAAACAACGGGCGGATATAGGCGGGCACGAAACCGGGAAAGGCAAAGGCGTTTTCCAAGCCTTCGTCCTGCGCCACCTGCCGGATGTTGTTACCATAATCCAGGGTTGGCACACCCGCGTTCCAGAAATCGACCATGGCGGCCACGTGTTGCTTCATCGACGCGCGCGCTGCCTTTTCCACGGCCTTGGGGTCGCTTTCCCTCTTGTCTTTCCACTGCGCCATGCTCCAGCCCAATGGCAGATAACCGTTGACCGGATCATGGGCGCTGGTCTGGTCGGTCACGATATCGGGGCGCATCCCACCCGCCTGCATCCGCCGGTAGATCTCGGGGAAAATCTCGGCCGCATTGCCCAGCAATCCGACCGATTTCGCCTCGCCCGCCCTGGTCCAGCGGTCGATCATTTCCAGCGCTTCGTCCAGCGTCTCGGCCTTTTCGTCGAGATACTTGGTGCGCAGGCGGAAATCGATGCTGTCTGGATTGCACTCGACGGCTAGGCAACACGCCCCCGCAAAGACCGCCGCCAGGGGTTGCGCGCCACCCATGCCGCCCAGACCGCCAGTCAGAATCCACTTGCCGGTCAGGTCCCCGTCATAGTGTTGGCGTCCCGCCTCGGCGAAGGTTTCGTAGGTGCCCTGAACGATGCCTTGCGTCCCGATATAGATCCACGAACCGGCCGTCATCTGGCCGTACATCATCAGGCCCTTCTTATCGAGCTCGTTGAAGTGGTCCCAGTTGGCCCAATGCGGCACGAGGTTTGAGTTCGCGATCAGCACCCGAGGTGCATCGGCATGCGTCCGAACGATGGCGACCGGTTTGCCGGATTGCACCACCAGCGTTTCATCTTCCTCCAGATCCTTGAGGCTGGCAACGATGGTATCAAAATCTTTCCACGTCCGCGCGGCACGGCCGATCCCGCCATAGACAACCAGCTCATGCGGGTTCTCGGCCACATCCGGGTGCAGATTGTTCATCAGCATCCGCATCGGGGCTTCGGTCATCCAGCTTTTGGCGTTCAGTTCGGGCCCTGTCGGGGGAAAGATGTCACGGGTATTTTTACGAGGATCGGTCATCGGGCAAGCTCCAATGCAGTGTCATGGATAGCGTCAAGAATGTCTTTGAGCCACCGGCGCAGGCGGTCGGCTTTGTCGGTGTCAAAAGCCCAGGGCGGCGCTTCAGTTTTCAGGTAGGTCGACTGAGCCAGCTCCATCTGGATCGCGTGAACCCCTTCGGAGGGGCGGCCATAATAGCGCGTTGTCCATCCGCCCTTGAACCGCCCATTCAGAACAGCCGTATAGGGCGAGGACGTCGCGAGTTCATGCGCTATGGCTTCGATTTCCGGCGCGCAGGTCGCCCCATTGTTCGTGCCGATGCTCATATCGGGCAGAGTACCTTCGAACAGAAAAGGAATATGGCTGCGGATCGAGTGG
Source organism: Ruegeria sp. AL3 (assembly GCF_056536065.1). Classification (NCBI taxonomy): domain Bacteria; kingdom Pseudomonadati; phylum Pseudomonadota; class Alphaproteobacteria; order Rhodobacterales; family Roseobacteraceae; genus Ruegeria; species Ruegeria sp. AL3. Next base: position 63,516 of record NZ_JBQFJG010000002.1, read on the forward strand.
CAATCATACAGCACCGCAACCCCATGGGCCGCCTTCACGCGTTCCAGCTCGGCCTTCAGGGCGGCATGATACGGTGCATGAAAAGCTTCCCGTCGTTCGAGGATATCCTTTTCGGAAGGCGGGATGTCCCAGATGCCTTGGCCGTCAAAATCCGTCAGCGGCACAAGAGAGGTCGTGTTCTGGCCGGGATAAAGCGACACGCCCGACGGATCCCGGTTGGCGTCGATCACATATCGGTGGAAGGTCGCCCGAACCGTGGTCGCACCGGGCAGAAGTCCTTCATACAAGGTATGAACATGCCAATCCGTATCCGCCAGAGCCTTGCCCCGCGCATTCAGCTTGGCCTCGATCGTGGCCGGCACATGGGTGCCGGTATGCGGCAGACCCAGCACGATCGGACTGTCACCGCGCGAAATCTCGACCGGGCCGCTCATGCGCCAAGTTCCGGCATGGCGATGCCCGTGCCACGGGCAATCTCGCCACTGGCAATCAGGGCCGAGGCTGCTTCGATCTCGGGTGCCATATAGCGATCGTCACCCAAGGCCGGCACCACGGCACGAAGCCGTGCCATCACGGCCTGCAACGTTTCGCTCGTAGGCAGCGGCGCGCGGAACTCGACCCCTTGTGTGGCACACAGCAGTTCGACCCCCAGAATGCGTTCCAGATTGGCAACCATCTGCCCCAATCGCCGCGCGCCATGGGCCGCCATCGAAACGTGATCTTCCTGATTGGCCGATGTGGGCGTCGAGTCCGTCACGCATGGATTGGCCAGATGCTTGTTTTCGCTCATCAGTGCGGCGGTCGTCACCTCAGCGATCATATAGCCCGAATTCAGGCCCGGATTGGGCGTCAGAAAAGGCGGCAGATCAAAGCTGAGTGCCGGATCGACGATCAACGCAATGCGGCGTTGCGCAATTGCCCCGATCTCGGCCACGGCGAGCGCAATCATGTCTGCGGCAAACCCAACGGGTTCGGCGTGAAAATTCCCGCCCGAAACGATCAGGCCGGTTTCCGAAAGAACCAGAGGATTGTCCGTCGCCGCGTTGGCCTCGATTTCCAGCGTTGTTGCAGCCTGCCTCAGCACATCCATCGCGGCCCCCACCACCTGAGGCTGGCAGCGGATACAATACGGGTCCTGAACCCGGGTATCGCCAACCCGATGGCTTTCACGAATGACCGACCCGGCCAGCAGCGCCCGCATGGTCACGCCGGCCTCGATCTGCCCGCGATGCCCGCGCAACGTGTGAATTTCCGGTTGCAACGGGGCGGTCGAACCCATGATCGCATCCGTCGTCAGCGCCGAGGTAACCAACGCGCTTTGCGCCGCCTGCCACGCGCCAAACAGCCCGGACAGCGCAAAGGCCGTCGAAAACTGGGTGCCATTGATCAGCGCCAGCCCTTCTTTAGGGCCCAGTTCGATCGGGTGCAGACCCGCTTTGGACAGCGCAGCGTCACCGGGCATCACATCGCCACTGAATTCGGCCTCACCAGCGCCCATCATGACGGCAGCCATGTGGGACAAGGGCGCAAGATCACCCGAAGCTCCAACTGAACCCTGCGCCGGGATCACCGGGGTCACACCTTGTGACAACATCCCTTCCAGCAGGGTGATCACTTCTGGCCGAACCCCCGACGCTCCGCGCCCCAGGCTCAGCAATTTCAGAACCATCATCAATCTGGCAAGGGCGCGCGGGATCGCAGGGCCAACACCGCAGCAATGGCTGAGGATCAGGTTGCGCTGCAAGGTTGCCGTGTCCTCGGCCGCGATTTTGACGCTGGCCAGTTTCCCGAACCCTGTGTTCACGCCATATACGGCGGCCTCTCCCGTCGCCGCATCGGCGATGCGCTTGTGCGCTTCTTCGACGGCCGGGCGGCAGGCTGGGTCCAACCGAACAGCGCACTCTTCGCGAAGGACCAGTTCCAGTTGCGACAGGGTAACGGCGCCCGGGGTAAGGGTGAGGGTCGTCAAAATATACCTCCGAATATGCGGGTATGAAGAGGGTTGAAGCCGATGCGATAGGCCAATTCCGCGGGGTGTTCGACATTCCAAACCGCCAGATCAGCGCGCCGCCCGACTGAGATCTGACCGCAATCAGCCAACCCGAGAGCACGGGCCGCGTGAACCGTCACGCCTTGCAGGGCCTCTTCTGGCGTCATGCGAAACAGGGTGCATCCCATGTTCATCGCCAGCAACAGCGAGGTCATCGGCGCCGAACCGGGATTGCAATCCGTGGCAAGCGCCATGGGCACAGCATGCCGGCGCAACAGGTCAATCGGTGGCGCCTGTGTTTCGCGCAAGGTGTAGAAGGCCCCCGGCAGAATAACACCGACGGTACCGGCCTGCGCCATGTCCAGAACACCTGCTTCGTCAAGATATTCTATATGATCTGCCGAAAGCGCGCCGTATCCGGCAGCCAGTTTTGCGCCGCCCAAATTCGACAATTGTTCGGCGTGGATCTTGATCGGCAGGCCAAGCGCTGTCGCGGCATCAAAAAGCGGGATCAACTCTTCGGGTTGAAAGGCGATGCCTTCGCAGAAGGCATCGACCGCATCGACCAATCCCTCGGCATGAGCGGCGCGAAGCGTGGGAATGCAGACCTGATGAATGTAGTCCGACGCCCTGCCCTCATAGTTCTGAGGCACCGCATGAGCACCCAAAAAGCTGGTCAGAACACGGACGGGGCGATGATCGGGCAACGCCCGAGCCGCGCGCAACATGTTCAATTCAGTCTTGTCATCCAACCCGTAGCCGGACTTTACTTCGATGACCGATGCCCCTTCGGCCAGCATCGCATCCACACGCGGCAATGCTTGTGCGACCAACTCCTCCACTCCGGCTGCGCGCGTGGCTTTGACCGTCGAGATGATCCCGCCCCCAGCGCGCGCGACCTCTTCATAGCTCGCGCCGTTCAGGCGCATTTCGAACTCTGCGGCGCGATGGCCACCGTGAACCACATGGGTGTGGCAATCGATAAAGGCGGGCGTAACCAGGCGCCCACCCATTCGAGCCCTTGGCTGGTCGGCGAAACGTGGCGGAAGATCCACAACAGGGCCGACCCATGCGATGCGCCCGTCCTGCAACACGATCGCGGCATCCGGGACCAAACCGTATGGCGCGCCGCCTTCGGTCATAGTTGCGGCATCAAGATCCGTCAAAACCTGCGTTTGCGTCTGCATGTGACTCGCACCCTCCGTGCATTTCCTACTTTTCTAGTACATTTCTATCATTTATATGTCTATGCATAAAATGAGGTGAAAAATGGCTATCTTCGCTAATCGCGCATTACTGAGCACCGGTTGGGCTATGAGCCTGCGCGTAGAAATCAGGCAAGGGCTGATGGTGTCGCTGCAACAGGGCGCGACGGCGCAAGAAGGCGATACTTGCGTCGACACTTTGCTGCCCGCATTGGCCAATCTGCATAGCCACGCATTTCAGCGCGCGATGGCGGGTATGACCGAATATCGAAAGGCCGGTCGCGACAGTTTCTGGACGTGGCGGGAACTGATGTATCGTTTCACTGCGCACCTTACGCCTGAACAGGTGCAGGCGATTGCCGCTCTGGTCTATATGGAGATGCAGGAAGCCGGCTATGCCTCGGTTGGTGAATTCCATTATCTGCATCACCAGCCAGACGGCACACCTTATGACAATCTCGCAGAGCTGTCCCAGCGAATCATGGCTGCGTCGGCCGAGACGGGAATCGGACTGACGCATCTGCCCGTACTTTATTCTTACGCAGGGGTCGGCGAGCAACCGTTGGAAGCGGGACAGCAACGATTTGGCAATGATGTGGACCGCTATCTGGCGTTGGTCGAACAGGCGCAGGCGGCACTGGGCGATCTGCCGGATGACTGTCAGATAGGCATTGCCCCACATTCCTTGCGCGCGACATCACCGCAAGATCTTGCCCGGGTTCTGGACGCAAAAAAGACGGGACCTGTCCATATTCACATCGCGGAACAACCCATGGAAGTTGAACAGGTTCACGAGGGTCTGGGCGCCCGCCCGGTGGAATGGCTGCTGAACAATGCAACGGTAAACCATCGCTGGTGCCTCATCCACGCCACTCACATGACGGAAAAGGAAACCCGCGATATGGCCGCAACGGGCGCGGTCGCGGGGCTTTGCCCGATCACCGAGGCCAATTTGGGGGATGGCCCCTTCAATGGAGCCGTCTTTCTTGAAGCCGGTGGTCGTTTTGGGGTCGGGTCGGATTCAAACGTGTTGGTTTCGATGACAGAGGAACTACGTACGCTGGAATATTCCCAACGCCTGCGAGATCTGTCGCGCAATGTCCTGGTCGAAGGGGAGGGTTCGGTTGGACAGACACTGTATTGCAATGCGGCTTTGGGCGGTGCGCAGGCCCTGCGGCGCACGGCGGGGCAGATCGCAGAAGGGATGCTGGCGGATCTTGTTGCTATTGACAGTCAGGATCCCGCGCTTTGTGCCCTGCGTCCTGAACAGTTGCTCGATGGGTTGGTCTTTGCCGCGAAGGACCACGTAGTGACCGATTTGTGGTCGGCTGGCCGCCATCAGGTACGCCGGGGCCGCCATATTGCTCGGGATCGGATTGTATCTGACTATCGACAGGCCATGGCTGATCTCATGCCGAGACTTTGAGCTTGCTGCGCCTTTACGGGCCGACAAAAATGGCCTCATAATAACAATATGTTTGTACGTAATTGGATGAACACCACGTGACCGATCAAAAACCTCTCGGCTTTCAGGACATTCGGGACGAAGTCGTGAACCGCATTCAAACCCGTGTCTGGCCACAGGGCAGCCTGTTGCCCACCGAGATGGAACTGGCAGCCGAATTCGGTGTTGCACGGGCGACGGTCAATCGGGCGCTGCGGGAACTTGCCGAACAGGGAATTGTCACCCGCAAACGCAAGGGTGGCACGCGTGTTGTGACCACACCGGTAAAGCAGGCGAAATTGCCGATCACTGTCGTTCGACAGGCCATCGAAGAAATGAACGCCGAATACCGCTATGCTCTGGTAAGCCGAACACTAATCGATTGCCCCGCGTGGTTGCAGGCAAAGCTGAGCATCCCGGAAGGTGCGCAGATCGTCCATCTGCAATGCATGCACCACGCCGACAACCGTCCGTTTCAGTTCGAGGAACGCTGGATCAACGTCAGCACCGTGCCTCAGGTTCTCGACGAAGATTTCCTGACCACCGGGCCGAATGAATGGCTGCTGTCTGAGGTGCCATTTTCAAACGCTGAAATTGCCTTCTCGGCCGTCCCCGCAACAGGGCATTTGCAGGAGTTTCTGGCGGTACCGCCCGGCACACCGTTGTTTCAGCTAGAACGCACGACATGGTTTCGCAGCGATCCTGTTACTTTCGTGCGCATGACCTTCCATCAGGGATACCAGATGCGCACCACGTATTGAGGCCAGAGCACCGAACAGGTTTTGACATAGGAGCAAAAACCTTATCACTTCGATCCCACCTTCCTGACTGTAGTGGCAGTCACCTTTGCCCGCGCAGGTTCCGAGGCGGCCCAGTTTTGGCTCTCGTTGTTCAGCGGCCAAGGCAGAGACAATGGTGCAATCGTCGGAATGGCAAATATGGCGGCAGGTCGTCTCGAACCTCAGCGTGGTCAGGTCGAAACGTTTGCTGATACGGCTTGATCCATCTTGTTTGGGAAGCCTCCCCTCAAGTTCGTATCCGAAACAGTGTGTAAGCCGGATAAAATCAAACGGCGGAGCATCCTCTGGGGTGATGGATGACAAGGAGCAAAGCGCGTGCCCTTTTCGAAGGGCCAGAAACAATGGTTCAGACCAGATTGAAGTGAAATCCAAACCGGCGCTGTTGTTGATCTTCGCCGCAAGCGCCTTGTCCAGCAAGTGATCATCGACCATACGCAACATGTTTTCAGGCAGATCCTCGACCAGCGTGACCCGCATCCACGGAAACAGCGGGCTGAAGGGTTCAGAGATACCCGGTCAGATAAGGGGCCTAAGTCGGAGTCATTCCGACAGTCAAAGGAACTACTTCGGGGTCGCGGAACTCGGTCGCGGTGTCACGGATTTTCCGCGCATCGTTCAGAAGGCGCCCAGCCTGTTCAACGACACGGGCACCGTACAGTGTCGGGGCACATCGTTGTTGAGGCGCAGGAACAGATCGGTTCCCAATTCCTGTTTAAGTTTTTTGATCTGGTTGGCCAAGGGTGACATTCGCACCGTCACCCTGAGCGGCAGCCTGAACGCAGAGCAAGAGCCCGGGCCGGCCTTGGACAGCAAGGTCACCGGCCACGCGACCGTAGTCATCACCCGGAATTCGGCGACCGGAGAAATCTCGTATTCCAGCGAACTGAGCGTTGTCGGTCGGAACGAAGCTGACCTGAACACACCCATCCCCGGCGCGGTTTCGGCCATCCATCTGCACAATGTGCCGGTCGGCCGAAACGGCCCGGTTGTACAGGAATCGCTGGCGGAGGCAGGCGCCACGCTGAACGTGAACGCATCAGGGGGCTCGGTGTCATCGGTCAGGACGTGATCTCGAACCAGGTCGAAACCGATGGACTGTTTTCAACTAAGTACGTCATTGACTCGGCTGATGGCGACGTGATTGTCGGCAGCGATCTGACCAATGCGCTGAACGGCGCGGTCGGCGTTGATCCGCAGAACGGTTAAGGCGGCGACGACATCCTTACCGGTTGCAATTCGGCGATTTCGGGCCGGATTAGACTTGGTGACGTCAACAAGCTGAAAATCGGTCAGGCCACACGGATTCGTTTGTCGGCTTTTGCGCAGGCCGATGTGTCCGAGGCCCGAGGTTCAATCTTTAATATCTCAGCCGACGCATTGGAGGACGAACGCACTGGCGAGTGCAATTTCAAGACCCGGGTCAAACTGAACGATCGGCAATCCGACGAAGTGGCGGCTTTGGACTTGGTCCCCGGCATGCCCGCAGACCTGTTCGTCAACACAAGTGAACGCGCAGTGATTGCATATCTGGCACTCCCTGTCAGCGAGCGTCTGGCCAGAACTTTCTTCGAGTAAAGGGTTTTAAAAGACTTGCAGCTTTAAACTGTTGTGTATCGAGTGTTTTGGTGAGTGAGCGATGGTCTGCGCCCCTGTTCCGGGCGCGGGCCATCACTTTTGTGGATCAGACCCCGTAACGGGCAAGAAACATGTCAACGGCCTGAGCAGCGACCTGATCTATTTCTTCCTGGGTGAACGTGTTCTGAATGCCAAAAGCCGCCCGGGTCCAGATCCGCACTTTGCACAGTTCGGAAAACTGCTCGGCAGCGATATGTACATCATCAATGGCCAATTCACCCTTGGCCACGGCTTTTTCCAGATACTCGGCCATCTGTCGCTGGCCGTTTTGCGGCCCTGCCTCGTAAAACGCACGGCCAAGCTCGGGAAACCGGTCGCGCTCGGCAACGCAGATCCTGAAAACCTGCTGCGCGAAATCCGACACAAGGAAGGCCGTCAATTGCGTCGCCGTGATCTGAAGCACTTCGCGGGCGGGTTTGGTTTCGTCGATCATCGAGATGACCCGCTCGGCCATCAGGCAGCATTCTGTCTGGGCCACTTCCATGAACAAAAGGCGCTTGTCTGGGAAATAGCTGTACAGCGTTGCTTTTGACACGCCCGCCGCGCGGGCAATGTCATCCACACTTGCCCCTTCAAACCCATCCGCCATGAAAACCTCTCTAGCCCCGCGCAGAACCTGGTCGAATTTACGGCCGGTGCGCAGGATGGTGGCGGTCTGGGTCATGTCTTCTCCTCGATCGATAGCTGCGCCAGTTTATAAACCGCTCGGTTTAGATACAACGATTCTCAAATATTCCAGCGAAGCGGAGGTTGCATTTGCTTTGATGTCGGGTACTTGCAGCGCGTTCAAACCGTGCTAGGACTGGGCCCATGGTCGAAATCTTTCTGCGCACCCTTCCGTTTTTCGCGATTATCGGCCTGGGCTTTTGGGCGGGGCGCACGCGTTTTTTCACGGCTGAAGCAACGGCATATCTGACCAAGTTCGTCTTTTTCTTTGCGCTGTCGGCGATGCTGTTTCGCTTTGCCGCCACCCTTCCCTTTGCCGAGATTTTCAATGCCCGGCTCATCCTTGGATATCTGCTGGGAACCATGACCGTTTACGTTCTGGCGTCGACCATCGCCTGGCTGCGCAAGCTCGACATTCCGACCGCTGCGGTCGAGGCTCAGTGCGCGGCCATCGGCAATGTCGGGTTCCTCGGGCTGCCCATGCTTTCCCTTTTGTTCTCCGAGGCTGCGATCGGGCCCGTGATGCTGGTTCTGACCGTCGATCTGGTCGTGTTCTCTTCCCTTATCGTGATCCTGATCAATGGCGGCCGTGACGGCAAACTGACCCCGACCACCTTCAAGTTGATCGGAATGGGTTTGGTCCGCAATCCCATGATCGTATCCATCTCGGCCGGTCTCATCTGGTCCTCGCTGCAATTGCCTGTTCCTGAACCTCTTGGCGATTTTCTGATCATTCTCGGTGGTGCAGCGACTCCGGGTGCATTGTTCGCCATTGGCGCATCATTGGCAGACAAGTCGGCTGAACGTGTCCAGATCGCGGCATGGTTGAGCTTCTGCAAACTGGCGATCCATCCGGCCTGCGTTGCGGTCGCTCTGTTATGGCTGATACCGATTGATACTTTTCCCGCAACTGTTGCCATCTCTGCCGCTGCTTTGCCCGTTGCGGGCAATGTTTACATGCTGGCCGCGCATTACGGCATTGCCCCGCATCGCGCGTCGGCGGCAATCCTTCTATCCACAATCGTCAGTATTCTCACCGTGCCGATGGTGATCGCCTGGGCGGGCACATTCTGACCTTCACCTTTTCGAAAAATACTCTCAACGAAGGCGCACAGACTTTACGCCGGGTCCGCGGATCGTTAGCCATGTTGCGACTCGAAAACAAGGACGGTGCCTGATGGAAACCCTTTCGGAAAATGCCTGTTTTGGCGGTGTGCAGGGCGTGTACCGCCACGCCTCTTCGTCGTGCAAGTGTGACATGACTTTTGGCCTGTTTCTTCCAGCCGAGGCCAAGGACGGCCCAGTCCCGGTTCTTTGGTATTTGTCGGGATTGACCTGCACCCATGAAAACGCGATGACCAAGGCCGGGGCTCAGGCGTGGGCCGCGGAACAAGGGATCGCCGTGGTGTTTCCGGATACCTCGCCGCGTGGTGACGGCGTCGCAGATCATGAAGATTATGATCTGGGTCAGGGCGCAGGGTTCTATGTGAACGCGACACAGGAACCCTGGGCGCCGCATTTCCGGATGTGGGACTATGTCGCCGAAGAGCTACCCGCCCTGCTGTTCGAAAACTTCGCCATCGACAGCGAACGCCAGGCCATAACGGGCCATTCCATGGGGGGGCACGGCGCCCTGACGCTTGCCATGAACCTGCCCGGACGCTTCCGTTCGGTGTCAGCCTTTGCGCCGATCTCGAACCCGACCGGAGCGGATTGGGGACGCAAACAGCTGAGCGCCTACCTTGGTGACGACGAAACGCTTTGGGCAAAACACGATGCGTCCTTGTTGATGAAGAAAACCGGTTTTGACGGTCCGATCCTGATCGACACAGGTGCAAACGATCAATTCATGGACCTTTTGCGCCCCGAAGCGTTGGCGCAAGCCATCGCCGAACGCCGCCAGCAAGCGACGTATCGCTTCCAGCCGGGTTACGATCATTCGTACTTCTTTGTGTCCACGTTTATGGAAGATCACGTCATCTTCCATGCCGAGGCACTGTACGGAGACTGAGGGATGAGCAATTACGATTATGACCTGATCATCATAGGGTCGGGGCCTTCTGGGCGTTCTGCGGCGATTCAGGCAGGCAAACTGAAACGGCGTGTGCTGGTCATCGACCGCAAAGACCGTTTTGGTGGCGTCTCTGTCCACACCGGCACGATTCCGTCCAAGACCCTGCGCGAAACGGTTCTGAACCTGTCGGGCTGGCGCGAGCGCAGCTTTTACGGGCGTTCATACCGGGTAAAGGATCAGATCCGGGCAGAAGACTTGAAAGCCCGCCTGCATATGACCCTCGACCATGAAGTCGACGTGTTGGAACATCAGTTCAACAGGAACCATGTCGAAACCCTGGACGGTCTGGCCAGATTTGCCGGGCCGCACGAAGTAGAGGTCGCAACCGATGCCGGGGAAACAACGCGTGTGACGGCCGCGAAGTTCCTGATTGCGACAGGCACGAAAACCTATCGCCCGGATTATGTCCCGTTCAACGGCAAGACGGTGGTGGATGGTGACGAATTTCTGGAAATGGCAGAGATTCCGCGCTCGCTGGTCGTTATCGGTGCCGGGGTCATTGGCGTGGAATATGCCACGATGTTTTCAGCCCTGGACGTGCGTGTGACGCTGATTGAACCCCGCGACACGTTTCTGGATTTCATCGACAGCCGGTTGATCCACGACTTTACCCATCAGATCCGGGAAAACGGTGTCGACCTGCGTTTGGGCTCGGCTGTCGAGAAGATTGAAGACGCCGGTGAACATGTGGAAGTGACCCTTGAAAACGGTCGCCACGTTCGCGCTGAAATGCTTCTGTTTGCGGCCGGACGCATGGGGGCGACGTCCAAACTCAATCTGGATGCCGTCGGGCTGGAGACGGACCACCGCAACCGGATCAAGGTAGACCGCAAGACATATCAAACGGCGGTTCCGCATATCTATGCCACGGGCGATGTGATCGGACATCCGTCGCTGGCATCAACCTCTTTGCAGCAGGGGCGCGTGGCTGCCTGTCACGCCCTTGAAACGCCCACGCTGCCGGAAAGCCCGTGGTACCCCTATGGCATCTATTCAGTGCCCGAAATATCAACCTGCGGAATGTCGGAAGAAGAATTGCAGGAGCGCAACATCCCCTACGAGGTCGGTGTCGCGCGATTCCGCGAGACGTCACGCGGGCATATCATGGGGCTGGAACACGGCATGTTGAAAATGCTGTTCTCGCTCAAGACCCGCAGGGTGCTGGGTGTCCAGATCGTTGGTGAAGGCGCGACGGAGTTGATCCATATTGCGCAGGCCGTGCTGAACCTGAAAGGTACGGTGGACTACTTCGTTCAGAACACGTTCAACTACCCGACTCTTGCCGAAGCGTATAAAATCGCGGGCCTGGATGCGTTCAACCGCATGCCCATACCCGAGGAATTCAAGGTCAAAAAGAAACCGGTGGAGCCGGCAAAGAAAGAGGCAAAGAAGGCGTGACGACGCTGTATGTCGATGGCGATGCCTGTCCTGTAAAAGCCGAGGCCGAACGGGTCGCGACGCGGCACAAGGTGCCGATGGCGCTGGTGTCCAATGGCGGGCTTCGTCCATCGGCCAACCCGCTGGTGCAGGTCATTGTCGTTTCCGAAGGCGCGGATGAGGCCGACAAATGGATTGCCGAACGCTGTGGAGAAGGGGATGTCGTCATAACGTCCGACATCCCTTTGGCCGCAAAATGCGTCGAAGCAGGCGCACGCGTGCTGCGCCCCAATGGTGAAACCTTCACCGCGGCAAATATTGGCCAACAACTGGCAATGCGTGACTTGATGGCCGATCTGCGCGCGGCCAATCCGTTGGGAACCGGCGGCGGTGGGCGACCCTTCGGTAAAGCCGACCGCTCGCGGTTTCTGGACGCCTTGGAACGGGAAATACGTGCCGCCAGAAAGGGATGATCATTCCTTTTGCTAGATCAAATACTGACCCGAATTCCGAAACGCCCGTTTACAAGTACCTCATTAGAACGCACCCTGTGCTTGAATTCCGATCAGGCTTTTCGAATACGGAGACTGCGTTATGAAAGTACAAGGCACCCATTATCGGTCTATTTGGTGGGACAAACCGGCAGGCGTGGTTCGGATCATCGACCAAAGGTGGTTGCCGCATGATTTTCGGGTCGTAACCCTGAAAACGCTTGATGAATTTGCAGCTGCGATACGGGATATGTGGGTCAGGGGCGCACCTTTGATAGGCGCGACCGCTGCGTTTGGAATTGCCGAGCAGATGTCTCGGGACAGCTCAGAAGCCTCGTTTGACGCCGCGTATGACGTTTTACATGCAACCCGACCCACGGCAATCAACCTGCGCTGGGCATTGGACAGATGCCGAGAAGCGCTGATGCCGCTTGCTCCGGGTGACCGCGCCGAGCGCGCCTGGTCGCTGGCGCAGGAGATTGCAGACGAAGATGTCGAGATCAACGCCGCAATCGGCCGGCACGGGTTGGAACTGATCAAGGATATCGCGGCCCGAAAACCCGCCGGTGAGCCGGTTCGGTTGCTGACGCATTGCAATGCGGGATGGCTGGCGACTGTGGATTGGGGCACGGCCACAAGCCCGATGTATCACGCACATGACGCGGGCATCCCCTTGCACGTCTGGGTGGATGAAACCAGACCGCGCAACCAGGGCGCACTGACATCCTGGGAATTGGGCGAACATGGCATTCCCCACCGCTACATCGTGGATAATGCCGGCGGTCATTTGATGCAGCACGGCGTGGTTGATTTGGTGATTACGGGCACGGACCGAACCACGGCCCAAGGTGATGTTTGCAACAAGATCGGGACCTATCTGAAGGCTTTGGCTGCGCGGGACAACGGTGTGCCATTTTATGTCGCCCTTCCCTCTCCTACGATTGACTGGACCGTTCGCGACGGTGTGGCCGAAATCCCGATCGAAGAACGTGATTCCAGGGAAGTCTCCCATGTCATGGGGGTTGATGGGCAGGGGAACATCTCGGATGTACGCGTGACGCCAGACGGCACGGAAGGTGGCAATCCTGCCTTTGATGTCACCCCAAACCGGCTGGTGACAGGGCTTATCACCGAGCGCGGCGTCAGCGAGGCGTCTGCTGACGGGCTTGCCCGGTTGTTTCCCGAACGGGCTGGTTAACACTTTGTTTAGCACAGTCTTGAATTGTGCAATCGCCCACGCGGATCATGCACCCGCTTAACTTGCTGAGAATGAATGATGATTGAAAACTGGTACAGGGCCGACGAGGCACGGAAATGGCGTGACCGGGCCGGAACAGACCCCGCAGATCAGGAACTGGGCGAACGTGTCTATACCTCGCGGCTGATCGGTCAGAACCCGGACCTCCTGATGCACGGGGGAGGCAACACGTCGGTCAAACTGGAACGCCCTGATCTGTTTGGCGATCCACAGCGCGTTCTGCATGTCAAGGGATCTGGGTGGGATCTGGACAGCATCGAGGCACCGGGCTTGCCGGGCGTGTGGCTAGATCCTTTGATGAAACTGCGCGCATTGGACCATCTGTCAGATGCACAGATGGTCAATGTTCAGCGCGCCAATCTGTTGGATTCGAGTTCTCCGAACCCCTCTGTAGAAACTCTGTTGCATGCATTTTTACCGCACAAATATGTGGATCATACGCATGCGACACCCTTTCTGGTGCTCGCCAATCTGCCAAATGCCGAGGACGTCTGCCGCGAGATTTTTGGCGACCGACTGGGCATTGTGCCCTACATCATGCCTGGCTTCGGGCTGGCCAAAAAGGCGGCCGAGGTATTTGACGAAAACCCGAATGTCGAAGGGCTTCTGCTGCTTCAGCACGGGCATTTCACCTTCGGCGCGACGGCGCAGGAAAGCTATGACCGGATCGTGGCGCATACCAACGAGGTTGCTGCCTATTTCGGGATGAAGGACCTGACGACAATTGGCCGTCGCGATCCGGCTGAGAACCTTGAGGTATTGCCGATCCTGCGCGGGGTCATCGCCGAAGTGGCGGCCCAACGGGATGACCCGATGCCGGTTTTTGACCTCCGCAACGGGCCGGATGTCATGCAGTTTTTCGATCGTCCGGATATTGATTCATTGGCCCAGCGGGGCATGGCGTCGCCGGATCACGTATTACGGACAAAAGGCTGCCCGCTTGTATTGCGCGCGTCGGATTTGTCTGGGGGGCGGTCTCGGATCAAGGCAAAGGTCGAAGAGTTTGCCAAAGACTATCGGGCGTATTTTGAACGGCAGGCGCCGCAGGCCGACGAACGCAAGAAACTGCTGCCTCAAGACCCCAAGCATGCGTGGATCGAGGGCGTGGGGATCCTGGGAATGGGCCCGAACGCAAAGGCTGCCTCGGCCGCGGCAGATCTTGCGGAACAAAACCTGCGGGTGCGATCAGTGGGCGAAGACGCGGGCGGTTTTTTTCCCATCAATGAAAAAGATCGCTTTGATTGTGAATACTGGTCCTTGGAACAGGCGAAGCTGGGCAAAAGCTCACCACCTCCGCTTCAGGGCAAGATTGTGATGGTGACCGGTGGTGCAGGGGCGATAGGTCTGGCAACCGCCAAGGCCTTTGCTGATGCCGGTGCAAATGTCGTTCTGGTGGACCGGGATGAACGGGCGTTGGCCAAGGCCAAATCGACCCTTGGCACATGGCATTCGACATATGCCTGCGACGTAACCGAGAGAGGCGCCGTAGATGCCGCGATTGCGGCGGCGATACACCGGTTTGGTGGGATCGATGTAATGGTATCGAATGCCGGGTCGGCGACTTCGGGCGCTTTGCTGGATCTTGGTGACGACGAATTCCGCGCGGCTTTTGAACTGAATTTCTTCGCGCATAAGGCATTTGCGACACAGGCTGCCCGAGTGATGCAAGCTCAGGGCCGCGGCGGTCAGATCCTGTTCAATATCTCCAAACAGGCGATCAACCCGGGCCGGAACATGGGGGCCTATGGTACGCCAAAAGCCGCCACACTGTTCCTGTTGCGCCAGTTGACGCTTGAATTGGCCGAATACGGAATCCGTGTGAACGGGGTGAATGCAGATCGAATTCGGTCTGGCCTGCTGACGGATGGGTTCATTCAGGAACGCGCTGCCGCACGTGGCGTTTCCGAGGAGACCTATATGTCAGGCAACCTGCTGGGCCGCGAAGTCGAGGCGAAGCATGTCGCGAACGCCTTTGTTGCGCTGGCGCTGATGGAACGCACCACCGGTCATGTCGTGACGGTGGATGGCGGCAATACCGAGGCCGAACTTCGGTAACGCCTTTGCCCGATTGGTTCCCTGCCTGTGGCGTGTCGATGTGCCTCAGGCAGGAACTGCTGACCGGTTCTCGCGGATCGGCAGGTGGACTATGGCGCTGAAGGCACCGATCGCGACCCCGATCCACCAAACCATGTTGTAGTCGCCATACTGGTCATACATGCGTCCGCCAAGCCAGACGCCCAGGAAGCTGCCGATCTGGTGGCTCAAGAAGATAAATCCATAGAGCGTTCCCATATAACGCAGACCGTATAGATGCGCGACGAGCCCCGAGGTCAGCGGCACGGTGGCCAGCCAAAGCGATCCCATCACCAGCGAGAACACGATGACCGTAAGGGGTGTGATCGGGAACACGATGAACAAAGCCGCTGCAATCGTCCGGCCCGTATAAACCGCTGCCAGAAGGTATTTTTTCGGAAAGTGGTTGCCGGCCCAACCCGCCAGTAGCGTGCCGCCGATATTGGCCAGACCGATCAATGAAATCGACACCGCACCAAGTGCGGATGTAGAGGTGATCCCGATGGAATGCAGTACGCCTCCGGGCTGGATTGGTCCACACATCTCGGCCACGAAAGCCGGGAAATGCGCGGTGATGAAGCCCAGCTGGTATCCGCAGCTGAAAAAACCCAGAAATATCAGCGCATAGGAAGGGTCGCGGAACGCCTTTCCCAGAATCTCGCTCATGCTTTCTTGCATCTCTGCCTTCGAAACGGGCTGTGGTGCACGCATGAAGGGCAAGGTCAGCACAAGGGCAAGAATTGCCGCGGCAAACACGACAAAAACCTGCTGCCAAGGCAGGAAAGTCAGCAGCCATTCAGCGGTCGGCGCCCCCAGAACCTGCCCAAAGCTGCCCGCAGCAGTAACGATGGCCAGCGACATGGACCGGTTTTCATCGGTGGACGCGCGTCCGACAACCGCCAGAACCACACCAAACCCGGTCCCGGCGATGCCGAAACCAACCAGCCACGCGTATATCTGATGCTCGAACGGTGTAACGGACCACGCCGTCAGCACCATGCCAGCCGCGTAAGTGAGAGCGCCGAGGATGATGGCTCGGCGGTCGCCCACCTTTTCGGCAATCGCCGCAAAGATCGGCTGCCCGATGCCCCAGGCCAGGTTTTGAATTGCAATCGCCATCGAGAAATCGGTCCGCAGCCAGCCGAACTCATCGGCTATCGGAATCTGGAATACGCCGAACGACGCACGAACGGCGAAGCTGACCGTGATGATGATACATCCGACAATCAGAATCGGATTCAACAAGCGGGCGGATCGGGGCATGGAACCTCAGGCGTAACGTCCGAAGGACCGTATTACTTTTTGTGTAACCGTCAATTCAGCAGATTTGCGGTCACGGATAAACAAAATTGATGTGTCGCCAAAAATGGCTTCTTTTCAACGGCCGAGGCGACGGGTAAGGCTCGGATTCATGACGGATCTTATTTCGCTTTACGAGGCCCGCATTGCGGACGGAACCCTGACACGCGACGACGCGCAAGAGGCCGTTCTGCCCCAATTCGAACGCATCCGGGCGGCGCTGTCCAAGCCGGTCAAACGCGGGCTCTTCCGCAAGGCGCCTCCGCCACCCAAAGGGTTGTACCTGTGGGGCGGTGTCGGGCGTGGGAAATCCATGCTGATGGACATGTTCGTCGATACGCTGGGCAATATCCCGGCACGACGCGTGCATTTTCACGCTTTCATGCAGGAAATTCACGCTGGAATGCACAAGGCCCGGCAACAGAATGTCGAGGATGCCCTGGCACCGGTGGCGAAAGAGGTGGTCAATTCAGTTCGCTTGCTCGCGTTTGACGAAATGCAGATCACCGACATTACGGACGCAATGATTGTCGGGCGGCTGTTTGACTTGTTGCACGAAGGCGGCGTGGTCGTGGTTACCACGTCGAACAGGCATCCCGACGATCTGTACAAGGATGGGCTGAACCGGCAGCTGTTCCTGCCGTTCATCGCGCATATCAAAGAGCAGTTGCAGGTGTGGGAATTGGTGTCGCCGACGGACTATCGGCAGAACCGGTTGGAGGGTGCCCCGGTCTATTTCACTCCGATTGGCCCAGAAGCCCGGCAGAAGATCAGAGAGGTCTGGACAGATCTTGCCGGTGGACCCGCTGATCCGCTTGTGCTGCACGTCAAAGGCCGGGCCGTTGAATTGCCCGCCTTTCGCAACGGGGTGGCGCGGGCTTCATTCTATGATCTGTGTGGTCGCATGCTTGGGCCGGGTGATTATCTGGCGATCGCCGAAGAGGTAAAGGTGCTGGTGCTTGAGGACATCCCACGCCTGTCGCGCAACAATTTCAACGAGGCCAAGCGTTTTGTCACCCTGATTGATGCGCTTTACGAAGCCAGGGTGCGTTTGATCTGCTCGGCTGCAGCGGAACCCGAGATGCTGTATGTCGAAGGCGAAGGAACCTTCGAATTTGAACGCACGGCATCACGCCTGCGGGAAATGCAGGATCAGGATTGGGGGCGACAGGGACACTGATCCGCCCGTATCGCCCGCACCCCATCCAAGACAGTGTCAGCCAGATCATGAGGTTGGAACGCGCCTACGCGTTTTCTTGCAGAATTTTCCCAGCCAGATAGAGCGAGCCGCAGATCAGAACCCGCGCCTGCGGGTCATTGTCCGCAATCACTTTCAATGCGTCCGCCACGCTGTCGGCGGTGGATGCGGGAAGGTTGACCCTGGCCGCAGCCGCAGCGGTTTCTTCCGCGCTGAGCGTTGCGGTCTCACCCGGAATGGACACGGCTGTCAGACTTGTCGCTTTCTCTGCCAGAGGTGCAAGATACCCTGTCACATCCTTGGTGTTGAGCATGCCGCAGATCATGTGCGTGGGTTTTTGCGGCAGGTTCGTCAGTACATCCGCCAACGCGATTCCGGCGGCGGCGTTGTGACCACCATCCAGCCAAATCTCGGCATGCGGCGCCTGATCGACAAGCGGGCCGGATTTCAGACGCTGCATTCGCGCCGGCCATTCGGCCTTGGTCACGGCAGCTTCGTATGCGTCGTCGCCCATGTTCAGATGGCGCAGAACCGCCAACGCTGCGCCCGCATTCTGAATCTGATGTGCGCCCAGAAGGTTGGGCAGAGGCACATCCCGCAAACCGGTTTCGTCCTGATAGATCAGACGCCCGTTTTCTTCCTGCACGTGCCAGTGCTGACCATGAACCAACAAAGGCGCACCCAATCGGGCGGCCGTGTATTCGATGACCTCAAGCGCTTCGTCCTGTTGCGGGCCGACAATGCACGGAACGCCGGGCTTGATGATGCCCGCTTTTTCCGCCGCGATCTTGCCCAAAGTATCACCCAGGAACTGTTCATGGTCGATGGATACGGGGGTAATAACCGTGACGGCCGGGTTTTCGATCACGTTTGTGGCGTCCAGGCGCCCACCCAGCCCGACCTCGAGCAATGTGAAATCTGCCTTGGCGCGGGAAAAGGCCAACAGGGCGGCGCATGTTGTGATCTCGAAATAAGTGATGTTTTCGCCGCCATTCGCAGCGTAGCATTCATCCAGAACCGCCGTCAGTTCTGGCTCCGAGATCAGCTCTCCGGCCAATCGAATACGTTCATGAAAACGGGCCAGATGCGGCGAGGTATAGGCGTGTACCGAGCGTCCTGCCCTTTCCAGACCCGCTCTGATCATCGCCTGAGTCGAGCCTTTGCCGTTGGTCCCGGCAATATGAATGACCGGCGGCAATTTCAACTGCGGATTGTCCAATGCCGCCAGCAGACGCCAGACACGGTCCAAGGTCAGATCAATGATCTTGGGGTGCAGCGCCATCATCCGGTCGAGGATGGCGTCGGACGTCCTGGCCGTCATTTCTGATCTGTCTCTTCGGCGGGGAGTTCTGTTGCGTCGGTTGGTTCCGGTGCCGGCAGATCGCCCATGATCGCCGGCGGCAGATTCATCAGCATCCGCGTGATGGTAATCAGTTCATCGCGCATTTCGGTACGTCTGGTGACACGGTCCAGCATCCCGTGATCCAGCAGGTATTCGGCGCGTTGAAAGCCTTCGGGCAGTTTTTCGCGGATCGTCTGTTCGATCACGCGAGGCCCGGCAAAGCAGATCAGCGCGTTGGGTTCCGAGATATGGACATCGCCCAGCATCGCATAAGACGCAGTAACGCCACCGGTTGTCGGATGAGTCAGTACCACGATATACGGCAGGTTGGCTTCCTTCAGCATCTCGACTGCCACGGTGGTGCGCGGCATCTGCATCAGGCTGAGGATACCTTCCTGCATACGGGCGCCACCGGCTGCCGAGAACAGGATCAGCGGCCGTTTGAGTTTTACCGCCTCCTGCGCGGCGGCGATGATCGCGTTGCCGACATACATGCCCATCGATCCGCCCATGAACGAAAAGTCCTGCGCGGCGGCCACAATGGGGGTGCGGCCAATTTCACCCAAGGCAACCATCATGGCTTCCTTTTCGCCGGTCTTCTTCTGCGCTGCTTTCATGCGGTCGGGGTATTTCTTCTGATCGCGGAATTGCAACGGGTCGTCTTTTGGCGCGGGCACTTCAAGTTCGGTAAAGATGCCGCCGTCAAACAAGTGCTTGAACCGCTCACGCGGTGTGATCGCCATGTGGTGGTCGCACTGTGTGCAGACATTCTGGTTTTCCGCCAGCTCGCGATGGAACAGCATCGTTCCGCATTCGTCGCATTTGTGCCAGAGGTTTTCAGGCACTTCGCGGCGTGAGAAGATCGAGTTGATCCGGGGGCGGACGTAGTTTGTGATCCAGTTCATGTCGGAACCTTGGCTTGTGCGGTGTTGACGTCAAATAGGACGCCACGGAAGGAATTGCAATCAACGCCTGAGCGCAAGTCGCGCGGCCAGCCAGCAAACGAACATCACGGCAAGGTCCACCAGAAGCCAGGGACGAAGCTGTTCGGCATCAGATGCATCAAACGGAAGGGTGAACAGCGCCAGCCCGTTCAGGTTGTCGGGCAACGAGATGAACAGCAACGCAATGATGTTGTTGAAAAAATGCAAGGCGATAGCTGGCCCCAATGTTCCCGCCCGTGCCGTCAGGTCCGATGTCAGCAGACCGAAAACGCAAGCCCACAGCGCAATCAGCAACGCGTTGTCGCCAGCCATGTCCGGTGTGTAATGTCCAATTGCAAACAGGATCGATGGTACCCCCATCCAGATGACAGGCGATTGGAATCTGGCTGCCAGGGTTTGCTGAATATAGCCTCTGAACAACAGCTCTTCGGCGCTGGTCTGCACCAGAACAACCAAGGCCGAAACCGGCAAGAGAAGAAGCCAGGTTGACAATGGCAGGTTCTGCGACAGAGATCCGCCAAAGCCATAAGGCGGCAGCAGGAACCCGACAACGCCCAAAATAAGAAGTGCTTTCAACACTTTAAGGAATTGGCCCGCAGCCAATCGGTACCCGCCCACGATGGACACCAAAGACCTTTGCTGAACCTGCCGCGCGGCGACGGCCACGCCCAGAATGATGAATCCGAAACTGGCCAACAGCAACAGCAGCGCGAGGGGTGAACCGCCCAACAGAAGCGTCTGCGCCCAGTTTTCCGGACCCATCCCGGCAACCACGGTAAAAAATACCATGTTCAGAACGCTGACCAGCACGGCAACCAGCAAGAGCCCCAGCAACAGGCGCCAGATTTCCGGTTTGCCGCGTGCGGTTTCGACCAGATGGTCATGAGCGGAATATGCTTCAGGCATTTTCACCCGTGCTTTCCTGAATCGCCTGATCCGTAATCATCGGGAGCAGCTCCTCGGGGTTCTGCGCCGCATTGATTCTTGTGGACAACGTAGTCAGATATCCCGCAACAGTCTGTAGCAATTGCGTAGCAACCGAAGCGTCGCTTTCGACCACGGCACGCAGTTCCTCGGCGCCGATACGCAGGAACCTGCAATCTTCGGTGGCGACCAGATCCAGTTGTCTGGGCTCTCCTGTTATGATCGAGAGATCACCGATCAGCCGCCCGGGTTCGATGATCGAGATCGGGCGTTTTTTTCCATCATCCGTGGGCCAGTCCAGCCTGGCCTGCCCTGAGACGCACAGATACGCCGCGTCGGGCGCCTGACCACGCGAGAAAATGACTTGCCCCGCT
This sequence comes from Ruegeria sp. AL3, assembly GCF_056536065.1. Lineage (NCBI taxonomy): Bacteria > Pseudomonadati > Pseudomonadota > Alphaproteobacteria > Rhodobacterales > Roseobacteraceae > Ruegeria > Ruegeria sp. AL3. Next base: position 84,610 of record NZ_JBQFJG010000002.1, read on the forward strand.
GCTGCTTCGTACCATTGCGCTGAGAACGCCAACAACCTCTGGTTGCGGCCATCCACGCCGGAAAACAACTCGGTCGCCGAAATGATTTCGAGCTTGCGGCTCAGATCGTCCGACGTGCTGTCTTCTTGCGGGGATTTGGATCGTGACACACCATCGATACGGCCATCCTTGATTTCCACAAACAGATCATACGCTTCGGGATGTGCAAAGTGATCTTCCATAAAGATCATAATGGAATCCGGCAACAATTCCCGCAGTTTCAGGCGGGTGCGCAACCGGCTTTCGGAATCGTGACTTGCCAGGGCCCTGTCCAGAATCAGGACGTCAGGCCGTTTGATACCCGCGCGTGAGAATGCGGCACGCTCCTGAAAGACGGTCGGCAGATTGTTCCCGCCCAGGCCTGCTGCCAGATCGTAGATGATGGCAGCTGCACGGCGTCGCAGGCCGGCTTCGTTCATGGCTTCGGCCACAACGTCTTCTATTTCGTCCGCGTGTGCACCGGCCATCAACGAAACCCGGCCGTAGATCGCATTTTCCATCGCGGTCAGACGTGGCACATAGATGTCCGGCGCAACTGACATGAACATGCCGCCCATCGCGTCCAGCAGCCGCTTGGCCTGACTTTTGCGGATGGCAAGAATCTTTTCCTTGTATTCTTCCGGGAAGTTGGGGCCGATCTGCTCGGCCGTCAACAGGAACGGTACCGTCAATAGCAATGCGCGCTCCTGGTCGCTCACAGCCATATCACCCTTGGCTTTGCGCCGTTCTTCGATATCCAGCAATTTGTGATACATGTCCTTGGACATGCCGAGCCTCAGGAAAAGCGGGTGATCCGCCCCGTCCCGCCCGAAGGTCTTGCTGAGCGTGTCCATGACGGCCTGAGAAATGCTGATCACGTCGTCAACCAGATCATGGGCGCTGAGCATCTGAACGAACCGTTCGTCACCCGCCAGTATATCCGGAGAAATGTCCTTGGATGGCGCCGCGAACAACAAGTTTCCGCCCAGCGGAACTGCCGGGTTAAAGCGATCAGGGTCGAAACGGTACACATATCGATCAAGCCCCTTTTCTGCCAAGCGCTCGGCGATGGTCCCTCGTAAATTGACAACTTCCTGTGCCAGGACCGGGTGAATTTCCGGGTCGAACTGCGTACGCAAAGTGCGGCGGAACATGAACTCGTCGATGCCCATCGCTTCCACCAGCTGGAACCACCAGTCACGTATGTCGTCGATATCGTCAAGACCGGCGAGACCCGGGTCAATCCATTCATCGTCCAGAGAATCCGGTGAATTGCCTGCACGAACAGCTTCGATCTGCCACCGCGTCGGGGCCTTGAGCATATCTGCTTGATGTCGTGGATGCGTGCGCAAAGGCATCATGAGGTTGTCGCCCAATGTGCCGTCAAACAGGTAAGGGCGCGAATAGGCATAGCCGATCCGGGCCGCGATGACGGCCTGATGCAGACCCCGCAGATTATGCCCCGCTATTATCACCTCACCCTGAGCCGGCAACACCTCACGAGTCAAAAGCTGTCCCAACGCACTGCGTTCCGACGCCTGTCCAGACTGAATTGCGACGCGCGCGCCACGCGGAATGGTCAGATCAAGATCTTCGAGAACGGTTTTCCCATCGCTGTCGCGAACCGTCACATTTCGCAGCTCGATGTCGCCAGTCAGACGCGGGATGGTTTCAGGTTCTCCCTCGAACAGCTCTTCCGGTATCATGTTGTCAGGCGCAAATCTTTCGGTGACGATTTCCCAACGCAAAGACATGTCCTGCACCTGGTTGTAATAGGTCAGCAGATCCTTCCATGGGCCGCTCAGATCCTTGTAGGCGCCCAATGCGGCAACCAGCGCACCTACGGTCACCTCACCGGTAATCGCCAGATATCCTCCCACTGAATAAAACAGGAAGGGTGTCATCTGAGTTATCAGGTTGTTGAGGAACTTCATGAAGAATTTTTTGTTGTAGATCTTGAAACGGATCTCGAACAGTTTCCCTAGCCGATGGCTGAATTGCGCAAGGCGATAGCGCCACCCTCCGTTGGTACGCAGATCGCTGATACCTGCCGCAGTTTCGCCGATCTCCGAGCTCAGACGTCGGACTTCCTGAATGCGGTCCTTGTTTAGAAGGTTGATCTGCCGCTGAAGCTTGGGGATCAGCCAGGCCTGAAGCGGGATCAGCGCGATACTGGCAAGTCCGAACCAAACGCTTTGCATGAACAGGAAGGTGACGATCGTCATCATCTGGCCGAACTGGAAAACCGGCTGCGCGATGGCATCCCCCATCAGGCCACCCATCGGTTCGGCCTCGGACGTGATCATCGATACTAGCTCACCCTGGCTGGTGGTCGCAAAATAGGATTTCGGAAACCGCATCGACCGTTGAAACAACGTATAGCGCAGGCGCCGCAGCATGCGCTCGGCAAGGACGCCCTTCATCGTGTTGATGCGCATCTTCATGACACCGCTCACGATCACCGTCGCCAGGAACGCAACACACAGTATCATTAGATACTGAACCTGCGTCACGGTGAAGTTCCAGATGGTTACCGTGTCACCCGGCGCGCCGATTGCGTCGTTGATGATCTGTTTGGGAAGTTCCAGCGAGGCGTAAAGAAACGGGAACGACAGGACCGTCAGCAGAAGTAGAACAAGTTGCTGTTTCTTCGAATATTTCCAAATGAAGGCAAATAAAGTGGACTCCATAACCTGGCCTTGTCATGCGCTAAACTGTTGTGTGGCTGTTCTTGGGATGACCCACTTTGCAGGAGCCAAACGGTAAGCACTGACCCGGTACATTGCAAGAATAGACCGGTTCAGTTTCAGCATGTTGCGCCTATCCAAATTGTGGTCAGACCCCAACAGGAAAACACAAGGCTTCGATAGCAATTCCGTTATTACGGTTTTGTTCATGCCGTTGTCCTTGACTAAGGCCGGGCATTATCGGACGACGTGGCCATGGGCAGGATTCTGGATCGCTATACTCATCGCAAGACTCTGGGGCGCTGGCGTCGGGCCGCGCATCAGGCGCCGTATGCCAGCCAGGCAGATTTGCGCTTGCAACGGGATCAGGCCCGCAGTTTGCGCAGGCATCTTGATCATTTAATTCAGCAGGCAGACAGTCGCTTGATCCGGCCGACGATTGGGTCCACACAGTTTCCCAAACCCGTCGGAACAGACTGGAGCTGCCGTCCCGACCTATGGCGTGCGCCCCTCACGCAACCGGGTGTGGCTTCGGCACCGCGAAAGACCGTCCTGGACAGTCAGGTCAGCGTGTTCCACGATTGCCCGTTTTCTGAAATTGCCGTGCGGCAAGTCCGAAACAGAGAGGACAGAGATTTGGCTCCGTTCAGTCTCGTGATCGAGGCTTTCAGCTTTGGGGGGTCCTTCCTGTCCGTTTCGGTTGAATTGCCTGAGGACGCTGCAATTCACCTGACGCGCGAGCATCTTGTGAGGCTGGAAACCCTGATCGAGTGTGAAAAGCCATCGGGCGTTTTCGCGCGCCTCAACATTCAGCACGGGCCCAATATGGAACAGGTGTTGCGACGCCTTGATCCCGGCGAGGTATCAAAGGCCGTGGATTTTGATCTGGCGCATCTCCCCCTGAATGAGCGCAGGATCGAAAAAATCTGGCTGGATTTGATTTTTGAAACGCCCGAGATGAATCGCATGGTGGTGCGGGATCTTACGTTTTGCCGTTTTCATCGCGCCGATTTGTGAGAAGATCAGTCATGACGCAGACCAAGCTAACCTTCATACGGTTCGAAAACGGAATCTGGCAAGGCCACATTCAAGCCAGCAGTACGCCTAACCCCGAGGTAAGCTATCAGGGCGAAACCCTGAGCAATGTTGACCTGTCGCCCGCAGCAGACGGATGGGACTTGCGCATACAGGTGCCTGTTGCAGCCCTATCCGAAGGCGTGCACACGTTCGTCGTTGCAGATGCAGCCACAACCGAGAAACTGGGAAGCTTCACGGTGATTGCCGGTGAGCCCGCCGCAGATGACCTAAGGGCCGAAATTGATTTGCTGCGGGCTGAACTGGATATGCTGAAACGCGCTTTCCGGCGGATCTGCCGCGACGACCCCTGATCCGTTCCGGCTGGTTTTCCTGTCAATCTTTCAAAATTCGTGCATCATTGGCGTTTTCTGAACGGATCGCGCCTTATCATGGATCGCAGCAGCATAGTCAAAGTCATTGCTTTGATGGTTACCGGATTTGGTATCGGTATTGATTTTACCGGCGCCCTGATGCTGGTGCCTGCGATCGAAAGCAGCTTTGACGCCGATATCACCAGCACCCAATGGGTTCTGAACATCTATGCCTTGTTTTTTGCCATGACCATGGTCGCAGGCGGGCGACTTGGCGACATGTACGGCCACCGCAGGATGATGCTTTTTGGCCTGTCGATCTTTCTGTTTTCCTCAGTCATGTGCTTTGTTTCGCCCAGTCTTGATTTTCTTGTCATTGCGCGTGCGCTGCAAGGCATCGGCGCGGGTTGTGTATGGCCCTGCACGCTGGCCTTCGGGGCAACCAAAGTATCAAAGCCAGAACATCGAGCCTTGGTGATGGGGCTAATTCTGGCAGGTGTGACCACCGGCAATGTGTTTGGTCCGATGATAAGCGGATTGGCCGTGAACTTGGGAGAGTGGCGCTACTTTTTCCTCGCCAATGTGGTCTTTTCCTGCATTTCGATGGCCTCCGCGCTGATCCTGATGGAGCGCGAAACACAGCACAAACCGGATGAACACCTTGACCTCGCCGGGATGAGTGTGTTGTCTTTTGCCGTTTTGCTGCTGCTTTACGGTTTGGATGTGGGCGCGGACTGGGGGTGGACGTCCGTCCCGTTGTTGATGCTGTTTTTCACCAGCGCTGCGCTTTTCATTCTGTTCCCCAAAGTCGAGAAACGCGTGACAGAGCCACTGCTTTTGCCGCAGATGATGCAAAACCGCGAGTTTCGCATCACCCTTGGCCTGAACATGTTCAACGTGTCCGCGGCATTTGTGGGGCTGCTGTATTTTCCCCAATACATGCAAAAGGTGCTGGGCTGGTCGACGTTTGAATCGGCACTGGGCTTGGCGCCGCTGACCGTGTTGCTTGCCGTGGGATCAATTGTTTCGGGTACGCTTTACAATGATTTCGGCCCCAAGCGACTGCTGTTTTGGGGATATCTGATCGCAACGATCGGCGCTGCGACCATTGTCGTGCTGCCCGGTGATCTGGGGTACTTTCGCATCCTGCCCGGCATGGCGATGATCGGGCTGGGCGCAACTTTGACGGTTGGGCCGTCAGGCACTGCTGCAATGTGCGCCGTAAAGCCGGAACGGGCTGGGTTGGTTGGCGGCCTGAGTTTCATGACCCACCTGGTTTACGGCGCAATCTCTGTCGCCTGTGCCACGGCCATCATGTACGTCGTCAGCCTGTCTGAGCTTCGCCAGTTTGTGGCCGCTTCGGGCATCAAATTGACCGAAGCAGAGCTTCGCACGATCAATGGCGGAACACTTGATACGCCGTCCGCCCACGCGGTAATAAGCCGGTTGTCATCCAGCGAGGCAGAGACGGTTCAACGGGCATTGTCGGCGGCGTTTGACAGCGGGATGAGTATGGCTTTCGTCTTTTCGGCCTTGTCCGTCTCGGTCGGTCTCGTTCTGGCGCTGCTTCTCGACGAAAAGAAACTGCACCGGATCGAAAGCTGAAGTCGGGAGCCAAGGGCTGCGACACCCGCAGCCCTTACCGTTTTACTGTGACGGCCCGTTGGGGTTGAAGGCCGATAGTCCCTTCAGGATATCGATGGCATAGGCCAGCTGGTAATCCTCTTCCCTCAGCTCTGCGGTTGCCTCGGCCTTGGCGCGATCTTCTTCTATCTGGCGGATCTCATCTTCGCTCAGGCTGTCATTGTTGAGGCTGCCGCGCAGATCGGCCTCGGAGCGCGAACGGGCGTTGGTTTCTTCCTCTTCCGGTTCTGGCGCCGGACGGGGTTGTTCCACGATAATATCAGGGCTGACACCCAGAGCCTGAATCGACCGCCCCGATGGGGTGTAATACCGGGACGTGGTCAGGCGCATCGCACCATCACCCCGCAGCGGCATCACCGTCTGAACCGACCCTTTGCCGAAGCTTTTGGTGCCGACGACGATGGCCCGGCGATGATCCTGTAGCGCGCCCGCGACGATTTCAGATGCCGAGGCCGAACCACCATTGATCAACACGACAATGGGTTTGCCTTCCGCCAGATCGCCGGGGGTGGCATTGAAACGCTCACCCTCTTCCGGGTCCCGTCCACGGGTCGAGACGATTTCCCCTTCGTTCAGGAACGCATCCGAAACTTTGATGGCCTGTGTCAACAGACCGCCCGGGTTGTTGCGCAGGTCCAGTACGACACCATTGACCTTGTCGATGCCACCAGCTTCTTCGATCTGTTCCTTCAACCCTTCCTGTAGGTTGGGGAAAGTCTGATCATTAAAGGTCGTTACCCGCAGGACGACACTTGTGCCTTCGGTGCGGGCGCGAACGGCGGTCAGTTTGATCGTGTCACGGATAATGGTGACATCGAAGGGATCAGGTTCGCCTTCGCGCACGACGGTAATAACAATCTCGGAGCCGACCGGCCCCCGCATCAGATCCACCGCCTTGTCCAGCGTCAGGCCCAGAATGCTTTCGCCATCCACATGTGTGATGAAATCTCCGGCTTCGATCCCGGCCTCGTCAGCGGGTGTGTCGTCGATGGGAGACACGACTTTGACAAAACCGTCTTCCTGCGTGACCTCAATACCCAGTCCACCGAACTCGCCCCGGGTCTGCACGCGCATCTGTTCGGCATCATCGGGCGAAAGATAACTGGAATGCGGATCAAGAGAGGTCAGCATACCATCGATTGCCGCCTCGATAAGTTCTTCGGGCTCGACCTCTTCGACATATTGCGCACGGATGCGTTCGAAAATGTCACCGAACAGGTCAAGCTGTTCATAGACGCTGGCCTTGTTCACAGCCTCTTGCGCCAGCAGTGGGCCTGCGATCTGCGTAGTCGCAAGAATGCCTGCCACAGTTCCGGCCAAACCGGCCATCACAAATTTCTTCATACTCGTTTATCCATCCTTGTCGGTCCGAAACCACGTTTCCGGGTCCACCGGGGTGTTGTCTTCTCTTACCTCTATATAGAGCGTTTCTGGACGATCAGTTCCAGTGCCATCACCGCTTGTTGACAATATTGCGCCGATTTCCGGCGTTTCACCCGGCATCAGGCCAACCGGAGTGCCTTTGGGGATCACCTGCCCGGGTTGACCATAGACCTCTTGCAAGCCCGAAAACACGAACAACAGGCCCGGTTGCGGCTCCAGAATGACAAGGTTTCCCAAATCCAGCAATGGCCCGCGATAACGGATCGTGGCCGCAGTGGGGGATGTTACAAGCGCACGGGAACGGGTGCCGATGACCAGACCAGCGCGGGCGACCCCTGCGGCGTCCGGTTCACCGGCCTTGTGCAGCAGAATGCCCTGCACCGGCAAGGGAATCTGTCCTTTCTGATCCAGGATGCTTGCGTCGGTTTCAATGATCTCGCCTTCTGAAATCTCTGACAGACCGCTTGCAAAACCATCCAGAGTCTCGGTCGAAGAAATCAGAATGGCCGTGCGCACCGGGTCTTCGACAAACCGACGCGGCAAATCAGTGCGGTCGGCAATCGCTTCGCTCAACCGCGTGCGGGCGTCCTGCACACCGCGCAGCCCTTCGGTCAAAGTTTCCGAGGCGCTTTGTTGCAGCAGACGCAGGGTCTGAACCTCTTGCAGGTCCTGTGCCAGCGCTTGCGCTTTTGCATTAAGACCAGGCGTGACCTCGGACAGCATCATTCCGGCCCGCGCCGCGCCCAACGGGCCTGACGGGTGCAGCATCAGCACTGGCGGCGCGGTCGTTTCGATGGTCTGCAAGATGCCAAGCAACTGCCTGACGTCCTTTTCACGCGCGCTCAATTGCGCGCTCAGTTGCGCTTCGCGTGTTGCAGCCTTGCGCAGACCGGTCCGCATCGCGCTCAGCCCGGCCTCATAGGCTTGTATCGTTTTGGTCAGCGCCCGCACCCGATCCCTTGCGCCGTCTGCTTCGCTCAGCGAGATCGACGCTTGTTCCAGCATCCTTGCCGCATCCAGTGCTGCCCGAGAAGCGTCGGTCTGGGCAAAGGCCTGACAAGCTGAAAGCAGCACAATCGCTAGGGCGGCCAGCCTCATGACAGCAGGCTTTCTCCGGTCATTTCCGGCGGTTTGGGCAGGTTCATCAAATCAAGCAGGGTCGGCGCCAGATCAGATAACCGCCCCTGACGCACCTGCGCGCCCTCTGGCCCTCCGACCAAAGCTATGGGCACCGGGTTCAGCGTGTGTGCCGTATGCGGACCGCCGGTTTCCGGATCAACCATCACTTCACAGTTACCGTGATCGGCGGTGACGATCATTGCTCCACCTGCTTTTTCCAAGGCAGCAACGACCTGAGTCAACCCCGCATCAACGGCCTCGCATGCCTGGATCGCAGCTTGAAGGTCGCCGGTATGCCCGACCATATCTGGGTTGGCGTAATTGGTTACGATCAGGTCGTAACCTTGTTCGATCGCCTCGACAAACTTGGCTGTGACCTCAGCCGAGGACATCTCGGGTTGCAAATCATAGGTCGCAACCTTGGGTGATTTGGGCATATAGCGATCTTCACCTTTTTCAGGGGTCTCCTTGCCCCCGTTCAGGAAAAAAGTGACATGGGGGTATTTTTCGGTTTCAGCTAGCCGGAACTGACGCAACCCCTGTTTGGCGACCCATTCCCCGAGCGTGTTCACAATCGCCCGTTTCGGAAAAACCGCGGTCATATATGCGTTGTGAGCGTCGGAATACTCTACCATGCCCAGCAGCGCCGACAGTTTCGGCCGCGGCCCGGTTTCGAACTCGGCAAAGCCCGGTTCACCAATCGCGCGCAGGATTTCACGAGCACGATCTGCGCGGAAATTTAGACAGAAAAAACCATCGCCGTCGGTGACGCCCTTGTAACCTTGCAACACGGTCGGCGTAATGAATTCGTCAGATTCAGACTGGTTGTAGGCATGGTCCACGGCGCCATGTGCGGTGTCGGCCGCCCTGCCCTTGCCGTTGATCATCGCGTCATAAGCTTCTGAGATCCGTTCCCAGCGATTGTCGCGATCCATGGCGAAATAGCGACCGCTTACCGTGACGACACGTGCCCCCTCGGGCAGCCGTTCTTCCAACTGGGAAAAATAGGTCAGCGCAGATTTGGGGGCCACGTCGCGCCCATCCGTGACCGCATGCAGGGCGACCGGAACACCGGCATCCGTAATGGCCTTGGTTGCAGCGATGATGTGGTTCAGGTGCCCGTGAACACCACCATCCGAGACCAACCCCATGAGATGAGCCGTCCCCCCTGAGGATTTGACCTTGGAAATGAATGCCTGCAATGCCTCATTTCCAAAGAACGAACCGTCTTCGATGGCCAGGTCGATCTGCCCCAAATCCATGGCCACAACACGGCCCGCACCTATATTAGTATGACCGACTTCGGAGTTACCCATCTGCCCACTGGGCAGACCTACGTCCGGGCCATGCGTTGTCAGCGTGGCGTGCGGGCATTTGGCCATGATCGCGTCAAAGGTCGGCGTGTTCGCCAGATAGGGCGCATTCGCCTGTGTGTCGTCTGACACGCCCCACCCATCAAGAATGCACAGAACAACGGGTTTGGGGGTTGGCATTGAAATTCTCCAATTACTGCTCTTGGGTCTTCTTCTAGCGTCTGGTCGGCAAGGGGTGAACCATCTTTGCGGCAAATTACGCAGAATTAGTTAAACGGCCTAGCGGCTTCGGCCCATCGCTGGAGGACATTGAGCCGCTGCATTTTTCGACCTAAAGCCATCATGGTTTTAGCGGTGACAACCCGGACGAGACTAGTCTTTGAAGTAACGCGTGTATGGCTTCGCCTTGCGGTTGCGATACTTGACCGTCAGTTCCAGCGGCGTGTCGTTTTCGTCGTAGATGCCGATCATTATGCCTGTGCCCCCGCTTCGGGTTCGCATATCGATCAACTGCTGTTCGGACCGGGTGGTGCGCTGTGACGGGCGCCGCGCCCAGGCAAACAGGTAATCGTACATTTGCGCGATGACGTCCGAATGGTCCGCGCTGTCACCCAGATCCACCAGTTCATCGGGGTCGTTTTCCAGATCGAACAGGATCGGCCTGTACCCGCCTTCGCAATGGATGAGCTTCCACTTTTCATTCGCGACCATGAACATCACCGCGTCACGAACAGATGCGTTCAGCCGCTGCGCAATGGGAGAGGCGGAATAGTCATACTCGCAAATCGCGACCTGTCGGGGCGTTTTGTCGGACTGACCATGCAGGATCGGCAGCAGAGAATGCCCTTCGAGAATATGCCCGGCCTTTTCGCCGCCTGCCAGTTCCAGAAACGTTGGCACCAGATCGATCGACTCGACCAGCGCGTCGCAGGTGGTGCCGCGCGTGACGTCCGCGTCGGGTGATGGGTCATAAATGATCAGCGGCATTTTGGTTGAGGCATCGTGGAAAAAGGTCTTTTCACCCATCCAGTGGTCGCCCAGAAAATCACCGTGATCTGAGGTCAGCACGATCATCGTGTCGTCCATCCGCCCGGTTTTCTCCATCCAGTCAAACAGGCGACCCATCTGGTCATCCGCTTGTTTGATCAGCCCCATGTAAGCTGGGATCACCGCCTCGCGGACATCCTTTCGTGAAAATGCCTGCCCGACCTTGGTGTCCATGAAGGCCTTCAGGACGGGGTGGGCATTCTTTCGCTCAGTTTCCGAGCGGACCACGGGCACGACATGTTCAGGCCTGTACATCGAAGCGTAAGGTTCCGGCACGATGTAAGGCCAGTGAGGCTTGATGTAGCTGAGGTGACAGCACCATGGTCCGTCATGGCTGTTCATGAACTCGATTCCACGGGTGGTCAGATATGGTGTTTCACTGTCCTCTTCCGCGATATTTGCAGGTTCGGATGAATTCTTCAGGAACCACCCTGACAGCACGTTGCCATCGGCATCCAGACCGGAATTGGCAAAATCATGCCACGGATTGTCGCTCTCGTACCCCTTGTCTGCTAGGTAATGGTTGTATTTCTTTGCCCCGTCCGGGTCATAGAACCCGTCCGGACCCTCTGCGCGCAACCCGTCATCGCGTTCGAACACGTCAAACCCGCATTCCGCAACGCGGGCCCCGATGATGCTGTCGGGCTCCAACCCAAGACGGGCCATCCCCTCGGCATCGGCGGCCATATGTGTCTTGCCGACCAGCCAGCAGTCCATTCCCGCCTTGCGCAGGTGGTCGCCCAACGTGATCTCACCCACTTTGAGGGGAATGTTGTTCCATGAAGCCCCATGGGAATGCACATAGCGCCCGGTATAGGTCGACATACGGGAACTGCCGCAAATCGGCGATTGGATATAGGCCCGGTCAAAGCGGACACCGCGCGCGGCCAGACGATCGATATTCGGAGTATGCAGATGTGGGTGCCCGTAACAGCTCAGATAATCCCAGCGCAGCTGGTCGAACATGATGAACAGGATATTCTTTGCCTTGGCCAACGCGGCGCCTCCCCGAAAGTCATGGGAACCTAGTTAGCCACTTCCGTTCGCAGAGCGAAGCAAAACTTGCTTCAGGCCTGATGTTCCATCTGTTCCAGCATCTTCCTGGCCCGTTTGCACTGCAACTGATCGCGCAGCGGGCTGTCCGGGTCGACATCCTTTTGGCACACAACGCATTTATCGGCGCCCGAGATCGCATTCAGGCCGCCGCAGCTGCCTTTGATGGTCTTCCCCATCAGCATGACACCCAATGACATACCGACCATGACAAGCGCCAAAAGAATAAAGGCCAGAATAAAAGTGCTCATCTCGGTTCCTGCCTGTCAGTTGGTTCCCAAAGCGTCTTTGAACGCGGTGCTGTGCGACGTAATATAGGCATCTTCGCCGCCTGTCACATCCCGCGAAATGAAGTACACGGCAAGTTTATACTTTTCCGCAATGTCCATTCCCTTCTCGTGACCCAAAGCCAGCATGGCCGTTGCCCAGGCATCCGCCAACATTGCGTTTTCCGCAAGAACCGTGACAGAAGTCGTGCGATGTGTAATCGGGCGTCCCGTTGTCGGATCGATGATATGCGAATACCGCACACCGTCCTGTTCGAAAAAATTCTTGTAGTCGCCCGAGCTGGCCATGCCGCGATCATCCAGGGAAACGATCAGTTGAATGCTCTGAGCGCCCGTTTCAGGCTTTTCGATGCCAATGCGCCAGGCTTCGCCCTGCTCATTCTTGCCTTTGGCAACAAGATCACCGCCGATCTCGACAAGGTAATCGTCGATACCAGCATCCTGCAAAGCGCCGGCAACCGCATCGATGCCATAGCCCTTTGCGATCGCCGACAGGTTGATGCCCACCTGCGGATCAGCCTTCGACAGCGTGCCGGCTTCGGTGTCGAGCGTCAGCAAACGGGCCTGCCCGACGCCGCTTAACGCGGTCTCGATTTCGGGATCCGATGGCACTGGATCCTCGGGCTTGCGTGGGCCAAAGCCCCAAAGTTCGATCAGCGGGCCCAGAGTTACATCAAAAGTCCCACCGGTTTTTTCGTGCACGTCATTGGCGGCCGAAAGGACCAGTGCGAGTTCGTCCGAGACCGGAACGGGGGCTGTGCTAGTTGAAGCGGAAAAGACGGACACCTCGGATTCTGGATCCCAATTGGACATTTTGGCGTTCACCTCGGCCAGCGTCTCTTCGACGGCCGCGGCCAATGCGGCCTCATCAAGATCTTCGCCGATCGCGGTTATGTTGAAGGTCGTGCCCATTGTTTCGCCCGACAGACGAACCACCTCGGGTTCTTTGTCGAACAAACAGCCGGAAAGGAGGGTGGCAACGGCCAGTAAAGGCAAAAGACGCATCGGCGATCTCCGGGAAATTCTGTGCCCGGCATATGCCAGTGGCCCCCGCCAGAGTCAAACTGCGATCACATCTTCAGCGGCAGGAAACCCAGCACCAAAAGGCCGACCCCCGCCGGCACGCCGAACAACCACGCACGTTTTTGCCAACCCGGCGGCTGTTGCTTCCACGCCATGCGGAAATTGTGGCCACAAACAACAACGGCAAAGAAGATCAATGCCGCTATGGGTGGCGTAAGATAGAGTTCACTCAATGGCTTGAACGTCCTTTCCGGCCTGCGTTTTTGCCGATCGGCGCAATTGCACCCTATACAGGTCGTTTAGCTGCGCTAAGGTGAAAGGGAAAGACTTTGCAAGAACCACAAGGAGATTGCCCATGGCTCCAACCTCTTACCAGTCGCCTTCGCGTGGCGACAAGGCTGACAAGACGACGTACAGCCAGTCTGCGGAATCGAACCTGTCGCATTCGCAGACAACCGTGGCCAGGCTGCTTGAAGGTAAAGGGGACGCGGTGTTTTCGGTGCGGCCAAATGACACGATCCATTCCGTGGTCAACACGCTGAAGGAAAAGCGGATCGGTGCTGTTCTCGTGACGGATCAGAACGGGGCATTGCAGGGGATTTTGTCAGAACGCGACATCGTTCGGCGCATGGCAGATACACCCGGCCAGACCCTTCCGCAATCGGTCGAAGACCTCATGACCAGGGATGTTAAGACCTGCACACCGGATGATCTGCTGAATGAAGTTCTGAAAACAATGACCGAGGGTCGTTTTCGCCATATGCCGGTGCTGCGCGACGGCAATTTGTGCGGCGTCATCACGATCGGAGACGTTGTCCACTTCCGTCTCAAAGAGTTGGAATATGAAGCGCTTCGCATGAAGCAAATGATCGTCGGTTAAAGGCCCACTGTTCATCCGGTCGAGGTGAACCGAACACTTCCGGCGTTGATCTCGGCGGCTGTCAAACGACCCGAAGCGAATGCGCCCGTGTCAACCGATACCACCCGGTTCCTGATCCGGGGCAGGTCCATGATGGTGTGGCCATGCACCACCCATTGGCCATCGCTGCGGGCCAGCCTGGGAAACATGGGATGTCCCCAAAGACAAATCTGGCGATCCTGGGCCTCAGTCGGATGTCGGGGGTCCAGCGCCGCATGAACGAATGTGACGTTGCCGGTAGTCCAGGTCAAAGGCCGGTCAGCTAGCCAGTTGATCAGGCTTTCCCCCATCTTCAGGCGAAGATCATCCGCCAGTTTTCGAACCTGCTGGTAGTTGTCGATATCCCCGGGCGGTTTCAGCCCGAAAGACGCCAACGTGTGCACACCCCCATTTTGAAACCAGAGCCGGGCGTTGCCTTCCGGCACCTCCAGGAATTGCAACAGAAACTCTTCGTGGTTTCCAAGAAGACACTGAACGCGTCCTCCTGACGTCTCGCTCAGGTGAAACAGGTGGCGCAGCACCTGCGCGCTGTATGGCCCTCGGTCGATGTAATCTCCGACAAAGACCAGCAAGCTCTGATCGTCCAGTCTGGGCAACAACGCCTGCAACAAGTCCAGACGACCGTGGATATCGCCCACGGCCGTCACTTTCTCGGCCGGAGCGATGTCGCAAGACACTGCATTCGTTGTCCGCCCCGCCGTGCGGTCGAACCACCGTCTGATCCAGTTCGTAATCATACACGTTGATCCCTATCCTTCTCGCCCATTGGCGGCAATGAGCATCTGATTGAATCAGCAAAGAGTTGACCAATGACGTCTGGATGTTCGATATGACCTTCGGCGCAGTTCAAAATGTTTGACCCGGCATCACGGGAAGAACCTTTTGTTCAGCGATGATCGTGCAGGGCGTTTTGAGGGTTCTATGAAACGGGTTTTGATTACGGGCTCTGCGGGGTTCATCGGGTTCCATCTGGCAAAGCGGCTGTTAGAGGAAGGGTTCCGCGTGCATGGATACGACGGGATGACGGATTACTATGATGTGGTCCTGAAACAGCGTCGGCATCAAATTCTGCTTCAGACACCCGGGTTCACGGCAACCGAGGATCGGTTGGAAAATTTTGATCGGTTGATGCAGGTCGCCGAAGAATTTCAGCCGGAAGTCATCGTTCATCTGGCGGCTCAGGCCGGTGTGAGACACAGTTTGGAACATCCCCGCAGCTATGTTGAATCGAATGTCGTTGGAACATTCAACGTGATGGAAATTGCACGGCAACATAAGGTGGATCATCTTTTGATGGCATCGACCTCCTCCATCTACGGTGCCAACGAGGACATGCCCTTCACCGAGACGGAAAAAGCCGACACCCAGCTTACCATCTATTCCGCGACAAAAAAGGCGAATGAGGCGATGGGGCATTCCTATGCCCATTTGTGGGATTTGCCGACGACCATGTTCCGCTTCTTTACCGTCTACGGCACCTGGGGACGACCGGATCTGGCGTATTTCAAATTTGTCGCCGCCATCCTGGATGGTCGCCCGATCGACATTTACAATCACGGCGACATGTACCGGGATTTCACCCATGTCCAGGACCTTGTACGCGGCATCAGATTGCTGATCGATGTGCCTCCGGTGCGGCCAGCCAGCCGTGAGGATATCGAGGACGGAGACAGCCTGTCGCCCGTCGCGCCCTATCGCATCGTGAATATCGGCAACGGCGAAAAAGTGCGCCTGATGGATTTCATCGAAGCCATCGAACAGGCCGTGGGGCAGAAGGCGATCAAGAATTTCATGCCGATGCAGATGGGTGATGTTCATGCCACTTGGGCGGACAATCGGCTGCTACAAAGACTGACGAACTATCGCCCCCAGACAGATCTGAAAGACGGTATCACACAATTCGTCGCGTGGTATCGAGAGTATTACGGAAAATAACGCAGGCTTACCGCCAAATGAAAGAACCGGCGTCTTCAACGCCGGTTCTTTTTTGTTCCTTACCCGCCGAAATCGTCGAGCATGATGTCTTCACGATCCACACCCAGATCCAGCAGCATGTTGATGACCGACTGGTTCATGATTGGCGGACCACACATGTAGTATTCGCAATCCTCAGGCGCGGGATGATTCTTGAGGTACTCTTCGAACAATACGTTGTGGATGAAGCCGGTATAGCCTTTCCAATTGTCCTCGGGCTGCGCGTCCGACAAGGCCACATGCCATTCGAAATTGTCGAATTCTTCAGCCAGACTGTCGAAATCTTCGACAAAGAACATCTCTTTCTTCGACCGCGCACCGTACCAGAAGCTGATCTTGCGGTTGCGGTTCTGAAGACGCTTGAGCTGATCAAAGATATGGCTGCGCATTGGGGCCATACCGGCGCCTCCGCCAATAAAGACCATCTCTTTGTCAGTTTCGCGGGCAAAGAACTCGCCGAATGGGCCTGAAATGGTGACCTTATCACCCGGCTTCAGGTTGAAGATGTAAGACGACATCTGACCCGCCGGAATGCCTTCGGACCCCGGTGGCGGCGAGGCCACGCGGACGTTCAGCATGATCATGCCCTTTTCGTCCGGGTAGTTGGCCATCGAATAGGCGCGCTCGATGGGTTCGGTCACCACCGATTCATATTGCCACAGATTGAAGCGATCCCAATCCTCGCGATATTCCTCTTCAATGTCGAAATCCGTGTATTTCAACTGGTGTGCAGGTGCTTCGATCTGGATGTAGCCACCGGCGCGGAAGTTCACATCCTCACCCTCGGGCAGGTCCAGGATCAACGCCTTGATGAAGGTCGCTACGTTTTCGTTCGACCGA
Source organism: Ruegeria sp. AL3 (assembly GCF_056536065.1). Lineage (NCBI taxonomy): Bacteria > Pseudomonadati > Pseudomonadota > Alphaproteobacteria > Rhodobacterales > Roseobacteraceae > Ruegeria > Ruegeria sp. AL3. The sequence goes on from NZ_JBQFJG010000002.1 coordinate 101,305, forward strand.
ACGGTACATTCCCATTTCTTGACGCCGAAGACTTCTTCCGGAACTTCGATATCCATGTCCTGCTTGACCGCCACCTGGCAAGACAGGCGATCACCACATGACGCTTCACGTTTCGTGATATGGCTTTCTTCGGTCGGCAGGATCGATCCGCCCCCAGAATGCACCCGCACCCGACACTGCGCACAGGTGCCGCCGCCACCGCAGGCCGAAGGAACGAACAGCTTCTCGGCAGCCAGCGTCTGTAGCAGCTTGCCACCTGCCGGAACGGAAATGGTCTTTTCGCCGTTGATCGTAATGTTGACGTTTCCGGTCGATACCAGCTTGGATCGGGCGGCCATGATGATGGCCACCAATGCCAGAACGATTGCGGTGAAAAGAGCTACGCCTAAGGTAAAGGTTTCCATCAACGCCCCCTTACAGTTTCACGCCCGAGAAGGACATGAAGGCCATAGCCATCAGACCTGCGGTAATGAAAGTGATGCCCAGACCTTGCAGACCATCGGGGATGTCTGAATATTTCAGCTTTTCCCGGACTCCGGCCATTGCGGTGATTGCCAGTGCCCAGCCAAAACCGGAAGACAAGCCATAAGTCGCCGCCTCGGCAAAGTTATAGTCACGCTCCACCATGAACAGCGACCCGCCAAGGATGGCGCAGTTCACCGTGATCAGTGGCAGAAAGATCCCCAACGCGTTGTAAAGCGGTGGGAAATACTTGTCCAAAACCATCTCGAGTATCTGAACCATCGCCGCGATCACGCCGATATAGGAAATCAGGCCAAGGAAGGTCAGGTCTACATCCGGGAACCCGGCCCAGGCCAGCGCGCCCGGTTTCAACAAGTAGTTCAGCAGTAGGTTGTTGGCAGGCACGGTGATGGCCTGCACGACCATGACCGAAATCCCCAGACCCAGCGCTGTCGAAATCTTCTTGGACACGGCGATGAAGGTACACATCCCCAGGAAGAAGCTAAGCGCAAGGTTTTCGACAAAGATGGCCTTTACGGCCAGTGAGATCAGACCTTCCATCAGTGGGCCTCTACCTGCTGAATTTTGTATTCACGCTCTTCCACCTGGTTCGGCTTCCAGGTGCGGAAGGCCCAGATGATCAGACCGATGATGAAGAACGCCGAGGGCGGCAGCAACAGCATGCCGTTGGGCACGTACCAGCCGCCATTGTTGACGGTTTCCAGAATGGTAACGCCGAACAGCGACCCCGCGCCAAACAGCTCGCGAATGAAGCCGACCAGCAGCAGGATAAGACCATAGCCCATGCCGTTGCCCATTCCGTCGATAAAGGACGCAACCGGCGGATTCTTCATCGCAAACGCCTCGGCGCGGCCCATCACGATGCAGTTGGTGATGATCAGGCCGACGAAAACCGACAGGGTTTTCGAAATCTCGAAAGCATAGGCTTTCAGGATCTGGTCCACCAAGATCACCAACGACGCGATGATCACCATCTGAACGATGATCCGGATCGAACCGGGGATCTGGTTGCGCAGGCACGAAATGAAGAACGACGAAAACGAGGTCACGAAGATCACCGCCAGCGCCATCACCATCGACACTTGCAACGATGATGTCACCGCAAGTGCTGAACAGATGCCCAGCACCTGCAATGTGATCGGATTGTTGTCGACAAGCGGGTCGACCAGCATCTCTTTCTTGGTCTGGGACATCAAATCTCTCCTGCTTGAAGTTTGGCCAGGAAGGGACCATAGCCCGCATCGCCCATCCAGAATTTCACAAGGTTATCGACGCCGACCGACGTCAGCGTGGCCCCCGCCAACGCATCCACATAGAAATCTGGCCCGGCTGCGGGCTGCGATTTGGCAACGGTGATTTGCAGATCACCTGCTTCGTCGCGCAGCTTTTTCCCGTTCCACAGGGCTTTCCAGCGTGGGTTGTCCACCTCGGCCCCAAGACCCGGAGTTTCACCATGCTGATAGAATTGCAGGCCGTAGATATCGTTGCCGTTGTTTTCAAGCGCGATAAATCCATAGAGCGTCGACCACAGGCCGTATCCGTGCAGAGGCAGGATCACCTTGTCCAGATCACCTGCATCATCGCGCAGCAGATAGATAACACGGTATTTGGATTTGCGGCCGATACCGGCGGGGTCATTGTCCAACGCGACGCTCAGCTCAGGATCGCTAGCGGCGGCGATGTCGTCAAATGTGGTCGGATCAAACTGATCATCGACGAAGGTGCCTGTGGACAGCTCCAGCACATGTGGTTCGAAGGCGGCAAAAGCCTCTGTCACGTCGATGCCCGGCTCGAACACGCCCGCAACTTGCAGAACGTTTACCTGTTTGTCCTTCAGCCGGTTGGCCTCTTGCACCGGGCGCAGGCTGACTGCGGCCGCGGACACAACCATCGAGGCGACCAGACAGACGGCAACGGCGATGAAGATCGTCTTGCCAACAGAATCCGGCGACGCCGCCAGGAATTTGGCTAATGCGCCCTTGGGTGCCTCGTTTTGATCTGGGGATTGCGTATCAGACATGGCGACGCGCCCTCCGTTTGATGTTGGCTTGCACGACGAAATAGTCGATCAGCGGTGCAAAGACGTTGCCGAACAGGATTGCCAGCATCATGCCTTCGGGGAAAGCCGGGTTGATCACGCGGATCATCACGACCATGACACCGATCAGAGCGCCATAAATATAACGCCCTACATTGGTGTGGCTGGCGGAAACCGGTTCCGTCACCATAAAGGCCAGCCCGAAAGCGTAACCGCCCAACACGATATGCCAGTACCATGGCATCGCGAACATCGGGTTGGTATCCGATCCGATCAGGTTCAGCAGCAGGGTAAAGCCGATGGTGCCCGCCAGACAGCCCACAATCAGGCGATAGTTGGCGATCCTGGTCATCAGAAGGAAAGCCAGACCGATCATGCAGGCCAGCGTCGATGTTTCGCCAAAGCTGCCCTGAATGGTGCCGAAAAACGCGCTCGACCAGGTGATGCCTTCAGCGGCCAGCGCCTGCACGCCGTCGGCCGCAGACACGCCCAATGCAGTTGCGCCCGAGAACCCGTCAACGGGTGTCCAGACCGCATCCCCCGACATCTGCGCCGGATAGGCGAAATACAAAAACGCCCGCCCCACAAGCGCGGGGTTGAGAAAGTTCTTGCCGGTGCCCCCGAACACTTCCTTACCGATCACAACGCCGAAGATGATGCCCAATGCCACCTGCCACAGGGGCGTCGTAGCAGGCATGATCAGCGTGTAAAGCATTGATGTAACTAGGAAGCCTTCGTTCACCTCATGGCCGCGCACGGTGGCAAAGATGACCTCGAAGATACCGCCCGCGACCAGCGTGACGATGTAGATCGGAAGGAAATACATCAGACCATGCATGACATTGGCAAAGATGCTGGACGGGTCCAGCGAAATCCCGAACATCTGCAACAAAGCAATCCGCCAGCCGGTGGCCGATTCCGGACCCAGCAAAGCAATCGCAGAGTTTGCCTGATAGCCGGTGTTCCACATCCCCCACAGGATGCAGGGGATCGTCGCGATCACGACATAGGTCATGATCCGCTTCATATCCACATAGGACCGCGCGTGCGGCGCCACCGTGGTCACGGTTTTTGGAGTGTAGATGAAGCTTTCCACCATCTCGTAGATGGGGAAGTACTTTTCGTACTTGCCGCCCTTGGTAAAGTTCGGCTCGATCCTGTCAAAGAAGCTGCGCAAACCCATTCGGCTCAGCCCTCCTTTTCAATTTTGCTCAGGCAGTCGCGCAGCGCCAGCCCGTATTCATATTTTGCCGGACAGGCAAAGCCCACAAGGCCAAGATCCTCTTCGTCCAGCTCCAGCGCACCCAGGGCTTGGGCAGTGTCCGTATCCATTACCAGCAGCGCCCGCAGCAACTGAGTGGGCAGATAGTCCTGCGGCATCAGGTCTTCGAAAACACCTGTGGGCACCATGGCCCGACGCCCGCCGTTCAGATTGGAGGTGAACGCATACAGCTTCTTGGCGAATGCCGAACCCAATACAGGCTGGACCGCGTATTTCGACGGCATCGGACGAATCCAGCCCAACGGGATTTGATCGGGATCTTCACGGATGATGCTGATCTGACGCGCGAACCGGCCCAGATAGGCGGTCGGGCCCTCAGCGTGCCGGCCCGACAGGATCGAACCCGAAATGATGCGGGGCGTGCCGTCCACATCGACTTCGTCGCGGATCAGATCGTCAGTTGATGCGCCCATCACGGTACGGATCAAACGTGGTTGACGCGCACCCGGCCCCGTCAGGGCAATCACGACATTCGGATCCAGATGGCCGGTCAGCATCAGGCGACCAATAGCGATGACATCCTGATACCCGATGGTCCAGACCTGCTTGTCGCCTGCAAGGGGTTCGAGGAAGTGAATATGCGTTCCGGCCAGCCCCGATGGGTGCGGGCCTGCGAAAGATGCAGCTTCGACACCGGCGACATCTGCGCCGGGTATCGTGTCACCCTCTTTTTGGCAAAGATAGGTTTTGCCCTCGGTCAATGTGCTGACTGCCGCCAAACCGGCGGTAAATTCTTCGGGCGCCTCGGCAATGATCGTGGCAGCGTCAGCGGCCAGCGGGTCACTGTCCATGGCGGTGACAAAGATCGCATCCGGTTTGACGCCGGGGTTCGGCATTTTTGAATAGGGGCGCGTGCGGAACGACGTCCACAAGCCGGCGGCGCACAGCTTGGCCGTCACGCCTTCGGCGCTGTCGGCATCCCCTATGCCCGAGAAATCAACACCGGTGTCATTGACATCTGTCACTTCGATCACGACGCCTTGCAGCACCCGACGGGCACCACGGTTGATCGCGACGACCCTGCCACTTACCGGTGCGACCATCATCGCGTCAGGCGCGTTCTTGTGACAGAACAGCGGCGCGCCACGTACGACGCTGTCGCCTTCCTGCACCAGCATCTTGGGTTTCAGGCCGATGTAGTCACCGCCCAGGACGCCAACGGTCGCGTATTCCGGGCCCGGGTGAATGGTCTGGTCAGGAGCGCCTTCCACCGGCAGATCCAGCCCCTTTTTCAGTTTGAAAGTTTGCATGTTGCTACGTTCTTCCAAGCCTCTTTTCTGCGCCAGCTCTGCTAACGCCCTTTCGGGGTCATGCAATAGCGCGGTTTTTCCGAGCCTCCGTCGCAAAAGCGTCGAAAACGGTCCAAAATCCGCAGGCGTATTTCCGATCAAGGACCCTTTACGCGGGGAAGGTCATAAACGCAAACCTGTTACCGCCAAAACTTGAGGATGAACCACACAATCCTGCGATTGATCGGTCATTTCTTCTGAATCCATGGCGTATAATTGCATATCGCGCCCACCAAGGTTCCAGTGTAAGCAACCGGAATGGAAAAAGACACAGATTTGGAAATCTTTCTGGTTGCCACGCCGGGCCTCGAGGCGCCTCTTGGTGACGAGGCGCAATTCAACGGATTCGCGCAGGTCAGAACTGTACCCGGCGGGGTAACATGCCGGGGTTCATGGCCCGAGGTCTGGCGTGCCAACCTGACATTGCGCGGCGCCAACAAGGTTCTGGTGCGACTGGGCAGCTTCCCCGCCGTGCACCTTGCCCAATTGGACAAACGTGCTCGGAAATTTCCTTGGGGCACCGTTTTGCGTCCTGACGTGCCGGTCAAGGTGGAAGCCATCAGCCGCAAATCCAGAATTTATCACGCCGGTGCAGCTCGTCAGAGGATCGAGCGGGCAATATCCGAAACATTGGGCACCTCGATTTCATCCGAGGCAAACCTTCGGGTGTTGCTTCGAATCGAAAAAGACATCTGCACGATCTCGGTCGACAGTTCCGGCGAGCTGTTGCACAAACGCGGTCACAAGGAAGCCATTGCCAAGGCCCCAATGCGCGAAACAATGGCCGCCATGTTCCTGAAAGAATGTGGCTACTCGGGCGATGAACCCGTACTGGACCCGATGTGCGGATCGGGTACCTTCGTGATCGAGGCCGCCGAGATCGCTCTGGGTCTACGCCCTGGCCGCTCCCGCGGTTTTGCATTCGAGGACCTGGCGGGCTTTGACCCTGATCAGTGGCAGGAAATGCGACGGGAAACGAAGGCGGCGGAATGCGCGCTTACCTTCTACGGCTCGGATCGCAACTCGGGCGCGGTTGACGCGGCGACTGCCAATGCCGAAAGGGCCCAAGTCGGTGCCGTGACACGGTTTCAACAGCGTTCCGTCAGCGACATAAAACCCCCCGAAGGTCCTGCGGGGCTGGTCATTGTGAACCCGCCCTACGGGGCGCGAATTGGTGACGAAAGACGCTTGCGCTCGGTCTATGGCGCGATGGGCAAAACCCTGATGAACCGGTTCCAGGGATGGCGGGTCGGCGTGATCACCAGCGCTCCGGGGCTTGCCCGGGCCACACGCCTGCCTTTGCTGGCGCCAGGACCGGTCGTCGACCATGGTGGAACCAAAATTCGTCTGTACAAAACAGATCCCTTGCCGTGATTGCCTGGGACGCTTCACAACCAATTGATGACGATGGCTGCGCGGGCGAAAGCGGACAAAGAAACCACAGGGTTTCCACCGCAAAAGGTTGCGATTCCCTTGCCTTTCAACAAGCCTGTCATCCAGCCAACGTTTTAACACCGGTGCCATCGCGACCTGCCCGGCGGGGGGGGGGGAGGTGAACAAGTTGGCGGACACTGTGCGCGCCGGTCAACAGCAGAACGCAAACATGTAAACGCTCGTTTTTGCGAACCATAAACATGGCGACCTGCTTAGATCACCGGGTTCCGTGCCCATTGGTCCGCTGCCATATATTTTTGGGTGTTGAGATCGAAAGATTCGGGTAGTCGCATTACAGAATCCTCTTGCGCATCAGACCCGCCGCGTATAGATCACCCGCCACGGTCGGAGTGTAGCTCAGCCTGGTAGAGCACTGTCTTCGGGAGGCAGGGGTCGGAGGTTCGAATCCTCTCACTCCGACCAATGAAATCAACTTGTCAAATGCAGAGATATTTTGCCTTTTGACCAGTTAACTTACCTTTCCGCCAACAAAAGTTACTTCTCGCAGTCTGAATTACTGCTACTTCAAACGCTCTTTTTGAAGTAATCGATCCTTACCGGATGAGGTGGATAGTTCCTCCTTCGTCGGCATCGAACGCGCCAAAGTGCAGTTGTTATCGACTGCAAAGAGAGGAGCCATCCAATTACGGAGAAGAAATGTAGGTCTGGATCTGGCTAAGGACGTTTTTCAGGTACACTGCGTTTTAGCCACCGAGCGGCGGATCCTTAATAAGGAAATCAAGCGCACCAAGTCACTCCCATTTATGATAGACGGTCCTACGCTGAGTGGCTGGCATTGGAGGTTTGCGGCTCAGCCCATCATTGGGGTCGTAAATTGCGAACGCTTGGCCACGGTCTTCAGCTTAATTAATCCGACGGCGCGCAGATACGCGCACTGTGCAAAGCCCGGCTTCCGGCGCGGATCACATTTCTGTCGTTGCTGTCAAATACACAACCCAAGTCAAGCTTACATCCAGAAAAACGAAAACCCACGCTTATGCGTGGGCCTCGGAAGGAGGGCAATACAAGTTTGCGTCTCAAAATCCTTGTGGAGTGAGGCAGATTAAGAGTCGAGTGTGAGGACACCCCAAGCGAAACCAATCTGGCGAGGTCGACATACCGGGACGGATAATGCCGTTGAGGATCGGCTCGAAACGGACCTAGGGTCAGGATTCAAAACCAATAGATGACGGTTGCTGCGAGGGCGATTGCGGAGAGGAAGACTTTGGGAAAGCGATCATAACGTGTCGCTACGCGCCTCCAGTCCTTGAGCCTACCAAACATGATCTCAATACGGTTGCGCCGTTTGTATCGGCGCTGGTCATACTTCACGGTTGTCTTGCGTTGCTTTCGACCTGGGATGCAGGCGCGTATCCCTTTGTCTTTTAACGCATCTCGGAACCAGTCTGCATCATAGCCACGATCCCCGAGCAGCCAGTCGACATCTGGAATACTGCTCAGTAGCGCTCGCGCACCGATGTAGTCACTGACTTGGCCAGCGGTGACAAAAAGGCTGATCGGTCGCCCTTGGCTGTCACAGATAGCATGCAGTTTGGTATTCATGCCGCCCTTGGTTCGGCCAATCAGGCGACCACGCCCCCCTTTTTCGCGGCCATGCTGGTCGCGGTACGATGTGCTTTCAGATAGGTCGCGTTGATCATCACGGTCTTTTCCTCGCCGTGTTCGGCTGCCAAGCCGACCATCATCCGAGCGAAGATACCTTTCTCACTCCAACGCTTCCACCGGCTATAAAGCGTCTTGTGCGGTCCGTATTCTTTGGGAGCGTCACGCCACCGCAACCCATTGCGATTGATGAAGATAATCCCGCTCAGCACCCTCTTGTCATCGACCCGTGGCTTGCCATGCGACCGCGGAAAGAAAGGGGAAAGTTTGGCCATCTGCTCGTCAGTCAGCCAGAAAAGGTCGCTCATATCACCGCTCCGTTTTTCGAACCGTGAATCATGCAGCGCTTTGAAAATCAATGCATCCTGACCCTAAGGAGTAAATCCTTTCGGCACACCGAATATCGGAGAGTCTACGCTGCGACCTGTCAACGAATGCAGAAAAGCAATCAGGTTTTCGATTTCCAATTCCGCAAGCTGGATCGGATCAATATCAATTTTCTTGCGTTGACGTGCCATTTCATATTGGTCCTGCCAAACCAGAAAATCCGTTTTTTGCAACCATGGCACCTTGGGTAAGGCAGCCATTTGAGGGGTCCATTTGTCCAGGCTGGCCTGCGGATCCAAATGATGGCGAATGACGCTTTCAAGATCGGGGAAAGCGCCATTGTGACCGTAAGGCGCGGTCAGGGCAACATTGCGTAGCATCGGGGTACGGAACCTGTAGGCATCCTCAAGGCGGTTGCTTTCACCCATGCGGCCGACATCCCGGACGAAGGGATCCCACTGCCGGGTGCGACCCGGCCCAAAGGGTGGCAAGCCCAGTGCATGGAACTTCTGATCTGACATGAGCGGTCCGCGGTGGCAGGCGGAGCAGCGGGCTTTTCCGTAGAACAGCCTCATCCCCTCGATTTGCGCAGGTGAAAGGGCATTCATGTCGCCCGCAAGATAGTGGTCAAACGGGCTGTCGGTGCTACGCCACTCGATCGCCATGAAAGCGGCCAGAGCGTTGGCGACTTGCGTGATCATGATGTCCTCGGTCGTCTCGACCTCATCAAAGGCGGCGACGATGGCCGGACCATAGCGCGGATCGGTGCGGACGCGTTTCGCCAGAATGGGCCAGCCGTTGTCGATACGATCATGCACCGCGCCTGTGACTTCATTTTCGGCCACATTGCCCGCCATCTCGAATTGTGAGGTCAGGGGGAACAGAGCCTGTGCCGCCAGCAGGGAGTTCAGGCCCTCGGGCAGCCACTCCTGCGCCGGGGAATTGAAGCCGTTGCCGTAGACGTCGGAAATGCTCAGCCTGCCGTCGTGAAAGACGGTGTGTATGTCCTTGGCCGCAAGATTCCACAGGCCCAGAGAGTTCCGAGGGATGCGCTTGCGTATTCTGTCGGCCCCGGTGCCGGGTGTGCGGTCCGGCCCCAACCCCTGCCCGCCTTCTCCTATGCCCAGCGACAACCCGTCCGAAGTGCCGAAATCCGGGTGGTGACAATGGGCGCAGGCGATGTTGCGGTTGCCTGACAGGATCGGGTCGTAAAACAGTTGATGACCGATGGCGGCCTGTTTCATATCAAAGGGGATAAAGTCATCATCGGTCAGCGGGCGCGGCAAATCCTGTGCCACAGCGGCCCCGACCCAGAAGAAGGCAACGATCCCATGCGCCAGCTTGTTTTTGCCCTTTGCGTATTTGCGTCTCCGGCTCTGTCTGAACTGGAACAAGCCCGCGATATGATGGAAGCCGGACAGTTTGCAGCTGCGCGCGAGGAACTTCTTCCAGCCGCGCGCTCGGGCAACGCCGAGGCTGAAGAGTTGATCGGCGTGATGTACGGGCTGGGTTTGGGAGTCGAGCAGGATTACGAACGGGCCTTTGAATGGTATCTGCGCGCCTCGATGAAGGGGCATCCGGGGGCGCAATCGGGCGTTGGCTGGTACTATGAATTGGGTCTGGGCATGCCCGCGCCCGATCTGGTGCGAGCGTATATGTGGTACACGCTCAGCGCCATTGGCGGCGACCCCGACGCGGCGATCAGCCTTGAGGAAGTGGTCAAGAAAATGTCGCCGGAGCAGATCGAAAAGGCGCATGTTCTGGTCAACGACTACAAAGGGTGGATGTACCCGTTTCGGTGAGGGCCAGGCCGCAAAGCCCGGCCCAACCGTTCACTTCAGATCCGCATCACGAGCGGCGTTGACGTCCGCCTCAGCCGCCGCGACCGCCTCGGTCAGTGCAGCAAAGATCTCGTCGCCACGCGCAACGTTGGACTGGAACCAATCATAGACTGGCGTTGCGGCCTCTTTGAACGCAGCCTTCTGATCGGGTGTCAGCACATAGAGGTCTCCGCCACCGGCGACGAAATCTTCATAGGCTTGGATCGACTTGCGCTTGGGGGAGGCGAAAGTGGCCTGTTGCAGGGCATAAAACCCGTCGACAACGACGCGGCGCAGATCCTCGGGCATCTCCTGGAACTTGGCGTTGTTCATCCACCACAATGCGCCCATATAGGCGTGGCCGTCCAGCGTTACGTATTGCAGGCCCGCATCCGGGAATTTCATGCCCATGATGTCGGTGATGCCGTTCTTGGATCCTTCAACGACACCGGTCTGGAAGCTGGTGAACAGTTCCGGCCACGGGATCGGGGTGGGCGACGCACCCAGCGCCTTGACCAGTTCCTGCGGCAGGTCGGCGACGACGGTGCGGATTTTCAGACCTTCCATATCCGCGGGCTCGGCAATGCGGCGCTGTGTGTTGGCAAAGTTGCGCCAGCCGCCTGTGTTGCCGATGGTCATCAGACGGATTGCGCCGCCCGAGTCCTCAAGCGCCATGTCGCGCATTGTGCGGGTGAAATCGCCCGACAGGACATGCTCGGCAATGCGGTCATCGGCCATCAGATAAGGCAGGTCCAGAACCTGCACGTAAGGAAAGATGCCTGAGGCACCGCCCGAGGTCGAGATGTAGATGTCGATGGTGCCGTCTGCCACGCCCTGTAGACACTCAGCACCGTTCGAACAGAGCTGCGTGCCGATGAACAGTTCAACCTCGATGGCGCCGTTCGAGGCAGATTCGACATAGTTCTTGAAGACGATCAGACCGTCATAATCCTCATCGTTTTCGTTCGAATTTGCGGTTGCGCGCAGCGTATAATCGGCGGCTGTCGCAGCCATGGCGGACGCCGCCACCAGCGATGTGGCCACCGCTGCGGTTTTGATGAATTCTCTGAGCATGCGTTTCCTCCCTGTGGAACTCAGTTAGTTGGCAAATCCCGTTATCCTCGGGATCGTCATGGATAGTGCGGGTATGTAGGTGATCAGGAAAATCACGATGATTTCGACCGCCAGGAACGGCAGGATCGCCTTGGCGATGGTTTCAACCCGTTCGCGCGATACGGCGGCGGCCACGAACAGCACAAGGCCCATTGGCGGGGTGGCGAGGCCGACGGTCAGGTTGACGCTCATGATGATGGCGAAATGGATCGGGTCGACGCCGAGACTGGTGAAGATCGGTCCAAGGATTGGTCCAAGGATGATGATCGCGGGGCCTGCGTCCAGGAACATGCCGACGATGAACAGCAGCAGGTTGATCAGGAACAAAAGGATCAGCGGGTTTTCTGACAGGCTGAGGATCAGCGAGGCCAGTTGTTCCGGCGCATGGCTGAGGCTGACGACCGTCTTGAACGCCATCGCAGCACCAACCAGCAGCAGAACAACGGCTGAAGTCATGCCTGCATTGCTGAGCACCTCGGGGACCTCTTTCCATGTCAATGTCCGCAGGATGAAGAACCCGATGATGAAGGCATAGCCCACGGCGACTGCCGCAGCCTCGGTCGGTGTGAAGATACCACCCAGAATACCGCCCAGAATGATGACCGGTGTCATCAATGGGAAAAAGGCCTTCAAACTGGCCTGACGCCGCTCGGGCCATGTGTATTTGCGGCTGGCGACGGGGAAGTCATAGCGGTCGGCCATCAGTTTGATCATCAGCATCAGACCGACACCGACCATCACGCCCGGCACGATCCCCGCAAGGAACAACGCGGCCACGCTTTCGCCCATCACATAGGCGTAGATGATCATGATGCCCGAGGGCGGAATGATCGGCCCGATCACGGAACTTGCCGCCGTGATCGCGGCGGCGAATTTCCGGGTATAGCCCTGTTTCTCCATCGCCGGGATCAGCATCGACCCTAGCGCCGAGGTGTCCGCCACGGCGGATCCCGAGAGGCCCGCGAACAGGATCGAACTCAGCACGTTCACATGCGCCAGACCACCGCGCAGATGACCCATCAGAGCCTGCGAAAACTCGACAAGGCGGATGGTGATGCCGCCTCGGTTCATGAGCTCTCCGGCCAGCATGAAGAAGGGGATCGCCATCAGAGGGAAGCTGTCCATGCCGTTATAGACATTGCGATACAGCAACGTGATGTCGTTCGTCTGGCCGTTCAGCCACAGCAGGATACCGGGCGCCGCCAGCAAAGCAAAAAAGACCGGCAGGCCGATCAGCAGGAAAATCAGGAAGGTGGGCAGGAACCAGATCAGCACTTATTCGGCCCCCACTGCCGCATCAGGAATTTCAGGCAACAGGTGGCCGCCGCCCAGCAAGGTGATGAAGGATCGCAGGATCAGCTCGATATTCACCGAGATCAGCAGGATGATCCCCACCAGCAGCGATGCCATCATCCAACTGCGCGGAATGCGATACCATTCATCGAACCCGAAAGAGGTGGGCAAATACAGCGCGGCAGTGGCGAATTTTCCGCCAAAGCCGGTAACCTCAGACCAGCCGATATTGACCGCGACCAGCAGGACGGCGAACGAGAGCAAAAGCAGGAACAGATTCAGCGTTTGACCGATGATACGGGGAAGGAAGCGTTCCAGCATGTCTATGGCCACAAAGCCGCCACGCCGAAAGGCGGTGGGCGCCATTAGACCGGTCATCCACAACATGCAGAACCGCGCTGCCTCATCCGGCCACGGCAGCGCATTGCCCAGAACGTATCGGAAAAACACCTGGATCAAGATTGCGATCACCATGAGCGCAATCGCAACAACACCAAACGCCCGGCCCAGACGCAGCACGGTTTCGTTCACGAATGCAATCGGTGCAAGCACCGATGCCAGTCCGCCCATGCGGATCCTCCCTTGGTCAGCCGTGGGTGTCCCCCACGGTCATCAAATCGCGCTTAGACTTTCGCGAATTGGCCGAGTTTCCCGGCATAAAATGTCAGCGCGTCTCCATCCGACATGCTGGCCTTGAGAACCTTTCCAACCACAATAACGTGATCGCCTGCATCGTGATACGCGTGCTGTTCGCATTCGAACCGCGCAAGGCAATCCGCCAACACCGGCGTCCCATTCTCACAGCGCTCGTGGCTGATGTCCCGCAGTGCAAATGCGTCTTTCGAGCAGCCGAAGCACAGCTCGGCCTGGTCCGACGACAGCACATGCACGCTGAAATGGCGGGCCTTGTGGAAATAGGGGAAGCGACGCGAGTTGCGGTCTCCGGCCCACATGATCAGCGGTGGGTCAAGCGACAGGGACGAAAAGCTGTTGGCGGTGATGCAGACCGGACCGTCCGCGCTGTCGCAGGTCACGATGGTGACACCGGTTGCAAAGCGGCCGAAGGCGTCGCGCAGGGTACGTGTGTCGTCCTTATGTGGAGTGAAGGTGCGAGTCATGTCCTTTGAGATTGCGTTCATCATGGTACCTCATGTCCCAGTGCCGCCTCGTACAGGCGGAACCAGCTTTCGCGATCCAGTTTGACTTTCAATGCGTCCGAGGCGCGTTTGATCCGGTCCAGATTGTTGGTGCCCAGAACCGGCAGGATGTTGGCCGGGTGGGCCAGCAGGAACGCCACAGCGACGGCGGCGCGATCTACGCCGAACCCGGCTGCGATTTCATCGGCAACGACCCCAACCGGCGGGTTTCCGGCCATCAACAAGCCTCCACCCAGCGGTGACCATGCCATCAACGGATGGCCATGCTGTTGGTGAAAGGCCAAATCACCGTTGGTGAATGAGCTGATCTGACCCAGAGAAATTTCGATCTGGTTGGTGACCAACGGCGTATTCATCGCCGATTGCAGCAACGACCAATCCCACGGGCGGAAGTTGGACACACCCACCGCGCCGACCTTGCCGCTGGCGACAACCTCATCCAGCGCTGCACCGGTTTCATGGTGGTCCATCATGGGATCCGGGCGGTGGATTAACAGCAGATCGATGTGGTCAATCGCCATTTCCGACAGCGACGTGTCGACCGATTTCAGAATGTGGGCGCGCGAGGTGTCGTAGTATTTTACCTTCGCATCCGCGTAACGGCCAACCGGCGCGACGATGTCGCATTTGGTGACGATCTCCATCTTCTGACGCAGGTTTGGATTGGCGCGCAGGGCGGCACCCAGCACGGCCTCGGCCTGGTAGCCGCCATAGATGTCGGCCTGATCGAAGGTGGTGATACCCTGATCCAGACAGGTCTGAATCTTGGCCTCGACATGGCCCGCGGACGTGTCACTGTCATCGCCCAACCGCCACATGCCATAGACAAGGCGGCTCATCTCCAGCGTGTCAGAAAGTTTCACACGTTGCATCAGCGGCGTTCTCCGTTGCCCAGCGGTGTGGCCGGGGTCGTTTTGGGAACCCTTCCGTAAGCTTCGGGAAGAGAACAGGTTTTCAAATTCGGCAACACGCGAGCGCCGAAATGGCGGGCTTCGTCCAGATGCGGGTAGCCCGAGAAGATGAAGGCGCGGATGCCCATCTTCTGGTATTCCTCGACCTTCGACATAACCTGATCCGTCGATCCGACCAGAGCGGCACCGCAACCAGACCGTGCCCGGCCAACACCGGTCCAGAGACCGGGTTCGACATAGCCGTATTCATCCGCCAGATCGCGGTTTCTGGCCTGATGCGCCACCCCCAGCGAGGTCGAATCCAGCGCCCGTTCGCGGATAGCGCGACCATATTCGTCGTCCAGCTTCGAGACGATGTAATCCGCGTATTCCTGTGCTTCAGCCTCGGTATCGCGAACGATCATATGGACACGCAACCCGTAATCCAGCGTGCGGTCGCAGTTTTCAGCGACGGCGTGAACGGCCTTCATCCGTTCAGCCAGTTGATCCTTGGTTTCAGGCCACATCAGGTAGACGTCACAATGCTCGCCGCACAGGTCCAGGGCAGAGGGAGAATAGCCGCCGAAATAAAGCAGCGGGCCGCCGGTCTGATATGGCTTGGCCGGGTCGGTGGTCAGGCCCGAGAAGTTGTAGACCTCGCCTGCATGATTGATCTCATCCTGCGTCCAGGCCTGTTTCAGAATCTCCACCACTTCGCGCGAGCGCTGATAGCGGAACGCGCTGTCGGCCTTCTCACCGGGAAAGTCGGATGAGATGATGTTGACCGTCAAACGCCCCTTCAGCATGTGGTCCAGCGTTGCGATGGTGCGGGCCAGCATGATCGGTTGCATCTCGCCACAGCGTACGGCGGCCAGCAGGTTGATCCGGTCGGTGATCGGAGCGCAGCCGGCGACAAAGCTCAGCGTGTCTTGACCGACCTGATAGGAGGACGGGCAGAGGATGTTGCGAAAACCCTGCGCTTCGGCCTCTTTCACAATGTTCGAGCAATGCTCCCAACTCGACCGCAGGTCACCGTCGGGAACGCCAAGGAACTGGTAATCATCGGAACACAGGGCAGCGAACCACGAAACTTCGGCCGCATCCAGATCGGGGGATGTGATGGGGACGATGCTCATTTGATTCACGCTCCGTACATCTTTGACTTTCCTCTTGCGTAGCAATCGCTTTGATGTAGATCAATAGTGTATCAATTTTTCCTGCGACCGAGTGAAGCGTCTGCCGTGCCTGCATCCAACCGAAACCCCAATGCTTTGCCGGTATATATTCAGATCGCGGAACTTCTGATCCGTGACATCGCGGCTGGTCGCCTTATTGACGGTGAACGATTGCCGCCCGAGCGCGAGATGGCCGCAGAGCTGAATGTCTCGGTTGGGACGCTGCGAAAATCGCTCTCAGAGCTAGAAAAAAAGGGGATGTTGGAGCGAATCCAAGGCTCGGGGAACTACATACGCGAGACCGGTACGCAAAGCAGCGTCTATGCAATGTTTAGGCTGGAACTGCCCGAAGGGGGTGGCCTGCCTCGTGCGGATATCCTGTCGGTTGACCATCTGAAAAAGCCGGTTGGTCTGCCAAAATTCGGTGCTTCTGACGCCGGTTCGCGTGTCCGGAGGATGCGCTACCTGAATGATACAATCATCGCTGTCGAAGAAATCTGGCTGGACGAATCAGCGGGCCTGATCGACCAGAGCCTGCTGTCCGACTCGCTCTATCGCTATTATCAGCGCCAGTTGGGCTTTTGGATCGCAAGAGCCGAAGACAGGGTTTCGGTCCGGCCTCTACCGGACTGGACACCTTCTGACTTCACCAAGCCAGCCGGCCAAGCAGTCGGTTACATCGAGCGGTTCAGCTGGTCGGAAAGCGCCGAACCCGTCGAATTCTCAAAAACCTGGTTCGACCCGGATCGGGCCAACTACGTTCAACGTCTGAAGTAGAAGGAAACGCACATGACCCGGACCATCAATTACGGGCTGATTGGATGCGGAATGATGGGGCAAGAGCACCTGCACAATATCGGATTGCTGGAAGGTACCAGTGTGGCTGCGATCTTTGAACCCGATCAGGAGATGGCAAAAGCCGCCAAGGCAATTGCGCCGACTGCAACCATGGCAGGTTCCGTGCAACAGCTTCTGGCGGTAGAGGAACTGGACTGCGTCGTCATTGTCAGCCCGAACCATCTTCATGTGGACCAGATCTGCGAAATCGCTGAAACACGTCCTCTGCCGCTTCTGGTAGAAAAACCATTGTTCACCGACCCGCAGGACGCGCCCCGGCTCGAGCAGTTGCAGCGCGACTACCCCTGCCCGATTTGGGTTGCGATGGAATACCGGTATATGCCCCCTATCGCTGCTTTGATCGACAAGGCCGAGGCGACAGGTGGGGTGAAAATGCTGTCGATCCGCGAGCATCGTTTTCCCTTCCTCAACAAGGTCGGCAACTGGAACCGGTTCAACCGAAATACTGGTGGTACTTTCGTCGAGAAATGCTGCCACTTCTTCGACTTGATGCGTCTGATATTGCGATCCGATCCGGTGCGCATCACGGCAAGCGGCGGGCAGGCGGTGAACCATCTGGACGAAAGTTACGACGGTCAAACCCCGGATATTCTGGATCACGGCTATGTTCTGGTCGACTTCGCTTCGGGCGCGCGCGCGATGTTGGAACTTTGCATGTTTGCCGAAGGCGCACGCTACCAAGAAGAAATATCGGCCGTCGGACCGGACGCCAAGATCGAGGCGTTTGTTCCCGGACCTGGACGATTCTGGCCCGACCATTTGGGTGCCCCGCCGCTGCCTCAGGTGATCCTGAGCCCGCGCAACCCCAAAGGTCCGGTATCAATGGACGTTCCGGTCGACCCCACCCTTTTGGCGGCAGGGGATCACAATGGGTCGACCTATTATCAGCACAAAGGGTTCCTGGCCGTGCTTCGTGGCGAAACAGCAAAACCGGATGTAAGTTTGAAGGACGGCCTCTGGGCTGTCAGGATGGGGCAAGCGGCACAACAGGCAATTGAAACCGGTGAAACGGTTTATCTGGTCTGACCTGCCCCCGCTAGTCCCTGCCCGGCCTGCTGGTCGGCTGGCCGGTCTGCCTTTCCCTGGCGCTCTTGAACAAGTGCTAGTAACCGACCGTGAACGCAGCACACTGGAAATTGGCTGATTGTGCCTCGTCTACCAGCGCAACGGCAAAGTCTTCCATCGATATCTCCGAATTGCCCAGTTCATCGACCAGCAGCGTGTCGGTGCCGGTTCTGAACGCGCCCAGGCGTGGGCCGGGCTGCAAAAGGGCTGGAGGGCTGGCATAAGTCCAATTTGCCGATGTTTCAGAGGCGCAGAGCTCCCATTGCGCCATCGATGCGCGGGCTGTTGGAACGATGTTGTCAGGCAAGAAATCCGGATCTGACAGAACCGTATGCGGACTGCCGTTTGGCAGATGCAGGCGCGCGGCGCCGCCAACGATGATCACCCGAAGACCCGTGCGTGAAGCAGCATTTAGGATCGAACGTGTCAGAGCCACGATCTCGCCTTCGCGCCCGGGCGGAGAGCGCAACGCGCTGATCGCAAGGTCCTGAGACTCCATGGCTTTGACGAGGGTTGCGGGATCTGTCGCATCCGCGATGACCGGTCTGACACCCTCGGGCAGCTTGGCAATCGCTGCCTCGTTTCGAATAGCTGCGGTTACGAGATGCCCGCGAGCAAGCGCTTCCGTTACGACGCGAGATCCGACATCGCCGGTGGCACCAAATACTATGAGTTTCATCAGAGTTCTCCTTTACGATGGGTGGCGGATGGGGTTTTTCGAAAGCTCAGATGGGCGGGTACGCGCCGCTCTTTGACCAACCCAGATTGCTGCAAAGACAAGCGCGGCGCCGGCGATTTGCATCTGTGTCAGCGCCTGACCCAGCAATGCCCAACCGATCAGAACGGCGGCGAGCGGGCTGAGAAAACCAAGCGCCGAGACGGCCCCTGGCTCTATCCGTGAGATACCGCGAAACCACAGGATATAGGTGAGCGCAGCCCCGATGAGCGCTAGGTAGAGGATGCCTGAGAGGTTCCGTGCATCCAGTGTTGGAAGCGGCGGCTCGATGAAGACGGCCAGAAGCACCAGCAACAAACCGCCGGCGGTCAGTTGCCAGGCGGTGAAGGTAAGCAGCGGCACCGGAGGTTGCCATTTCCGAGTCAAGACCGTGCCTGCCGCCATCGAGGCCGCCCCGCAAACTCCGGCAATCAAACCGATGGGATCAAGCCTTATACCTGACCCTAGGACAAGCAGCCCGACACCAAAGATGCCGATCAAGGCAGCCATCACGGCCGACGCTCTGATCGCTGTCCCAAGCAGCAGCGCGGCCAGGAACACGACGATCAGAGGCTGTATCGCACCGACTGTCGCCGCGACCCCTCCAGGCAGCCTATAGGCTGCGATAAACAGAAAGGCCCAGAAAAGCGTGAAGTTGAGCGCGCCGAGAACGAAAATGCGCAGCCACCAAATTCCTTTCGGCAAGCGCGGCGCCATTACCAGCAGCAGAAGGCCGGCAGGCAGAGCGCGCAGGGCGGCCATCGTCACCGGATACCCTGAAGGAAGGAATTCCGTCGTCACAAAGTAGGTGCTGCCCCAAACCAGCGGCGCAATGGCTGTTAGTGCAATGTCGAGATGTCTCATCGCGGATCTCCATTATCTTGATGTCAAGATATATCCATTTATCTTGACGTCAAGAGATAACTCCGCAATATAGTTTCATGGACCACGTAGACCGCATCATTGCCCAATGGAACAAGGCCCGGCCCGACCTTGATGTCGGACCGATGGAAATCATCGGTCGGCTGTCACGATTGACTTCCAAGCTTCGGGGCGAAATGGAAAGAACCTGGAAGGCTCATGGGTTGAACGCCGCCAGCTTTGATGTCCTGGCGACCCTGCGCAGATCCGGAAAACCCGATGGCTTATCCCCTGGAGCATTGCTGGATCTGACCATGGTGACCTCGGGAACAATGACCAATCGCATCGATCAACTCGTCAAACACGGCCTCGTCGAGAGGGTGCCAAACCCTGAAGACAAACGCGGGTTTCTGATCCGTTTGACAGAAGCCGGATTTGCGACGATCGAGAAAGCCGTCGTCGATCATGTCGACACACAGCATCACCTTTTGCGCGGACTAACCTCGGCAGAAGCCAAAGACTTGAACAGGCTTCTGAAAACGCTGGATGAAAGGATGAACTCCGAAAGCGCGGCGAATTCAAGCGATTAATCGTCGTTCAAGATGCAACGCATGACCACGACCTTTTGGTTCTATGACGCATCGATATGGGCGGCCCAGACCGGTCATCGCTTCTGCGGCGCCCGCCAGACCGGACTTTGGCCGCAGGTGCAAAGTCCTGAACCTTTCGAAGGTGCATTTCGCGGTACGAAGCGGGCGTTCGCGATCACGCGTCAAACGTCTGCTTTGTAGTGCGCCAGGAACATCGCGACGCAATCGTCCAAAACATCTTTGGGCGTCGGGTTTTTACCGAGGAAGAACTCTGGCCAGAAAAAGAAGTTCTTTACCAGCGCCAATAGCTGGTTGGTTGCAAAAACCGGATCAGCCTTTCGGATAACGCCCACATCCACGGCTTCGCTGAACAGCCTGGTAATTGGGTAATCAAGTGTCGCGGTTTCAGTGAAGAATTGCCGGGGCCGGTCAAGGTCACGGATCAATTCTGAGATGACCATCCGATTCAGTCCGATGGCCGTCTCTTCCGTAATCACCCCAATGCAGCGCCGCAAGGCTTCCTTCAATTGCTCGACGAAGTCACGATCCGGGTCAAAGGGCCGAAGGCGGTTCCGACCTATACCAACATGCTCATCGGCGGTCGGGGCATGCAGTCTCTGTTTTCCATCGGAGAAGTCTAAGCCGACAAGATCGTGCAGCCATCCCTGACCATCTACAGCAGTACGGCCTTCACCGCCCCTAGCTCAACGCAATTTGTCGGAAAGCTAACGAATAAGCACGAGGAACTGGCATTTGATCAGTTCTCGCACGTGGACTTCTACTACAAACCCGAGGCGGTAAAAGCATCGTCGGATGCGGTGGTTGAGTTCTTTGGCAGATAAACTGACAAGGCAGAGTCAGTCCGCGACCTCTGCCATTTTGGTTGGTCAATTACAGGATCGCTTGACCGTTCCCGTATGAGCTTTGCCGTCATCTTATGTGCGGGTTGCAGAACTCGGCCTTCGTTTCGGGGTGCTCGCCAAAGAGGTTACAGCCGATGAAGCGTCACGTATCGCCGTCCTCGACCCAGTGTCGTTTCTTGTCGTCGCCCGGGATCAGATCATAGGTTGTCTGAACGTCTTTCCCAATGTTTTTGGCGTGGAACGCGACAAAAAACGAAGGCGGCACGGTTGCACCATGCATGGTCTTCGCAGCAGCCGGGCCGATATCGTCACCACCCATTGTTTGAAACCCACCCCACTATGCAATAAGTTGTCCTGTGCTCACTTGCTGTCTGTGCAGAACATGGCACTTGGGGCCGACCAGGTTTATAGCGCCGCCCGCCGTACCACGCGCAGAACGCGCCGGATGGCAATTTGCAACACGCCTCAGAAGTATTTTGCAACCTCCCAGACGCGATCACCAGGACCGGAGCAACAGGTCAAATGTCTCGGCTATCATCGGGTTGTCTTTGCGACGTTCCAATGCCGCGAAACTCAGACACGCAGGAACAGACACGGAATTGCAGACGGCAAGCCCGAAGGATTGCTTTTGATGCAGCGCGATGGACTCGCGGCAGAGGCTCAGGCCAATGCCGGACCTGACCATTTCAAGCATCGAAGCTTCTTGATCCACCAGCGCAACCACGTTCGCGCGGCAGGCGTGACGTTCGAAAACTTTGGCCAGAAGGCGATGGTGAACAGAGGCTTCGGGCGTGCCGATCCAAGGAAGGGCTGCAAGCGAAGACCAGTCGGACTCTTCCACCTGCTTCTGCCAGCCAGCCGGTCCGATCACGCGATACGTGAATTCGGCCAACTTGATGGCATGCACCGGATCGTCTCCGTCCGACCCGATGCTGGATAGGTCATCGGGCCCACACAAGTAAAACCCGGCATCAACCCGACCCCGCTTGAGCCATGTCAAAATATCTCCGCTGACCCCGTGCTTCAGTTCGGTTTCAACATCAGGATGCTCTGCGCGCAAATACGCCAACAGACGCCCCAACCGGATGAACTCCGGATCGACGATCGTACCGATCGTCAGTTTTCCACTCAAGCGCCCAACGCGCAGGCGGGCGCTGCGTTGGAAATCACTGACTGCATCGAGGACGTGTTGAGCCTTCGCCAATACCGCAGTGCCGTCATGAGTGATCTGCAACCCGGTAGCGGTTCGGTTGAACAAGGTAAGCCCCGTATCTTCGGCAAGACGCTTGATTTGATGGCTGATGGCCGGCTGTGTCAGGTTCAGCACCTCGGCTGCGCGTGAAACACTGCCTTCCCGGGCCACCGTAACGAAGGCCAAGACGGGGTTAATGCTCGAAAACCGGTCCATATAAAATTTGCTAATATGGTATTGTGCAAATTGTCATTAGCTTTTTGCCTGCCGCTCCCGCAGAGATCGGTAAAACCAGCGTTCCGGGAGGGGGCGTGAACCACATCGTTGGCTTGTGGCGGAGAAAACGTGCCGCATAATCGTGCAGCCTGCAAGAGAACAGCATACCTTGTTCCCTCTGGCGCACAACTGGCAACGAAAAGACAGAACAGGTGGAAGACAAAGATGTCTGATGGCGCAAACAGGTACGACTATATTGTGATTGGCGGCGGTTCGGCCGGGTGCCTGATGACCAACAGGCTGAGCACCGATCCAGGGAACCGGGTTTTGCTGCTTGAGGCGGGCAAGCCCGATACCTATCCTTGGATACACATTCCGGTTGGCTATCTCTATTGCATCGGCAACCCGCGCGCAGACTGGATGTACAAAACCGAACCCGCTAAGGGGCTGAACGGGCGCAGCCTGCTTTACCCGCGCGGGAAAGCGCTGGGCGGGTGTTCCTCAATCAACGGGATGATCTATATGCGGGGCCAGGCCCGTGACTATGACAACTGGGCCAAGCTCACCGGTGAAGAGGCATGGAACTGGGAAAACGCGCTGGCCGACTTCAAGGCTCATGAGAACCACTACCGGTTGGATGACGGCGCCGATCCGCGCACCGGCGACAACAGCCGGTTTTCCGATCTGCACGGGCATGGCGGCGAATGGCGGGTGGAAAAACAGCGACTGCGCTGGGATGTTCTGGACAGTTTTGCCGAAGCCGCGGTCGAATACGGCATCCCCAAGACCGATGATTTCAACACCGGCGACAATGCCGGGGTTGGCTATTTCGACGTCAACCAGCGTTCTGGCTGGCGTTGGAATACCTCCAAGGCATTTCTGCGTCCCGCCAAGTCGCGCCCGAACCTGACGATCTGGACCGAGGCGCAGGTTGAGAAACTGACTTTCGAAACAGGCGAGACCGGTCGGTTGCATTGTTCCGGGGCAGTTGTCTGCCACAAAGGACAGCCCGTTGCGGTCGAGGTCTCAAAGGAGGTGGTTTTGTCTGCGGGCGCCGTGAACTCGCCGCAAATCCTGCAACTGTCGGGGATCGGCCCGGCGGCGCTTCTGAAAAAGCACGGAATTGATGTCGTTATGGATGCGCCCTATGTGGGCGAGAACCTACAGGATCACCTGCAAATTCGCGCGGTCTACAAGGTCAAGGGCACCAAGACGCTGAACACCCTGGCCAATTCGCTGATAGGCAAGGCCAAGATCGGACTGGAATATGTGCTGAAGCGCTCTGGCCCGATGAGCATGTCGCCCAGCCAGTTGGGGGCTTTCACCCGGTCTGATCCGGCAAGACCACACGCCAACCTCGAATACCACGTCCAGCCGCTGAGCCTTGAGGCGTTTGGCGAAGACCTGCATGATTTCCCCGCCATCACCGTCAGCGTCTGCAATCTGAATCCGACCAGCCGCGGGCATGTCCGCATCGCGTCTTCGGATTTCCGTCAGCCGCCCCAGATTACCCCCAATTATCTCGACACAGACGAAGATCGCAGGGTTGCCGCTCAAAGTTTGCGGCAGGTACGCGAAATCATGTCTCAGCCCGCGATGGAAGCTTACGAGCCGGAAGAGTTCAAGCCGGGCATTCAGTATCAAACCGACGAGGAACTGGCCCGTTTGGCAGGCGACATCGCCAGCACGATCTTTCACCCGGTTGGTACGATCAAGATGGGCCGAGAGGATGATGAAACCGCCGTTCTCGATTCGCATTTGCGCATGAAGGGGGTGATTGGGCTGCGCGTCGTTGATGCCTCGATCATGCCAGAGATCACCAGTGGAAACACCAATTCGCCCACGATCATGATTGCAGAAAAGGCCGCAGGCTGGATGCTGGCCGGTCAATAAATCCTGTAGGCATCCGGGTGCAACAACTTCCCAGAGGAACCACGCGCAAGCCGTTCTCCGATCTTCCGGTGACCGGCGTGAGAGTCGCCAACTTTGGCCGGTATATCACCGGTCCTGCTGTCGCAATGTTGCTGGGCGATCCGGGCGCGGCATCAACGATGTTCCGATCGCTCCGCAGCGACCCGACATCCACTTCCCGATGTCTTTGTCCAATCAACCGGCATTTGGCGCGGCACGCATGACCCTGCCGGGCGCGAATAAAATTCAAGCCCGGGGGAATAAACCCGATCGCCTGCGTGTAAGTGTCATATCTGCGATGATGCAGACGCCCGACACGGAGGAACACCCGAATGACCCGCACTTCTTTTGCGCTGACCGCATCCACCCTGATGGCATGCGCCCTTGCAACCGCCGCCGCAGCTGGCGACGCCCCGGTCCTGACCGGGAAACTGGGCGATCAGACTATTTTGATGGATGCCAACAAGATGACTCTTTATACGTTCGACAAAGACGAAACGGGCAAGTCCTACTGCTATGATCAATGCGCAGTGAACTGGCCGCCGCTGACCGCAGCCGCGGGAACCGAACTGCCCAAGAACTATTCGTTGATCCAGCGCGACGATGGAACAATGCAGGTCGCCTACAAGGGCCAACCGCTGTATCTGTGGATCAAGGACAAGCAACCCGGAGAAATGACCGGCGACGGCGTTAAGGGCGTGTGGCATACCGCGCGGCCCTGATTGCGGCGCCAGGGGGCGGTCCGACCGGGCCGCCTTTGGCTTAGACGATGACACGGACATTCGACCAGCAACTCGAAGACGCCTTGCCCGATCTGTGGCGATTTGCGTTTTCACTGACCCGGAATCGCGACCTGGCCGACGATCTGGTGCAGGATGCGGTCTTGCGCGCGATCCGAAAAAAGGGGCTCAGATGGCCGGGCCACCCGGTCAAGCCCTGGGCGATGAAAATCCTGCTTAATTGTTTTCGCAATGACCGGCGGCGCGCTGCGAATCGTCCCGAAACCGATCCTCGGGCGTTGGATCAACTGGTCTCGCCCGGGGCGACCGCCGAAGAGCGATTGGAACTGCGCTGGCTGTGGCGTCGGATCGACGCCTTGCCGGAGGATCAGAAACTTGTTCTGCTGGCGGTCACCATCGCGGGGTTGACCTATGCCGAGACCGCCCGATTGCTGGGCGTCCCGCAGGGCACCGTCATGTCTCGGTTGTCCCGGGCCCGGACACGGCTGCAAGCCCCGGAAGAACAGGCGGGCAAATCACGATTGCGGAGCATGACATGACGACCGAACCGAACATGGACACTCTGATTCAGGCCGCAGTCGACGGCCAGTTGACGCCATCTCAGCAGGACCGTCTGGACCGGCACCTTGCCGCACATCCCGCCGACCGTGCGCGGCTGGCGGCAATGATCCGGCAGGCGGGAATAATGCGCATCTCGGTGCCGCAGCCCGATCCCGCGCAACTGGACCGGCTGATGCACAGGGCGCGCGAGGGCACCAGTCACGGTGTATTAGGGCGGCTGGCCGCAGCGGTGGCGATCTTTGCCTTGGGTCTGGGCAGTGGTCTGCTCCTGTCGCGGGATTCTGTCAAGCCCGAGAAATTGATGGCGCAGGCACCAATTCAGGCGGCAGCGGCACACGCCCTTTATTCACCCGAGGTTCTGCACCCGGTCGAGGTGTTCGCCGATGAGCGCGAGCATCTGCAAACCTGGCTCAGCAACCGGCTGGGCGCGCCGGTGATCGCGCCGGAACTGGGAGAGACCGGCTACCGGCTGATCGGAGGTCGGCTGCTGCCACTGGGCCAAGGCCCGGCGGCCTTCTTCCTGTACGAAAACGAATCCGGCGACCGCCTCAGCCTGTTTGCCAATCTGACCACGGACCCAGCTCGAACCTCGTTTCAATACCGGCGCGACGGGGATTTGGGCATCGTGTTCTGGCAGGATGGGCGGTGGGAATATTCCATGGTGGGCCGCTCCGGTCGCCAGGTCATCGAAACCATCGCGCGCAAGGCCCATGAAGAACTGATCTGACAGGGCTATTCCGCCGCGCGCACCGGTTCGCGGTCGGTCAGGGATTTCCACGCGTCATACTGTGACAGAAAGACCTTGCCGTTCAGGTCGTCGAGGAAGTGGGACTGTTTCAGCCTGTCCATGACCGGGCCTTTGACCTCGCTCAGATGCAGACCGACGCCCATGTCGCGCAGGCGGTCATTGATCGCCTCGAGGCTTTCCAGCGCCGAAAAGTCGACCTCGTTCACCGCCGAGAACATCAGAACCACGTTGCAGATCTCGCAGCCTTCGGTCACGCGCGACTGGATCAGATCCTCGAGGAAGCGGGCGTTCACAAAGTACAGGCTTTCATCCACCCTCAGCGTGACCAGCGTGGGGTCGGTCTCGACCTTGTGGCGCAGGATGTTGCGGAAGTGCTGGGTGCCCGGCACCAGCCCCAGCTCGGCCACATGCGGGCGCGAGGTCTTGTACAGATGCAGCAGGATCGAGATCGCCACACCGCTGGCCACGCCGGTCTCGACCCCGGCCAGCAGGGTCAGCAGGATGGTGGCGGCCACGGCGGCAAAATCGGCCCGCGAATAGCCCCAGGTCTTTTTCAGGATCGAGAAATCCACCAGGCTGAGCACCGCCACGATGATCGTAGCGGCCAGCGTTGCCTTGGGCAG
Source organism: Ruegeria sp. AL3 (assembly GCF_056536065.1). Classification (NCBI taxonomy): domain Bacteria; kingdom Pseudomonadati; phylum Pseudomonadota; class Alphaproteobacteria; order Rhodobacterales; family Roseobacteraceae; genus Ruegeria; species Ruegeria sp. AL3. The sequence continues at coordinate 128,172 of NZ_JBQFJG010000002.1, forward strand.
GAAGTAGACCAGCGGGGTCAGGAACAGCGCGGCTATCGCCAACCCGATGGCGGTGAAGGCACCGGCCGCAGGGGTTTCGGCGCCCGCATCGAAATTGACCACCGATCGTGCGAATCCCCCCGTAACGGGGTATCCCCCGGAGAACGCGGCGCCCAGATTGGCCGCCCCAAGGCCGATCAGTTCCTGATCCGGGTCAATACGCTGGCGTTTCTTGGCGGCCAGCGTCTGCGCAACCGAAATACTTTCGACGAAGCCGATGATCGAGATCAGTATGGCGGGCACCAGCAGCGCGCCGATCAGGTCCGAAGACAGTCCCGGCAGGGTCAGCGGCGGCAGGCTCTGAGGCACCTCGCCGACGATCTTGACACCCCGCGCGTCCAGCCCGAAGGCCCAGACCGCAACGGTGGTTGCCACAACGGCCGCCACTGGCCCGGCCTTGGTCAGCACATCCGCCAGCAGCGGTGGCACCCCGATGCGTCGCAGCGCGGGTTTGAGGTTCTTGCGCACCCAGAACAGGAAGGCCGTTGCCAGCACGCCGATCACCAGGGCGATCCCGTTGGTCTGGCCGAGATTCTCAACGATCGATCCCAGCATCTCGGGCAGAGTATGCCCATGCGCGCTGACCCCCAGGATGTGCTTGAGCTGGCTGGTGGCGATCAGGATGCCCGATGCGGTGATGAAGCCCGCAATTACCGGATGCGACAGGAAGTTGGCCAGAAAGCCCAGCCGGAACACGCCCAGCAACACCAGGAACCCGCCTGACAGAAAGGCCAGTGTCAGCGCCGCCACCGCATATCCGGCGGTGCCCTGCTCGGCCACCTGCCCCACGGCGCTTGCCGTCAGCAGCGACACCACCGCCACCGGCCCCACCGCCAGCGCCCGACTGGTTCCAAAAACCGCATAGAGGATGATCGGCACGATAGAGGCATAGATCCCCGCCTCGGGCGGCAGCCCCGCCAGCAGCGCATAGGCCAGCGATTGCGGGATCAGCATGATCGTGACGATCACTGCGGCGATCAGGTCGTTCGACAGCGCCGCCCGATCATACCGGCGGCCCCAGTCGAGAATGGGAAGGTAACGATAAAGGCTCTGCATGGGGTTTCGTCCTGAAAAGGCGGCGGTCAGCACGAGATGGCTCTGACCGCCAGATCAAGGCCTGACTTGCGCGAAGACAGGACAGAACTTGCGTCGGTTTCGGGGGTGGGCGGCTTATTCAGCCGCGACTTTCAACGGTTCGGGCTTGGCCATCCATTCCTTGCCCTTCAGCATTGCCGACCAATAGACCGGTGGCAGCAGCTTTTCCTTGAGGAACCAGGCCGCGCGGCTGGGTCTGGTGCCGTCGATCAGGAATTTTGGGAAACTGGGTTTCAGAACACCGCCATACCCGAACTCGGCCAGCACGATCTTGCCGCGCTCCACCGTCAGCGGGCACGAGCCATAGCCGTCATAGGCCGCCACCGGCGAGCGCCCTTCGATATCGGCCAGGATGTTGTCGGCCAAGGTCGGCGCCTGCTTGCGCGCGGCGGCCGCGGTTTTGGCGTTTGGGGCGTTCATCACGTCGCCCAGAGACCAGATGTTGTCAAAGCTCTTGTGCCGCAGCGTCGCCTGATCGACATCGACCCAACCCGCCGCATCGGCCAGCGGCGAGACCCGGATGAAGTCCGGCGCCACCTGCGGCGGGCAGACATGCATCATGTCGAACTCGACCGTCACCTGCTCGGGCTGCTCATCGGGTTTGGCCACCGTGAACGTGGCCGTTTTCGCGGGACCGTCCACTGAAACCAGATTGTGAAAGAAATTCAGCGTGGCGTCGTATTTCCTGACGTACTCCATCAGCGCCGGGACATAGTCCTTTACCCCGAACAGCACCCCGCCCGCGTTCATGAACTGGATGTCGATATCCTTCAGAACCCCGCGCCGGACCCACGCATCGCCCGACAGATACATCGCCTTCTGCGGCGCGCCGGCACATTTGATCGGCATCGGCGGTTGGGTGAACAGCGCGCGGCCCGCCTTCAGCCCTTCGACCAACTGCCAGGTATAAGGCGCCAGGTCATAGCGATAGTTCGAGGTCACCCCGTTACGGCCCAGCGTTTCCTCCAGCCCCTCAACCGCGCCCCAGTCCAGCTTGAGCCCCGGAGACACCACCAGACGGTCGTATTTGACGACCCGGCAACCATCCAGAATCACGGCGTTGTTCTGCGGCTCGAACGCGGCCACAGCGGCCTTGATCCATTTGACTCCCCTCGGGATCAGCGAACCCATCGTCTTGGCCGTCTGTTCGGGCGTGAATACGCCGCCGCCCACCAGGGTCCAACCGGGTTGATAATAATGCACGTCGGACGGGTCGATGATGGCGATCGACAAGTCGGATTTGCGCGCATGCAGGCTGGCGGCGGTGGCGATGCCCCCGGCGCCGCCGCCTACGATCACCACGTCAAAGGACGCATCCCCCGTGTCGGTCGGGGTCTTGCCGCCATTGGCGATTCGGCGGGCGACGCCGCTCATGTCGTAACCGGCGACCTTGGTGGCCGTCAGAATCTCGGAGACGGGCCGCTTGTGCGCTGCCTCGTGCAGCGACCACAACGTGGCCGAGCGCGTGCCCGTCCGGCAATAGGCCAGAACCGGGCCCGGCAACTCGGTCAGGGTACGGCCAAATGCCTGCGAGTCATCATCCTTGACCATCCCGCTCTGTACCGGGACATAGCGCGCCTCAAGGCCATGTTTCCGGGCCGCAGCCTCGATCTCGTCAAAGCTGGGCTGATCGGCACCTTCGCCATCGGGCCGGTTGCAGATGATCGCCCGAAACCCCGCCGCCTTGACGGTTTCCATGTCGCCCGGCGTGATCTGCGGCGAGACCGACAGTGCGTCTGATATTTTCCTAATATCCATGTTGCCTCCGCAGATCAGAGTTTGTTGACGGGAACTTTGAGCATCTGATTCCCATCCTGATCGGTCGGGACGTCGCCCGCGCGGATGTTGACCTGGATCGACGGGATGATCAGTGTCGGCATGGCCAGCGTCGCGTCACGCTCGGTGCGCATCTTGATGAACTCGTCCCGACTCTTGCCGCCGCCCACATGGATGTTGTGCGCCTTCTCCTCGGCCACGGTGGTTTCCCAGCGGATGTCCCGCCCGTTGGGGCCATAGTCGTGACACATGAACAGGCGCGTCTCGTCAGGCAGGCTCAGCACCTTCTGGATCGAGTCATACAGCGTGCCGGCATCCCCGCCCGGGAAATCGGCCCGGGCCGAGCCGCCATCGGGCATGAACAGCGTGTCACCCACAAAAGCCACATCGCCCATGACATGCACCATGCAGGCCGGCGTGTGGCCCGGCGTGTGCATGGCAAAGGCGGTCATGTTGCCGATCTTGTAGGTCATGCCATCGGTGAACAGCGCATCGAACTGGCTGCCGTCGCGCTGGAACTCGGTGCCTTCGTTGAAGATCTTGCCGAACACCTCCTGCACGATCTTGATGTTCTCGCCGATGCCGATCATGCCGCCCAGCTTCTGCTGGATGTAGGGCGCCGCCGACAAATGATCCGCATGCGCATGCGTTTCGATGATCCATTCCAACTTCAGACCCTGCTTTTCGATCTCGGCGATCAGCAGGTCGGCATGGTCGAACGTGATCCTGCCGGCCGCATAGTCGATGTCCATCACGCTGTCGATGATCGCGCAGGCGTTCGACGTCGGGTCCTTGACGATATAGCTGATCGTCGCCGTCGCCTCGTCATAGAACCCCTGAACCTCGGGTTTGACGCTTTGGTCAACAGGATAGGCGCCAATCGGCGTCGCGATCGCGTCTGTCATCCTTTGGTTGTGCGTGTCAATGGACTTCTGATCGTTCATATTCGTGCCTCCTCTTGGGCGCGAGTCGAGCCTTTGTCAGCAGCCCGTCATCATCATTTCGTGAACGGCCGCCATGACCCGGGTATCCGATGACCGGGTGACGGTACGGATGCCGTCCGGCAGGTTTTCGACATTTCGCGTGATGGGATCGAAGTTGCGGAACATCGCTGCCAGTTTGGCGATTTCCTCGGGCGTCGCATTTCGCCCGCGCAATCCCGGCGTGTTCACGTCGTCATGGCCTTGCCCTTCCGCTGTGTGGCGATGCCGCATCGGGCTGCCGGCCCTTCCAGCCTTGCGGCCGGGTGCATCGTGCCGCAGAAAACAGGTGCCGAGCGCACCGACCGCCGCAGCGGCAAGCGCCGCAAGGGCAATGCCGCCGAGCTTCGGGATGTTTTTGCGGTCATCCATTTCCGTCTCCTGGGTTTTGGTCCGCCCGCAACCGAGATTCTGTTCAGGGCCTCGACACCTTGGGCGCGAATCTAAAGTTGAAATGCAAATATAACTTTCAAAGCACCAGTTCAGTGACAAAGTCACGAAACCCGCAACCCTTTGGCAACTTTCAGACGCCCTGAGCCTGTCTTTCCAATGCGGGCTTGTCGGTCAAAGTGATCCGTCCGCGCGATTGGCTGATCATCTCGCGCTTTTGGAAATCCTGCAAAATCCGCGTGATGACTTCGCGCGCAGTGCCCAGCTCGCTGGCAAGCCGTTGATGGGTGGCCCGGATTTCATCGCCCCCCTCGGCCAAGACAAGAAGACGCTCGGCCAAGCGCACGTCCAGATGCCCGAAGGCCACATCATCCACCACCCGCAACAGATCGATCAATCGGCGCGAATAGGCCTCGAAGACAAACTGGCGAAAGGCATCCTCTTCCGAGGCCAGACGATCAAACGAGAGTTTCGGCAGAACCACGGCAACGACATCGGTCTCGGCAATACCTTCTGCATTATAAGCTTCTTCGGCCAACATGCAGGCTGTGGTCAGTACACAGCTTTCACCGGCCTCGACTCGATACAACACAATCTCGCGCCCGGAATCCGACCTTTGAGAGACCCGGACCCGGCCGTGATACAGAAAGAGCAGGCTGTCGGGCACATTGTCGGGCCCGAATACCTGGGCACCCTTCGGGAAACTCAGGATTCGGGCGGCTGTCCGCAACCTTTCCCGTACCGGTTTGGGAAGGCGGCTGGTGCCGTGGAAACGCTCGGTCCAGTCGGTGATCGTCATCTTGCCTTGCGCATGGGTGCCACGATGCCCTCCTCGATCGGCGCGATGCGGTTCAGCAACTCACCCCGGTTTGCGGCGATGTCGGCGAGGGTCAGATCATCGAGCACCGCCATGAACGCCCGGGTCGCTTTTTGAATCGCCTGTGACAGCTTGCATATTCCGATCAGCGGACAGGTATTTTTTTCAGGATTGAAACATTCGACCACGTCCAGTGGCCCTTCGGTCAGGCGAATGACATCGCCGATGACGATGTCCTCGGCCGGTTTGGCCAGCCGGAACCCACCACCCCGACCCCGCGTGGTTTCCAGATAACCGGCGCGGCCCAATTCGTGCACGATCTTCACGATATGCGGTCGGGCCAGCCCGTGCACGCGCACGACATCGTCTACGCGGATGCGGTTCGGCGCCTTGAGCGCCGCCAACTGCAACGAACGCAGAGCGAAATTGGAATAGGATGTGAGTTTCATGTACGTCTCTTTTCTAAACCTCTATTTTAAATATAATTTATTAGCAAGCTCGGCGATCTTGTCACTGACCGGGATGCGGCACGGAACTACCTGAACCGATGAAACAAAGCCCAAAAGACCGAAAGGAAGACCAATGACCTTGCTTCTTGGGGACGTTGTTCGCGATTTCCAGGCCGGCACCACGACCGGCCCGATTTCCTTCCAACACTGGATCGGCGACGACTGGGCGTTTTTTTCATCCATCCCGCCGACTTTACTCCGGTCTGCACCACTGAAATGGGCCGCACTGCGCAGCTGGCCGACGAATTTTCCGAGCGTGGCGTGAAAACCATCGGTCTGCGCACCGACACCGTCGCCGAACACCTGCGCTGGATCGAAGTCGTCAACGACACCCAGCATACGAACCTGACCTTTCTCATCGTGGCCGACCCTGATCTGAAGATCGCCAAACTGTATCAGATGATCCACCCGGCGCAGTCCGAAACCGCCGCGGTACGGTCGGTGTTCATCATCGACCCCGACGAGGTGCTACGCCTGACCATGACCTATCCCATCAACGTTGGGCGCTACTTCGAAGAAGTCCTGCGTGTGATCTATGCGCTGCAAACCAGCGACGCGAAATGCGTGGCCCTGCCCGCCGATTGGGTGCCTGGTGGTGCGGCGATCATTCCATCATCAATTCCGAATGAAAACGCCAGGGAACTGTTCCCGCAAGGTTGGGAAGAGATCCGGCCTTATTTGCGGAAGGTGAAACTGGCCGGCTGAAAGGTCGCCGGACTTGCGCGGGTTCTGTCGCAAATTTCTTTGAGAGTTGTATAGACGAAACTTGAGAGGCGAATACCCCACCAGCTGGATAAATTGCTGAAACGGACGACGCCCGGACGCAAATTGACCTTTGCGGATCATGTTTGCCAATTCTATGCCTGCCAGGACAGATGCGGCTGAAACGAGTGATTTGAACCCCAGCATGAGTCTGATTCTTCGCTTGATGAAGCGGTGATCTTGTTCAATGATGTTGTTGAGGTATTTCAGCCTGACCGTCTCAATCAGGATCGGGCAACCAAAGCTTTTGAGCATCTTGTAGATTGCCGTGATGCCAACTGTATTGGCACCACTTTTGTCGATGACGATCTTGCGCGGCAAACCGTTAACCTCACGTGCGCGGGCGAAGAACGAGCGGTGAACATGTCTGATCTGTTTTGGCTGACCGACGCCCAGGTAGCGGGTGTTGAGCGGAATAGTCTTCATTAATCGCAATGGTTTGCGCTGGCGCGATGCGCCGAAGGAATACGGCCCGCACAGTTGAAGGGGACTGTGGCCCCAGTGGGGCCGCGTAAGCCCGGTGATCAGCCCCACTTGTGTGGTCCAAGTTGATTGTCAGTGCATGACCGGCCTTTGGTCCATTTGAACGATGGTTTCCGGGGCCGGCGGTTTATATCCCAGAGCACTGTGCGGGCGTTTTGTGTTGTAGTGTTTCCTCCATTCTTCGATCAAAATCTGCGCTTCTCTTAGACAGTAGAAGACTTCTCCATTCAGGAACTCATCTCTGAACCGCGCATTGAAACTTTCACAGTAACCGTTCTCCCATGGGCTGCCTGGCTCGATGTATGCGGTCTTTGCTCCAACTGCATTGATCCAGTCTTGCACCGCCACGGCAATGAACTCAGGGCCATTGTCGGAGCGAATGTAGCTTGGCACACCGCGCATGATGAACAGGTCACTCAGCACGTCGATGACATCGCTGGAGTTCAGCTTGCGGTCCACACGGATCGCCAAGCACTCCCGGCTGTACTCATCGATGACGTTGAGCGTGCGGAATGCCTTTCCGTCATCCGTTCGACAATGCACGAAGTCATAGCTCCAGACATGGTTTCGATGCTCCGGCCGCAGCCGAACACACGATCCATCATTTAACCAGAGCCGCCCCTTCTTTGGTTGTTTCATTGGCACTTTCAGCCCCGCCCGACGCCAAAGCCTTTCGACACGCTTGTCATTCACCTGCCAGCCCGCATCTCTCAGCAAAGCCGCGATCCGGCGATAACCGTAGCGGCCATACTGGCGGGTCAATTCTATCATGTCCGCCACCAGGCGCTTCTCGTCAGCTCGACCTTTCGGCAGCTTTCGCTGTGTGGATCGGTGCTGTTTCAGGACGCGACACGCCCGGCGTTCTGAGACACGCAGTTTGTGGCGCACATGGTTGATGCAGGCACGGCGACGGGCGGGGCTCAGTAGTTTCCCTTGGCCGCCTCCGTCAGGATCAGTTTGTCCAGGGTAAGATCCGAGACGACCTTTCGAAGACGCTCATTCTCTTTTTGAAGGCGCTTGAGTTCCTTCAATTGATCCGTACCCATTCCGCCGTACTTCTTCTTCCAGCGATAATAGGTCTGTTCAACAACACCAATCTGCCGGATCGCATCCAGACGGGACATGCCTTGCCCCATCAATATCTCAACCCGCCGCAACTTCGAGACAATCTCTTCCGGCCTCGGTCGCTTGTTCACCATGTGGTTCCTCCATTTTCTTAACCATAACGGCGGACCACTTCAGAGGGGGAGGATCAGTCGGACATTGAGACCAACCGAGATGGATTGAGAGTGGGCGCAGCACGCATCAATTGGACATTTAGCCCGGTTCGAACCTGTCGATATCACAACGTGCCTTTGGTTCGAGCGCGTAAGGCAACAAGCAATGGTGCGAAGATCGACGCGTCGTACTTGAAACCTGACATTGCGGATCTTGAGGACATCCTGGCGCACTCAAAAACTCGAAGACCTTCTGAACTTCAAGGTTATGTGGAGAAACGGTTGGAAGGTCATATGGTATCGAGCTGGATGGATAGCCAGCCGATTGACCTGGCGAGCCGTTCTACCGAGATGCTTGGGGCATGTGTTGAGTTTGGGGCTCATACCGCGCTTTCGAAGCTAAACGAAGACAACTGGGATCACGCCGCTAAGGTAGGTTACGAGTTCACATCGAGGGGCGAGGAGGGAATTAGAGAAGGCCTGAGATACCTATTGAATAACTCTGAAAAGAACCAGTCTCAGTCCGGGCCGCAGGGAACATTCGGAGGACTTTTTCACTGGGCCCAGGCCGACCGTGGTGTTAAGCACATCGGACCTTTCAAAGAGGTTTTTCGGGAGTTCATTTTGGACAACGTCCGATTAGAGCTAGGTACGTTGCTATTTGGCTCAGTGGTAGATCAAGCGAGGGTTCACACAGTAGCGTCGCTTGCCAGAAAGTATGCTCTGCATCCGAAAACGGTTAGGAGTGCTTTGACAAAGTCCGGACTTCTTCGCGGCCCAAACGACCACTTTTCAATGCGTCAAACCGCTCGCGTCTAGCAAGCTGAGAAATTGATCAAAAAATTGGTCCGAGCTGTGCCTGTAGCTAAAATTCCGGATTACATCGAGTGCAAGAGGGCGCAGGCGCAGCAATAGTTGAAAGCAGGGATTCTTGAGCCGGTTGTAGATGATGAACAGAAATTTAGCGGTCGCCACAAGCGCCGCTACAAACGACGCAACCGCCCCTCTCGTGACATTGCTGTGCAATGCACTGCCGGGCAGTGATACGAGATCATGTTCGGACGCCTGAAGGATTGGCGGCGTGTGGCAACCCGATATGACAGATGCCCAAAGGTATTCCTTTTGGCCATCGCTCTAGCAGCTACCGTGCTGTTCTGGCTGTAATTCAATGAGTCTGGAGCCTAGTTCGTGTGTGGGAGAGTGTGGAAACCAACGTTCTTATGATCGATTTGAATGTTCAGGGGTTTGGGATTGCAGTTTGCTGTCGCATTTGAGAATTAATCGTGCTTCACCTATGTTCGCTTACACTTGGCAGCTTTCGGTGATCTGATGCGATTTTTGAGATACACGGCAATGACAGCCTTTTTGGCCATTGCAAACAGCTCTTTTGCTCAACCCTCCAATAACGCACCATTTCTGACTACTGTTGAAGGCCTTCGAAACGGAAATGGAGTAATCATCGTAGCCGGCTTCAATAAAGCTGACGCATTTGAGGCAATGGACGTAACCAATGCGGCAGCGATGGCACAGATACCAGCGTCCGGCTCAAAGACCGCCTTCACGTTTCATTATATACCCCTGGGAGACTACGCTTTTGCCGCTCTTTACGATGAGGACATGGATGGTGACCTGGACATGAAGGTCCAGGTCCCGACCGAGGGCCTGCCTCCAGAATTCAAGGATGTTGCTGTCTTAGCCGGTGGAACCGCTCAGTCGTCATTGCGGCTGAAATATTGGGATTAGAACAATGGGACGCCCTTCAAATCGCGATGAGCGCTATGGTCAGGTCATGGAGGCGTTTGTGCGCTGTGTCGCACGGATGGGCCTGGATAGTGCCACCTTGAGTGCGATTGCAAAAGAGGCGGGGTTGACTCGCCCACTGATCCGTCACCACCTTGGCAACCGGGATGAGATGATCGTGGCCTTGCAGGATTACGTGTTGGACCAGTTCAACAGTGCTGCGAACGAATTGGTTGCCGCATTGCCGGATTCAGAGCCCGCGCATGCCTTGGTGAACTACCTATTCTCCGATCAGTCAGATTCGTCACCCGATCTGGTTCTGGCATTTGCGGCTCTTACGGCTCGGGCCAAAGAGGATGGTGAACTCAGATTAAACTGCCGGGCTTCGATCCTTGGATTTGAAGCGCAGGTTACTGAGGTTTTGCAGCGGAACTATCCCGGGGCTTCAGAGGTCAACACCCAGCGCGCAGCGCATGGCATAGTGGCGCTTTACTTCAACACGGCATCGCTTGCTGCCTTGGAGATGCCGGCAGAGTGGGTGAACCAGTCGAAGGCGATGGCAATTTCGCTATGTGAAAATCTGGCAGACCCCGCATAAAACGCAGCCATTCCGCAAACTACATTGTGTTCGCCCTGCTGATGACCTCGATTCTCCTGGGCTATCAATTTCTTTGGGGTCTGTTGTTTCTATATTGGAGCGTCCTTGGCATATCGTCTGGACAAGCTTTCTTGTTGACCGATGTCTGCATGGCAACTGAGCCGGTCCTGTTCTGGTGTATCCAGATCGCCAGGGTTGTGCTGGGTTTTTTCATGCTGCCGGGCGACTTCTTTCCATCGGTGGCTTAACTTTTCCAGAAGAGGAATGCACCCAATGTCAAACATGCTTTACCCCACTCAATGATCTGCTGAATGACAGTTTCAATCGTATGATGTCAGCCGATCAGTCCGGAGATCCCTTCAGGGAAACCTACCTGCGCCTGACGCGAAACGCCCAGGCCCAGCACGAGACTTTCGCTGCCGCCACCAAGGGCATTGAGGCCCCGGGCAGGTTCCCTGAAACTGACCTCGCACAGCAACTCAAGATGGTGGCCGCACCATCGCCGCCTCTGATCGTCTCGGGCTGGAGCAGCAGACTTTTTTTGTGCGCTACATCGGCTGGGACCATCATGATGAGTTGCTTGAAACCCATGCCAGCATGCTTGCCGTGTTGTCCCAAGCTCTGGGCGCCTTCCAGTCCGCGCTCGAAGACATGGGGCTGGCGGACAGGGTTGTCACCTTTACCGGTTCCGATTTTGGCCGCACGCTCACATCGAATGGCAACGGATCGGACCACGGTTGGGGCGGCAATACCTTGGTGATGGGGGATCCCATTGTCGGTGGCCGAATTTTCGGTGACTACCCTGTCCTGGGGTTGGGCGATGACAACCCGCTGGATGTGGGTGACGGCGTGCTGATCCCAACGACTTCTACCGATCAGCTCTATGCAGACCTTTCTCGTTGGTTTGGTGTTCAGGATGCGGCCCTAACTGAGATACTCCCCAATCTACGGCGTTTTGCGGCTCCGGGCGAACGACTTGGGTTGATTGGGTAACACCATACTTTCAAGCGGTGATCGCATGAAATGCCCCGCAATGATCGTGGCATTCGTTTGACCGCAGGCGGCCAAGTGTAAACACTTGAATGCTTGCTCGCTATTGGTTCTGAAGGCGTCGGCTCCCACGATCGAGACAACAACTTCGTCCAGATGCCATTCGTCATCGAGATTGCCATCCGACCGGGGATGGTTCGTTCTGGTGAACCCCCGTCCGAAGTTTCCGGCCCGGGCTGTATTATATATTGCGAAACGACGATGCTGTGCTCGGGAAGAAGATCTGAGCTCGAGAGCGGCCAAACCCTTTTCTTTATTAAGCAGCGTTTTCCTGCGGTGAATGCGTTTTTAAACCAGAGCTTCATTTGTCGAGCGGTCTACTTGACATGGGTCTGAAATCCATTACTTGTCACAAAAGACAACTTATTAGGAGGCGATGAGAATGGAACTCCTCAACACGTACATTAGCGACTTTCAGCTCAACTATTGGGAGACAATGATCGACGAGTGGTTTTTCGTCTTTGCAATAGGTTTCCTGATCTTTGAGCTTGTACGCTACGCCATAGGGAAAAAGCTTAGCTTCGAGATGGTTGGGGACACGGCCACCAACTTCATCACTCTTGGCTTTTTCATTGCGATTACCTTTGTGCTGATGGCCGGCTTTTATGTCGGAGCGTATGTCTGGGCGTCGCAATATGCTGTGTTCGACATTCCCACGACATGGGCGTCGTTCCTGATTGTGCTGGTTCTTGCGGACCTTGCCTATTACTGGGAACACCGAATTCTGCACCGGATCAATATTCTGTGGGCCACCCATTCGGTGCATCACAGTTCACCTTTCTTCAACATCTCGGTGGCTTACAGGCATGGTCCGCTGGATGGCTTCTGGCCCGTCTTCTTCCACCTGCCGTTGGTTCTTCTCGGCTTCAATCCCTTCGTTGTTTTGATTGCGGAACTTCTGGTGCAGCTCTACCAGACGGCGCTGCACACCGAGGTGGTTCGCAAGCTTTGGAAGCCCATTGAGTACATCATGAACACGCCGTCGCATCACCGTGTGCACCATGGGTCAAACCGCAAGTACCTGGACAAGAATTATGGCGGGATCTTCATCATCTGGGACCGTATGTTTGGCACATTCGAAGAGGAGAACGAGGAAGTCACCTATGGTCTGGTTACGCCCATCAATTCGGTGAATCCGTTTGTGGCGTTTTTTCACGGCTTTACCCGTGTCTTTCGCGATGCGTGGCGTATGCCGGGTTTCCGGAACAAGCTGGGGGTTCTGTTCCGTCCGCCCGGCTGGCAGCCCAAGAAACAAGACGCCAAAACTTCGAACCACTCTTAAGGCGAGGATCAAGCCATGCCGTCCAACTCAAAACGCATCTTCGGGGCTCTGGCCACAGCCGCCCTGTTTGTTGGCGGAGCCTGGGTCGCCTCAGGTTTTCGCACCGACATCGCCGTGACCTCGGCCTCTTCGACAGGAACGCCTTCCGACTATGGGCTGGTGATCAACCTGCGCGGCGCACGCAGTGACAAAGGTCAACTTGTTGTCATGGCCTTTGATAATGCTGCCGCCTTCGACATACTGGATTACAACGCAGCCGCTGGCTTTATCGCGCTTCCGGCCAGCATGGAACCGCAACGCGTGGACTTCCCTGAACTGAATGCCGATTACTATAGCGTTGTGGCCTACCATGACGAAAATGGCGACTATGAGATGGGTTTTGACGAAAACTGGATGCCAACGGAAGGTCATGCTGTTTCGGGAATGAATGACCTCTATGATGATCCTGTGTTTGAATATTCACTGATCAGCCCGGGCATGCCGGTGGATTTGGTTTTCTTCTATTGGCCAGCGCAATCCTAGGGTCAGGATTCATAACCAATAGATGACGAGTGCGGCGAGTGCGATGGCCGAGAGGAACACCTTTGGTGATCGGTCATAGCGTGTCGTCACGCGTCTCCAATCCTTGAGCTTGCCAAAAATCCCAGAAGACATGGAAAAGATCGCAGTCATGGGCATCGACATCGGTAAAGACACAAGCCACCTCGTCGACTTTGGTCATGATCCTCCCCCTCTGAAGTGGTCCGCCGTTATGGTTAAGAAAATGGAGGAACCACATGGTGAACAAGCGACCGAAGCCGGAAAAGATTGTCTCGAAGTTGCGGCGGGTTGAGATATTGATGGGGCAAGGCATGTCCCGTCTGGATGCGATCCGGCAGATTGGTGTTGTTGAACAGACCTATTATCGCTGGAAGAAGAAGTACGGCGGAATGGGTACGGATCAATTGAAGGAACTCAAGCGCCTTCAAAAAGAGAATGAGCGTCTTCGAAAGGTCGTCTCGGATCTTACCCTGGACAAACTGATCCTGACGGAGGCGGCCAAGGGAAACTACTGAGCCCCGCCCGTCGCCGTGCCTGCATCAACCATGTGCGCCACAAACTGCGTGTCTCAGAACGCCGGGCGTGTCGCGTCCTGAAACAGCACCGATCCACACAGCGAAAGCTGCCGAAAGGTCGAGCTGACGAGAAGCGCCTGGTGGCGGACATGATAGAATTGACCCGCCAGTATGGCCGCTACGGTTATCGCCGGATCGCGGCTTTGCTGAGAGATGCGGGCTGGCAGGTGAATGACAAGCGTGTCGAAAGGCTTTGGCGTCGGGCGGGGCTGAAAGTGCCAATGAAACAACCAAAGAAGGGGCGGCTCTGGTTAAATGATGGATCGTGTGTTCGGCTGCGGCCGGAGCATCGAAACCATGTCTGGAGCTATGACTTCGTGCATTGTCGAACGGATGACGGAAAGGCATTCCGCACGCTCAACGTCATCGATGAGTACAGCCGGGAGTGCTTGGCGATCCGTGTGGACCGCAAGCTGAACTCCAGCGATGTCATCGACGTGCTGAGTGACCTGTTCATCATGCGCGGTGTGCCAAGCTACATTCGCTCCGACAATGGCCCTGAGTTCATTGCCGTGGCGGTGCAAGACTGGATCAATGCAGTTGGAGCAAAGACCGCATACATCGAGCCAGGCAGCCCATGGGAGAACGGTTACTGTGAAAGTTTCAATGCGCGGTTCAGAGATGAGTTCCTGAATGGAGAAGTCTTCTACTGTCTAAGAGAAGCGCAGATTTTGATCGAAGAATGGAGGAAACACTACAACACAAAACGCCCTCACAGTGCTCTGGGATATAAACCGCCGGCCCCGGAAACCATCGTTCAAATGGACCAAAGGCCGGTCATGCACTGACAATCAAATTGGACCACACAAATGGGGCTGATCAGTGGCTTGCACTTGAGATCGCCAGGTTGGCAATGACGTCAATGGCCCACTCACAGTCCGCCGCCGCCGAACTGGATGAAATTATCCAGCACGGTTGACTTATAGCCAAAATACTTGATCGAACATGGCTTTCAGACTGTCTCCATAAGCGAATCCGAAAGCACATCCTCGGAGAGGGCCCCCGGTGCGCCTATCGCGACAAGCCTTGTTTCGGGTTTGCGGTCACCCCATGTTCCATCCCGTGCGATGTCCATACGTTTTCCAACGACCTGAACAAGAATGCGATGATCCGGATCCTCCTCACTGAAGACAAAACCCTTGAGACGATAGACATCACCGGGAAGCTTCCGAATAGCGCTGCGGAGAGAGGATAGGCTTATGGGGTGTTCAGCTTTCATCATAGTTGTTGAAAAGCTGTCTGAATGATCAGCGTGGCGGCAACCGCAGTCGGGGCCATGTTCATGATGATCGGGTATTTCTGTTTGTAGCTGTTCGGCGGCAAAGCGACCGACTGAAAGAAGTATATCCAGCGGGACGTCCGCATTGACAGCTTCGACCAAACGATAGCGACGGAAGCGAGACCCGAGCCAATCGTGCACCCTTTGAACAGCGGCCCTGTCGACAAGATCGACTTTGTTCAAAATAACCATATCTGAGAACGCGATTTGACGGAGCTTCAGTTCCATTTGTTCCGGCGCAGCAAAAAGCTGTTCCGCATCAACCAGACACATAAGGCTGTCCAAGCGGATCATGTCCCGAAACTTCTGATCGGTAAATGTCATCGCAATTGATGACGGATCCGACACTCCGCTTGCTTCAAGGACGATGTATTCCGGTTTCTCGGGCCGGGCGAGAACGGCTTCCACCGTTTCGATCAGGTCATCTCGGATCGAGCAGCAAACGCAGCCATTCGCGAGGCTCATGACGTCATCTTCGAGGCCGACCACCAAGTCTGCATCGACGTTTATGGATCCAAAGTCATTTACAAGAACCGCAACCCGCAACCCGTGATTGCCGGTCAGGATGCGGTTCAAAAGTGTTGTCTTACCGGCTCCAAGAAAGCCGGTAAGGATCGTTACGGGGATCGCAGAAGTCGAACCGAATTCAATCATGATTGGATCTCCTCTCAGTCTTCATCGCGCGAGCCGATTATATCAGAAACTTTGATGGTAAAGTTCTGCGGCCAATCTCCGCCGGGTGCTCGGAAAACGTCAGTTGGGTAGTATTCGCGTGGATCGATCTCCATATCACGGTACTTCTGGTCTTGCTGATCTGCTCGGGTGAGCCTCGGATTCGGTAATGTGATTTCATCCGGAAGCTCAATACGCCCGGCCTCGGCTGCCGCAGCCAGTTCACGAAATGGTGGCACAGTACCGGATTTTCCGGGCAATGCAGCTTTCCTGTACCAGATTGCATCCTTGGTCACGTTCACAACGGCTACATCGAGACCCCATTGGAACAGACCGTCGTAGTGAGCGCGAATACCAGCCAACATTTCAGCGTCAATGTCTTCGTCCTGGGTATAGTGTGTCACCATTCCCAAACGCGGCCTTGTGTCAGCAAAGAGCTTACCCACGGCATAGTGGGAGGTGTGATGCGTATCGATAGTGTAATTAAAGAGATCCTGTGGGATACCGTATTTGTAAGTCATCAACTGACCAATATCCTGTCCCGACATTTCGGTTACAAAGACATCAACGCCTTCGCCGTATTTCCGTGAAAGCTCATCCGGGCGTCCATCGCCGGTCCATACAAAGCTCAGACCGTTCCAATCGAGCCGATAACCAACTGCGCCGTCCTTGGCATGACTGCGCGGCCAGGACCGAACAGTCACACCGTCTTGGTCATAAACGATGCCACCTTCTTGGCGGAAATCGAACTCGTTGACCTCGATCTCATAGCCGTCCCCAATCGGGAACACATCAAAGGCCTCCAGATGCCATTTGAGCATCTGTTGCATGCCTTTGACCATTCCAGCTGTGCCAAGTTCGGGTGTCCGACCAGAGGGACCATGGATGCGCAATGGTGTATACCCTCCAGACCAAGCCCGGAACGGATAGATATAAGGAATGTCGGCGTAGTGATCGACATGCAAATGAGAGATGAAGATATCGTTGATCAACTGCCCAGGCACTTGCATCGCAATGATGTTGCGGACACAACCGGACCCAAAGTCGAAGAAGAACCGTTTTCCATTCCCCAACTCCACCATGATACAAGTACCCGCCTGATCTTCGCGCGGCGGATATGGTGTTGAGCCGCAGAATGAGATGCGCATCTCATCTGGCCCCAACTCCTCACTAAGCGGAAAATAGTTCGCATTTGAACCAGTCATGTACTTCGTAGGACGGAAGTACTCTGGCAAAGAGATGCCGCCTGCGGGTCGACCACCATATGGGTTCTTGAGTGTTTCTCCCAGTGGACCGCCTCCTTCGTGGGCCTCGGCACTTCCTGCCGCAAACCCAGCTGCCCCTGTCGCAGCCGCTCCAGTTGCCAAGCCCTTAAGAACACTCCGCCGCGACGGGTCTTCAATTTGATCTGATGCCCGAACCTGTTTGTCGTCCTGGTCTTTTCTATTGTCTTCCTTGGTCATGGATTGGTCCTCAGTTGGAAGTATCTCAAAGGTTGCGCTTCAACATCCGACGAAGCTCGTTGATGAGTTCAGATTTGATGTGGGCCCATTCGGCGCGCTCTAAGGCCGAGATCGATGCGTCTTTCGAAAACGCAGATGCTTTCTTCAGGTCTTCGATGACCTCGCCGAGTAGCGCATCCGTTCCGATACGCCCCGACAGCACATCAGAAAGTTCTGGAATTTCTTCAATCAGGTCGACCGTCACTGGAAAAGTCCCGACACCCACTATCTATTCTCAAATCAAGATGAGTGCGGTTGACCGCAAAGGCCAAGTGAGTCACCGTGAGTTGGGGGTGAGTTGACATTGAACAAATCCAACGATTTAACAATAAATCAACATGTTGGGCAGCCTTCTCCGGAACTCATTCGGGAAGCTCTGAGTCGAATCGTATCAAGCGACGGGTTTCAAGCTTCACCACGACTCACGCAATTTCTCACCTATATAGTCGAGGAATCTCTATCTGGTCGAAGCAATCAGATTAGAGGCAAAGCTATCGCTGTTGAGGTCTATGGGCGGCGCATAGATGGTACTGGTGGTCAAAACCTGGTTCGCGTTGAGGCAAGGCGGCTGCGTCGTCTTTTGCATCAGTTCTACGAAGATCACTGGGACGGCAATGGAGTTCGCATTTTTGTTGACCCCGGCGGATACAAGCCGCGGTTTTCATTCGAACCTACAATCGAAGACCGCACATCAAGTGAGCTGAAGAGCGACAATCCAGAAGGCCGTTGGCGTTCGCGGCAACTGCTGCATGCAGGACTGGGTGTTCTTGCATTGGTCGCTGTGCTTGGCATCTGGATGAGCCAGGATAGCAGGGAGGTTGTGCCAACAACTCGATCCATCGAACAAGCAGAACGTGTGGCGCTTGGTGAACAATCATTGACACGACTCCAGGCGGTCAACCTTGCGGATCAAGCCCGCGGCATGTTTTTCCCCGTTTTTGATGTCAAGCGTCAGCAAATAGCGCTGGGAATGTTCCAGTACGCTAGGGAACTCGACCCGGGTCTGTCCGACGGCTATGCCGGATCAGCGCAGGTCTTGGCGATCCTGGCGGTGTTGTCGCCGGATGAAGCACAAAGGGATGATCTCTTCAATCAAGCCTCGGAAATGTCTGGAAAAGCGCTTGAATTGTCCCCCTCTGATGCGTGGGCAAACGGCGCAAATGGTTGGGTGCTGGCTGTCAAAAACCAGCCAAACGAGGCATTGAAATACGCTAGAATGTCCGTCGAACTGGCGCCGAAGGATGGCCATATTCTCGACGTTGCAGGTATGACCGCCATCTTGGCTAACGCCCCGGAACTTGCTGCCGAGGTTAGCAACCCAGAGAGACCCAAATCAGGATCTGGTAGGTTTGGTGCGAGAAACATCTGGGGCGTTTCACAACTAATGCTCGGGAACTACGAAAGTGTTGTTGAAGCCTTTCAGGGAGCGCCAGCTGCCGGAGCGCCAGTCAGCGCGCCTTCGCTCTTATTCCAAGCCGTTGCGTATGATCAGTTGGGAAATTCAGAAGAAGCACGACGGCTCGTCACTGAAATGCGCAGGACATGGCCTGAGTTTCCGTCCGAGTTTCTCGCCGGCAGGATTTTCCACAACGACGTCAATACGCGGAACATAATACTGGAGACGCTGAGTAGATACTGACGAAACGTATCGCGCCTATTGCCTAGAAACGAGCGTCAAATTCTATTCATATAATTCCGCTTTTAAATCACACGGCGTTGATAAAATCGGTGATAGAGCCAGACCACGCCGTCTGTCGATTGAGGATGGGCTTTGCAGATTTGCAAAGCCCGCATTCTGCGCGTCGCAGACGTTCGCGAGAATCCAAGCAAAAAGGCCGCATGGAACCCAAGGTTCCTTAGGAAGGCCCTTTGCGTGATCGAGCAACGCAAAGGACCATAACCGCAACGACTAAGCCAAAAACTGATTGAATTCATCGTTAAGGCAGACAATCGTGCCGCGCAATACAATGGGCAAACTACGCAAACTTATGGGGTGCGCGAAGTGTTATTCGCAAACCTACACATGATGTAGGTGTTCTCATAACGATGCATTACTATCGTTGATTTCATTCAGGAAATTCGGCTGTGTTCGCCCATAATTTTGCGCGGCATTTGCGCATAAGTTTGCACGATTTGCCCATAAGTTTGCGCGGTTCAAGAAACGCGCTAAATTGAAAGTAGTCACCGCACATCTTCTTCAACTAAAACCGGGCGCCTTTCAATCAAGAGTGCATTCTGATTGGAAATATTCAACCCTGATCATAGGGAAGCAGTTAATTCGCAGGCTAGTGATAGATCCTCGCTTCAAGAATGGGCATTTCCGTAACTGCTAGGTGAGCGCGTTCAAACCGACGCGCTCACTTTGCTTGGTTTTGTTTGTCACTACGGAGTTAAGAGCGATGTATCACTCTGCGGCAACCGCTTCCTCTTCCAGTGCCGGGTAATCGGTGTACCCTTTTTCAGTGCCGCCGTAGAGAGTGGTTGGATCGAGCTCATTCAGCGCGGCGTCTTTCTCCAGCCGGTTGACAAGATCCGGGTTGGAAATGAACGGCCGACCAAAGGCCACCAGATCGACGGCTCCGGTTTCAACCGCTTCTATCGCCATTTCCCGGTCATAAGCGTTGTTGCCCATTTTCGCACCGTCAAACAATTCATAGAGCGCCTTCAGATCGCCACCTTCCGGAACATCGCGCGGGCCGCCGGTCTGTCCCTCCACGAGATGGAGATAGGCCAGCCCATAACCATTCAGCAATTTGACGGCATGGGTGAATGTCGCCTGTGGGTCGCTGTCGGAGATATTGTTGGCGTCCGAGAATGGGCTGAGGCGGACACCAACGCGGTCGGCGCCCCAGACATCGACAACCACGTCCATGACCTCTTTCAGGAACCGTGCTCTATTCTCGACAGGACCGCCGTATTCGTCTTCGCGCTGGTTGGATTCGTCCCGCAGGAATTGATCGATAAGATATCCGTTGGCTGCATGGACCTCAACACCGTCGAAACCGGCCTCTTTGGCGTTTTCCGCGGCCCTCCGGTAGTCCGCAACGATGCCAGCAATTTCTTCGATGGCCAGAGCCCGCGGTTCAGATGTTTCAACAAACTGCTCACCATCAAACGTCTTGGCCTTAGCTCCAATTGCGGATGGTGCAACAGGGGCGCCACCATCCTGCTGCAAGCTGTAATGCGAAATCCGGCCCACATGCCAAAGCTGGATTACAATCTTCCCGTCCTTGGCATGGACGGCCTCAGTTACTTTTTTCCAGCCGTCGATCTGCGCTTCGGAATAAATGCCGGGCGTACAGGCATAGCCCTTGCCTTGGGGCGAGATTTGCGAAGCCTCCGTTATGATCAGACCTGCACCCGCCCGCTGGGCGTAGTACTTGGCCTGCAATTCATGGACACTGTCATCCTCGGCTCTTGCCCGGTTGCGGGTCAATGGCGCCATGACAATGCGGTTTTTCAGCTCGATTGCACCAGCTTTGATGCCGGAGAACAGTTTTTCATCAGCCATTGCTGCTTCCTTCTTTGGTAAACTTCGTTTAGATATTATTGGACCGATTAGTCCAATAACAGGATCACTGTCTCTTGTTTGAGTTTGTGTTAGGTTTCATTTCCTTATGGTGGCGGGGGGCCTTATGGCGAAATCACCAACCGGGCTTGTTTCAGGGTTTGCGATATCTGCTCATCGGGAACGCCCGCCTTGCGCAAGGCTAGCGTGCCAATTGCAAGGGAGGCATAGGCGCGCGCCTTGCCGAGAGCCACACCCGGATCTGAAGGCTCAAGCGCTCTCGCAATAATCTCGTCAATACTCTCCAAATGCTGTCGCCCGAGAGCCGCCACTTCATCATCATGAGGAGCAAGCTCCGTAAGGCAATTGATCAGCATGCAGCCGTCACGACCACCTTGTGGGTTCGCCAAAGCTTCCATTATCGCACCAACGGGGTCATTTCCGCTCGCATCTGCAACGTCACGCAGATTTTTCAAACCACGCCTTGAATAGTGCCTGAGAGCTTTGTGAAATAAAGTCTGCTTGTTGACGAACGTTCCATAGAAGCTGGACCGGCTCAAACCCATGGCCTTGGTCAAATCGTCCACGGACGCGGTCTCGTAGCCCTTGTGCCAAAATACGCACAAGGCTTTTTCCAAAGCCTCAGCTTCGTCAAAGGCACGAGGTCTGCCTGGACCTGCGGATGATTTGATGTCGCCATTGGGTAGAGTTTTTTTGCTCATGCGCATGATTTGGAATGATTGATCCAGAAAATCAAGGTGGCGGTAGGAAATTTTTGGAATGGTCAGTCCGTATTGTGACCAGAGAAAGGAATTTAGGTCGGTAGAAATACAGAACCTTCCCATCCCGCTTGGTGTCACGCTAATCTTGGGATCAGGACTGTTTGTCTTTTTGCGGGAGTGTCAGACGAAGAGGATCGTGATCGTCGAAAAGAGAGCCCACGCTCGGTACTAGTTTCCAACACTGGACAGAGTGACTGGTGGCTTTGTCCAATGCGTTGATTTTGATCACTCACAAACCAGAGATTGGTTCGGTAGATCCATGGCCAATGACCTCATTGCGTGCCACAGAGAACTCATCGAATAAACAGGCCGTCAGGCTTATCTGCGGTGCCCAAATGCAGCTTACTCCCAATCGCCAGCAGATGAGCGCCAAGTGTCGGCTTCGCCATCCCAAACACTAGCGCTGACGCATGGCGTTGGGTTTATTCCGTCGCAATTGGATCCATGAATATCCGCTACGACAACGCGTCGACGCCCAAAATCAACGACCGTCCAGCCTTGGTTGAGCAAGGAGTGCACCTCTTCGCTAACCCAAAAGTGCGACATGCATCCGCCAGTTCCGCAGTAAAGAGATGCGGCGCTCGAACACGCAAAACCAGACTCATTCAAAACCCAGTCGCGTTGTAGATCTCCGTTGAGATCGACCCTTTCGACCGCGCCCCAATCTAAGCCAAACTGACCGTTGTTGAACTCCGCGCAGGCTCGTGCCGCCAGATCAACCTTTGCTCGCAAACCGGTTGGAAGTTGCGAAACGTCAGCCGCGACAACTGGTGAGGTCCAAACCAGGCCCGAACCAAGCAGGATCGCAGATACCAAACGTTTCAAGTAGTTTGCCAGTTGGGAAGCCGGTTGGAAGGTGGCTTCAGTTGCACTGATCATACCTGTAGTCCCCATATTCCAGCCAGTTTGCCAAGCCTTCGTTAAAAATCAGAAATTCGGACCTGTCTTCCCCAAGCAGGGCAACGACAAATCCGGCCGGTGGCTCAGAGTTTCCGAAATAGCTGTAGGCTGTCATGGCTCTGATGGACGCGCCGTTGACCGTTACTCGCGCGTCCCATTCTCCGTCCGGGTTGTCCAAAATTACCGGTTCGATGACACGCTCTACCGCTCCGCCACCACAATAGACGATGCCTTCTGGGGGTTCGTAGGAGGCCCCTTGGCTAGCTCCTGAATCGCAGGCGGAACGAAGGGACCGAATTGCCGCGCTGGAACCTTTCAAGTCAAAGATTCCGTAGCTGACATCTTGATCAATCATGGACAGGTTAACGGATGCATTGGCCGCGAGCTGGTCCAGTACAAAACCATAATCCTGCTGACTATTGAAACTGACCTCGACAGGATAATTGTCGACGATCTGCAAAGCCGCGTTTTCTGCGCCAACCTGAAATGCCCCAACTTCGGTGGTGCCATTCTTTAAAAACCGAATGGAAAGCCCTTGCTTCTGTACAATGTCCTGGCTGTCCTCATATCCAGCCGGAGCAAAGCGGATACGGTCACACTGAAGCTCCAGCGTCATGTTTCCGGTCTGAATAAATGCATTGGGATTAGGCCCGGAGTTGAACGACCACTCCGCTGATGCTGTGGTCGCCATAGCCATCAGTAGCATTCCAATGGAAATCGTTTTGAACCTCATTTTCTCTCTCCAGGGGTGTGGTTCGTACTGTCATTCAGCCAAAGTTTCCGGTCCGTTACCCGGGCAACAAGGTTAGGAAACAGGTGCGCCGTATTCGTTTTCGCCTTCTTGGGAAGGTCGCGTCAGCCACCAGATCATCAGGATGGACAGAATGAATTGAAGAATTGAGACAACAACAATACCGGTCACGCCCAGGACTGCCGCGGGTCCTCGTAATGCATCGGGGTTTTCCGTCCCTTGCTCCAATACCGAGAAGAACGCCACGCCGCCCAGCATAACAAAAAGCGTTGTAATGCTGAGCGCCATCGGCAGCAGCAAATACCAGCCAGGTCGTCCTGTATCATGCAGCCTCCGCCAACCGGCGGCCAGCATGGGTATGAGAACAGCCAGTTGGAAAACAGAGGACAGAACCCGAGATCCCTGCCCTGTTTCGGGGTTGGTCCCGAATATGATCGTATCCAGCACAGCTAAAGCAGCGCTCGCGAGAACCACGAACAAGAAGAACCACCAGTATTCTGAGCGTAAAGCCCGACCGGAGAACTGAAAGTATTTCGAGAAACACGTTTTAACGGCTTCGCTAAATCCCATATTTCACTCCATTCTTAACTTCTGTGCGGCCTTAAACGCTGCGCCGCTTAGGAGAGCGAACTCGCCCCTACGGATGCTCCTTCTTACCTTTGTTTGAAAGCAGAAGCCTATCGCACGAGAGCGTAATGAATTTTACGCGCGGAAAAAACATTGATTTATTAGAAAATAGATTCAAACATGCGAATTCGACACAGCTTTCATTTTACCTCCGTTGTTGTCGCTGTCGCCCGATTTGTCGGGCCCTTCCGACTGCTGGTGTGAGTGCTGGCGGTCGGAAGGCATTTTACACGGATCAGTCGTTGGGAGGGCGCGATGCTTAGACTTAACGTACTCGCCCTCTTTCCAGAGTTTGCTCTAGCATTTGCTAGTGACGTCATTCGGCCATCCCACGTTGTTGGAGGTCTTGGCAGTCAACGTAATAGTGATCTGCCCGCCAAGCCCCCCCGCAGCAAGTTTTGGAAAAGGTCGTCACAGGATCGAGGTATGTTCTGTCGGCTGCCCAAACGCGAGATCCTCAAACAAGCGTATCCAACTTCGTTAATTTCACCAGACTCAGAGGGAGAAGAAAATGACCAACAAGATAGTGATGATTGCGGGCGCAACTTGTTTCACACTGCTTGCGGCCTGTGAGGACACGGGTACATCCAGTGCGCCCGCCGAACTCACACCCGCTCAGCAGGCGTGTTTGCGAGATGTGGCCAAAACAACGAACAATTCGCAAGTCGTGGTGCTCTCATCCGCATTCAGCGAAGCTGGAACACAGGTCACCGTCGGCGTTGGAGAGGATCGGGCTCCGTGGAATTGTATTGCCTACAGTGATGGCGCGACGGCTGGTATCGAGTTCCTGGGCGACGAAGGCGCATTGTGAGCAGTCTGATGCGTGGCCAATAATGGCTGCGCAGCACTGGCTTGATCTGCTGAGGCTCGACTTGGTTTGTAGAACCACCATCATCGTATTCTCGATCCTGTACCTGTTGGCGTTGATTGCATTCTTGACCGGCACATTTGGCTGGTTGGGACAGGAACGAGATCCCTTGTCCGGGGTGTTCCTTTTGCCGTTGGGATTGCCTTGGATAATTCTAGTGGATTTGGTCTCAGAGTCAGCCAAACCGTGGTTTGCGGCGATTGTACCGGTGCTCAACCTGTTAGCGCTGGTCTTGATTTGCAGATGGGTACGCAGTTTGCGCCAGAAGTGAAGGCGGAGCTCTGTCTCACCCAAAAGGAGGAAAACATGGGAAAAGTAATCTTGGGAATTGTGATCGGGCTCGTCCTCGGCGTGGTTGGAGCGATGACCTTGGGTGGCGGGGCCGCAATGGGGGTCGGCGTTGCGACAGGCTTGTCCGCCGGTGTTTGCACCACATTGAAAGGAGCACAAGCCGAGAACCTGATCACCGCCGAGCAAGCGGATCAAATCCTCAATCGCGTAAATTCCGAGATGGCATCTCTGCAAGGAATTGAAACGACAGATGAGATCGTCGGCAGCGCACAGGCATGCGATGAATTTCTGTCAAAGTTACGAGAAGCAAAGTGAGGTTCCGCTTTGTACGGAACAAAACTTCAAGGACAAGCCAACAGGGAACCATCTGATGAAACTCGTTTTACTCAAACTCCTCACACCCATGTTCGCAATCGCGAGCACAGCTGCTTTTGCAATGTCAGAAGCCGACGACGCGTGTATCGACCATTTGCGGCTGGTTGGTGGACCAGACGGTCAATCCGGAACGATTGAAAGCTCTCAGTTCTCGGAAGCTGGTACGCTCGTTATGCTGCGTGATGCAGGTGGAACACTTTGGCGCTGCATCGCTTACAAGGATGGAAGCATCGGCGAGATGTCGGTTGTCGAAGCGATGGATGATGGCGGTGGAGCAGTGGCAGGCGCCGCCGGTTCTACCGGTAGCCAACGTGTCAAATTCGATGCTGATTCCACCGGCGCCGAACTAGTTGGTGAACTCGCGCCCGGAGCGTCGCAGCAATATGTTCTCGGTGCAAAGAACGAACAGTTTCTTTACGTCCGAGTTGCGCCGCGAAATGGCTCCTTGGACTATGTTATTCGTAACCCTGATGGATCTGAATTGTTAGGATTGATGTCGGCGGACAAAGAGTATCGAGGACAGCTTTGGCAATCCGGTGATCATGTTGTGGAGGTTATCAATCGCAGCAACTCTTCTGTCGACTACAACGTCATTTTCGGAATTGAATAGGTGGTCAATCAGAAACCCTGGAACGCAAGTCCAAACAAGCGAGGGAAAAACAGATGAAACCCAAGGTCCTATTGGTGATCGGCACGGCGTGTATTACTGCGCTTGCAGCATGCGACGACAGTGTTGGATCAGTGGATGCAAGTGCACCAACTGTGGGCAGCTCTAGCGATCTTTCGTCATTTGAAGGGGCAAGAGCGGGCCAAGCTGAAATGGGCATCCAAAGTCTCGGATTTGAACTCATCCGCAGCGAAGGGCTGACCTCGTACTGGTTTAACAGAGATACTGGTGCATGTGCTCGGATCACGACATCTGACGGAAGGTACTCAGATGTAACTATGCTGCCATCAGGTGACTGCTGACACATTTTTCATCAATCAAACATCTGCAAAAGGGAGCTTCAGTTTGCATTTCGACTAGGCACATGCGGCGGTTACCATCGTCGCTCTAATTGTAACAAACCTGGCCTTGAAATTGGCCGGCGTGATAAACGAAGAAAACAAAGACCAATTGAACTGGAAAGTATTTCTGGCCTACTTCGTGGTCGTCTTTATCATCAATCTGGTGTGGCCAATTTAAAGCTTCAGTTCGGAAAGTCTATCGCGCACTTGATACGGCTGCTGAGAATGAGCCGCTCCAATAGATTACCAAGTGGGAAGAGTTTGAGCATATAGCGCTTAAGAATAGAAAGGAACTGGCATGCGGTTTTTGACGTCCCTCATATTCATCGGTGTTCTGGCAACTGCGGCGAATTCTGACGTCACCAGTCGGAACGGTGGCCCAAGCAACAGCCAGATGCTCTCAAAGGGCAGCGACGGAGGCGTCGATGGCGTCGCTTTCTTTCGCCCAGTCCTAAGCGGAGTTTTGTATCGCTCTGGCTTCAAGGGCGGCGACAAGGGTCGAACGGGCTTGAGCAACGCTCAGCGCGAAACACTGTGCGATGAAGGGTTTTCGGCCGGGTTTTATGCGGACTTCGGCAAGAACACCGAATACGGCCGCACCAGTTGCGGAAACGGATCCTTTGACTATCAGAACGCCAGATCGTCCCGACCCGGCACTGTCATGGCCGCCATACACGAGGTGATTGAGGACCCTGGAAAGGGTCCTGTCCTGGTGCACTGCATGTGGGGCGTTCATTCCTCTGGTGCATTGTCGGCAATGGCGCTTGTTCAGTTTTGCGGATGGACGGAAGAAAGGGCCAAGGAATATTGGAATGATGCCCGAAACGGGGCCCCATGTTCAGGCGGGTGTGACCAGTGGATTGACTCGAAGTTCTCTAACTTCAGTGTCGACCCCAGTTTGAAGATCTCCGGCGAACAACAGGCCGCGATTTGCCCCAAATGACATCGGGAGGACTATCCAAATGAGGTTCAATCTTCTGGGGTCACTGGCTTTCATTGCGCCCACTGCCTTGTGGGCGAGCGACGATGTTCGCGGAGAAGCCACGACATTTGATAGTCCCAATGGTGTTACGGAACACTGCATTCGGATCGAAAAAGTCCCAACGGGCGAGTACAAGAACAGCGATCTTGAGGAAGAAACTGCCTATTGCGAAATCGATTTCTATGCGCCCGAAATCGCCATTTGCCCAAAAACCTGGAGCACCAGCCCAGGGATGGCCGTCTACGATATTTCGGAAGGACCCTACACGAGGAACCGTTCTGAATTCGAGAGAAACGCTTGCAAAGAGGGAAAGGCGGCGAAAGATCTGGCCAAGGACAGGGTCGCTAAATTCAAGTCCACCATGAACCAAAAGGGCACCAGTGGAACGTTTTCCACTTCGTCGCTGCTTTACTATCATTTCTCCAGATATTTCGACGCAACTGTCAAAGTTCCAGTCGCCGTTTGGCGTAGCATGGACGCCCAGGCGCATTTCTCCGAGGTTGCAGAGCCTGGCCTTGCGATTTCTGGCGGCTCTCATGGCGGGCGCATGAACCATGAAGGCTGGCGGGTCTTTGCAGCTGCGGACGCCGATCCGAACTCATACCAACCGACCGATGATCTATTCACCGCAGATCGAACGCAGATTTACGGTGTCCTGCTTGATAGTCCTGGGCATCGATACGGTTCGGAAATCAACGGCACTCGCAAGTCTGGTTGGGGGAAAGGCCAAAACCGTGACTTTCAGGAAACCCCCGCTTTCTTGGCTTTGCGTTCTTCGAAACCCTTGTCAGAGGCCATTGCAGAGGGCGTCAGAGAAGGCAGAAAAGACCGGATGATCAACAAGGATCTCGGCCCCGATGTCAGCGACCAACAGATGGCATTTTGGATGCAAGAACTTACCGAGATTGTTCTACTCGATTTCATCTTTAGCCAGCAGGACCGCGTAGGAAACATAGACTTTACACCCTA
Source organism: Ruegeria sp. AL3 (assembly GCF_056536065.1). Lineage (NCBI taxonomy): Bacteria > Pseudomonadati > Pseudomonadota > Alphaproteobacteria > Rhodobacterales > Roseobacteraceae > Ruegeria > Ruegeria sp. AL3. Next base: position 156,539 of record NZ_JBQFJG010000002.1, read on the forward strand.
TTGGTATTGGGTCGAAGACGGAAAGCTGAAGCATAAGAAAGCCAAGAACCATGAGCCAAACGATGGAGACGTTCCCGCCGACGCGTTATTGATCCGTCGCAGCAATCTAAACGACAACGATGCTGGTGGGCGTGTCGAGTATGCCAACTTCGCGAAATCTACCCAAATGCTGGAGAAAATTCGCCACTTCTCTCCAAGCACGTATCGGCGCTTGGTTGCTTTGAATAGTGATCTTCAATCTCAAGGTCTCGTCTACGGCTGGTTGTCGCGGAGCCTTGGGTTGTCAGATAGGCAGATTGCCCAAGTTGTGAAAAACACCGAGCTGGCAACGTCCATTCTCTGGGACAATTGTTCTAATGGTGATTTGATGTTCGACTTGGATCCTGTCGCATTCTTTTTGAGAAACGACACCGAGGTAGAGGCTGTGGACTGTAATGCCCCGTAAGCTTTCCACCCTTTTTGCGGCGTTCATTTGGACCGCTCTGCTCGCCAGCAAAGCGGCGGCATTGGATGTCATCGTCATATCGGATCTGAATGGAAGCTATGGTTCGGTAAGATACGATGCCCGCGTCGACAAAGCGATTGAGCGCATAATCGAGATTGATCCCGATTTGGTTATTTCGACCGGAGATATGGTTGCGGGACAGCGCATTCCCAACTTGTCCGACAAACAGGTCAGGGAGATGTGGAAGGCGTTTCACGAGGCCGTATCAGACCCTTTAGAGACTGCCGGCATTCCATTTGCGGTCACGCCTGGAAACCACGATGCCTCCGCCTATCGTGGGTTCGAGCGTGAAAGAAAAATATACGCAGAGGAATGGACGCCGAGAAAACCAGGCGTCGATTTCCTGGTTTCAGATGACTACCCGTTCTTCTACGCATTTAAGATGCAGGGCATTACGTTTGCGTCTCTGGATGCAACGACCCTAGGTCCCCTATCCGGCGACCAGCAGGACCGGCTACAGGAATTGGGTGCAGACGGAGACCCTATTGTTACTTTCAGCCACCTCCCACTTTGGCCGTTCGCGATCCAGCGCGAACGAGAAATCATCGGTGACCCTACACTTGAGAAGATCTACCTGGAAAGCGGTGTCGTTCTGCATCTGTCAGGCCACCATCATGCCTTCTATCCAGGTTGGAAAGACGGTGTTGCTTACGTCTCCCAAGCTTGTCTGGGAGGTGGCCCCCGACGGCTTATCGGCTCAAAAGCCAGATCACCTCACAGCTTCACTCATGTTACGTTCCAGCCAAACGGCGAATTTGGGATAGCAGTATATCGAGGACCTGATTTCGAAAGGTCGGTAAACTTCAAGTCGCTCCCTAAAGAGATCAGATCCCCGAATGCGGTGTTGAAACGATTAGACCTTGTCAAATGACTAGAGATTGAGTTTCAGTTCAACTTTTTCTGGGACCAGATCGTTTACCATCTCTTCGATCCGGGCTTCTGAAAGTCCTCCCGAAGTAATGAAAAGCAATGAAACGCGAGATTTGCCGGGAACGTGGTGTTTTCGGACCAACTTCCAGCCAGCGTCTGCGGCCATGGCTTCAATGTCCCCGCTGACTTTCAATGAGTGCTCTTCGTTTGAAGCCTTGAGCGAAATTTCCACGCCCTTGTTTCGCCCACCGAGCCAAATGAAACACCAACATACAATCGCCACCAGTGTGGCCATCAAGGGTAAGCCCAGCCCTACCGCCAGCCCAAGCACGGTGACTATAATCATTTCCACCGTGTCGACCGGGTCATCCATATTTGATCGGAACCTTAACAGAGCTCCTATTCCAAAAATCACGAACCCGATCATCGATCCGTGCTGTACGACCAGAAACCCAACCGCCATGCCGACAAGCGCATAAAGGAAGAACAGTCGCGGCATGACGATATCGCTGACACTTCTACGGGCTTTACGTCTCACCGGATGATAGACGATCAAGCCAGCCAGAATGATCGTTACGATCACATCGAGAGTAAAGAAATACAGTTCCTGTTTGCCACGAAACTGCGTCCACCGGCGTTCGATAACGATTTCCGACCCCGAAGCCCCGGCCAGCATCGTCGCAGGGTCGACTTGTGACACCGCAGCACCTGGCAACAGCAGCATCAACAACACGGTCACAAATGTGAGGGTCGTATTCAACTTGTCTTCCTTCCTGCTCACGCCAAAAGCTTACGCTTCACCAAAGGCACATCGTGCCCTATTCAATTCAATCGCAACAGGCGGGATCAGGTAAAGAGATTACCGTGCATTCTTCGGACATCGCGTCCGGACTGTGATACGAACGCTGATACAAGGATATGGTCCAAGCGCGAGAAAATCCAATGTCAGAACACAAGCTGCTTCGGTCGAAACTTGGGTTTTCACGGTGCTTACCCAAGCTTGGAGAACTCGCTTCTTTTGCAAGCGCTACTGTTGCATTTCTGGCATGGATCGAGCTCGCCCACGCCGAGAGTCCCGGTTTGACTCTCATCGACTCCTTCAAGGTGGCGGATAAATCGGAAGGCTTCTCGGAGCCTTCCGGATTGTCTCTGTCCAACGCGGAAGGCTTCTTATGGTCAGTAAGCGACGCTGAACCTAAACTGCACCTACTTGGAATCGATGGGGCATTAGGAAACTCATTCAAGCTGCCTTCATTGGCGGGATCAGATCTGGAGGGCGTCGCATCACGAAAAGATGGGTCTGTTTTAGTACTTCAGGAAACTGATCGATCAATTCTAGTCGTTCACCCGACTGACCCCATTCAACTAACTACAATCCCCCTAACATCTCTCAAAGGCTACTCGGACGCCGCTGAATTGCTCGTCGGTAACCCTTTGAACAAGGGACCTGAGGGCATCGCCGTCGACCCGGAATCCGGGCGGGTCTTCATTGGCATTGAGGGACAACCAAGGTTGTTAATGGTCGTATCACCAGAGCTAGATGAAATTATTGAGATGATTCCTTTAGCCCGCGATGCAGGTTTTATCTCCGAGCGTGTAGATAATGATGAACTGGATTTGAGCGGCCTGGCATGGTCCCCGTCTTCACGTTCTCTTTGGATTCTAAGTGACAAAGGCCGTCAAATTTTTGTCTATAATCCAGAGTCCAAGTCCATAAAATCTATCAGTTTGACGTTCACAGAAGATGGCAAACAAAAGGAAGTTAAACATCCCGAAGGTATCGCTCTCGATGAGACCAAAGGGCTTCTCTACATCCTGACAGACGACGCCAAGAAATCGCGGCTTTATGTTTTTAATATCCCCAAATTTTAGTCGCTAGAGAATGACGCTCACATTGCCACGATAGCTTCCGCAAGTTGTTGCAGCTAGCTTACCACTCCTCTTCGTTGGTCCGCCCTAATCAGAACCGAACACTTAAGTTTGCACCGAGGCCATGCTCTTGGCCGTTGGAGCGAACTGAATAGCCATATCCTGCCGTTAGTCTGGCCAGATCAGATATCTGATACCCTAGCCCCAGACCAAGCACGAAGCCATTTGCCCCTCGGTTTTGTCCGACTTGTGTGAAAGTGCCAAATATCGGGCTCGTTACAGTGATATCGTGCTCACTATCCTTGTTGGCAAAGAAGTCATACTCATAACGAGCAAAGGCAATTGGGGTTAGCACACCATTCTCTGTCAAGAAGTCCCGTTGGTAGTCAACTCCAATGGACGCGACCAGAGACTCTGCATCCGCTTTTTCAATTGAGTAGTTGAAGTCACCACCGCCAGTCTCTGTGCCTGAACCTTGTTGAATACGCCCGTAGTTCAATCCAAAAACCGTAGAAACCCTTGCACCGCTGTCCAGGTTAAACAACTTCCGTGCCTGGATACCGGCGTGGATTCCCTCTTGGTCCAAATCCGATTTAGCCTCGCCTCCCGTAAAGCCATCAACAGAAGGGTTGTTTCGCTTGGCGTCGGTTTCACCGAACATGTAACCGATCAGTCCGGAGAACTCCCAAGTTCCGGGTGTTGTTCGCCCATAGACGCCCACGTGATAGTTGTCGGTCGAAAAATCTTGGTCGACTTGATCGTGCTCATCCATGGAGGACGTTCCGAAACCTGCATACACACCGACCACACCTCTATTGGTACTTGCGACATCCGCTCCAACCAAAATGGTGCCCAGCGAATAGTCGAATGCGCCAAGGCCGTTACTTCCATCAACGTCCCCGCTCACATAGGCCGTGTCGATCCACCAGCGCCGATCAGAGCAGTCGATTGCGCCACTAGGGCTGCGGACCGTGTCGATGCCACCTGATGCAACGGGTCTGTTTTGATTGTTGAAACCAACTGCTTGATATTTGCGGCAGTCAGCATGGCTCAGAACAGTGTTTGTTATCAGGTCTAGTTGCTCAAGCCCAATAGTCAGGTTGGAGGAATAGGGTTCTGCATGCACGCGATTAAACCCAGCCAGACCTGAATTGGTGAGCGTATTGACAGCGGCACCAATTGTTGAACCGCTACTGAGCCCCGTCCCCGGTGATGTGTTTGTGGTATTAGCAACCGCTCCAGCGAGGTTGCTGGCGTTTGGCGAACTGGTAACCGCCGGGTTCTGCGGTAAGCTTGAGACCGGTTGTGCGGTGAATGCAATGTCGACCTGACCATCTGCGGTGGGCGTATTGGCTATCGTCAGATTAGACAAAGCCGGCAGAGATCCACCTGCAACAAGTGTTGGCGAATCTCCATCAATACTCGAGGCTTGAAGGACCGTGTAATTGTTGCCGGCCGCATAGTCTTGCGCAGTCAGACCGGGACGAGCGGCTTCGACTTGGATTGTGGCGTTGTCAATCCCTGTCACCCGCCCGCTGGATGACACCAAGTCAGCTTTCTGCCCGGCAGTTGGATCGACTTCACTTAAGAGCCTTGACCCAGTTTCAAAGGCGATTCCGCCACTGTTATTAAGTGTACCAATTGAAAAGCCCGGCGAAAGCACCCCCCCGTTCTTAACTGTGAAGTTGAATGCGTTCACGGTTCCCGTGCCGGCCAACGTGCCAAAATTCTCAAAGTTTACGGTGTTCAAACTACTTGCTGCATCAAGCCGAACAGTCGTGCCTGCCGCTATCGCCAGGTCACTGGTTGAAGAAATTGAACTATTCGTCAGTGTGAAATCAGAAGCCTCAGCAACCCGAGTCTGAATATAGTAGGCCCCAAAAACTACTTCGGTCGCTCCCATAACGGTAAGGTTGTCATAGGTTAGCGGGCGGTCAGACTGGAAGTAGACTTCAGTGGGGTCGATATTCGCGCCGTTGAAGGGAGCGAACGTCATTGATCTGCCGGAACCAATCGAAGTTCCAATGAGGTTCACTCTGAGCTTTCCATTGATGTTTGTTGCCAACGCTTCCCGAGATACGAAGTCTCCGCTGCCTGCGGCGACATCAACATTCAGAAGAGTTAAAACTGAAGCATTGCTTGAAACGGTATTTTGGCCAGGAACATACAACTCAATTTCACCTGAGGACGTGATCGAGGAGTTTCCAATTGTAAGTCCTGTAATGGGTCCGTTTGGGATCGGGAGACACGTGCGTTCCGTCGTGGAGATTGTTTGATTAACGCGAATGCTTTCAGATCCAGAAGAGTACTCAATTCGAGGAGCACCTAATTCCACGCAGGCCTGTGAGCTTTGGGCTTGCACTTTGGTTGGCGACATCAAATAAGCCAAGATTAAGAATGCGATATTCGCCAGAGTGATGCGCTGAGCAATTCGACTTAGTGGGAACGGCCTATTATTTATCACCAACTTTCTCCTCTCGCGGTACAAGCGAAGCTACCTCAACTTAGGACTAGAAAAACAAAGTTTATCTTTTTGGATTTTTTGTTGTGGCATATGAGCAAGCTCACAACACGGGAAGGTCTGCGCAACGCAGACCTGCTCGTGCATTTACTGCGAGACAAGACAAGCCGGGTTTTACATTCCGACCATACCCACCTATGCGCAGAAGCAATCGCAAAAGGTCAAGCCTTGAAACGATTTTGCCGAGCTTGATGGGCGCTGAACAGCGCCATTGAGTGTAGGCATGGATCATTGGATTTCGGAGTCGATAGCTAGGGTCAGGACCCATTGATTTTCAGCGAGCGGCATGATTCACGGCTGAAAACCGAGCGGTGAACATGTCTGATCTTTTCTGGTTGACCGACGCGCAGATGGCGCGTCTTGAGCCCTTCTTTCCCAAGTCTCACGGTAAGCCGCGTGTCGATGACCGGCGTGTGTTGAGCGGGATAACAACCCAGATCATTGACAGTGTGCAGGTAAGCACTTCTAGTGTTTATACTGGAGTGGGTGAAGTTGAAGAGTTTTAATTGTCGATGGTGTTGCGTCACCACGCTGTCGTCCAGCGCAAGAGACAACCTCGGCAAGCAAGTAGTCCCAAAACCTATCAACCCTCACAACACGCCCTGAAATTCGCTGAGGTTCCAAGTGGGTTTTCCGATTGGCTAGCGATTGTTAGCTCCGGCTACTATTGATCGCCTCTCTCGGCATCAATTCTGGTGAGATTTCTGGGTACACTTTCAATCTCGCACCAGCAAAGAACAAGGCGCCGGTGACCTAAATTCCGGCGCCTTTTTTCCTGCAAAACCGAAGAGTTACGAATTGTGGGCGCTAATGACCTTGTGTATGGGCGCTAAAATCGTCGAGATGGGTTCGTATTGCCTTGCGGTTCATCAATGTGACGTACCATCTGACATTACCTAACCACACGCAATAAAGCCTTTTCAGATCAACACGCTCTTATCACATCGGCGTGGCATACTGACCAAAATTTTCGTAATGAATTACCTTCATTTAGTGGCGCGACCGATTGCCTCGCCACCCTCTTGAAAAACAAATCCTCACTCGTTGCCATAGGTTTTGATAGAAACAGAGCCGACAATCTGAATAGAAGCGCCTTATCAACGTTCAGGCACGCCCCCGTTTGCCAAAGCGTTCCTGAAAGTCAGTAGTTCGGACAAACCGGCATTCGATGCACTTCCACCTATGTCTGCTCGCCCATGGGTCTAGCCCTTTGCTATAGAGGCAGAACTATCGACAGCGGCGCTTGAATCGATGGCTAATGCAGACGTGTATTTCACGGTCCAACTAGTGACATGCGTTCGGCTTATGAAATTCAATGACATGCTTGATTTGATTGCGTATTGGAACAATATGAGAAATTGCATCGAACGCTAGCTTAAGACCCGGGCATCATTCGCCAGTACTTCCTTTTTCTAGTTTGTCTCCAGCAGTCAATCATATGCGACTGCTGGAACATTACGCTGCTCTATCGAGTATAAACCGCAGTCAGCTTCGCTGTCGCAATCGTATGAACGTGCGTCATAAACCCAACCAAAGCCGGAGTGGCGTCTTCATCAAGGTCAAGCGCTTCGATATTCAATGCGTGTACACGAAATTCGTAACGGTGAACCACGCCTGGCGGCGGACATGCTCCACCAAAGTTCTTTTCACCGAAGTCGTTGCGCGCCTGAATAGTTCCTGCTGGCATACCGGTCACTGTGCCAACGCCAGTGTCCAAAGAAGACACGTCATCAGGAATGTTGAACGCAACCCAGTGCCACCAGCCGGAACCTGTCGGTGCATCGGGATCGAAGCAGGTGAGAACAAAGCTCTTTGTGCCCTCCGGCGCCCCCGCCCAAGTCAACTGAGGTGAAAGGTTGTCGCCATTGCCACCAAAGACGTTCAGCTCGTGCTTTTTGCCAAGGCTCTCACCTTCGGCGATGTCGGTGCTGGTCAGCACGAAGGATGCGGTATTGTCGGGGATAACTTGTTCTGGTTCGGCCATGGAATTGATCCTGTTATTAATCCATCCGCTATCAGCAACGTGAAGCGGAGATGGGAAATGAGCCAGCCGCTCGGAGATCCGGGCGACTGGTGCCGTGAGTGGTTTAGCGTGTGTAGACAGCTGTGATATCTGCAGAACCCAAAGAGTTCGCGCCGGTCATGAAACCCACCAGAGCAGCGCTGGCATTCTCGTCGAGGCCAAGGTTTTCAACGCCCAGAGCGTGAACGGTGAACTCATAGCGGTGTACTTCGCCCGGAGGAGGACATGCGCCGCCAAAGCCGGTGGCTCCAAAGTCAGTACGGCTCTGGACTGCGCCGTCAGGCATGTTGCCACCTTCAGAACCTGCGCCCTGCGCCAACGAGTTCACATCCGCAGGGATGTCAAAGGCAACCCAATGCCACCAGCCGGAGCCAGTCGGCGCGTCTGGGTCGTATGCAGTGACGACAAAGCTCTTGGTGTCTTCGGGAGCGTTGCTCCATTCTAGTGCGGGCGAGATGCTGTCGCCTTCACAGCCAAAGGCGTTCAAGACGAATGTGTTGTCGAGCTGTTGCCCTTCGGCGATGTCAGGGCTGGACAGGGTGAAAGCTTCGTCTGCAAAAGCCGGGGTAACGAGGGAAGCAACCAGTGCAACAGTTGTGATCAGGTGTTTCATTTTCGATCTCCATCAGAAGTATTTCGGATGATCGTAATGTGCCACTCTGGCCGCGCCTTTTATCTCCGGAATCGATCAAGCTTTTACGCTATTCGCTCAAGTTGAGCCTCAGATGCCCTTAGTTTTCCCGGCGTGATATCGAATCGTGCTTTGAACGCTTCGCTGAGGCGCGATTGAGAACTGAACCCGCATTCAAAAGCGATCTCCGCCAATGGATGTTGCGTCGTCTGTATGCGCATCAATGCAAACGACAGGCGCACATCACGCAGCATTTCGGTGAAACCGGTGCCTTCTTTGCTGAGCGTCCGCCGCAATGTAGCTTCGCTCATACCAAGCTCTCGGGCTGCTTGCGGTGCTTTCCAACTGCGCTCCAGATCACCCTCGAAGAGCATCCGCAATCGATCCTTCAGTCCTTCACAACAGTGAATACGGTGCGCGGCACCCTGAAGCTGTAGCCACATGAGCAATTCCTGCGTTCGATAGGATAAGATGCCATCACAGAGTTCGGGATCATCCAGGCTTGCGACAACGCGCGAGAAAGCGTCGTTGAAGCCGTTCGGCATGATCCCTTTTCTGACTTCGCGCGCAGTGCTTGGGTTTGGATGCAGTTGCAGGAAATCAGAGATAACACTGTCGTCAATCACCAAGCCTTCCGAGAAGTAGAGGCCAGTATCACCGATGATATTCCCGATCGTCAGATTTTCACCACGGCGCAGATAGACAAACTCGCCTTGCTCAACCGTGGTCTCAGCACCCGCAAAGGTCCGCACCGTTTTACGCCCGGAGCGGATACGTAGAATGCAGGTTTTGGAGATGTGGAGTTGATGAAAATCGGCGCTGCAGCGTTGGCGGAATTCGACATATCCCACAAGCCGGTTCATCGTATGTGTCTCGGGCAGATGTGAACCGTCCATTCGGCTATCTCCTTGCAGCGCACTCTGCCTTTTATTCGTACACTGATATTTCGACCAGGTTTTGATCTGGATCTCGCAGATACACGGATTTGATGGGTCCGGTTGCGCCTGTGCGCGGAACGATACCTTCTTCAATCTCGACGCCACAATTTTCGAGATGCGCAACAACTTCAGCGATCGGGACAGCCGAGATCAGGCAAAAATCGCCACTACCCGGTGTCGGTGTCAGGGATTTGGGCTCAAATTCGTTGCCATGTTGGTGAAGGTTGATCTTCTGCGCCCCAAACGAAAGCGCCTTACGTCCTCCCGCAAATTCCGTCACCTCCATTCCCAGAACCTTTGAATAGAAGTCACAGGTCGCATCGATCGAGGCGACTGTCAGGACGAAATGATCCACGCGATCAATTTGCATTGCTTGGTCTCCATACTTTTGCAGACAAAATAGGTGTTTGCCTTCGTCCTAAGCCATTGATCAATGAAGACAGACCCCATCTCGATCTCAGATGCCGGGATTAAGAGGCCTCGGGAACTCACTGGTCAGATGGACCATGAGCGATCTAATGGGCCGCGACAGTGCTTCAGCATCACGCACGGCCACCTTCAACGTGCGTTCAGCCCATCTATCCGCCACAGGAGCCATCCGCAGGTTAGAGGCCGTCAGGTATGGCTCCACGGCTCCAAGCGGTAATATCGCGATGCCAAGACCCGCTTCGACCATGCGTCGCACTCCATCGAAGCTGAGGACTTCAACCCGTGTTCTCAGCTCCAACTCCTGCTCTGCGGCGCGCTTCTCGATGAAGGCCTGCAGAGAGCTTCCCTTCTGAAGGCCGACAAGATCATGTGTTGAGAATTCGTTGAACGAAACTGGCCCGTCGGTCCCTAGGGAATGGCCCTTCGGTGTCAGGACAACAAGTGTGTCTCTGCGATAGGTGAACACGTCGAGATCCGGGTTTGGGATCATGCCGGAGAAAATGCCGACATCTGCAATACCATCGCGGACGGCGGTTACGATTTCATCTGACGTTTGCTCGGTGAGATCGATCCGCATGTCGGGATGATCCGCGACAAACAACGCCAGATCCTCCGGCAAAAACTGTGTAATCGCAGACGTATTGGCCGCGATCCGCACAGTTCCACGCAAGCCTTGCGCAAAGTCGCTCATATGATCGTCGATACGATCTAACAGACGCTGCAGGTCTTTGGCATGGCGAAACATTTCTTCGCCGGCAGGCGTGAGGGCAACGCCTTTTTGCTGTCTGTAAAAAAGAGCAGTACCAACCTGGGCTTCAAAATCAGATATCCGCTTGCTGATGGCGGACGCGGCGATGTTCTCAGTTGCAGCGGCCTGCGCGATGCTCTTCGACGTAGCCACAGCCAGGAAGAGTTCTAGGGTAACGAGGTCAAATCTTTTCCGCATGGCTCAGGTACTCACTTATCTCAATGAGATTGCCGTCCGGATCGTACAAATACAGCGAAAGGATTGCGCCTTGAGCGCCAACGCGCTCCACGGGTCCTTCTTCTATGCGGAGACCTATCTCTTTAAGGTGGGATTCTACATGAGAAAGGCCATGCTCGACCAGCAAACAAATATTTGCAGACCAAGACCTTCCAGCATTTTTGGGCGGCCCATAGTGCCGATTGTTGGGCTGAAGATTGAGCTTGCAGCGCCCGAACGTCGCTTCGACACGGCCATCATCCAACCGGTTGATCGCCATGCAAAGCCCGCCGCCATAAAAGGCGACGGACTTCTCGATGTCGGCGCAAGTGATCACTGCGTGATCCAGTGCTGCCCACGCGATGCGGTGTGGCTTCCCCATTAGAACAGCCTTGGCAGGATCAAGACGATCTGCGGGAAGAACAGCACCAGCAGGATGGTTGCAAGGATCGGGATCAGGAACGGCAGGACCGATAGCACGACCTTTTCAAACCGCATTCCCGTGATCGGAACAAGAATATAGAGGACCGTCCCAAATGGCGGCGTTATCACCCCAACCGATAGTGTGATCACCATAAACACGCCAAAGAACAGCGGGTCCACTCCTGATGTGGCGACGGCCGGAACCAGAATAGGCGTCAGGATCAACACACTTTCGATCACAGACATGAAGCAGCCGACCAAGACGAAGAACACCATCAGGATCAGCAGAAGGATCGTCGTGTGCAGATCCATAGCGACCAGACCGGCAGCCAAAGCTTGCGGCACCTGCAGGCGCACCAGCAGCCAACCATAGAACCCTGAGATCGCGATAATCAGCAGAATGACGGCACTGAACTCCATGCTTTGCACAAAGACCTGGAACAGCTCTTTGAGCTTTACATCGCGGTAGACAAACACGCCGAGAGCGATCGCGTAGGCACAGGCTACGGCACCCGCTTCGGTGGGTGAAAAAATGCCACTCCATATGCCCCCTACAATGATCAACGGCGTCAGCATCGGAAGCACGGCCCGGTGGCCGGTTTCAAACACCTCGCGCGCTGTTGGCAGCGGGCGCGTCGGCATGTCGATTTTGTACGACATGATGAACGTCGTCGCCATCAACAACATTGCCATCAGTACACCAGGTACAAAGCCAGCAAGAAACAGATCCCCGACGCTCACATCTGCCTGCCAGCCATAGACAAGCATGGCAACGCTTGGCGGAATGATCGGCCCAATCACGCTGGATGCCGCTGTGATGCCGGTGCTGTATTTCAGGTCATATCCCTTTTCCCGCATGGCCCGGATTTCCAACGCGCCAAGGCCGGCCGCGTCGGCGGACGCTGTGCCAGACATGCCGGCGAAAATCATTGAAGCCACCACGTTCACGTGCCCCAGCCCCCCACGGACAAACCCGACCATGACATTGGCAAAGTCAAAAATCCGTGTCGTGGCGCTGCCTCGGTTGAGCAGGTTTGCCGCGAGGATGAAGAGCGGGATTGCCAACAGTGGGAAACTATTGAGCGTCTGCGTAATCTTCAGAGACATCAGCTCCACCGGTAAGCCACCGGACGCGGATGTCATCGCCAAGGCGAGAAGACAGGTTGCCCCAAGTGCAACAAAGACTGGCAGACCCAACGCCATGAAAAAGATCAGGCCACCAACAAATGGTAAGAAGATTTCCATGATCTCTACCCTTCCTGTTTTGGCTTGTCGAAAAAAACACCGACAAGACGGAGAAGGGATGCAAAGACCATGCCTGCGAAGGCCAGCAGCAGTCCCCCATAGTAAATCGAAAAACTCATTGAGAGAGCCGTTGTGCGGTTGTTGACGCTCCGCTGCATCATCTCGGCAGCTCCCCATGCAGCAAGCACGAGGAATACAATCGACAGGATTTGCAGAAAGAGCGCATACCGTGAATGCCAGACACCTTTTATGGCCATAGGCACCAGCTCAACGGCAATGTGGGCCCCGCGAGACCACGCGCCGATCGAGGCGAAGGCAACGGCGTAGATCGTGATCAGCGTAGCGATTTCCTCGAGCCACGGAACGGGAAAGCGCATGACATCTCGCGACAGGATCGACAGGACCAGCAATCCAACAAGCCCCATCAGCATGATGCCCGAGAACAGATCTGTGATCTTTACCAACGTCTTTTCGACGCGGCCCACGTTGCGTGTCGGCATCGCCGCAGCGTCCGTATCTTCATGTTCAAGCTGCATGTGGTTTCCCCCTGCGCTTTCAAAAAAACGCCCGCCATAAAGACGGGCGTCCAGTTTCAGGGAGGTTACGAATTTGCTGCGATCGCGCTTTGCACGTCTTCGATCACACCGTCAGCCAGCGATGACATTGCATTGTCGATAGCGGGCTGTGCCTTGGCTTTGAATGCAGCCACGTCAGGCTCAACCACGGTCATGCCTTTTTTCTTGAGCTCTTCGAGATAGAACACATCCTTCTGTGCTTCGACAGCAGTGCCTTCAGTACGCGCAATCTCGACGGCCGCACGGACGACGGCCTGGTCTTCATCGGATAGGCCCGAGAACCAGGAGTTCGATGCCACCCAATGCCATGGGAAGTGCACGTGGCTGGTCATGATGAGATGCGATTGCACCTCATAGAGCTTGCGCGAGAACGGCGAGACGAGAGAGTTTTCATGGCCATCGACCTGACCGGTCTGCATTGCAAGGTAGATCTCCGTAGCGGGCACAACGACAGTTTGCGCGCCCAGACCGCTCCATACATCGACCCAGACAGGAATGCTCGGCAGACGCAGCCGGAACCCGTCGAGGTCTTCTGGTGTCGTAATGGCCTTGTTCGAGGTCATATGGCGCGGTGCACGCATCTGAGCGCCCATCTCTACGATACCGCCCTGATCCATGCCGCGCTGCTGTAGAGCCTTGCCAGAGTCACTGGCCATGAAGGCTTCGACAGCCGCGCCGTTCGGGAACAGGAACGGGATCGAGATCGGATCGTAGTCAGGTGCGTACTGAGCGCGCCAGTTACCACCTGTCAGAGAGATCTGGGTCTCACCGATATTCAGCAGTTCCAGGACAGCATTTTCACCGCCCAGCTGACCACTCAGGAATGGAACAACCTCAAACCGGCCCGGAGCCAGTTCCTCGAGCGCAGCCTTGAAGCGCATAATACCGGCTTCTTCCGAGCCGCCCGGTTTCATGGTCGTATTGACCTGTATTGTGATTTTGTTTTGAGCAAGAGCGGGTGTTGTCAGTGCGGCCGTTGCCGTTGCTGCTGCAAGAGTTTTGATCGCAGTGCGTCGTGTGAAGTTCATGGTTTCCTCCCGAGAATTCTATGGTCCCAGAAGGATCAGCCGAAACCTGTTATCTGCCCAGAATTGGTTCGATAACGGAGCCATCGCGTTTCGCGATGAACATAAGCTTTGTTTCATTCTCTTGCTAAGGAGCCTTTTTGGGGTCTTTCGCTTCTGGATTGGTTAAGCACACCTAGAATCACTAGAACCGGCGACTGACGAAGCTCTTCAAGAGCTTTGTGCTTGCTGCGTTTCGAGAATTTGTTGCGCACGGGCAAGCACCGGTTTGTCAACCATCTGGCCACGAAATTGGAAGCTGCTTTTTTCAGTTTTAGAGGCTTGGAGAACAGCATTTGCCCATTCGAAGTCACTGGAACTCGGGGAAAATGCAGTATGAACAATTTTTGTTTGGCGCGGATGAATACACATCATACCACCCATTCCAGACGCTCTCGCATGCTCTGCTACACGTTGAAGCCCGATTTCGTCGTTCAAATCCGTGAAAACACCATCGACCGGCGGAGGAAGGTTGCCCAGCCGAGAATTTGACACAAGCATGAACCGGGCTGTGTCGAGTGTGGATTGGCTGGCAGCATGGGATAGATCCACCCCCAGATCTAGGGACAAATCAATTGTACCAAGCAGAAGACGACCAAGGTTTTGTAAAGCCACGATCTCCTGCAGGTCGACGAGGCCATGCACGGTTTCAATGAGTGGCCAGACAGGCGTTCCTGACCTTCGTGTCAATTCCGAACAGCTCTTTGCTTCAGCTTTGGGAAGTATGATGCCTCCCAAGTTTTTGTGACTTGCCAGTGCAAGATCTTCATGGTGGAACTCGCTGTCAGTGCCATTGATCCGGATCAGTATGTCCTGGCTGACAGCCTTGTCCAGAAAGCTTCGCGCATGATAGCGTGCTTTCACTTTGGTCTCGGGTGACACCGCATCCTCAAGGTCAATGATGATGGCATGGGCACCTGAGGCTGCCGCTTTGGTGAAACGCTCTGGCCGGTCCCCGGGAACGAAGAGAAAGCTGCGGGCTGACTTTAGATTAGGCATCAGATCACCCTTTCTTTTTGCAACTTTGAGATTTCGCTGCCTGAGCAGCCAAACTCTGCAAGGAGATCAGCGGAATGTTCACCTAGCGCAGGTACGGCATCCATACGGGGCTCTGATCCAATTCCACCTGGGGGAAGCAGCGCAGGAATTGATCCTTTTGGTGTTTGCACCTCGCGCCAACGATTGCGGGCTTCAAATTGCACATGATGCCAGACGTCGGACATGTCATTCATGTTCGCATTGGCGATACCGGCCCGGTCCAACCGCTCGATCACCGTTTCGGTTGTCAGATCATCGAAACTGGTTGTGATGATCTGGGTAAGTGCGATCTTGTTCTCGGCGCGCAGGCTGTTCGATGAAAATCGCGAGTCTGCTGCAAGCCCTGGTGCTTCAAGCACCAGTTTACAGAAGGCTTTCCATTCGCGTTCATTTTGAAGGCCCAGAATGACCGTGCGCCCGTCCCCGACAGAAAAGGGGCCATAAGGGAAAATAGTGGCATGGCTGGCACCGGCACGCGCAGGAGGTTCAGCCCCCTCATAGGCGTAGTAGAGCGGATAACTCATCCATTCTGTCATCGCATCCAGCATCGACAGATCAATCTCGCAGCCCTTGCTAGTTTTTTCACGCTGCATGAGCGCTGTCAGGATGTTCGTATAAGCGTACATTCCGGCCGCAATATCCGCGATTGAGATCCCGGCTTTGCTTGGATCATCCGGCGTTCCGGTCGTGCTCATAAAACCGGCTTCCGACTGGATCAGAAGATCGTAGGCCTTGCGGTTTTCGTCCGGCCCACCTTTGCCGTATCCAGAGATGTTGCAGACGATGACACCGGGGTTGACCTTGGAGAGCTCTTCATATCCTAGACCCAGCCGCGCCGCTGCACCTGGGGCGAGATTTTGAACAACAACATCCGCTTTCGCGACCAGCTTTTGCAGAATCTCGGCCCCGTCAGGGTGTTTGACATCCAGCGTCAGGCTTTCTTTGGACCGGTTCGTCCAGACGAAATGCGAGGCCATCCCGTTCACGCGCGTGTCGTAGTTGCGCGCAAAATCCCCAACGCCGGGGCGCTCGACTTTGATGACCCGCGCGCCCATATCGGCAAGCTGTCGAGTTGCGAAAGGAGCCGCGATCGCATGTTCAAGACTGACGACTGTAATTCCTTCGAGTGGGAGCATTAGAAAGACCTCGGTAGGCCGAGAACATGCTCGGCGATGTAAGACAGGATGAGATTGGTGGAGATCGGCGCGACTTGATAAAGCCGGGTTTCGCGGAACTTACGCTCCACGTCATACTCATTGGCAAAGCCGAAGCCCCCGTGGAATTGCAGGCAGGCATTGGCCGCTTCCCAGCTGGCTTTTGCAGCGAGATACTTGGCCATGTTGGCCTCAGAACCGCAGGGCTGGCCAGCATCAAAGAGTTGGCAGGCGCGAAACCGCATCAGGTTGGCGGCTTCCAACTCGATCTTAGCTTCTGCAATCGGGAACTGAACGCCCTGGTTCTGGCCGATGGGCCGCCCGAAGACCTCGCGCTCTTTGACGTAGGTGCTCACCTTTTCGATGAACCAGTAACCATCACCGATACACTCGGCAGCGATCAAGGTGCGTTCCGCATTGAGCCCGTCCAGAATATACCGAAAGCCCATGCCCTCTTCACCGATCAGGTTCTCAGCGGGGATTTCCAGATCGTCAAAGAAGAGCTCGTTGGTCTCGTGATTGACCATGTTCGGGATGGGGTTCACATCCATCCCATTGCCGATGGCATCTTTGAGATCGACCATAAAGATCGACATGCCGAGCGATTTCTTTTTGACCTGATCAATTGGGGTGGTGCGTGCCAGCAGGATCATCAAGTCCGAGTGTTGCACTCGGCTGATCCAGACCTTTTGGCCGTTCACAACGTAGCGGTCCCCCTTCTTAACCGCGGTCGTCTTGATCTTGGTGGTATCAGTCCCGGTTGTGGGTTCTGTTACCCCCATGGATTGCAGTCGCAATTCGCCACTGGCGATCCGGGGCAGATATCGCTGCTTTTGCGCGTCCGAGCCGTGGCGCAGCAACGTGCCCATATTGTACATCTGGCCGTGACAAGCGCCTGAATTGCCCCCAGCCCTGTTGATCTCTTCCATGATGACGCTGGCTTCGGTGAGTCCAAGGCCCGAGCCGCCATATTCTTCCGGGATCATGGCGGCAAGCCAACCAGCCTCTGTCAGGGCGTTGACAAAAGCCACTGGATAGCCGCGCTGTTCGTCGATTGTCCGGTGATACTCTGGAGGAAATGTGGCGCAAAGTGCCCGAACGGCTTCACGGATGTCTGTGTGGTCGTACTCCATGCCAAACCTCAAGCAATTGTCGCTTTGGCGTTCATGGCTAGCGCGCCATCCTGGCGACGGGCCCAGAGACGGAAGTTCGTCCCACCCTCTTCAGCCGTGCCGTGGACCGAGAAGGTTTCATTATCGATGATTGTCGAAACTGCTCGGAACTCGAAGCTCTTTACAGTCGCTTCCGGCATTTCGCGGCGTAGCAGATCAAGCAGTAGAGTTGCCAGCAGCGGTCCGTGAACGACAAGCCCAGCGTAGCCTTCTGAGTTCACACAGAATGGCTGATCGTAGTGAATCCGGTGGCCATTGAAAGTCAGCGCGGAGTAACGGAACAAGAGAACCGGATCCGGATTGATGTCGCGGGAGAAATCGGAAGCGCTCGGGGCTTGCGGCGGTGTCAGGGCCTGGGCACCCGCCTTCGGTTCCTCGCGATAGACAATGTCATGCTCTTCATCGATACCAAGCGTGCCGCCGTCAAAAACCTGGTGGCCAACAGTTACGAAGACCAATTGACCGGACCGCCCTGTTTTTGCCTTCACCGATTTGATTGTCGAAATCTTCTTTAGTTCTTGTCCAATTTGCATTGGAGCATGGAAATTTAGTCTACTGCCTGCCCACATCCGACGTGGCAAAGGCACCGGGGGAAGGAAACCACCAAGGGCAGCATGACCATCATACCCAGCATCACACAGTTTGAAGACCGGCAGGAAATGCAACCAGTGCCAAAGCGGTGGCAGTGCGGTCTCGTTGCTGTAGACCGGGTCGTCACGATCGAGTGTCGCGGCCAACGCGTTCGCCGGGAATGGCGCGATACGCTCAATCCTTTGTTCCGTTTTCCCCACCCATTCCTGGAGTTGTTCCTGTTCCATAGCACCCTCGACAGTCAGTTTCAAAGACAGGGTTACACAGTTCTTGCCTTCAGAAAATTCGCATATAAATAAGCCCGCGTTCGTGTTAGGTGAACGCCATGAACCTTGAACTCATCGATCTGAAGCTCTTTGTATGCATTGCCGAATGTGGAAATCTTACACATGGAGCCGAAAAAGCATTTCTGTCGCCACCGGCAGCCAGTGCCCGTATAAAATCGCTCGAACAGGAAACCGGGCAGCAATTGTTCTTACGAAGCAACAAAGGCGTCACGCTGACCGATGCAGGCAAGGTGTTCTTACGTCAGGCGCGTTTGGTTCTCCGTCAAGTCGACTTTCTGATCGAGGAAATGATCAACCCGGATTCCGGCCACATTCGAATCTCGGCAAACACCACTGCATTGACTGAGTTCTTGCCAGAAACGCTGGCGCATTTTTTGTCAAAATGGCCGGGAGTTACGGTAGATTTACAGGAACGTCTGACACGTGACATTGTTCGCTCAGTTGCAGATGGCACATCCGATCTCGGAATAATTTCCGGTGACCCCAAGACAGATGACCTCGACATCATTCCATTCTCAACTGATAGATTGATGCTCGCAACGTCAGCTCATCATCCATTGACCAAATCCGACGGCGTAATGTTCAAAGATACCTTGAATTTTGAGCATATTTCGCTGCACGAGGGCAGTACACTCCTTGACTTTTTAGGGCGACAATTTCGGCGTAGTGGATATGAAAAGCACCTTCGCTTACAAGTCCGGAGCTTTGAAGCGATGTGTCGGCTTATCGAAGCCGGAGTTGGGATAGGTATCGTTCCGGAATCCGCAGCCAATCGCCACAGAAAAACGATGAACATCGCCTTGTTGAATCTGCAAGATGACTGGTCAATCCGTACCCGATCTGTCCTCGTTAGAGATCGGACCAACTTACCGCCCGCAGCACGCGCGCTCGTTGATATGTTAGTTGAGTCGAGTCCAGGTGGTGAGAGATTGATGATGGAAAATTCTGCTTCAAGCGCGAGCCCTTAGTTTTTCTGAGGACATAGAAGAGCTAACTCTTGGTCCGGTGGATACCCCTTATCGGGAAGATCAGGAAACTTGTGTGCCCCAAATTGGAACCTCTACATTCCAGTATGGTGGCTCGGGTCCATTATGGGGAGCATCAAGAACTGGTAGTGAATCCCCCAACAAGTTTCCGCAAACAATCCGGTCGCGGCTCTCTCCCGTAAAAGCCAGACTAGATATGTTCTTAAGCCTCTCGGCAGGCGAACTATCAAAGTGCGTTCGATCCATCGTGTGATCATCGAGTGCTGCTTCAACACTTTCTACCCAATTGTTGTCGCGTTCCCCGACAACCAGGGTAGGTGCTGCTTCGGGATCAATGTGATAAAGCTCGCTCGATACAATACAGGCTGCGTAAAGACCGCCAGCGCCGTCCAGTTCAATACCATCCACGAACGTGCCAGGCCCGAACTGGACGAAGAGTTCCGGCTCACCATGCACGCCGTGTTCATCAAGGCGCACGCGCGTGATCTTCTGACCAAAGGTTTCCGCGATGTAGAGCCACCCGTTTCCATAGTCGGGACGCAGTTCATTGGTGTAGTGCAGCCCTTGCAAGACAATCGAAAAGGAATTGTCGGAATTGATCAGCCCGACATAGCCGTTCTTCACATTACGCCGATAGGCCCGTGAGCGCGGCCGCAGCTTCGATGAGACCGTCACCCAAGTTTTGCCAAGTTCATCGACATAGACAAAGTTCGCCGGTGGAAGCGCGTCTTCCTTGGCAGCGATGGCATGTGGTCTCACACCATCCGCATCCAGCTCCAATATCCCCCCTGCATCAGAGATGTTGGCAATGAGGAACGAGCCGTCTTGCCGCAGCGCAATCCCGTTTGGCACGACCGGCATTCCGCCAAACTCAGTGTCGTCTTGCAACAGGAACTGGCGACCATCCGGAAGAATCCGCATGACGCCAGCGCCTTTATGCGAGCAAAAAATATCGCCAGAACGGGTCGCAAGCACACATTCCGGACGGCTTAAACCTTTTCCGATATAGGATATGCTTGGTTCGTTGGTCATGCCGCGAGGTTCTTCGAAATACTCGCTTCGACTTCACGCCGCAAACGATAGGCGTCCGTGTTCGTATCTGCTTGCACGTCACTCCATTTGACCGGCTGACCTTCAGTAACATCTCTGATCAACGTGACATTGTGGGCAAGGCCGAGTGGGACGTAGCCCTCGGCAACAGAAATCGATGCTGGGCGAAGACCACCGGCCACGGTGTATCCACCCTCGCCATCAAGGATTTCGCCCTTCTTCAGCTCTCGCTTTGAGACGGCGGCAACATCGGCGCGGAATTCATGCGCCGCCCCTGTTGGCTCCTTGCGAATACCCACTGATGCGACCGAGATCCCGAGCTCCAGCCCGATCAGGTGCCAGCGCTTGTAGTTGCACATGTAGCGTCCGCTGTCGTCGGTCACGACTTTGTACTCTTCAAAGCAGTTGCGCAGGTACTCGGTGTCCCCCTCAAAGCAGACCCAAACGCCTTTCCGAATGTCATGCGGAATCTGCTCGCCTTCTGGTGTGAGGCAAGAGATAACATCCACCATGCCCTTGTGATCCAGCACCCCACCCTCTGAGCGCGGCCGCGCCAGATTTGGAACATCATCGATCCCACCCGAAGGGAAGACTAGGCCATTTTCAGGGGCGTCCAACCCGCACACATTGGCGATGGCCGCACTTTCAATGGCTGGCTTCGAGCCGTCCAAAAACGCATTGAACATTTTGGGGTTCAGCCGCCCGCGTTCCGCTTGCTCCTTCGTTAGACCCCAATGATCCCACACGGTGTCAGGCGTCGACTGCCGGTAATGTGGCATCCATTTGTGGCCGCGACCAGCCGCAACGACGCTGAAACCGCAGCCCCGTGCCCAATCAACCAAGTCACTGGCAAGCGCAGGTTGATCTCCATATGCCATGCTGTAGATCACACCCGCTTCCCGAGCTTTATTAGCCAGGCCAGGCCCAACAAATGCGTCTGCTTCAACTGTTACATTGATGATGTGCTTGCCATTCTCGAACGCCTTGAGGCAGTGCGTGACAGCTGCGATCGGGTTCCCGGTGCATTCAATAATGATTTCAATATCCGGATGCGCTGTCAGCGCTTCCCAATCATCACCGACAAAGGTTGCGCCTGATGTTGCCGCATCATCCAAGCTGGATGCTGAGTAAGCCGCAGCATCCCATCCAACGAGCTTCATATTGGATTTGGCCGCATCTGGTCGCAGATCGACGACACCAACGATATGAATCCCCTTCAATCGAAGTGCCTGCGCAAGAAACATAGTGCCAAATTTGCCTGCGCCGATCATTCCAACACGAACCGGCTGACCATTCGCTGCGCGCTCCTGAAGTTTCGTAAAGAGGTTCATTCGGCGTTCTCCTTGGACCAGCCTTCTTGCGTGAGGAAATCGAAATCGCAGCCTTCGTCGGCCTGCAGAACCGTCCGGCTATAAAGCCCGCGATAACCGCGATTTTGCAGCTCCGGGCGCTTGTGCTGTTCGAGACGGCGGGCGATCTCGGCGTCATCAACCAGCAGATCGATACGCTTGTCAGCGACCGAGAGACGTACACGATCTCCATTCTCGACAGCAGCCAATGGCCCGCCAACCGCGGACTCGGGTGACATATGAAGAACGATGGTTCCGAAAGCCGTGCCAGACATCCGCGCGTCTGAAATTCGCACGATATCTTTTATACCTTTCCGTGCCAGTTTCTTTGGGATCGGCAGATACCCGGCCTCCGGCATTCCCGCAGCCACTGGTCCCGCGTTCTTCAGAACCATGATGTCATCGGCCTCAATGTCGAGATCCGGGTCATCAACGCGCCTGGCGAGATCTTCGAGACTGTCGAACACAACGGCGCGGCCTTCGACCTCAAAAAGCTCTGGTGTCGCCGCAGCGCGTTTGAAAATGGCTCCCTGCGGGGCGATGTTCCCATGAAGGCTTATCAATCCGCCCTCATTTGAAACAGGATCTTCAAACGACCGGATCACCCGGCGATCAACCCAATCAGGTTCGTCGTCTAGACGCTCCGCCAGGGTTTGACCTGTTACATCCACCGTATCGAGGTGCAGTAGATGGCGGATCTCGCGCAAGACTGCTCCGACACCGCCAGCGGCATAGAAGTCTTCCATGTACCCTTCACCGACTGGCTTCAGATCAACCAGAACCGGCGTTTCGTCCGAGATTTCGTTGAGGCGTTCGGGTGAAATCCGGATGCCGAGACGACCCGCAACAGCTGTAAGGTGGACGATGGCATTGGTGGACCCGCTGACGGCCATCAGCACGCGGAAAGCGTTCTCTACCGACTTCTGGGTGATCACCTCACTTGGTTTTCGAGGGTTCTGGATCAGATCAACAGCCAGTTTACCGCATTCCTCAGCTGCAACCAGCCGGTCAGCGTGAACAGATGGAATAGCCGCTGTGCCAGGCAAGGACATCCCTAGCGTTTCGGCGATGCACGCCATGGTACTCGCTGTTCCCATGACAGCACAGGTGCCGGCCGTTGTCGCCAGCCGCCCTTCGATCTCCGCGATTTCTTCGCCTTCGACCTCACCAGCGCGGAACTTACCCCAGAAACGGCGGCAGTCAGTGCAGGCTCCCAGGCGTTCACCCTTGTGGCGACCGGTCATCATCGGGCCAATCACAAGTTGCACGGCCGGTATGTCGGCAGACGCCGCACCCATCAGCTGGGCCGGAACTGTCTTGTCGCAACCGCCGATCAAAACCACTGCGTCCATTGGCTGCG
Source organism: Ruegeria sp. AL3 (assembly GCF_056536065.1). Classification (NCBI taxonomy): domain Bacteria; kingdom Pseudomonadati; phylum Pseudomonadota; class Alphaproteobacteria; order Rhodobacterales; family Roseobacteraceae; genus Ruegeria; species Ruegeria sp. AL3. Next base: position 179,583 of record NZ_JBQFJG010000002.1, read on the forward strand.
CACGAACCATCTCTTCAGTGTCCATTGACATGAGGTTCCGGTAGACCATGCTGGTTGGGTTCAGAAAGACCTCGCCGAGTGACACCGTTGGAAACGGCCGCGGCAAAGCCCCTGCAGCCAGCACACCGCGAGAGACAGCTTCGACCAGCTCAGGCATTGCTCTATGACAGTTGTTGAAGCCCGAAGGGGTCATCGCGATCCCGACAATCGGTTTGTCGAGCATTTCCCGCGACAGACCCATCGAGCGAGCAAAAGACCGACGTAGGTACGCGGCGAAATCCTTGTCGCCGTAGTTTGTCAGCCCGCCCTGAATACCTTTTCCTTCAGACATTCTGTTCCTCCTTCCGGCAATCGACACCAAGCAGTCGTTCGTAGACGAGCACCATCGCGCCCTTGTCTTTGTCCCCATGGCCCTCAAGAAGTGCCTGCTGATAGGTGGTTGTCGCAGCGGCCAACACAGGTGCCGGGATCTGATAACGGGCTGAGATTTCAGCACCGCTGATCAGATCCTTGTAGGCCGCTTGTAGCGGGTAGCCGGTGTCAAACTTGCCTTCGAGGACCTGGGGAATGAAATATTCCGACGCATAGCTGCGGCCGGTCCCTGAATTCACAACCTCGGCGGTGTTTTCCGGATCAAGGCCCAGCTTCTTTGCCATCGGCAGGATTTCGGCCAGAGCCGCCACGTTGATATCGAAGAGAAGCTGATTGATCAGCTTGGTGAGCTGGCCTGAGCCAACAGCGCCAGTGTGCAGGATGCGGTTCGACATTTTTGCCAGAGCTGGCCGCAGCGCCTCGACAATCTCACCGTCTCCTCCGATCATCATCGTCAACGTGCCCTCCTGGGCTCGCTTCCACATGCCAGAGACGGGCGCATCGAAAAAACGCAACCCGAGGGCTGAAAGACGCTCGCTAATACTGAGCGTCAGTCCGTATTCTATGGTTGAGGTATCGATGACAACCGTGTCGGCTGAAAGATGCTGTGCAATCCCATGTTCAGGGTCGAACAGTGACTTTTCCACGATCCCACCACTTGGCAAACAAGTGATCAGCACGTCCACTTCTGAGAAATCTGCAGCACTACCGGCCTTCTTGGCGCCGGCTTCAGCGGCGGCATTCATAGCGTCTTCGCTAAGATCAAAGACCATTACGTTGTTTGAGCTAGCAAGGTTCACCGCCATTGGCGCACCCATTTGACCCAAACCGACAAAACCAAATCGCATGTCGATCTCCTTCCCTTTGTTTTTGGAAGAAGTATCACCGCATGAGATTAAATCTGGCATTCTCTATCGAGAACGCCCCGCTCGGCATTCGCGTGGTTGGATTAGGTTGAGAGGGCGAAGGTGCCTTCGGCCCCATGCGGTCTAGACGTAGTTGCCCCAATTGTCGTTGCTCTCACCCACGAAACGTCCCATGAAGCTGGCAAGGCAATACATGCAGGCGAACTGACAAACAGTTTTACGGATTTCTGTTTGTCATGTGCTCTTGTATTTCTCAGCGATCCTGCCAAATCCCAAATAGGTCGTTGGCACTTTGTCAGTTTGCCAAACACCGTTGTCGGCGCGGAAAAACTCAAAACCGTCCTCGAACATGCGTTGTGCCTCGACACGCAGAACAACCGGCTTTCCGTGTCGTTGCCCGACGCGTTCAGCTGTATCGGGATCAAGCGAAAGGTGGACTTGCTTACGGCGTCCGGGGTTCAACCCCTCGGAAAATATCGCATCCAAATTTGCGCTGGCCGTGCCGTGATACAGCTCATCCGGTGGGCGTTGAGGTTCCAGGCCCAGATCCACATCAATTGAGTGTCCTTGGGCTGCCCTAATGCGCTGACCGTCATCAGACAGAGTGAAGCGTATCTTATCGTTGCTCTCGACAAGCTGAGTGAGTTCGTCGCGGCTTAGCTTGCGATTGGCTTTCTTCAGCTTCCGCAGCAAATCATCAACACGAACCCACCCGTGTTTATCAAGCTGAAGACCGATCTCTTCAGGTTTGTGCCGAAGCACCAGACTCAGAAATTTGCTTTCTCTACTCATCTCAACACCTTCACAACTCAGGCCAGGCAATTTCATCATGCGAGAGCGGGAGGCGATTGGCCAGCTCTTCTACTCCGGAGGTCACCTCGCTCCGCCTGAATATGCGTCCACCACACTCTTCCGGCATTCGGATAAACGGAACCCGCTCCTTTATGAGCTGGTCGCCGACTTTCCTGGTGCTGCCCCCAAGAAATTCCGCACAGTGTTTTCCAGGAATATAGCGCTCCAGAAACCGGTCAACAGAGCTATACGGGACCACCTGCACCGACTTCCGGGACACCGGATGACGCGCCCGAACCAGTTTCAGATGGCCTGTGTCCACCAGATAGCGGACTGCAGATGCATTGATCCCGAAGAACCCCGCCAGGGTCGATCGCAGGTATCCGTCCGGTCTGATCAAACGCAATGCCTCAGCGACCTCTGCCGGGTCCAGAAGCACGGACAAATAGCCGTCCTGCTCGGCATCCCAGACCACGGTCTTCAGCTCGCCGCTCTGGATCAGTCGCACCACATCAACCGCGCCAGCAACGGCTTTGCGACAGACGGACTGAATACCGACTAGCCCATCCGCTTTTGCCGCCTGTGTGCGTGGCACAATACTGGCAAGGAACGCATCGAGTTGCCCTTCATCGTAGTATGGTCTCCCGACAGGGGAGCCTGCGATGGGGCTGATGATCCCACCTTCAACAAGAGCGCCAAACTGTGCCCTTGGCGCATTGATCTTTTTCTGAGCCGCAACCTGACAGATCGCTCTCGCAAAGTTCTTGACCAGTGGCGCCAATGCCTGTGCGTCGAGCACAACACCTTTCGCAGAGCTACCTACTTGACCCTCCGGCTTCAGAAACCCGTTCGCACCAAGAAGTTCCACTGTCTGACGGCGGCCGAGCCCCAGTTCGCGCCGCAGGGTTTCAACACTGTGAATGCGACGGGCTGTACTGGGTTTGCCAAGCACCAGCTCGCCTTCTCCAATGGGATAGGTTTCGACGAAGAATTTCCTAACGAGATCCCGCAACGGCTCGTATTGCGCCGCATGGGATTGTTCCAGCCAATTGAACAGGCAGCCAAAGTTTCCGCGCGAAAGTGATATGGGAGAACCGGCCTCAGCATGCAGTCGCCGCAGCAGGCGAAACAGCCCTTTCTCGCCTTCGGACAGGAGCTCAAAACCCCGCGCACCTGCACGACGCTTCTCATTATCGGATAAATGCTTCAGCTTTGCATCGACACCAAACAGATCAACAACTCCGAAGATCTCAGCGCCAAGCGCAACCGCACCGAACCCGATATTGTCGAGCCATGTGCCCTGTTGTTCACCCGTCAACCGGCGGGTGAGATAGTCTTCCAAACCTGTTGAGACCTGAGATGCAACCAGCTCTCTCAACTGATCAGCCCCCAATTTGAGATCGCGGATACGCCCGGCAAAATCATGGGGACCACGGCTGTGCGAATAGCTGTCGTCGTCATACAACCTGACCTGGTGGTGAAGGCATGTCCGGATCGAGGGCACATGCCAGGCGCATCTCTGCGCCGCGCCACCGCCATTGTCTGTCATGATGTCATCTGCGACACACTCCGGACAGAACCGCAGACGCCTGCGCGTGATCCAGCGTTTCTCGATAAGCTGCCCGGCCAGCCGGTACTGCCCAGTCGACACTTTGCAAACGACACCACACATCAGTTGAGCAAGTTCCACTCCGCCGAGCCGGGCGAGGATCGAAAGGGCCCGTTCATCGCCGTCGGCGATGGCCTGAAGCGTAAAGCCCTGATCGGTGCAGAACTCCGAGGCAAAGGAAAGACCATTCGCCCAGGCCAGGCGGGATGCGAAAGATGCCGGGGTCTCCCCCGGCATCAAGGGAACAAGGATCGGCAACACAGGCATTATGCAGCCCCCCTCTTGGTTGCTGGCGCTATCTCCAGCTCTGCGCCGCTGAGAAGCTGACCCGTCTTAATGGAGCGGAAATTCTCAGCAATAAATGGGTTCAATGCATCAACACAGCGCTTCTGTTTCCGATAGGCCCCCGCGAAGTGACTTTGTTCAAGGGTTTGGTTCCCATTGCGCAATGCCAATTTGATAGCCGATATGATCAGCCCGATTTTCGACCCGAACTCGTAGCGGGCCGCATGCAGAAGTCGTCGCGCGAATGCCGATGTCTCAAGCGTTTTGCCGCGCGACAGTTTTGCCGCATCGAGATAGGCACCCAGCACGCCCATCACCTCATGCCCATGGGCGGCATAGCTCATGGGCGCAAAATGCACGGGCTCAAACCGCCGGCTGAGCTGTTCATCCCGGTTGATCAGATCCAGCAGTTCGCAGGTGCCACTGAGGATCAGGCTGACCGGCCACTCAGCGTATTCCAGGCACGATTTCCAGACCAGCATCACCTGGTCAAATTCAGACTTCGATTTGGTTCGAAGGATATGCTGCGCTTCGTCAAAGTGCAGAAAAAGCGTCTTATGCGAGCGCGCATAACGCATCACCTGCCGCCAGATCGAATGACCTGTCCGCGATCCCTTGCTCTCATATCCATATGCCTCGATGGTATCGCGACCGACACCTTTGATCGTGGCTTCTGACGCCAAGCGAACTGTCAAAGCCTCATTAAATGGTTTCCCATAAGCCAGATGAGGGTGTTTCAGCAGAAGGTATTCGATGCCAAAACTCTTACCGGCCCCTGCATTGCCAATGACAACAATGCCGCATTGCGCTGTTGTGCGGCCAGCAGCTGTATGCGCTTTGCGCCGGTAGAGAATATCGTCGATCTGATCCCGGAGTTCCAGATAAGTGTCATGGGCGATAAAGCGGTGTTCAAGGTCAGCCACGATGTGGCTGACCTCCTCACGGGACATATGTGTCATTGCCCGTCCTCCATACGCCAGCGCGGACGCGAGATCGGCATGGCCTGTTCCGCATCATCCTCCCAGGGAGTGATCTCCGGCAGCTGTGGTGGCGCCACCTCTGCCCTGGCAATTACGCCATCAAGGAGGCCGCGTTTTTTCCTGGAAACCGTGGGGGTGATGCCCGCCACGACCTCCAGCCCAAGCCAGAGATGCTCCCGATTGCGCTCAACATCGGCTTTTGTCGGAGCAAGCGCTGAGAGCCCGAGCCGTTGAGAGGCAGCGCGATCCTCCTCCGAGAAGTCTGCGAATGCCTGATCAATGACATCTTGCGTCAGTTCTGCCTCCGCCTCAAAACGGCGGCGCAGATTGCTGCAGGCCTCGGTCCAGAGATCCAGCGACAGACCATCAAACCCTTTTGCCAGGGGGCGGGCGACAACCCAGACACCATCGAGATTGACCTCAATAAGGCCAAGGTCCTGATGATCCACCCGGATCTCAACCTCGAGATCGGGACTGGCCAGGAAATGGTGCCGGACCATCTCACAGGTGTAGAAGATGCCCGCAAAGCGAACCCCACGCCCGGAAATACTCCGGGTGTATTTCCGACCGAAGGCCCCGAGGCGCTCAATTCGGCTGGGAGGGCGCGGCTTGCCAACGGTTGAGCACAATTCCCGCCAGCAGTTCAGCGGGTTCTGTCCACCGATGCCCCCATGGGGCTTGTTGTTATATACATCCACAACAAAGCGAACCAGGATCCGGGTCAACTCGTCACCAGCAAGTGCAGCATAGTCTTCAGGTACGAAGTCACCTTTTTCTACGATGTTCGAATAGGTGCGCGCACTCAAACACTCCATCAGCTCCACCCCGAAGGTCCTGAAGCAGCGCTCAATATGTCCACGAAGCTTGGGCACACCCGCAGGCGGGAACATGACCGTTCCGCGAAGATCCGTCACAGCGCCCCGGAAATCAAAGTTCGCAAAGGCCGCCCCCTGATCCGAGGCAACAGTTTCAAAACCAGTGCCCGGCCAGTCTGGAAGCGCGCAGCCAAAAAGGCGGGCAAGGTCCGCTTTATCCCGGGTTGCCAGGTCCAGCGCTGCGATCGCATCTTCGGTATTCGGGGTTGCGCAAACCTTCACCGAGAGGATCAGTCGCGTTCGCACATCGATCACGACATAGATCCAGCGTCGTCCTTTCGGCAATGCTTTGATCTGCTCCTCTGTCAGATGACCGAAGACACCGGCCTCGGCAAAGAAGGTGATCAGATCGACCTTCCATTCATCGATTTCTAACCGCTCCCCGGGGCGCAATACGTTCAGTCCCTCGCCGATGATTGCAAAATGCCGGTTGGCTGCTTCGAGCCCCTGGCGCTGGCACATCACATGGTAAGGCTCAAGACGACATATCTCCCTGTAGATTGTGCTTTCTGCGGGAACGGCCAAAGGCGGTAAGCCGCGATCGATCCGGTACGCATTCGCCAGCCGGAATGCCCGTTTTGTCTGGCGAATTACGCTCTTCTTCGACGGGCGCTTGAAGCTCGCATATCGATCCGCGCATTTGCGAAGCAGGGCGGCGCTCTCCGGACCAAATTTGACCTTCGTCCGCCCCGCAAGATAGCGTTTGTCTATGAGCGCTAGAACGCACCGACCACTAGCCTCATAAGCGCGGACCCAACGCAGCAAGGCCGAAGAGCCTGGCGGGTCAATCTCGTTGCTTGACAGCTTCTTTCCTCCATATTTGCGCTTCCCGGCATCCTTATCAGGCTGTGGAATCTGCACCGTGATTTCCTGCGCCACACTCCGGATCCAGATCTCCACATCTTTCCAGTAGCGGCCAATCTCTCCGCGTGCTTCAGCATCCAGAAAGAGATCGCACCAGGCCTGACGGAAGAAGACCGTTGAGCGCTGTTTTGCAGGCAGATGGGTGACAATCTGATCGGCAAACTGCACGCGCTGTCGGACGGCCTCTTCACTGTGATAGCCATCACGAATGGTGATGTGACCGGTCTTCAGACCTTCGTTGATCTCATTATAGGTGAGCTCGTCAAAGACAATTTCTCCTTCACTCCAGCGACTGATGATGACACCTAGCGACCCTTGTTCCACGAGAAGACCAGGGACGTCACCTTGCTGAATCTGCGAATAGGGCTCGAGACGAATGATATCAGTCATTGCAAGCCTCCCTCGACCAGCATGTCGAGATCAATAACCCCGTCCTGGATCGGGCGCAGAATACCGGCATAGATCGCTTTGAAGATTTCCGGCCAAGCCCTGCCGCCAATAGCGGCTTTCGTAATCAACTCGTGGATCGTGACCGGCAGGTCGATCTCATCCGCAAGCTCTGCGATTATCGCGGCCGCCTCCGGGTCATCCTCTCGCCGGTAGGCAAGCAGCCGACGCGCATTCAAGGCCTCCCATTGGTCGTAGTTTTCCTCTGTGATTAGAACCAGATAATCAGCAAAATCGTCTGGCATTGCCGCCGCTACATAACCTGGTTTCTCTTCAAGGTTCTGAGCTCTGGCGCGTTCTGCCGGCTTAATCTCAGCGGCGATTCTGGTTCCGTCCTTTAGCGTGTAGACTTGGTCGATTACTTTCCGTCGCCTGCGACCATCAGCATCGACGTAGTCAATGGCAGATGGCTGCTCGACCATGTCAGCCACGGGGTATAGAGCTGTTGTCGTGGTGAAGGTGTCAAATTCACCAAGGCTGTCGAACACCACTTTCTGACTTTCGCCCCCATTGGGGCGAAATGCGCCAGTCTCCACGAAAGTACGCACACGCGAGCGCTCTGGCATGTTGCGTGATGCACGATTGGCCCGAGGGGCCATGAAGAATTCTTTTTCCATGTGTTTTGATGCTGTGCGGGATCGCTCCCTGACCAATTGGGTCAAGGTGAACCGCACCACTCCTCTTGTCGAATGATGGAAGGCGGCCGAGCTCGACCAGTCGTGTCAAAAGACCCGGCCGCCAGACTTGACTTTTGAGGGGATTCGAGAGACCTTCTGTGTGTCGGGTACCAATCGACATGAAGGCCCTTGAGAGTCCGCTCTCGGGGCTTTTCTATTTTCTACTAGATCATCGCTTCATATCCCCCTTCTTTCCAGAGGCAGCCACTGGCCACAGGTCTTCGACACGAAATCCTGTGCGCTGGGCTACGGCTGCTTCGATCTCCGCCGACCGCCTGCGCCCGGCAAGCACGTTCGACACCGCCGAACGACTATACCCGATGCTCTCGGCGAGCTCGGTGATTGTGGTCTGAGCCATCCCGAGATGCAGTTTCACAATCTGCTGGCGCATTTTGTTGGCATCCATGGCTCGTGGCCTCCGTCCGGGACAGGCGTTTACGCTGGTGCTGAAACGAACGTTCCAACGCCCCCGATTCTAGTGGCATCTCCGTCGGACAATCAAGAGTCAATCCGACCTCAAACACCCCGTAAATGCATGATTTTCAATGTTAGTTTTGATTATTAACTTACGTTAGGAGCGCACTACGTGAATGTTCAATTCTGTTATTAACTTAAGTGGTGAAACAGACGTTTCTGGACGAGGGAAATGCCTTGCGGCGGTCACGCCCTCGATGCGTTGTGAGCTCAGACGACCACAACCCGGGGCTGCCGCACGGCACTGTCTCTGAGACCACGAGAGGTGCCGAGAAAGAGGAGTTGGTAGCAGCTGATTTACATTTGGAAGCCGATGTAGACATGCCGGCTCCAGGAAGGCGCGGCTTAATCTTTCAACCGGAAGAGGTCCGCGACATCAAGATTCAGAGCGTCGGCTATTTTGATGACGGTTTTGAGACCGGGATTTCTCTCCCCGCGCTCAATTCCACCAATATATGTCCGGTCCAGATCCACCGCATGGGCAAAGCTCTCTTGCGAGTAGCCTTGCGCCTTGCGGGCTGATCTCAGGTTGTTCCCGAAATCATCTGCTGTGAACCGATTTCTCATCCCTTGAAACGGCAAGAAAGATGTTTAATCGTCTACGGACTTATCGTATCATATTGTGGGGAAGGCTTTATTCTGAGGATGTTCACATGTTTGATGCGTACCCTGACGGCAAGATCGAAGCCGATTCAGAACAGTTTGCGCAGATGAGCGGGATTGCCAGATCGCGCCTAGCTGAAGTGAACGGTATTCCCGGCGCGGGTCTTGGTTCGATGTTCAGACGCCACCTCGCGCTTTCCAGACTGAATGCGCAGCTTTCATTCTATGGCTGGGCGATCCGAAAAAATGGAACTCTGTTTGAGGTACCGGTGCGTGGAGGGCCCGCGAAGTTACGCAAGGAAGACGGGTCAAACCCGCTCCCTGGCAGCGTCGAAGAAATCAACGAACATGCGAGAATTATGTATACCGAAACCGGGAAATTGTTCGATCCGACAACAGGCCGCCGTTTGCCAAATTCTGAGCGGCATCGCTTTGGTATCGTTTAGACGTGCAAAACCTGTGCGATGCGAGTGACGTGATATGGCCGATCTCGAGCTTCCCGACATTCCAGACGTAGTTTTCGCTGAATTGCAGTCCTTGGCGCGCCGATCAGAGTTGTCAGTGGAGGACTACGCCAAGGACGTCATTTGTGATGCGGTCGCTCAATTCTGGCATAGCAGTAAGGTTGACATCACGATCACGCAACTTCAGGCAAATCTGGAAGCGATCTTGAGGGTTGCGGAGCGAGAGCCGGTTTTCATCGTGAGAGAGGATGGTCAGCGACATGTAATCCTGCCACCTGAGGAGTTTGAGCGTATCAACAGGTCAACTGAAGACCGATGATCGCCGGGTAGACGTACGGTGCTTTGCGGGCATTGATCATATCAGATCAACGTTTCCAGAAGCACTTAGATTTCGGTTTTTTAGCTTTGAGATATTTCTTCAGATAGGTGAAGCCACCGACCTTTACCCCATCAATGAAGATGAGAGGTGTTGTAGCAATGTGGTGCATGTCTTTGAACGCATCGGTTTCCCGCCGTGTCCGCAAGATGTGTTCTTTAATCTCAAAGTTCTGTTGCCGCAGTAGATCGCGGGCTGCCGTCCCATAACCACATGTATAGTTCGGTAGGTCCATGCGATACAGAACAGCCTTGGGCACTTGAACGACTCCGCTTATCTCTTGCCGATGTCGGACTTTGCTGCCCTAAGCGCAAGGCGAAATCGGTAACTTTATCGTTGGGGCAAGCGGCCCGTTCCTGCCGTTAGCGAACGGGTCAAGATGCTGCGGTCGCAGCCCGCGTAGCCGCCATTCGCCGCGACCGCAATATCCCGGAGTAGATCGAATTCACGGAACGAGGACAGACCCGCCTTTTGCCTACGCGGCTGTCCGACGCGTTGGCCCCGTTCACCTCTAATGTGGCCGATCTGCTGAAACTGCGCCGCAATGGGCGTCTGAAGGTGGGAATGGACGCGGAGCCGGTGGTTCTTGACGAAAACCTTACCGTGCGGCATGTGATGGCCTGGGGGGGAATGGCATGTCGGCGGTGGCCAGATAGCCCAGCGGGGCATGTATGAACAGATGTAAGCGCCCGCGCGGCCCCCGGTGGCTGCCCGCTTCAGCACCGGAAGGTAGTTAAGATATGTGCCCTGCACCCGTTGATGCAGAAACCCCGCGCGGGTTCATCATTCCAGTTGGCGGCGGCGAAGACCGCGTCAAGGAAATGCAGATCCACCGCAAGTTTGTCGAGATGTCGGGCGGCGCGGACGCCGATATCGTGGTGATCCCGACCGCCTCGATGTTGGAGGAGACAGGGCCGGATTATCACCGCATCTTCTCCGAGCTTGGCTCAGGGCAAGTCGAGTTTCTGCCGATCTCGCGCCGGGCCGATTGCGACAATCCGGACTATGTCGAGATTCTGGACCGCGCAACCGGCATATTCATGACCGGCGGCAACCAGTTGCGCCTGTCGGCGATTCTGGGAGGCACGCTGGTTGCACAGAAAATCCGCCGTCGCAACGCGGCGGGCGTGCCGGTTGCCGGAACCTCGGCCGGGGCCTCGATCATGTCCGAGCATATGATTGCCGGTGGCAGCAGCAATTCCGCCCCGGCAGAAGGCAATATAACGCTGGCCCCGGGCATGGGCTTGACCAACGCCGTCGTCATAGATCAGCACTTTACTCAGCGTAACCGGCTCGGGCGTCTGCTAACGGCTTCATCTTTCAACCCTTTTTTGATTGGATTGGGCATTGATGAAGACACGGCGGCCTTCATCGGGCCCGACAACGTTCTGGAAGTGGTTGGCAGCGGAACAGTCACGGTGGTGGACGCCAGCCACCTGACCCATTCGTCCATGTGGGACGCGCGCGCGGGTGAGGCGCTGAGCCTTCTGGGACTTCGCCTTGACGTTCTGGGCGAAGGGTGCCGTTATGATCTGACGGCTCGCCAGGCTTTTCCGCCGGATGAGCATCTGGCGTTCTGCACATTGCCGGACCTGTCCGAGGATGAGGCCGCCAGCGGGGGGGAAACAAAAAGCTAACAAACGGGGAGCCTCATGAAAATAATCTCGACCAATGTCTTTGTCGGCCCGAATGTCTGGGCAAGTTTTCCGGTCATCCGCCATGTCATCGATCTGGGTATTCTGGAAGATTGGCCCTCGGCAAAAATTGGTTCAGAGTTCATCGACGCTCTGGTTGAGGCACTTCCCGGTCTTGCGGAACATGGCTGTTCCTACCGCGAACCCGGTGGTTTCATCCGCCGCCTGCGTGAGGATGAAGGCACTTGGTTGGGTCATGTACTGGAACATTGCTCCATCGAAGTGCAGAATGTGGCGGGCACCGATGTGACCTTTGGCCGGACCCGTGGCACGGGCGAGCCGGGCAAGTACAACATGGTCTATGAATACCGCCAGCGCGATGTCGGTCTGGACGCGGGCAAGCTGGCATTGCGGTTGCTGATGCACCTGCTGCCGCAATCCCTCAAGGATCAGGTGGATTATGATTTCGACCCTGATTTCAACTGGGATGACGAATTGCGGAGCTTCGTCCTGCGGGCGCAGCGTAAGGAATTCGGCCCTTCGACCGGCTCGCTTGTCAAGGCAGCGCAGGAGCGGGATATCCCTTGGATCAGGCTGAACTCGGGCTCGCTGGTGCAATTCGGACACGGCAAGTATCAGAAACGCATTCAGGCGACCATCACATCCGAGACCAAACATATCTCGGTCGAGATTTCCTGCGACAAGGAAGACACTCATAACCTGCTGAACGATCTGGGCCTTCCGGTGCCGCAGCAGCGCATGGTCTATTCAGCGCGCGAGGCAGTGCGCGCCGCCGGACGGATCGGACATCCGGTGGTTGTCAAACCGCTGGACGCCAATCACGGGCGCGGGGTTTCAATCAATCTGAACTCGGACGCTGAAGTTGAGGCAGGTTTTGCTGAGGCCAAGGAACATTCGCGCAGCCGCGCCATTCTTGTGGAAAGCTTCATCACCGGGTTCGATCACCGGATGCTGGTGGTGAACAACAAGCTGGTCGCGGTGGCCAAGCGGGTGCCAGGCCATGTGGTCGGCGACGGCAAGCACACGATTGCGGAATTGGTCCACATCGTGAACGAAGACCCGCGCCGGGGCATTGGGCATGAAAAAGTACTGACCATGCTGGAGATTGACAATCAGGCCAAACGTTTGATGGAAAACGCGGGCGTAACCGAAGAGACGGTGCTGCCGGATGGCGAAGTTTTCTATTTGCGTTCCACGGCAAACCTGTCGACGGGCGGTACAGCCATTGACCTGACCGATGTGGTGCATCCAGACAACCGCGACATGGCCGAACGTGCCATCATGGCGGTGGGGCTGGACGTGGGCGGCGTCGATTTCCTGATTGATGACATCACCAAGTCCTACAAGGATATCGGTGGCGCGATTGTCGAGGTGAACGCCGCCCCCGGTTTCCGGATGCATGTCGCCCCGTCCGAAGGTCAGCCGCGCGACGTAGCGGGCAAAGTGATCGACATGCTGTTCCCGGCTAATGAACAGACCCGCATCCCGATTGCGGCAGTCACCGGCACCAACGGCAAGACCACGACCTCGCGGATGCTGGGCCATATCATGAAAACCAGCGGCAAGACCGTTGGCATGACCTCCACTGACGGTGTCTATGTAGACGGTAAGTTGAGCGTCAAGGGCGACATGACGGGACCCAAATCTGCTCAAATCGTCCTGCGTGATCCGGCGGTCGATTTCGCCGTGATGGAAACCGCGCGCGGCGGGCTGGTGCGGTCGGGCCTGGGCTATCAGCGCTCGGATGTGGCGGCCTGCCTGAACGTCTCGGCGGATCATCTGGGTCTTGGCGGCATCAATACCGTCGAGGAACTGGCCGTGGTCAAACGCGTCGTGGTTGAAAGCGCCACCAATACGGCGGTGCTGAATGCAGATGACATCAACTGTCTAAAAATGGCCGATTACGCAGAAGCGGGTCAGATTTTCTATGTAACGACAAACCCGGGTCACAGTCTGGTCAAGGAACATATCAAGGCGGGCGGTAGGGCCATCGTGCTGGAAAAAGGCATGAATGGCGACATGCTGACCATCTATGACAACGGGCTTCATATCCCGGTTCTGTGGTCGCATCTGATCCCCGCCACGCTTGAGGGCAAGGCGATCTTCAATGTGCAGAACGCGATGTTCGCTGCTGCGATGGCATATAGTTTCGGTGTGGATCTGGACAATATCCGCCACGGGCTGCGGACCTTTGACACCAGCTATTTCCAGGCACCGGGACGGATGAATGTCTATGACGAACATCCCTTCAAGGTGATCCTGGACTATGGCCACAACCCTGCTGCGCTCAAGGCGATGGCAGCGTTGGCCGACCAGCTTGAGATCACGGGGCGAAGACTGTGTGTGGTTGCCATGCCCGGCGACAGGCGCGATGAGGATATCATCGACGGTGCCGCCGCGCTGGCCGGACATTTTGACCAATTCATCTGCAAGGCCGACGACCGCCGCCGGGGCCGTGGCCATGACGAGGTGCCCCAGATGATGCGAAAGGCCCTGATCGACAACAGGGTAGACGCCGCTGCGATCACAATCATCCCTGATGAGGTCGAGGCGGTGACGGCCGGGTTGGATCAGGCCGCGCCGGGCGATCTGCTGGTGATCTTCGGCGACGACACCACGCGGTGCTGGAAGCAGATTATATATTTTAACTCCGACGGCGAAGCCCCCGAAGTCGAAGCTGTACCCAAGGCTCGACCTGTCGACACCTCGATTGAGGATATGTTCGAAAGCGACCAGAACCTGATCCGGGACGCGCGCGGCGTGCGTCTGGCCCGCGACATCAGCGAAGACGCGGACTGATCGGGGGCATCGCAATGGATCGGATCGAACAGCTTGAAACCGCGCTGACCATCGAAAGCGCGACCGCCGATCATATCCGGGTGGATGATGCCAGACGCCTGACCGGGCCCGGCCTACTGTGGAACAAGCCCGGCGCGGTGATGGATGTGTTCTTCAACGGGATCGACGCCGCGCAGGTCACGACATTGTGGGAAACTCATGCGCGCCGGGTGATGGATGCGCTTGGCTGGCAGGATCAGAGCGTGACCCACCGTACCTTCACCGGCGGCGTCAATCTGGCCATCTCGGCCCCGATGGATCAGCTTTATTCCGCGATCTTCGCGGCGCAGACTGCCTGGCACTTCTGCGCCGCCGAGCTGTTGGCCGCACCCTCCGGCGACTTTGATCAGATGGTGGGTGATGTCAAAGGTGTCATGGCCAGCGAAGCCAACCCCGCCCTGATCGCCCTGATCGAGGCGGCCGAGGCGCATGGCGTGGATATCCTGTGCGACGATGATGAGATCTCGATCGGGCACGGCACCGGCAGTCAGGTCTGGTCGGTCGATGCGCTGCCCGCCCCCGATGATGTGGACTGGTCCGGCCTTCACAACATCCCCGTTGCCTTCATCACCGGAACCAACGGCAAGACCACGACAACCCGGCTGCTCGAAGCGATTGCACGCGCCTCGGGCAAAGTGGCGGGGCTGACCTCGACCGAATTTGTGCGGGTGGGTGACGATATTCTGGACCGCGGCGATTATTCCGGCCCCGGGGGCGGGCGGATGCTGCTGCGCGACAAACGGCTCGAGGTTGCCTGCCTCGAAGTGGCCCGGGGCGGGATCCTGCGCCGGGGCCTGCCGACCCGCGCGGCGACGGCGGCGGCAGTGACCAATGTGGCGAATGATCATCTGGGGCAATATGGAGTCAACACCGTGCCAGAACTGGCGCAGGCAAAGTTCGCCGTCCACCGGACCTTGGCGGAGGGTGGCGTGCTGGCGCTGAACGCCGATGATGCGTATGTCCGCGCCGAGGCAGAAAACACGTCGGCGAACATCTGGTGGTTTTCTCTGGATGCACAGAATGATCTGATCCGTCAGGCGCGGGAAACCGGCACTTGCTGTGCATATGTTCAACACGGGAAAATTGTCTTTTTCGACGGCACGACCGAGCAAATGGTGATCCCCGTCGCCGACGTTCCCCTGACAATGGGCGGGGCCGCAAAGTACAACATCCAGAACGCGCTGGCGGCCCTGTGCCTTGCTCTGGCACTGGGTCTGCCGCAACAGGCGTTGCGCGACGGGCTGGCCGGGTTCAAGCCAGACGCCAAAGATAACCCAGGACGTTGCAACGAGTTTCGGCATAACGGAGCCCAGGTTTTCGTGGATTTTGCCCACAATCCGCATTCAATTTCGGCAGTTTGCGATGCGTTGTCGAGCTTGCCGGCAAAACGGCGTTTCATCATGCTTAGCCATGCAGGGGATCGATCAGATCAAGATATCTGTGACGTAACAGCGACAGCCCTGAACTTCCGACCTGATGTGGTCGTCGCAACGGAGTTGGAAGGGTACTTAAGAGGTCGCGAATTAGGAGAAATTTCTGATCTGATCGAACGAACAGCTTTGGAACATGGGTATGAAGCGAAACAAATACTCAGAGCTACGTCGCCCTCACAGGCCGCTTCAGTGATACTTGAGAGGGTGGAGCCGGGTGATATTGCCTTGCTGCTAGTGCTATCCGATCGCGACGCCGTTCTCGCGATGCTCGATGGTTAAAAACGAGGCCGGCTACCGAATTCACTGAGTTACAGCCAACACGAGGCAATACCAAAAAACCCTGTGCAGGTATCCAATTGGGCTTCAGACACTGATTGAAAGGTGGATTTCTAGTTCATCGGTAATGATTAGCTGAGAAAATAGCCTGGGTTTCTCCCTGGCAAAATCACGTACACGGGCCCACCTTGTTTACAACACCAGATCTATAGCGGTCCGTTCCGGACATTGAGCACAAGTCCTGATCGCTGCAGTGCGGCCCGTCAGACCCGACTTTCGCTGCGAGAGCACGATCCAGGTTGGATCAAGCGACCGCAGAGCCGGACGCTTCGGGCCTTCGGTCAATCGGACTGAACGATCGCGACCGGCCCAAAGCCGTCGTTGGCACAACCCAATGACAATGTCGGCTTTTGCGTCGCTCGCGGGAAGGAGATTAGAAGGCCACTGAAACGTGGCTTCCCAAATGGATAGAGAGGTTTTGGCCCCATCACGACCCGTCGAAAATCAGGAACACATAGGCCATAAAGGCGGCCAGATGCACGACGCCCTGAAGCGCATTTGTGCGGGTTCCTACGAAGGTCAGAATGCTGATCCCAAGGGTCAGAGCCAGTAGCACGATCTCAGCGCCTCCCAAGCCGAGCTCAATCGGAAGGCCGACAAAATGCGCAGCGACCAGAACCGCGGGCACCGTCAGGCCGATTGTGGCCAGTGCTGAGCCAAGGCAGATGTTGACGGCCCGTTGCAGCTTGTTGGCGCGCGCTGCGTCCAGAGCAGCCAGCGCTTCGGGAGTCAGGATCATGGCTGCCACGAGGAAACCGCCAAGCGCAACGGGCGCGCCAAATTCCAGAAGTTTGAAGTCGACAAACAGCGCGAGCTTTTTGGACATCAGAACCAGTGGCAACATTGCCAGAACCAGCCAGACCACGTGAAAGCCAACACTTATGGTTTCAAGATGGTGGGCGTCCGATCCTGCTGTGGTCGGGAGTTCGTCTGCGGGCTGGCGGAAGATTTCTGGTTTGCCTGCGGTCTGGTAGACGAGGAAGATGCCATAAAGTACAACCGACATCCCGATCATGAACACCGTTTGCAGAGCCGAGAGGCCGCCGCCGGGTGCGGATGTGGTGAAGCTTGGCAGCACAAGGCTCACGATGGCCACTGGCAGCAAAACCACGAGATAAGCATTTGCACCCGAAAGGTTGAACGCTTGCAGCCCGTGGCGCAGACCACCAATTAAGAGGCTCAGTCCTACCAGACCGTTCATCACGATCATCAGGACCGAGAACATCGTGTCCCTCGCCAGTGTTGGGTTGTTGTCACCAGTCAACATGACCGCTGTGATAAGCGCCACCTCGATGCCGATCACCGAGAGCGTCAGGATCAGTGTGCCATAAGGCTCACCGAAGATGACGGCCAGACATTCCGCGTGATGCACCACACGAAACACCGCAGCCAACATCACGCCAAAGATACCGCCCAGCAGCAGCCAGGACATGCCAGAGCCCATGGCGGTGGGCTTGATCAGATCACCGGCGAAGATCAATGCGACAAACACCAACCAGATCAATACCGTCGCTTTCTCCGCGCGCAGGATGTTTGAAGTAGAAAAGGTCATTATGGGTCTCCTGCCTTAGCGTTTCTGGGTTGGTGCGGATTTGAGACTGGTGGTCTCTGCCGCCTTAAAGTTGGTTTGTTCAGCTTTTGCTGCAGGTGCGACCGTTTTGATCCGCACAACAACCAAGGCTGTGAAAGCGGCCATCACGATGACGAGCATCCAGTTCATGGCCAGGTCGCCAAATACTGCGGAGACAACGCTTGTCAGGAGTGGGCCGATAATGCCGCCAATGGTGAACACAAACAGCATGGTCACCGCACTCGATGCAACGTAGACGGGTACTGTCCGGTCCATCGCGTGCGTGAGCAAGAGCGAGTAAAGCGTGAGCATCGAACCACCCAACAGAACCAGACCGGCTAACAGCAGACGATAAAGAGGTGTTCCCACCGTGCTCGCATACTGCACACCGTCTCCGGTCGAAAAGAATGCGAAGATCAAGAGCGCGAAGGTTGCCGCAGCGGAGGCGACCAGAATGACCTTCCGGCGGTCCATCCGGTCAGAGGCAAGCCCCAGCGGGTAGAGAAACAGGATACGCCCGACGTAGACCGCGCCCATTGCGATCGCTACGTCCACGGCGTCGACGCCCATGGTCGCCGCCCGATATGGCACAACATTCATGAAAACCGTGGAGACTATGCCAACAGCGAGCGCGCCAAAGGCAGCTGTGGGGGCATCTATGAAAAGGGCTTTTACACGCACATTGGCCCGCTCTTTGCCTTCCGGTGGCGTGCTTGGCGCGGCTGCAATCACGACGATAGCGAGACAGTACAGCAAAGACACCAACACAAAAGACTGGTTCAAATCGTCTGGAGTCACGATCACGATAACCTGGCTCAACACCGACATCAGGCCCAGAATGATGGCAAACACCGCAAGCAGGCGCCCGCGCGACGTCCCATCCACAGTTTCGCTGATCCAAGCGTCGCCGATGGCAAACAGCCCGGCTGTGGCGATGCCTGTCATAAGCCGCACAAACAAAAGGGTGGGTTCGTGATCTGTGACCGAAAAGAGCAAAGCCGCAGCCGTACAAATAGCGGCGGCCGCCGAAAAGGCGCGGATGTGGCCAATACTGGTGATCCAACCAGCGATGTAAAAGCAGCCAATCAGGAACCCCAGCGAGTAGGCCGCCGGTGCAAGCGCGGCGATTTCCTGCGAAGCACCGGTTTCCGCGAAATACAGGGCGACAATTGTGCCGGACGCCGCGGTCACCAGTTGGATCGCGGCAACAGCAATGAAGAGATATTTGAGAGTGTGAATTTGAGCGCTGAAACTGGGCATATGCGCACCTTTGAGAAAAATTCGGGGTTGGACGCCCAAGGCAACTGTGTCGATTGCCTTGGGCCGTGGGCTTACTTCAGATGAAGGTCAAAGAAGGCGTTCAGCTCGCGCAAAGCATCCTGCGATTCCGGGGCATCGACCATGAAACCTGCGATGTAGTCGCCGTGCGCCTGACCGTCATAGACGTGCAGTTCGGCGGCTACATCCGCATCCCGCATGGCGCGGTGCATCCGCACTGTATCGCTGAGCAACAGATCCCGCGTGCCACTAAGGAAGATTGCAGGCGGCATCCCCTCAAGGTCGCCATAGACCGGAGAGAGATACGGATCGTCGGCGTTTTTGCCGCCCGCATACAGCTCAAAAGTGCCCGCGATTACGCCCTCATGCTGGCCAAGCGGATCAAGACCTTCGAGGGTTGTCCAGCTGTCAGACACATTGGCAAGATCGGTGGCGGGCGTGCCAGCCATGATCGCACCCGGCACCGGCAGACCTGCGTCCCGCAGTTGCAGAGTTGTAGAAAGCGTCAGGTTGCCGCCCGCCGATGTCCCAAACATGGCGATTTTGGCTGGATCATAGTTCTGAGTGATCTCGCCCCAAACCGCAATCACGTCATCGGTTGCTGCCGGAAACGGGTGTAGGGGCGGGCGACGGTAATCTACAGAGATCACCTCTACACCCAGCCCATTTGCCAACCAAGCGGCCTCCATGATTGCCGCTTTGCCGCCGTTGAACACGAAAGCGCCGCCATGAACATGAACAAAAACGGTGTCGGCCCAACGCGGGTCGATTTCCTCAGGCGTGACGAGATATGTCGTAACACCCGCGATCTGACCAACACTGAAATTGGCTCCGGTTTTGGCCAACATCGCCTCGGCCCCTTGCGCAGACGCTGCATCAAATTGGGCTTGGAAAGACAGCCACTCTTCCAGTGTCTCCGGAACCGCCGGCATTCCTACGATCTCGCGCGAGCCAATCAACTCGGCCAATTCTGGGGATACGCCCACTGGGACAGGCACCGTGCGCTCTGCCAACGGCAAGCCATCAGCCGCGGTTTTCACAGGGGGTTCAGCGGCAAAGGCCGGTACCGAAAGCGCTGCAACAAGAGCAGTGGTCAGGGCAGTTTTCAGAACGGAACGACGTTTCATTTCAATCTCCTACGTTTTAGGTGTCCGTGTTTGTCTTTGATGAACCTGAGGTAATTTCGCGCCTTGCACCTTGCGACCGCCGAAAGTGATCATTTGACGACAAAAGGGCGTCTGCTTGGGGCTTTTGTCTTGAAGCAGACCTGTGATGTGCAAACCAAGGGAGGCAGGTGGCAAAATAAAGCCCCGGTCGGACAACCGCCGACCGAGGCAATGACGCGAAGCGTTGATCAGGATGTCTGATCAATGGGCAGGGCAATCGGGAAGGCCCAGCCATCTTCAAGGATCTCTGGACCCGGCTGATACAGGCGCACGACGTAGTTCCACCCGTCCATGATCGGCAAACAGTTCACCCGACCATCCTCACAATCCCCGAAATGTATGGTCACGGTGCCGTCCTCGTTGGGAACGGAAGTCACGTTGTTGACCGAATAGGCCCCTGCGTCGTTGGGCACCATGTAACCGCTCGCATCATAGACTGTGACCGACCAGAAACCGTCTACAGGGACGTCGCCGACAGTCAGGATGTGGGGAATTGTGCCATCGCCCAACACCGGATATTGGCCGTCATAAACCGCCGCCGCAGGTGGGTTGCCGCCCCATCCGGCCGCCGCGCCGACCAAATGCGAGATTGGATTTACGGCGTCGGCCGTCCCAAACACCTCAAACGTGTTACCACTGAGCCCTTGCGCCAACGGAAGCAGCAGTTCGCGTGTCAAATCACGGGAGGCGGCGTCCCAGTTTGGTACCTCAAAGCTTCCGGCGTCAGACTGATGTACTTCAATGGCGTCCTGAAGCGTGTTGGCCAGGGCAATGTCTGATGGGTCATTCTCGTCTGCGAACGTCCTGAACAGGACCGACATATAACGCGTGCCGACCTCCTCTTCAGTGAAATGATAGGTGCCCGCGTCATGTACAACGCCAACCACATAGTGATCCTGGTTGAGAATCAGCATGGACATAAAGCGCCCTTCGGAGTCTGGCAGCACAATCGAGGCGGGCTCGGTCAGATTGATCACGACGCCGGAATAAAGTGTATCACGGTTCATGCGGATCACATCCTGCGCATCCAGTGGTACCGGTTCGCGGATATGCATCAACCCACCAAAGCCACCCAGATCAACAATGCGCTGATGATACATGTCGGTCTCAGCTCGCACAAAATTGGTCACATTCACCGTCACCGGGGCCTCCGCAAAAGCAGGCACGGCAAGGCCTGCGGCGGCAACGATGGCAAGGAAAGAGGATACCGTTTTCATTTCAATCTCCTTTGGGGTCAGAGCGCGACCGTTCCAATTTCGGCCGCTTTGTTTGGCTCATTCCTCAGGTAGGCGGCCAAGAATGGCGTTGGGATGGGCCAAACACTTCTCAAAGTGATCAATCGACGACATAGTGAGCGCGTGCGCGACCCGATGCAGAACTCAAGGGGTTTACTCCCGACACTCGACGCCCTGGGCCAGATGGCGTCCCCAAGGCTCGTTGAACGTGCGCTCAAAGATGTTGGGTTAACCCGCACGGTGCTTGAAGGCCCTCCGGTTCCGCTGCCGATACGGTATCATGCACAGCTTCTGGAAACGGTTTCCGGCAAAATTGGAGAGCGCCATCTCGGGGCGATCATGGCGAAAGACTTTGCCTACTCTTCTCTCAACCGGCCTGATCCGTTTTCGAGCTATGCACTTGGGGCTTCTCGGTTGGACATCGCCCTTCAACGGGCCGCCCGGGCGCTGCCCTTTATCCAACGAGGGACCCAAATTCGCACACGAACCGACGGAAATTGTCTGGTATTCAGTTTCGGGGTGCAATTTGAAAAGAGCATCGGGGCTCAATTGCTTGAGCAGGAAATTCCTTCGATCCTAATCGCTCTTGTGCGTCCCTACCTTGGGACAAGCTGGGTGCCAGATTGGGTCGAACTTCCGGCTGAGCACAGGCTTCAGAAAGTTGCATTTGCACGATTGCTCGGCACAGAAGTCCGGGCCAATGCAGATTTTCCGGGGATCGCAATACCGATGTCGCAACTTCAGACGCCGACCCGCCTTGACGAAGGCGGACGCGTGCAAATGACGGCTGCAGGCATAGAGAGGTTGCGGTTGAACCGCCCGCCCCGCACACATGCCGAAACGGTACGCCAAGCGCTTCGCATGCAACTCAACAACGGCAGCGCCGCAGTCGACGATGTCGCGGCGGCACTTGGTGTGGGGGTTCGGACATTGCAGCGTCAGCTTCGGATCGAAGATGTGACGTTCAAGGAGATCGCGCTGTCCGAACAAGTTAGCCGGGCAAAGATGCTCTTGAGTGAAAACGACCTGAACCTGTCTCAAATCGCCTTTTATCTTGGTTTCTCCGAGGTCAACAGCTTCCGGCGTGCGTTCCGCACGTGGTTTGGACAATCGCCGACACAGTACCGTTCTCGCGCATTCAGCTAAGCTGCGGCATAGCGAATAATTCATCGAAGTATGTGTCTGCAGTTGCTGCGGCTCCTCTTTGATCTTTGGAATGCGTGGCGAAAGCACACAGACCTGCAATTGCAGGTCACTTTGGGTAGCCGCAAGCGGACATTAGTCCGTCCTGCAGCGAAAGTCCGTTTTCCGCCCTTTCTTCCAGTTGTTGCTGATTGCAGTATCGGTCAAAGTGGGCTCGTTCCAGACCTCAAATGCGGCGCAGCATCCTGTGATATGTTGCATCGGTCAACGTCGGGTTGTCGTTCTGGGAGGGCATGGCGGATCGGAGGATAAGTCATGGACACACCAAACCTACCTGCCATTCGCGCTTTGCGCCCAGCCTGGAACAAAGGCCGCATCGTTGGTCAAAAGCGACCACTAAAGCCAAAACATGTCTGGGCGATCCGCGTCAGGCGCGAACTCGCCGAGAATCATCGCGATCTGGCGCTGTTCAACATGGCGATCGATAGCAAGCTCCGCGGTTGCGATCTGGTGAAGATGAAAGTCGTTGATGTCATGGCGTCCGGTCAGATCAAGGAGCGGGCATCGGTCCTACAGAGCAAAACACAGAAGCCTGTGCGATTTGAGATATCCGAAGGCACACGCGCCTCGGTCGAGAAGTGGATGGAAGACGAGCTCATGGTCGGCTCCGAGTACCTTTGGCCGGGTCGCTTCCATGAGCGGCTGCACATCTCGACCCGTCAATATGCGCGGATCGTCCGCGACTGGGTCACGTCGATCGGTCTAGAAGCAAGCGCCTATGGCACGCATTCGATGCGAAGAACCAAGGTCACTCAGATCTACAAGAAGACCGGAAACCTTCGTGCGGTTCAGCTCCTTTTGGGCCACACCAAAATGGACAGTACGGTCAGATATCTGGGCGTCGAACTCGAGGATGCCCTAGCCATCGCTGAAGCCATTGAAATCTAGTGAAGTTGGGCCGCCTACATGGGGCGGCCCACACCTGCCGTTGATCCACTACCTATGTTGCCGCGGTGCGGCCCGTTGAAGCTGCCATTCGCTGCGGGTGCAAATTTCAGCTCAGATTGAACACGGGAATATCGGGACTTTTGCCTGGCGTCGCATTGAGAACAGACACGCAATTGGCGATATTTCTACATGATGGGATGACCACCCCTAATTCCATACCTCAATCAACAGATCGCATCCTTGTCGGTGTTGCACTGATGCTGGGATTTTGCCGGACTGCTCCTTTGCTGGATGTAGCTGCGAAACTCGCATCGACCAGTGTGCCAGTTGGGCAGATTACGGCTGCTCGCTTTGTGGTGCAGTGCACGTTGATGGCGCCGTTTGTCTGGATTATGGGACTGTCATTGCGTGTGGCGCGGGGTGATTTGATGGTACTCGTATTCCGCTCCTTACTCTTGTTGTTCGCGACTTTTTGTTTCATTACGGCTATCCGAGTGATGCCGCTTGCTGATGCCCTTGCCATCGTGTTTGTGGCACCGTTCATTGTCTTGCTGGTCGGCAAGTTTTACCTTGGTGAAGATGTCGGTCCTCGTCGCGTCGGGGCAGCTCTTGTGGGGTTTGTCGGCGTATTGTTCGTCATCCAACCCAGTTTCGCGGCTTTCGGCGCGGTTGCAATAATTCCGCTTGGTACAGCAGTTGCATTCGCTTTCTACATTCTTGTTACGCGGGGCTTGTCGCGTCGGATGCACCCCGTGGCCCTACAGTTCCACACTGGCCTGATTGCCAGTCTGTTTTGCATTCCAATGCTTATTGTTGCCCAAGGTTCTGGCTCCGAGCTGTTCGATCCCATTTGGCCGACAAACATCGCGTTGTTGTGGCTTCTGGGAGCTGGGTTTTTTGCGACGGTGAGCCACATGATGATGACCTATGCGCTGTCGTTTGCCCCGTCTGCCACATTGGCTCCTTTGCAGTATTTTGAGCTGCCAGTAGCAACCTTGTTTGGCTACCTTGTCTTCAATGACTTTCCGAACACACTGAGCCTGATTGGTATTGCCGTCATCATTAGTGCAGGGCTGTACATGATACATCGCGAAAGGGTTGTCGCCAGACAGATAGTCACAGAGCATGCGGCACCTCCAATCTAAGATTACACACGCTCGCGGCCTGCTGAAGACTTTGACGGATCGAGCGGCCCCTGCCAGGTTCCCTTCTCTGCTCAAAGGGTGTTCCACCATTGGATTTCCTGGTCGGGTCGCCTTTTCATACAGCAGTGTCGGAAGCAGTGAATTCTTACGCATAGCTTCCCAAGTAAAGTGCTTTCGACAACCAAACTTATCAGGTGTTGAAACTGACCAGCGGAGCCGACCCTGGATAGTTTTCAAACAGCAGATTTGGCCGAAGGGGCACGAAAGTGGCGCACCTACTCGATCCGTTTCAATTGAAACACCTGACTTTGCGCAACCGCATCGTCAGCACGTCCCATGCGCCGAATTTTGTCGAAGATGGCCATCCCCGGGACCGCTACAGGTTGTATCACGAGGAAAAGGCAAAGGGCGGGGTTGCCCTGACCGTGGTCGGCGGGTCAACCAATATCGCCCCTGATAGCCCATCGGTGTTCGGCCAGCTCTATGCCGGCGATGACAGTATCATTCCATGGTTCCGGAAACTGACGGATGGTGTTCATGAACATGGTGCCGCCATCATGTGTCAGATCACCCATATGGGGCGCCGCACAGCCTGGGATGATGGGCATTGGTTGCCGGTTCTGGCCCCTTCCTGTATCCGCGAACGCGCTCACCGCGCCTTTCCAAAAGTGATGGAGCAAGAAGACATCGACCGCGTGATCGGTAATTTCGTATCTGCTGCGCGACGTTGTCAGCTGGGTGGATTTGACGGGATCGAGATTCTGTCCCACTCACATCTTCTGGGGCAGTTCCTGTCCCCGCTGACCAATCAGCGGGACGATGAATATGGTGGGGTGTTGGAAAACCGAATGCGTCTGACCCTGCAAGTTCTTGACGCAGTACGTGCTGAAGTTGGTTCTGAGTTCATCCTGTCGATGCGCATCACCGGCGATGAACTGACCGAAGGAGGGCTGAGCGCCGAAGATTGCATTGCCGTCGCCCGGATGCTGGAAAAATCCGGCCATGTCGACTTGCTCAACATTCTTGCCGGCGCGCCCTACGATGACCTGGGCTTGGCCGAATGGGTGCGCCCCATGGGCCTGCCGGCGGCCCCACATATCACAGTGGCCGGACGCATCCGTGATGCCGTGGATCTGCCGATCCTGCACGCGGGAGGGATTGCAGATATTGCCACGGCCCGCCACGCAGTCACTGGTGGCTTCGTCGATTTGGTGGGCATGACCCGCGCACAGATGGCAGATCCCTATCTGGTAGAAAAACTCGCGCGTGGAGGAGAAGAACGCATCCGCCCCTGTGTCGGCTTGGGCTACTGCGTGGACCGGGTCAATCAGGGCAAACCTGCCGTTTGCGGACACAATGCCGCCACGGGGCGTGAGCAGACCTTGCCTCATATCATCGCCCACAGCGACACCCGAAAGAAAGTTTTTGTCGTCGGCGGCGGGCCCGGCGGACTGGAGGCCGCACGGGTCTGCGCCCTGCGCGGTCACGAAGTCGTGCTGTTCGAGGCATCGGATCGGCTGGGCGGGCAGTTGGTTCTGGCCTCTAAAGGGAAAACGCGCAGACAGGTCTGGGGAGTCGCTGACTGGTTGATTTCCGAGGTGACGGTGCTTGGCGTCGATATCCGCTTGAACACCTATGCCGAGGCCAATGACGTGCTGTCCGAAGCCCCCGATGTCGTGATTATTGCGACAGGCGGCTGGCCCGAACCTTTGGCCATTCCCGGTGGTGATCTGACGATCTCCAGCTGGGAGATGTTGTCTGGTGAGGCACGTGTCTCGGGCGAGGTGCTGTTGTTCGACGAGGTTGGAGGCCACCCTGCGGCCGTCACGGCCGATGCGCTGGCAGGCAATGGTTGCAGTGTCAATCTCGTGACCCCGGACCGGGCAATTCTGTATGACCTTGGCCCAACGACCTCTGCCGTCGCCTTACGCGATCTGGCCGCCAATGGAGTTACCTTTACCTGCCTGCAGGAGCTCGCCTCCCTGGTGCGCGAAGATGACCGAGTTCGCGCCAGCCTTCGTCATGTGTTGACGGGGAATGTCACAGAACGTCTTGTTGATCACGTAGTTGTCGAACATGGTCTGTCTCCGATGGCCGAACTCTATCTCGACCTCAAACCAATCTCGCGCAATCATGGGCAGGTTGAACACAAGGCGCTCATTGACGGAGGGTTTCCATTCGTTGACACCAATCAGTGCAGTCAATTCTATTTGGCCCGCATTGGCGACGCAGTTACAAGCCGCAATATGCATGCCGCAATTCTCGATGCCTTGCGGGTATGTGCTGCGGTCTGAAAGAAACTATGCTCACCTGCCGATCAAAGATGGGAGCAGATCATCAGTTTTGGAGCAGCGAATGACAGGGAAACACCCGCGCTCACAGGTTTAGGGCGGCCCACAGCCGACATTAGATATCTCACAGAGTCCACCCATCGGCTTTCCGAGAACTGCCGTTCGTTCAAAGCGCGGCAATTTCAATGAGCGGATGGCCGTGAGGCGAACAAACCTGCCATCGTTGAGAAGCGCTGTTAAGCAAACTTGATTGCTTTTAGAGACCCGATTAACGTTTCTGCAACCATGTATTTTCGCGATTTTTAGGACATGTAGATATAGATGACGCCTGATGTACAAACCGCCCGCCGCATAGCTCAAGATCATTGCGCTGCTTGGACAAACCGGGCGCCCGGCGATGTCGCCGGAAGATATGCTGAACATACAATCATGATAATGAACGGTGGCGACCCAATGAAGGGTCGGACCGAGATTGGCGACATGGCGGCGGGATTTATGGCTGACTTCCCTGACCTCGTTCTTAGCCTCGACACGGTTCTCGTCGCCGATCACCACATGGTCTATGCGTGGACTTTCGAAGGCCATCATAAAGAAACTGGTAACCATGTTCGTTTCTCGGGCTGGGAAGAATGGTACTTAGACGACAACCTGAACGTCACCAAATCGCTCGGTTGGTACGATGGTGTGGATTATAAACGCCAAGTTGCGGGAGCTTGACCATATCCGGCGCCAATTCGCGCACTGTACGCACAGTCGTATACGGCAAGTCAGACCCAGTTTGACTCTGGTCAGTGCTCTTTACTGCCTATAGCAAGTGCGAGGGCGTCCATCGGAAAAGGCTTTTCTCATATTCGGTAGTTGAATTCGAGAGCCACTGCATGAACAGCTTTGCCGCTGGCCGAACCGGACCAGGCAGCGTGACAAGGTAGTAGCCGATCTGCGGAATTGGATCATCAAACAGCGCGACGAGTTGACCTGATTTCAACTCGTCAGAGATAAAGGCCGGGACCGTCGCTCCGATACCGTCACCCCGGCGGATGCCATCCAGCAACATGTTGCCCGGCATGCGGACAACTCTCCGGTCGGCTTCGAGCGGAATTCCGACCTTTTCCAACCATAGGTCAAATTCGACCGATGCCTGTTCCTGAAGAAGAGTGAAATCAAGCAATTCTGCAGGATTCTTGAGCACCCGGTTTCCGATCAGTTCGCGGGACGCGACGACCGTCAGGCAGCCGGGGAGCAGCATCTGCGAGACAAGCCCTGGCCAGCGACCTGTTCCGTATCGGATAGCCATATCAATTCCACCCGGCTTGAGGTCGACAGCCTGGATCGTTGAATCGATCCTCAATTCGATATTGGGGAATTCGTCAATGAACGTCGACAGACGCTGCATCAGGAACGCGCTTGAGAACATCGGAGTCGCGCTGACCACCAACGGCCGAACCGTCTGTGCACTCGAAACGCTTTCGGTCGCGGAGGCCATTTCGGCGAAGGATTTAATCAGGCCAGCCGACAGGAATTCGCCTTGGGATGTCAGTGAAATTCCGTGCCGCGTACGAGTGATAAGCCGGGTGCCGAGATGTTGTTCGAGCCCGTGGATTTGCTGGCTAACTGCGGAATGAGTCACGTTCAGTGCCTCTGCCGCCCTGGTCAGATTTCGATACTCGGCTGCGGCGGCGAAGGCTCTGAGAGATGTCAGCGAGGGAAGCGTACGCCAATCCATAAGTAAAATTATCTAACAATATAGAAGAATTTACAACTATGCGTTCCCCCGATGCCGCCGCATGCTGCTGCAGGAAGTTACTGGCGGACATTGGAGGCGTACATCATGCAACTTGCTGTATTGGGACTGGGTAATATGGGTTCAGCGTTGGCAAATTGCCTGCTCAAGGCAGGCCACGATGTCAGCGTTTGGAACCGTACGTCGGAAAAGGCAGAGGTTTTTGCTGAGGCTGGAGCCACGATCAGCTCTTCACCGGATGATGCCATTGCGGCGTCTGAATTTGCTATCATCTGTATCAAGAGCCACAAGGAAACTGTTGAACTGGTCAACGGGCTGAGTGTTTCGCTTAAGGGTAAGACCATCTGCGACATGAGCACGGGCGATACCTCGGATGCTGATAGCCTTGTCGCCATCCTGGAGGGTCAGGGAGCTGGCTACATGCTGGGCATGATCAACGCCTACCCTTCCGGCATTGGCGGTGACGAAACCACAATCCTCACGGTGGGCAGCGCCGGAACCTGGGACCGCTATGGCAGCATCATCAGAGAATTGGGTGGAAAGTCCGCCCATGTTGGAGAGAAACCAGCGGCACTTGCCGCGCTCTTTGCCGGCCTCTTCACGGTTCGACAGGGGTTCATGTTCGGAATGATCTACGGTGCACTTGTCTGCCAAAAAGCGGGCATCCCGATGCAGGTTTATGCCGATCAACTCCCTGCCACGATCAAATTGGTCAATGACTACCATGATCTCTTTGCCAGAACTGTTCCGACCGAAGATTACGATAAGGCCGAAGCCTCGTTGAAAGTCTACGCATTGGCGCAGGAGGATGCGCTGAAGACTTTCCAGTCTGTGAATGCCCCAGCCGAGTTCATCCAGTTGATGCATGACCGCACCAAAACGGCTTGGGTCGATGGCTATGGCGACAGACAATTGACCTCACTGGTCCAGCATATGGCGGGTACATAATGCAAAAAGGCTCCGGCCCTCACCTGCCATTTGTCAGGGTTCCCGTCGCCGCAGTGCGGCCTCCCCAAAGCGGCCATTAGCAACCAGATGCAGCATTTCCATCCAAACAATGCCTAGGCCGGGACGAGACGCTCTTTGGCCACATGTAAACAAAGGCATTCCGGTGCAATCCATGCTACCTTCCCACGGATAGTATTCTGGTAGCGGGTATTTGAGATGAGACTAGTGCGGCGAGGTTTGAGTGAAGGGCAGGTGCAAGCTTTAGAGGCAGCCTTCAAGGCAGCCAAAACCTACCGCGAGGAACTGCCAAATGGGCCGGCCCGGCCTGTCTTGGGACTTGGTGAAGCTGCCAGCCGCTTTTTGGACCCTCTTCCTCAAACGGGTGCGCCGGAAAGTGAGGTAATTGGGGACATCGTGCAACTTTCTGAAGGCGGTCTGCACAAAATGGCGGGGCCGACCTTCTTCGGCTATGTCCTCGGCGCGTCGCATCCCGTCGGTGTAGCTGCCGACATTCTGGTATCAGCCTGGGGTCAGAACGCGGGCTCATCTTTTGAAACGCCCGCGATAACCGGAATGGAACGCGCTGTTTGCAATTGGGTTATTGAGTTGCTGTCACTGCCTTCCAAAAGCGGTGCCGGTCTTGTCACAGGCGGCACAGTGGCAAACATGGTTGGCGTTATGGCCGCACGCAATGCGCTGCTGGCTGCCCAGGGGTGGGATGTTGAAGCTGACGGGCTGTTTTCTGCACCCGAGATTTCTGTATTGATTGGGCAGGATGCGCATTCCGCCCCATTCGCTGCCCTGCGCTATGCTGGCTTTGGCGCGGGCCGGACAAACATCGTCGCGGCGGACGGCGAAGGGAGGATAAAGCCGGATGCGTTCCGGGCTGCTCTGGACAGCTGCAGCAGCCCGCCGCTTGTTATCCTGCAGGCAGGTCAAATAAACACCGGCGCCTTTGATCAGTTTGCCGAGCTCATACCAATGGTGCGCGAGCGGAACGGCTGGGTTCATGTGGATGGTGCTTTCGGGCTCTGGCTCGCTGCTGTACCCGAACTGGCAAACCGGTTGGAGGGGGTTGCTGAAGCGGACAGTTGGGCGATTGACCTGCACAAGTGGCTTAATGCTCCATTCGACGCTGGCATGGTTATCGTGCGCGACCGGGCGCCGCTCGTTGCGTCAATGTCTGCCCGCGGCGCCTATCTCCCGGAAACAACAGAGCATTGGGAACCAAGTGATTCAACGCCGGAACTCTCCCGGCGTGCAAGAGGTGTCCCGAGCTATGCGATACTTCGGCACCTTGGCCGGACGGGAGTTTGCGAACTGGTAGCACGCCATTGCCGGCTGGCGGAGCGAATTGCCCGAACGGTTTCGAACGAGCCCGGCCTGACAGTTCTGAACCAGATCCACAGCAATCAGGTCGCTATTTGCTGCGGCGAGGGGCCGGATGGCGACGATCTGACCATGCGGGTCCTGCAGCGCGTTCAAGACAATGGAAAGGTATACCCCACCCACGGTGAATGGGCGGGTCGGAAGATCATTCGAGTCTCTGTAATCGGATACGATATGAGGGAAGAGGATACTGATCTTCTGTCATCCGAGATCATTGAAGCTTATCGTCTTTGTGCTGCTGGCGTTCCCTGATTTGGCCAGAAATTTTATTGCTGCAGTCAAGCATTAATGAGCTTCAATGGGCTCGAATGAGCCATTCGGTGTCACTGCGAACAACCCCTTCGACCCCGCATGGCACCACCTGCGCAGCCGACCCATAGCAGCCGTTTTCAAGCTCCTTTAAATGCCTGATCGGGAGCTTTTTCTCGAAGTTGGCAACACCTGCGAAGTTCAATGGCCGCCCCATGAATGAGGCGGCCGCTCCTGCATTACTCTCAATGGGGCGGAGAGCCTATCCGCGGCTCAGGATTTCCTCGCCGAGGATCTGCA
The DNA here is from genome assembly GCF_056536065.1 of Ruegeria sp. AL3. Classification (NCBI taxonomy): domain Bacteria; kingdom Pseudomonadati; phylum Pseudomonadota; class Alphaproteobacteria; order Rhodobacterales; family Roseobacteraceae; genus Ruegeria; species Ruegeria sp. AL3. The sequence continues at coordinate 210,932 of NZ_JBQFJG010000002.1, forward strand.
TGATTTTCTGTCCGGCCTCGCTGGCCCAATTGACCGCAAGTTCTGCAAGCAGCGCGCTGGTTGTGGTGAGCTCGACACCGCCTCGCTCCATTTTGCGGAACGCCATCTCATCCGTCAGCGCAGTGGGAGAACCGGAAGCATCAACCACTGCGGTCACGGCAAAGCCTTCTTCGGCGGCACTGATCGCAGGCGGGGCAAGACACACGTCAGTGGTTATGCCTGCCATGATGAAATACCTGCGCCCGGTGTTGCGGCAGGCAGCGGCAAAGGCGCTGTCATCCCAGCAGTTCACCACGCCAGGGCGCTTGATCCGCGCGGCGAAGGCATCCGGCGCAATCTCTTCCAGCGCGGGCATCAGCGGCCCCTGCATGTTGTCTTCCATGCTGGAAGTCAGCACCAGCGGCATGCCAAGCGCCGCCGACGTCCGCGCCAGGGCGCGTGTGTTGGCTTCGATCAGATCGCGGTCAACGGACTTTGCCCAGTTCATGGTGCCAACCTGATGGTCAATCAGAACAATGGCTGCGTTGTCGGGGGTCACTTTTTTGGAGGTCATGTTGATGTCCTTTCCTGGTTAAGAGATTTCGGATGCGGGCAGTTCGAAGATCAGGAGCTCAGCGCCGGCTGCAGCCTCAACCGCGACGTCCCCGGCGCGGAGCAGTCCCAGCCCATCCCCTTTCCTGAGGGCGCGGCCGGCAGCAGTTGCCTCGCCTTCGATCATAAAGATGTAGAGGCTGCGGTCAGGGCTGGACGGGCTGAAGTTCAGCACGCTGCGGCGGTCGAAGTTGCCGTAACTCAGGCGCACCTCCTGCTGCACGACAAGTGAGTCCTCGGCGCCGTCTGGCGACAGCACCAGCTGGAACCGGTTGCTGTGGTCCGCGGTTTCCAGCTCCTTGCTGGAATAAGCCGGTGCCAGGCCTCTGGCCAGCGGCTCGAACCAGATTTGCAGCGCACGCATCGGCTTCGTCCGCGAGTTGTTCACCTCGTTGTGAAGGATGCCTGTGCCGGCGGTGATCACCTGAAGGCCTTTCGCCTTCACAGTACCGTTGTGAACGGGCACCACCGGATCGACATGCGAAACCTCTCCGCTGACCATGAAGGTGACGACTTCGACATCCCGGTGCGGATGCAGGCCAAAGCCTCGGGCGTCCGGTGCAAGCGTGCCGTCGTCAATTGTGATCAGCGGGCCGAACCGCCGGCGCCCTTCTGCAAGGTGCGGCTTGAACGACAGATGCGCCTGCATGAAGCCGAAGTCCTTGAACTCACGGGTCTCGGCGGGGTGATAGACCATCTCTGTCTGCATTTCTCATCTCCTGGCCTGTTCGCTGAGACAGAATTTAGGGATCTCATTCGTTCTGGAAAATGACCCGTTTGTTAACTACTGTTCGAATTTATGAACGATAGATTCTATTCCTGCGCCAAGGCCCTGGTGGCCACTGTGCGCGCCGGGTCGATGAGTGCGGCAGCTGCGGAGCTGAACACCACGAAATCGGCGATCAGCCAAAAGCTTGCGTTGTTTGAAGCCGAATTGGGGCTGGTCCTGCTGGACCGGTCTGGGCGGGCGGTGGCCCTGACCGCGGCTGGGCGCAGGATTTTCGAGATTTGCGTCGGCCCGGTGGATGCAGCGCTTGAGGCCGAGGCGCAGCTTGGCTTCGCCCGAAGCGGGAAGATTGCAGGACGGGTGTCAGTCTCAGGACCCAACAGTCTTCTTTGCACCGTGCTTGTCCCGCTTCTGGCAGGCCTTCGGTCCCGCTACCCGGCTATTGAACTTGAATTGCATGCCGATGATTCAAAATCGGATTTTGCGGCAGAGGACATAGATCTGTCCTTCAGAACCGGCCCTGCAGATAAAAGGCGATATATTTCGGCTGCCCTGCCGTCCGCGCAGCGCGCGCCTCTTGCCAGCCCGGCCTTTGCAGAAAGGATGCCCCGTCTCTCCCGGCCTGTTGATTTGGCCAGGTTGCCCTGTGTATTGCGCACCCAAGAATCCGGCAAATGGGCGTTTCGAAATAAGGAAGGGCAACAGGAGATCATCGAGCCGACGATCGGCCTGCGCGTCAATTCGATGGAGCTTGCATTTGCAGCTGTCCTTGCCGGGCAAGGAGCAGCACTGCTCCCGTCCTTACTGACAGAGGTGCATATTCAAGCTGGCAATCTCGTGCGCCTGATCCCTGACTGGTCTGCCGATCCAGTGGCACTGACTTTGCTTTGCCGTCCTGAACGTTTGGCTGCTCCCCAGGTTGCGGCGGTACGGCGCCATATCCTGGATGCATGCGGCAACAATGGCTTCCTGGGGACAGAGCTTCAATACGAGAAAGTCTAACAGCTTACCAAAGCTCGGTTTGGCACAGTGGCGATTAGGCCTGCCTCCCTCCAAGTCAGCCGATAGGAACGGCCCTAAGCCGACCTTGAGCACGGTCTTAGAATGCTGCAGACGCAGCCCGCTTTGCGGTCATTCGCTGCGCACGCGAACTCTGGGCTTCGTTTAACTCGCGGTTTGCAGATATTGCGGTCATCCAACAGCCAAGTCAGATGCTGCGGTCGCAACCCGCTTTGAGGTCATTCGCCGTGATAGCGAAATCCAAAGGTAGCCAGACTCACAGTCTGCGGGACATTTGAGACTTTCGCTGCAACTGCGCCCACGACTGCATTGGGTAGACCCTTTATTGTCGCGGCGGCACGATTCCACGCGTGATCCCGATGTTCATGAGAACCTTTGGGCCAACAACAGTGATTATGCCCCCGACGATCATCGGAACCCACCGAAACCATGGCGAAAGCTCTTGCCAGTTCGCAAAAGCAAACCACCCAAAGATCACCATCCACATGGCAGAGAACAGAATGTTCGATTTGATGAACGCGGGATGCGTTGCAAAATCTCCGACGTCGGCAGCAGACAACTCGGCTGTCCACGGCTTGCGCTGAACAACACTGATCAAGGCACCACCTGCAAGGAATGCGAACACAATCGCCAGCCCATTGATTTCCTTCAGATCAGGCACCAGCAGCAAGATGACGAGGACTGTGAACACGCCCAGAACTTGAGCCGCCATGAACACTGGCGGGATCGTCGCCCCGTAGCGCATTGCGCAAGCAACCACACCAATCACGACGCCAAGTACCGCGCCGAGCAACGGATAACCGAAAGGTGCGAGAATGGTGAAAACGAGAAACGGCAGCAAAAATACATGTGCGACGATGTAGGCTTTCATCTTGGCTCCAAAGACTGAAATGCTATGTGCGGTTGTTGCGGATAAACTGAAACACAAGAATGATCCCGGCGGCGCCAAGCATCGCTGTCACAAACTGGCCGATGAACCCACCAAGATGGACACCAAACGCGGATTGAAGAAGCGCGTTCATGCCGACCGCTCCCAGGATACCCAGAACCACGTTTCCTGCGACACTGTGTGTGGTGTTTGTGATGCGGCTGGCAAGCAGTCCCGCCACACCGCCGATCAAGATCATCAAGACCCAGTTGATGCCGTCCATCGTTGCGCTCCGTTGAATTTTCGCTGGTTTTCGCGAACAACTGCTACATCCGGTCGCTGATCAACACCGGATGCGTCAAATGCAGGGATTTCTTCGTGAACTACACCTTTCTCAGAAGAACAGTTTGGGAGCTCAAGATCTGGAAGTGGCGAGAGCAATGCCTCGCGTACCTGATTGCGGTTGCCGTTCTTACGACGCTTGGCCCATTTGGGACATTCTCGCTGCAAACCCCTGACCGCATCTTGTATTGGAGCCTCGCACTCGCCGTTGGCTGGGTGGCAATAATTGCGTCCATGACACTGGTTCTGCGACATCCCGATCTGGATGACTGGCCCGGTGCGGCAAGGGCGGCACTGGCCGTCGCCATTGCAACAGCTCCGATCGCGTGGGGTGTGCAAGCGGTTGAAGAGTGGCTTCGTCCCGAGCGTGACCCAATCCCGATTGTTCACTTTGCCCTGAATATTGTCGTGGTTTGCGGTCTGATCGTGACCACGATGTATTTCCGAATAAATCAGCGTATCGGCAAAATGCCGCAAACCGACCGGTCGCCAGCACCTTTTCTGGATCGGCTGCCGTTTGAACTGGGTAAGGAGTTAGTCTCGTTTTCGATGCAGGATCACTACGTCGAAGTGACCACGACAAAAGGCACGACGATGATCTTGATGTCGCTTGGTGACGCGATGGAAGAAGCCGGCAGCTATGGCGGGGTGCGCATACACCGCTCACACTGGATCGCAACGGACGCCTACCGTGGCCTTGTCAGGCGCAAGGGCAAACTCTTTGCAAAGCTCATGGATGGGCGAGAACTCCCTGTCAGCAGAACATATGCATCGACTGTGCGCGGACTTGAGGTCTCCAAGGGCTGACGATCGCCGCAACCGCAAGAACTGCATGAGATTGGGCGCGCAGTTCTCGGGACGAAGGAGACCTCCACCAAGGGGCACCATAGCATCCCGCAAGGTAGACTTTATGCCAGGACCAGAAACGAACTCCCGAGCGCAAGACACAGAGGTGAGTAAAGCACCACATCCAGCGCGCAGAAGGGCTGTTCAGAGGTAAGCCGTGCCCAAAATGGCAAATAGCCGAACAAACCCCGTAAAAGAAACACCGTCGCTGCCATAACGCCAAGGACCGTCAGTATCTGACTTTGAGCCGCAGGACCCTCCCCATTCAAAGCAATCGCTAGCCATGCCGCAAGTAGCAAAGCGATTGCAACGGGAAGGCAAGCGACAGTAGGTGGCATGGTCGAGACTTTCGGGAACCCCGTGACTGCCCGCGCGAGGGCTTTCTCGTTCCTGATCGGCCACCAAATCCGTGCACCCCATAGGACATGCAAGAGCGCAAGAGCGCCAAGAACAACTGCAGTTGAAGTGGAAAGCAGTGTCACTTATCCGAGCCGTTCCGAGACGTCCTTTTTTCGCAGCATTTGCAGCAGGCGTCAGGGCGGCAACAGAGTGCGTTGAGATGGCATACAAGTCGTCTCATGGTTTCCGTATTCGCTTTATAGATGACGTTTCTTCCAACACGGCGCGACGTAACCAACCCCGCCTGAGCAAGTGTTTGAAGCTGTACCGATGCGGTGGTCGCATTGATGGCAAGTGCTTGCGCTAGACCGCCAGCGATCTCACCGCGCTCACCACGGTTTAGGAGTTCTTGCATAAGCGACAAACGCCCATCATGGGCAATTGCAGAAAGAACCTGAGTAATATTATTTTTCATCATTTCATGAAATCATGAAATGATGAAGAAATCAATTCCAGTATCGTTTTCTGCAAGTCGCCATTTGCTGTGGGCGTTTCGGCATTATTGGGGAGAGCACCTGCCTCGTGGGAAATTCAGGCACATCCTGAAGATGTGTCTTATTGAAACTGAAGATCATCCCAGCGGCTTCGAATTACTGCAAGGTAGAGTGGCGCGTTATGTCAATCGATTGGCGCGTCCGGCGAATGATGTGCACCTCCCAAGCGTCTATCTCACTGGTATCCCGACCATCGCGGTCCAGGCCAAGGTCGGGATCGACAGATAGATACCGGGAGAAGCTCTCATGAAAGCCAAAGACGCCATAGACCAACTTGATCCGCAGAAATGGGCGGACACGCCGCCTGCAGAGCGCCTTCATCTGCTCGAGCAAGTGCGCGAGAACATGAAGCGCTACGGCAATGATCTCGCCGCCGCCGATAGCAAGATGAAGAACGATATTCTTGGAGTGGCGCTCTACTCCGACCCGGTGTCGAAGGTCGGCACGGTTGTGCCCATGGCCAACACCGTGACAGCGGCCATCGACCTCTATGAGGCGATAGTCGAAGGCAAGATGCTTCAGCCGATCAAGGTCGAGAAGGTCGGGGATGATCTCTATGACATCTACGTCTTCCCGCAAGCCCGGAAAGACAAGTTGATGTATGCAGACCGCAAGGATCGCATCCGGGTCAAAGGGGAACCGAAGCAGGTCAACCCGATGGACAAGCCTGCAGGCATCATCGCTGTGTTGGGAGCAGGCAACTACTCGTCCTCACTTGAGATGATGAAGGCGATGTTCTTTGAAAACTGCGCCGTCGTGCACAAGCCGCATCACCTGAATGAAGAAACCGACGCGGTCTGGGCCAAGATCATGCAGCCTCTGATTGATCATGGGGTGCTGAGTTTTTGCGCCTCGGATCAAGGCCGTGATCTGACGGTCGATCCACGGTTGTCGAAGATCTATTTCACAGGCGGAACCGGCACCGCACAAGCGATCATGTCCGCCACCGACACGCCGCTCATCTCCGAATGCGGTGGCAACAATCCCTGCATCATCGTGCCTGGCGACCGACCCTGGACCGATAAGGAGATCGAACATCAGGCGGTGCAGATCGCGACTATGTCAAAGCTGAACGGCGGCGCGGTTTGCGGACGTATCCAGACACTCGTGACATCGAAACACTGGCCACAACGGCAAGCATTTCTCGATGCCTTGGCAAGGGCGTTGGAGGATCAGACACCGGCGACGGGTATCTACTACCCCGGTTCGGACAAGGTGATCGAGGGATTTCGCGACGCCTACCCAGACGCCAAAGTACTTAGGCCCGAGGGCGGAAAGCACCCCAACAGCGAAGTGATACTGATCACAGGTGTTGAGCCGGGTGGGTACGCCTGCACGCATGAAGCCTTCACGCTAGTCATCGACGAGGTGCCGCTCGACGTGCTCGCCAACGCGGCGGATTTCCTGCCGAAGGCTGTTGAGTTCTGCAACAATGAGCTGCTCGGCACCCTCGGCAGTGCGATCATCATCGACGATGACACGGCGAAAGCGCATCGCGCGGTCCTCGATCAGGCCGTCACCGACATGGAGTATGGCGGCATCGCCATCAACACCATGCCGCCCTTCATCTTCCTCAGCCCCTATCTGACCTGGGGTGGCAACGAAGAGGGCAAAGAGTTTGTCTCGGGCGTCGGGAACTTCGGTAACTTGCTGAACTACGAGAACGTCGAGAAGTCGATCATCGAGGCGAACTTCATGTCAGCAGGTCACATGATGAACACCAACCGCAAGGCGTTCGACAACATGGCTGAGAACATGTCGCGTTTCGCTGTTGAGCCGACCTGGGGCAATCTCGCCTGTCTCGTCGGCGACGGCATCGTCGACAGTTTCCGCAAGAAAGACTTCTGAAGATTACTGGCTGACGGATTGTTGGCACGAACAAGACTAGGAGAGATCCCATGAGCAATGAAACCATCCTCATCACCGGCTGCAGCAGCGGCATCGGACGTCTGACCGCCCAGTACTTCCAGGAGCGCGGCTGGAACGTGATCGCCACAGTGCGCTCGAAACCTGACGCCGATGCGGAGCTAAACGCGCTCGAAAACGTTCTGGTAACGGCACTCGATGTGACCAAGAAAGACACCATTGATGCCTCCATTGCCGCTGGGATCGAGCGGTTCGGCAAGATCGACGTTATTCTCAACAACGCGGGCTACGGCTCCTACGGTCTCCTGGAAGCCACGCCAGAGCACAAAATGCGGATGCAATACGACGTGAACGTCATCGGCACGATGCTGGTGATGCAGTCGATAATCCCACACTTCCGGGAGCGCGGCGCGGGCACGATCATCAACATCTCGTCCATGGGCGGAAAAATTACCTTCCCGCTTGGGACACTCTACCATGGGTCAAAGTTTGCTGTCGAAGGCATGACCGAAGCCCTGTCCTTCGAGTTGTCCGCCATCGGCGTGAGGGTGAAGCTGGTAGAGCCGGGCATGATGCGCACGAACTTTGGCGGTTCATCCTTCGACATGAACCTTGATCCGGCGCTGACCGAATACGCCGACTTTGTAGCCGGTGTTACCACTGCGATGGCCGAAGGCGGCGACGGGGCTGGCGATCCGATCCAGGTAGCCGAGACGATCTGGCAAGCGGCGACGGATGGAACGGATCAGCTGCGCTATGTCTCGGGCCAGGACGCCGAACAGATCATCGCGGCACGCAAGGCCATGGACGACCCGGAATACCTGGCACTGATCCGTAGCCAGATGGGCATGTAGCACCAAGCATATGGGCGGCCTGCGCAATGCGGGCCGCTTTTCCCAGCTGTCACCCCAAAGAACGTAGAGTTATGGTCCATCCATGCCTGTGCAAAGACCAGAAACATTCGTGCTCAACCCCGGCTGGCGCATTCTATTTGCCGAGATGGGCCTGCCGGTTGCCGACACGCTCAGGGCAGCCGGACTTTCCCCGAAACTCTTTGATGAACTGCCCGTCATGTTAGACGCGGAAAATTACTTCCGGTTTTGGGACGCGATGGAGGCATATAGTGGAAACAAGGATGTCCCGCTGGCGCTTGCCAACGCGCTTGATGTCGAAGTGTTTTCGCCTCCACTCTACGCGGCAGTGTGTTCTCACAACCTGCGGCAGGCGACGCATCGCGTCGCAAAGTTCAAGGCTTTGACCGGGCCGATCACGATAGATGTCGATGATGGAGCGTCCAGATTGAAGCTGACGTGGAATTGGCCGCCGCACCTTCAGCCGCCCTATCCGCTTTTGATGAGTGAAGTGTTGTTCTGGGTGTTTCTCGCCCGGAAATGCACGCGCATGGCCATCAATCCGCTCGAAATCTCGACACCAGTGTTGCCGCAATCCACCCCCGCATATCTCGACTATATTGGCGCTCCGATTAGGCGGGACGAGGCCGTGTCGATCACTTTTGCCAATCGTGATGCAGAGCATCCATTCATCTGCGGAAACGATGCAATTTGGAGCGCGTTTGAACCTGCGCTTAAGGACCAACTGTCCGAACTTCAAAACAGCGCGTCGGTCTCGGAACGGGTCCGCGTCGCCCTTCACCGCGCCATTCCCGCCGACCAGGCCAGTGCCGAGCATGTCGCAAGCGCGCTCTCGATGACCGCGCGCACCTTGCAACGTCGACTTCAACAGGAAGGGACCAGTTTCAAAGCGCTCGTCAATTCCACAAGATCCGAGCTAGCCAAGACCTATCTTCGGAACACAGAGCTCCCGCTCTCCGAAATCTCATTCCTCCTTGGCTATGCCGACCCCAGCTCGTTCAATCGTGCATTCAGGGAATGGACACGAACCACCCCTGAAAGATACCGAAGAACGAACGAACCTTGATTTGATTGGCCGCAAGATCACTCGGCATCGGCGTCCACAATCGATTTCCCGGGTCGGCCCTGAGCTGCCGTTGGCCTACATGTTTCAATGCTGCGGTCGCAGCCCGCTTTGCAGCCATTCGCTGTGGTTGCGAAAGCCAGCCGAGGTGAATTCTCACTCTGCGGTTGAAAGTGGCATCGCGACTTAGACTTGCTTCATTCATCGCTTGATTTCTAGAGTGAGAACAAACTCCAACCAGCTATCGATGCTGGGGTTCAAGAACTGGTGCCAGACACGAAGACAAATCTGAGGACACAGCGAATATGATTCTCTAGAACTTTCTGCAGTCTACTCGCGCCAATCAAACGATGTTCGTAACATCACAACCCAGTCTCGAGTTCACCAATAAAGAATTCTAGAAACGATAAGTCGCGCCTAACACTGGCCCTGACTGATCAAATGTAAAATCGCTACCGTCGATCTCATGGTCAAACGAGATATAGCGATAGCCGCCGCGGATCAGCCATCTGTTGTTGATGGCATATTCGGCGGTCAACAGAACCTGCCATGTTTCACTGCCGCTGCGGAAACCTCCGTAGTCGACGAAACCGGTGCCGGACCATTTGTCCGAGAACCGGACGCGTGCTCTGGCGGCGATGACAGGGTCGGTCCAGCTGTCGTCGGCGGTTGTTGTCCTCCCCGGTGCCGCGCCAGGGAGAAGGGTGAACTCTGTATCAGTGCTGAACCACCGGAACCCTCCGGCGACATCCACCGAGATAGTTGGTGCTTCATACACTCGGTAGCCGACATAACCGCTTAGGTATTGCGTGGTAAATGATGTCTCGAGGCCCGAACTGGCGGGGCCGGGAGTGCTGTTGCTGAACGACAAATCTGTGTAGTTGTAATCTGCAAGTATAAGCCATCGTCCGTCGGTGGCCGAGAACGCTCCCATAAAGGCGAAATCTAGGTTTTCCAATGCATCAGAAAAACTGAGTGTACCGTCCAGTGTCCCCATGGGGGTGCTTAAGGATGTTTCTGTTTCCGGCATGAACAGATAAATCGTGGCCTCGTAGGACCAATCGGATTGTTGTGCCGCAGCCGTTGTGGCTGCCGATGCCGATAGCGTTGCCGCGCACAAGCAACTTTTCACCCATAGTGACGAAAACATTCTGTTCCTCCCGACAAACATACAAGTTTCAATAAATTGTCGTTGGTTTGAAATTGTGTGGTCCTGATTTTCATTCCGCAGCTTCTTCCGTCGCCATCGAACTGTTGCCGACGCGATTGATATCTGTGTTCGGGAAAAACTCGGACCAAACGTGCCAGAATACGCCTGCGCGCAGGGTTTCTACACGTTTTAGCTGACCCTGATCCGAGTGACCCCAGAAATCGCATTTGGCCACCGGTTGACCCGAGTCGTTATACCAAATGCCCAGGCTTTCATATTTCGGATCCAGGCTGACCACGACATCCCGTCCTCCGACTTTGGCGGTCACGATCCAGTTGTTCTCGATGATGAAATCGTCGGTCCAGCAAGCGACATCTTGACCAATCGTAATTCCCCAGACGTAGGTTTTGTTCGGCAACCGGTGGTCTGAACGATCCATGTTGTCCATCACAGGAGCGTCTTCCTGATGTTGGCGTCCGATGCCCCAGCCAAAGGTGATCTCGGTCATCATGTCCAGCAGACGCAGCAAAGGGTTCGTGGATGGTTTGTTCAGAAACACCTCACCTTCTGGATAGGCTTTCTGAAACCCGCGGAATGTCATTCGAAAGGTGGGCCAAGGCCTCATTTGCGCTTCGGGCCGGAGAGGGCAAGCAGGACCCTCGGAGTTGGGGTCGCGATCCGCCTCGCGAAAACCGTAGATATGCTGGATCGGATCGCCCGTGTCGTTGTCACGCAGTATCAAGTTGTTGCCATGCTGGGCCAGAACCTCAAGGTTCAGGCGCCGTCCTTCTATTCGCGGTGTGTACCCCTGACCCAGATTGGCCATCGCGCAGTAAGTCATTACCACATCCTCGCCCCCCAGCCCATCTACATCGCCCGCCAAATGAGGGCGCATGATCTGCGCATCCGGGTGCGCGCGCGCGTGACCATTGTGTTCGATGACGATGACTGGCGCTGTTGGACCGACATATTTTCGCGCTTCCTCGATAGAAAAATACTGGGCGTCGTTGAGCTGGTTTCTCAGGCCCAAATGCACCCACACATAGGGAAACCCATAAAGAAGCAAGGTCAGCGCAGCCGTTACGAGCCAAAGCCAGAAAGGGCCGCCCCCCAAAAGGAAATGTGCAAGGGTTGCCACTACAAATCCGCCCAGGCCAATGCCAATCAGGCGGTATTCATGCCGGATAAAGCGCACCATATTCTCGCGCTTTACTTTCAGCAGCATTTGCGAGACATCGCCAAGGTCGCGGAAATAGACAAACCCGATTCCGAGTGACACGATCAATCCCAGTGCGAAAATTATGCTACCAACCATGCTGAGATCCTCGATTTTGGTGATTACAGTCCTTCGCGGTTCATTACGAAAGAACAGGCCTACTTCTGGGGCGACGCGCGCTTGATCATGAAAGCTTCAACGGCTTGCTGTGTCTCGGGACGAATGTTCTCAATCCCCTCATAAGGCATGCCGTAGGCGGGCGGAGTATCGGGGTATTTCTCTTTCCGCGCCTTGTGGCGGCCCAGTATACGTACGAATTCCTGCCCACCCCAAGACCCGACTTCGGTTGAGACCGAGTATTCTTCGCGGGTGTCGCGGTAAAGATCGAAGAATTTTGCTAAAATTGCGCTCTCGCCGGGTCCCGGCAGTTTGAGCTTAAGCTGATCCTTAACGATCGCCTCGGGTTTCGCGACCGAATAGATGATCACGTGATCGCGTCGCGCTTTCGATTCATCCGCGAACAGTAGCGCCGCCGACTGATCGACACCATCGACCAGACGATCCCTTGGGATGAATCCATCCGCCCCGGCAAAGCGCGAGATCGTGGTATAGAGGTCCGAAACATGAATGATGCTGTTTAACAACCCGTCAGCTTCAATCATGCCCGGCCAGCGGATGAAGGCGTCCACGCGCACGCCACCTTCAGTCGTGTCGCCTTTACCGCCCGCGTAAATCAGTGGGGTAAACCCGGATTGCGGCGCGTATTTGGTAAAATGCCCATTGTCGCCCATAACCACAACGATGGTGTTTTCGCTGAGCCCTAGATCATCCATGCGCGCGAACAGATCACCCAGCCACTGATCCAGTAGCTGCATCTTGTCGACATACAAGCCGCCATTCGCGCTTTCCGGCCCGTCACGGCCGGCGCGGGTATTGTCCAGCGGGATCATCGGCCAATATTGCAGGAAGAAGGGCGCGTCCCCAGTTGCAAGGCGTTCCAGTTCCTGAAGTGTTTTATCCTGAAACGCCTGGTTCATTTCGTCGTATTTTTCGGCGTTCCAGCGTTCTCCGGCTTCCATGCGGATTTCGCGAATGGCGCCGCCGGTCTCGCCCTCGATGACGGTCATCATCGCCGAGGCATCCGGTCGGAACCAGCCGTCCAGTGTGTATTTATCCTCATAGTCCCGGATCGCGACCGAGACCTGTTCTTTGATCGCATCATCATTAAAGATTGTCAGCTGGCCCTGCTGGTGGATGGCGTGCTGGGCATAGTCAAAACCCTGATTCATTGCCCAGCTTTCGGCAATATCGCCCATATGCCACTTGCCGACGTGGCTGGTTGCATATCCTGCCTGTTTCAAGACTTCGGCCAGCGTCACTTCATTATCGGGCAATCCAAAGCCAGCGATATCGACGGTCGTATCACCCATTCCCATACGCACGGGCAAGCGGCCGGTCATTTGTGCCACGCGAGTCGGGGTGCAGGACGGTTCAGTATACATCCGAACCATACGCAACGCTTCGTCCGAAAAGTCGTTGATGTTCGGAGTGTCGTACCCACGGACAGCGTTGAGCTCGGGTATACCCATATCGCCAAAGCCCATATCGTCAATCAGAACGCTGACGATATTTGGGGGTTGCCCATTGTTGCCGTCACGAAAAGCGGCCAAAGCCTGATCAACGGCAGCGTCATCCTGCACCCATTGTTCCGCGCGTTGGGCTTGCAGAATATAAAACTCAGCATCGTGTTGAATAGGGTCGTCCTGAGCCTGCAAAGGTGGGGCGGCAATGCCTGCACACAAAACCATAAGCCATTGTAGTTTCATTCCATCTCCCCCAGGGTTCGAAGCCGAGCTTCGGTTTTTGACTTCGATGTGATTACCATCAGTAACATCGATATATTCGAATAATTACTAAATTTGTGATCTCACTGCCAACTCGTGAATACGTCGCGGGTCAGTTCGGATTCCGGGCGCAGGTTTTCAATGCCTTCATAAGGTGTACCTTTGCCAATCTCTGAATGCGGATACTTGGCGATCATCTTCTGGTGACGCTTGATCATATCTTGAAAAGATGCCCCGGCCCAAAGCGAGTAGCCCACCAAAGGGTGTTCCTCTCGGGGGTCCCTATAAATATTATAAGTCGGAGCAGCCGCGCCGGGTTGACCGGGGGCAGGAAGATGCATCTTGAACTCCTGCTTGACGACCGAGCGCAAGACAGGTCCTTCGTAGATATAGACATAGTCGCGCCGCCCATTTCCCTCGCCGTTCAACAGCAAGGCCGTCTGGTCGATGCCGTCTATTACGCGGTCCCTTGGGATAAAGTCTGTGGCTCCGGCAATTCGCGCCATCGTGGTGAAGATATCTGAGACGTGAAAGATGTCACCGGCTGCGCTGTTGGCTTCGATCACACCGGGCCAGCGAATGAACGCATCGGTTCTTACGCCGCCTTCAAGATGCTGGGTTTTGCCACCGCGATAGATCAGCTGGTTCAGACCGGATGAGCCTTCGTAGTGATACATCAGGCCATTATCCGCCATCAAAACAACAATTGTGTTGTCCGCTTTGCCAGATTCTTCAAGCTTGGCCAAAAGATCTCCGATCCAACCATCAAGCAGTTGCAGCTTGTCGGCGTGAAATCCGCCATTTCGTGAAATTGCCTGATCCGGGTAAACGAAGTTCAGCGGATAAAGCGGCCAATATTGCAAGAAGAACGGTGCATCCTCGGAAGCTACGCGTTCAAGTTGCTCGAGCGCCTGCCGTTGATATCGCTCGTTCATCTCTTCATATTTGGCCTGCGTCCACACCTCACCGGCCGACATGTCTACTTCCAGGGCGGGACCACCGGCTTCGGCTTCGACACCTGTGACAAGACCATATGGCTTGAACCGTTCATCCAGTTGGAACTGATTATTCTGCCCCTCGGGCACATAGCCGAGCATAGTGTTGGACCGCATTGCCTCGGGGGTCATGAGGCTCAGCTGTACTTGCTGGTGTAGTGGAAATGCGGCCCAGTCGAACCCTTGGTTATGTGGGTACGATTGTTCAATGTCGCCTTGGTGCCATTTTCCGACATGCGCCGTATTGTAGCCGACCTGTTTCAGTATCTCCGGCAATGTCACTTCGCTGGCCGGAAGGCCCTCTCCGACCAAAGCCACTTTGACCTCTTCCACACCGGCGCGAATTGGGTGGCGCCCGGTCAGCATGGCAGTGCGTGTGGGAGTGCAGGAAGGTTCGGTATACATGCGCATCAGCGACAAACCTTCGGTGGCCAATTGATTGATGCTGGGTGTCTCGATCCCCATGACGTAATTCATCTTGCGGTCACCCATCTGACCAAAGCTGACGTCATCAATCAGGATGTAGAGGAGGTTAGGGGGCTTATCGCCATTGGCCGCACGAATTTCGGCCAGCTTGGCGTCGACTTCAACGTCTTGTGCATCCCATGCCTCACCAAACTGCGCGCGGAGGAATTCAAACTCGCCGTCATGAACAATTGGGGTTTCCTGAGCAAGCACGGAGCCAGCACCAATCAACAACGTAGGCAAGATATATCTAAGTTTCATGTCAAACCTCCAAATCTTTGTTCCGTACCGATTCCGCACGCGCGCCCTGAGCCCGCAGGTGTCCGTCAATACTGCTGCGCAGGTCCGAGAGGCTTTCTGCCAGATCCGCGAGATAGCGCATCTGTAGAACTGAATGCGACTTTGGCGGCATCGCCATTTCTGCGAAGACCTCTTTGTAGTCGCGACAAATTTGATCGAACTCTTGGTCTTTTTCCCGCAGGTTCCGTAGCAGACGACCCGCTTTGGGAAATTGAGATTCAAAGAATTCATCATCCGTCATTGGCAGCGCTTTTTAGGCATTCTCCCTCTAAGCATGCATCCAAAAGAATATGTATTGCACGTTTCAAGCCGCATGCTACGGTAGCAACGTGACGTCAAACCCTTATTGTGAAAGGATAGTTTTTGAACGTCAGCGTGGGCAACCAGGGCCAGACTGGTACTCAATCGTTCTCGGGCGAGCAGTTGCGTGCCGCGTTGGACAAGGTTCTGAGGTCGGATGAATTCAAAGGATCCGCCCGCATGCGATCATTCCTATCTTACGTGGTGACGGAAACGCTGGAGGGTCGTTCCGACGAAATACGTGCCAAGACCATTGCGATGGATGTTTATGGATACGACGCGGATGAGTTATTGAAACGCGAGGGCGTCGTGCGTGTGGATGCCGGGCGTGTTCGGCGAAAGCTGCAATCTTATTATGACGGTAAAGGGATTGCTGACGAATTGGTTATCTCACTGCCCGTCGGGGGTTACGCACCCGAATTTTTGCCGGGCTCCAGTCGAAGCAGACGAAGCTTACGCGGAAGGCGACGGGCTACCGCAGTCGTTATCTCGCTTTCACTATTAATAGTCAGCATTCTTTTTGGTGTCCTGATTGGCCGCAATTCGCAATCTGTAGCACCCAAAACCGGCAAAACTGCAATCTACGACGTGTCACCTGCCCGTGTCGAGGCAATGAACCTAAGCGACGCAGGCCGGGATCTGATTTTCCCTGTTACGGATCTGGCCCGGCTTCAGCCCGCGTTGTTGATTTTTAAAACAGCGATTGAACGAGACCCGTTATATTACGGGGGATATGCTGGTGCTTCTCAGGTCGAAACAATGCTCGCCATTATGCAATCGGGCAAGCCCGGTTCAGACGAGTTTTTGCACGCAGCGGACAAGAATAGTGCTTACGCTTTGGAAATGGCTCCGAATGCACCTTGGCCGCTTTCAGCTCGGGCCTGGTTTGAATTTGGGGTGGGCAATTATGAAAGCGCGGTTGGATTATCCCAAAGGGCCGTAGACTTGGCACCCGATGATTCACATGTTGCTGAATTCGACGCCCTGATCTCCCTTTACACGTCCGATTTTGATCGGGTTCTGTCGCAATCAGTGAGATATAGAGCACTGGCCCAAAACGGTGGAGGGCTAGTTTTTGACAACGCATTGGGTGCGGCTCAGTTCCACACGGGAGACTATGCTGCCGCAATCCGAACGTTTGATAAAACAATATCTCGCGGTGGGCCGTTCGGACCAATTTCCGCAGCTTACCTTATGGCAGCCCACTGGAGGAACGGAGAACAAGCTGAGGCACAGCGGCTTGCAAGAGTATTTTCGGACACTTGGCCAAGCTTCCCCCTCGAAAAACTAAAGGCTCGGGTGTTTGTAGACCCACAGCCAGTTCAAGAGCTGATCAGTGCAATGATAGCTGCAGGTTGGTCAGGACCCGCCAAGCCCTGACGATTTTCTATAGGGTTTGTAATAATTCGTTCAGAGGCATGCGCTTCCAAGGAGGAGGTGCGTTGGTTGTGAAGTGGACGAACCTCCAGACGAGATCAAAACAAAGTTCATCGATACCGAATGGGTGTGTGATGGACAGACAAAGGTCTGCTCTTGGCTCCCGATGAGATAATCTTTGCACTCGCAGCGAACTTCTGCTTCCCGCCCCTTGTATCAAAGCCTGATAATGTCGTCAGCCCAGTACCATCTCATTCGTCTGTCCTTTTTAGACTAGCGAACGGCCCCGGAAGAAATCCGAGGCCGTATTCTCATATCACCAGCCAAAATGATCTATTGAAA
This sequence comes from Ruegeria sp. AL3, assembly GCF_056536065.1. Taxonomy (NCBI): domain Bacteria; kingdom Pseudomonadati; phylum Pseudomonadota; class Alphaproteobacteria; order Rhodobacterales; family Roseobacteraceae; genus Ruegeria; species Ruegeria sp. AL3. The sequence continues at coordinate 228,009 of NZ_JBQFJG010000002.1, forward strand.
CGTTTAGGTCATGTCCTATGAAACGCCACAATCAAAGCACCCACCCCCAGCGTCAACCACATTTCGAATGCCCGCAGCTGCGGCAGGTCATGCAGCCCTCAATCATCACCATGTCATACTGGCCGCAGGACGGGCAGGCCCTGCCGCGGGGGGCGTCCATGTTGACCACCTGCGCCTGCGGGTCGGATTTCAGCCCCATCCCTTCGCCTTCGAGGAACCCGATCGCGATCATGTGCTGCTCGATCACGCCGCCGATTGCCGCCAGGATCGAGGGGATGTATTTGCCCTGCACCCAAGCCCCGCCGCGCGGATCGAACACGGCCTTCAGTTCCTCGACCACGAAAGACACGTCACCACCGCGCCGGAACACGGCCGAGATCATCCTGGTCAGGGCCAGCGTCCAAGCGTAATGCTCCATGTTCTTTGAGTTGATGAAAACCTCGAACGGACGGCGGCGGCCACCGATGACGATGTCGTTGATGGTCAAATAGATCGCGTGCTCGCTGTCGGGCCATTTCAGCTTGTAGGTCGAACCCTCAAGCGATTGCGGCCGATCCAGCGGTTCGGACATGTAGATGACATCGCCGCCATCCACCTCGTGCGGGGCATCCGCGCTTTCACCCGGCACCTTGTCGTCGCTTTCCGAGACGGTCAGAACCGAGCCGGTCACGTCGTTCGGGCGATAGGTGGTGCAGCCCTTGCAGCCCTGATCCCAGGCCTGCATATACACGTCCTTGAAGGCGTCGAACGAGATGTCCTCGGGGCAGTTGATCGTCTTCGAGATCGAGCTGTCGATCCATTTCTGTGCCGCGGCCTGCATCTTGACGTGCTCGGCCGGGGTCAATGTCTGGGCGTTCACGAAAAAGTCGGGCAGCTCGACATCGCCGAACTTGTCGCGCCACATCTGAACGGCATAGTCCACCACCTCTTCCTCGGTCCGCGAGCCATCCTTCTGCAAAACCTTGCGAGTGTAGGCATAGGCAAAAACAGGCTCGATCCCCGACGACACGTTCCCCGCGTACAGAGAGATCGTCCCAGTGGGCGCGATCGAGGTCAGCAGCGCGTTGCGGATACCGTGTGCACGGATGGCTTCGCGGACATCGTCATCCATCTGCTGCATCGTGCCGCTGGCCAGGTATTTCTCGGCATCGAACAGGGGGAACGCCCCTTTTTCCTTGGCCAAGTCGACCGACGCCAGATACGCGGCGCGGGCGATCGCGTGCAACCAGCGCTCGGTCTGACGCGCCGCCTCGTCGGACCCATAACGCAGGCCCAGCATCAACAGCGCATCCGCCAGTCCGGTCACGCCCAGCCCGATGCGGCGTTTGTCCTGCGCTTCAGCCTCTTGTTCGGCCAGTGGGAATTTTGACACATCAACGACATTGTCCATCATCCGGACAGCCGTGGCGACAAGTTCTTGCAGGGCCTTTTCATTCAAACGGGCTTTTGCCTCAAACGGTTCAACCACCAAACGCGCCAGATTGATCGAACCCAACAGGCAGGCGCCATAGGGCGGCAATGGCTGTTCGCCGCACGGGTTCGTGGCCGCGATGGTTTCAACATAGCTCAGGTTGTTGGCCTGGTTGATCCGGTCGATGAAGATCACGCCCGGTTCGGCATAGTCATAGGTGGCCTGCATGATCTTGTTCCACAGATCACGTGCCTGAACCGTGTGATAGACCTTGCCGTCAAAGATCAGATCCCATGAGGCATCGGCCTTGACCGCTTCCATGAACGGATCGGTCACCAGAACCGACATGTTGAACATGCGCAGGCGGGCCGGGTCGGATTTGGCGGTGATGAACTGTTCTATGTCCGGGTGGTCACAGCGCATGGTCGCCATCATAGCGCCCCGGCGCGAGCCCGCCGACATGATCGTGCGGCACATGGCATCCCAGACATCCATAAAGCTCAGCGGCCCCGACGCATCCGCCGCGACGCCTTTCACGTCAGCACCACGCGGGCGGATGGTCGAGAAATCATAGCCGATCCCCCCGCCCTGCTGCATGGTCAGCGCGGCCTCTTTCAGCATGTCGAAAATGCCGCCCATGCTGTCGGGCACCGTACCCATGACAAAACAGTTGAACAGGGTCACCTGACGCGCGGTGCCGGCACCTGCTGTGATCCGCCCGGCAGGCAGGTATTTGAAATCTTCCAGCGCCTCATAGAATTGCTCTTCCCAGTGCCCCGGGTCGTTTTCCACCCGCGCCAGATCACGGGCGATGCGCCGCCAACTGTCTTCAACCGTCTGATCGATGGGGGTGCCATCCGCCTGTTTAAAGCGGTACTTCATATCCCAGATCTGCTCGGCGATGGGGGCGGCAAAGCGGCTCATTGGTGATTCCCTGTGCTGAAAGAGGTATCCAGACTACCTCAAATCACATGCGCACCACAACACCTTGATGACATCTGGAACCAAGCTACAATATAAAGATGATCCTAGGGACGACTCTGTGGGAAAGCTGTGGATAATTACGTAAACCTCATAAAACTGTCCGTTGGTTCGGAAAGCGTCGACACGCTGATGGCCTGGCAGGACAGCTATCGCCAGCGGTTCGCAGATGGCCTGCCACGCCACGTCACCCGCATGTGGCCCAAGCGCGAAGCCGAAATTCTGAACGGCGGATCGATCTATTGGGTCATCAAGGGCGTAATCCAGTGTCGCCAACGGATCCTGCGGCTGGATGAAGTGATCGGAGACGATGGTATCCGCCGCTGTGCCATTGTGCTAGACCCCAAGCTGCACCGCACACAGAACGCCCTGAAACGCCCGTTTCAGGGATGGCGTTATCTCAAGCCTGAAGATACCCCTGCCGATTTGCCGAAAAACCGCGAGCAGGACGATGCCCTACCCGATGATCTGAACCGCGCCCTGGCGGAAATCGGGGTTCTATAAAGGCCGGCACCAGACCATCCGCAATGTGATGCTTTGAGGATGCCAACAAAATCGCATAGAATGTTTACTTGATTTTATTAAGTTAACGAGGGCAACCTATGATGATTGGACAATTTCGAACAATCGTATTGGCGGCTGTATTTGTAGCAGGTGGAACAAGCGTTCTCGCCGCCCCAAAGGATGGAACCTATAGCCTGACCGTGCCGTCCAAAAATCCGTTCCCGGTGTCGGTTACAATTACCGGCGGCAACATTGCAGGCATCACATCCTCAACGCTGCAAAATATCAACGGCACCAGCGTTTCGGGGAACAGCAAAAAGCAATCCATCAGTTTCAACTTCGACAGCGCGAACTGCGGAGGCGGCAACACCGGCACCATGACATTCGACCTGAGAAAGAATGTCGTGTTCAAAAAAAGGAAAGGGACGTGCAGGTCAAAACGTTTTGACATCAGCAAATCAGTGACCGCTGCCCCTGATTAAGTTTTGCTCACCCGGTCCATTACTTCCGCAAGCACCCGCTTGTCATCAGGCAAATAACTGGCCACCCGACTACGCCACAGCGTGGCCTGCGATTGCAGGATCAGACCGTCCGAGAGGATCTTCAGGTGGTTCGCGCGCAGGGTCTCTCCGGTCGAGGTGATGTCGGCAATTGCTTCAGCGGTTTCATTCATCACCGTGCCTTCAGTCGCGCCCTGACTGTCGACCAGCGTGTAATCGGCCACGCCCGCTTCTGTCAGGAATTCCCGAACCAGACGGTGGTACTTGGTGGCAATCCGCAGCCGGTGGCCATGGGTTTTGCGAAACGCGGCTGCTGCCGCGTCCAGATCATCAAGCGTATCGACATCGACCCAACATGCCGGGATTGCGATGATCAGATCAGCCTTGCCGAATCCAAGCTGCGAAACCTCTTCAACCTGCTGTTCCCAGCGCGGCAGTTTCTCGTGCACCAGATCGATCCCGGTGACGCCCAGATGAATCCGCCCCGCCGCCAGTTCACGCGGGATTTCCCCCGCCGACAGCAGGATCAGAGAGACCCCGTCGATCCCTTCGACCTTGCCCGCATATTCCCGGTCCGACCCGCTGCGTGACAAGGTGATGCCGCGTTTTTCGAACCACGAGAAGGTCTTTTCCATCAACCGGCCCTTCGAGGGCACACCCAGTTTCAGGCTCATACAGCACCCTCCTCGATCTCCAGCATCAGGTCGGGGCGCAACACGCCGCCGACAGCCGGGATTTCGTCTCCACGGCCCAATTGCCGTGTCAGCGCGTCATAGCGCCCGCCCGTGGCGATCGGAGGCAAATCAGGCCGACCTTCCGCGTAAAACCCAAAAACGAAACCATCGTAATATTCCATTGATGTCCGACCATAGGCGGCCTCGAAATCCAACCGCTCGACATCGACTCCACGTGCTTGCAGTGCAGCCACACGCGCCTCCAGCCGGTCCAGGGCGGGCGTGACCTGCGGCAGATCCACCGCCACGTCGCGCAGCTGTTCCAGCGCAAATGGCATGGTCTCGCGCACATTCAGCAACGTTTCCAGCCCGGCCAGCTCATTGTCGGAAATCGGCGGCGTATCACGGTCTTCGCGCAGGGCTTCAATGCGCGCTGCGATTTCGGCCTTGCGGCGCTTGCCGATCATAGGGGCATCAAAGGCCATCGGATCGGCAGCGTCCAGCAGCGCGGTTCGCCCTTCCGAGGGCGCCTTGCGACCTGCAAACCGATCCAGCAAGATACGGAATCGGCGCGGTCTCCACAGGTGCCGCATAAGAGCGGCCTTGCGGCGCTCGGTCGTACGCAGCCCTTCGACCGCGGCGGTGAGGATACCGATATCCCCGGTTGCCGCACGCAAGGGCAGCCCGCGCAGTTGCAGCGCCATCAGCGAAAACACTTCGGCATCGGCACCAGCGGGATCTTCGCGGTCAAACACCTCATACCCCACCTGAATATACTCGTTCGAGCGGTCCGGGTCGTGTTCCTGACGGCGGAACACCTCACCGGAATAGGTATAGCGTGCAGGCTCGGCCCCGTCTCGCATGTGCATCTGAACAACAGGCAGGGTGAAGTCCGGGCGCAGCATCTGCTCGCCCCGCAGCGCGTCCGAGGTGACGTAGGCACGGGCGCGGATATCCTCGCCATAAAGGTCCAGCAACACTTCAGCGGGTTGCAACAGAGGCGTATCCACCACCTGCGCGCCCGCAGCCTCGAACCGAACACGCATCATCGCGGCACGGGCCTGTATCTGGGAACGGTTGGGCATGGGTCAGTCCTGACTGTCCAGAATTTCACGCACTTTCGCGACCAGATCAGCGCGCGATACTTCGAACTGGCTGGGGCGTTCTTTCCATTCCTCCAGCGTGGCGCTTTCGGCGATTTTGGTTCCAAGGATCAGGTCCTTGATCTGCACGATGCCTTTTGCCTTTTCGTCCCCGCCTTCGATCACCGCAACCGGAGAGTTGCGCTTGTCCGCGTATTTCAACTGATTGCCGAAATTCTTGGGATTGCCCAGATAGACCTCGGCCCGGATGCCCGCGTTGCGCAGCTCGGCCACCATCGCCTGATAATCGGCCATCCTGTCGCGATCCATGACGGTGACGACCACAGGGCCTTTGGCCTGGGCGCTGATCCGACCCTTTTCGCGCAGGGCCGCCAGCAGGCGGTCAACACCGATGGAAACGCCGGTCGCGGGCACTTCCTGTCCGGTGAAACGCTTCACCAGATCGTCATAGCGCCCGCCGCCCGATACGGACCCGAACTGCCGCTTGCGGCCTTTCTCGTCAAAGATCTCAAAGGTCAGTTCGGCCTCATAGACCGGCCCGGTATAATAACCCAGACCGCGCACGACCGAAGGATCGATCTGGATGCGATCAGCGCCATAGCCGCCCGCGGCCAGCAACTCGCCGATCTGTTCCAATTCCGAAATGCCTTCGGCGCCGATTTTGCTGTCACCCACGGCCGCTCGCAGGTTGGCCAGCGTTCCGGCGGCATCATCGGCTTTGGAGGTCAGGAAGGCGATCACCGGCTCGGCCTGATCGTCGGACAGGCCCACACCGTCGATGAACGCGCCCGAGGCATCCAGCCGGCCCTTGGTCAGCAACTCGCGCACGCCCTGCCCGCCAACTTTGTCGAATTTGTCGATGGTGCGCAGAACGTCGTCCCGCGCTGCCGCGTCTTCACCCAAACCCATCGCTTCGAGCACGCCGTTCAAAACCTTGCGGTTGTTGACCCGGACCAGATAATCGCCGCGTGGAATGCCCACGGTTTCCAGCGTATCCGACAGCATGGCGCAGATTTCGGCGTCCGCAGCCATGCTGGCCGTCCCCACCGTATCCGCATCACACTGATAGAATTGGCGATACCGCCCTGGCCCCGGCTTTTCGTTGCGCCAGACCGGACCCATCGCATAGCGGCGATAGGGCGTGGGCAAATCGTTGCGGTGTTGGGCATAGACCCGGGCCAAAGGTGCTGTCAGATCATAGCGCAGCGCCATCCAATCGCCGTTGCCGCCCTCGTCAAACTCCTGCCACGCAAAGACGCCCTCGTTCGGGCGGTCCACGTCGGGCAGGAACTTGCCCAGCGCCTCGACGGTCTCGACCGCACTGCTTTCAAGTGCGTCGAACCCGTAACGATGATACACGCCCGCAATCGTCCGCAGCATCTCGGTGCGCTGCGTGACTTCCTCGCCGAAATAGTCACGGAACCCTTTCGGCGTGACGGCCTTGGGGCGGGGCTGTTTCTTGGGCTTGGCCATGTGGGGCGTCCTTGGGAGTGTCCTTGTTCCGCGCGCGGTCTATCCCATGGTCCGCATCGGGGCAAGGCGCGCTTTCTCTGGCCTTGGGCCGACTGTGTCGCTATGACCAGCGCAAGACAGGAGTTCCCCATGCAGCATCTGGAAGAAGAGATCGCCCATCTGACCCGTACCGTGGACGAGCTGAACACGGTCGTCACCAGACAACAGTCGGAAATCGACCGGCTGACCCAACGGGTTGAAATGCTGTTGCAGCGCGAAGCAGAACGGGCGCAGGAAGGATCAGGCGGCGTTGTCTTTGGTGACGAACGCCCGCCGCATTATTGAGTGGCCGGGAGGCCGTTTCTTCCGTTTTGTACAGGCGCTTGGGGCGTGGTAGTCCGTTTTGTACGAAACGTCTCAGGGCCGAACCGTCACACTCGGACAGAAACCGCGTTGGGTAACGGCGCCGGGTATGGGTCAGTTGTCAGTAGTGCGGACAAACCCGCCGCCCGGCCCAATGGCGTCAATTGGCGCTTCCGGCGCTTAATTGCTATTTCCATGGACATCCATGAACGGCAGCTTTCTGCATTAAAACCTTCCGAACAGTCTGCTTGGGACAACCAAATAGACCCTGCGGTTCACGTGAAGACCGAACTTATGCTGCTCCAACCGTGCCAAAGCACAGATGCAGAAACAGCCGCGGTTATCATTGCGGGGATTCCGTCTTTCCAGGAGTCAAATATCAGGTGACAGAAGATGGCTCCGACGGATGTTGCCAAAAGTGCTGCTGCTCCGAGCGGACCCAGCCAGGACTGTTGGAACCAGATTGTGACGGCTCCGAACAATTCAATGAGACCCACCAAGAACATGGCCTGCCGATTGAGGCCATAGCTTTCGAACATTGCGAGCTGTGTTTCGAAGATCTTCCTTTGCCAACCCGCAAGTTTGATTGAGCTCGCGAGCAGGAAGAACGCTGACAGGAGCGCAATGACTATCGTTAAGGTCATTCTTCTGGTTCCGTGTAAGAGCGCTTGAAAGCCTGTGGGGACTGACCAGTCCACCTCCGGAACGCCCGTGAGAATGCAGTCGGGTCGGAAAACCCGAGTTGCTGAGCGGTGTTAGTGACCGAGCAGGATTTCACACCCAACAGTTCAATCGCTTTCTCTCGTTTCATGCGTGCAATGACCTTGGAAGTTGTCTCGCCACGTTCCGACAGACGCGCATTCAGGGTATTTGGATGCAAACCGACCGTGCGCGCGGCCTCTACCGCTGTAAACGCCGGATCAGCCAGTCGAGACCGGACGATGTCTTCGAACCCGGCCAAAAAATCGAGCGGGGCCGCAAGTTCCATGACTGATGGGTGATACTCGGGGTTGTTCTCCATCATGTCCTCTGAGAGGCGATGGTTCAGCCAGATGGATGGGAAGCGTATCGAAAACCCTCGATCGTCGCAGGGAATGCCAGTGACCCCGTAAAACTGTTTGGGCAAAACGTTAGGGTTGGCCAGTTGCAGTACGATCTCACGCGGATCCCAACGGAAATCGATCACTCGGTGCAGCAAAGAAATCCAGATCCCGATCATGAAGCCATCGGCTTGGGCAGGTGACACTGACGAGCGAAAATGCCGTCGGGCCGCAAAGTAGGCATATTCGTCTTCTACGACTAAGGACTGAGTGACTGCATTTGACTCCTTCGAAACAATCTGGGTGAAACGTGTGAACAAGTCACCCAGCGTATAGGCCTTTGCAAGCTCCTGCCCTTTTGGAAGGAAGCGCTTGAGATCAACAGACTGGCCAACCCGAGTGCAAAAATCTGCTCCTTCGGCTTCAGATGCGGCATTGAAGGCTGCATATACGGTTTCATGTGACAGAAATTGCTCAGGTGCGATCATAGTTGCCGCGTCAAAACTCAGATGTGCGAAGACATCATCAGCATCCTGCCCCCGCGCGCGTAACGCCGCGACGACCGGCGCCAGTACTGTTGCCCGCACCAATGGCAGATCAGAGTCTTTTGGTGTTTTGCGATTCCCGAACATATTTGCTCCCTCTACTGGGACTCGTGCCTGCGCCACGGCGTGCTTTCCAGAAAAAAGTTCAATAACCTGACCAAATTCTAACCGAAAAATCTCTAACCTTAGGATACGGTCAAGCATTTTCCAAATGAAGGTGTCATATTCATAAAATGAAATGAACTAGTCGACATCGATCACGCAACTAGGGATTTGACATGGCAAGATATTGCAAAAGAGTTTTCGCTGCCTTGACATTTGTAACGCTGACGCTGTCCACCTCGACTGCATTTGCTCAGCAGGAAGCGCCATCAGTCACCTTGTTCAAAAACGTGAAAGTTTTTGATGGGAACACCGATGGTCTTCTGGACCTGGATGTTCTTGTTGTCGGCAACAAGATCCACAAGGTCGCCGAAGACATTCCAGAGACCGGTACATGGGAAGTGCAAGCTGGTCCGAGTGGGCCATTGTATTCAGAAATTCATAGCGGCAGCAGTGGCTACACTTTCATCATCGAGGGCGAAGAAGGGACGCAGACAGTCGAACTGTCGCCCAATGTCATTGACGGCGGGGGACGCACCTTGATGCCGGGCATGATTGATAGCCATACGCATTTTAACCTTTCTATGGACGGCGGGCGTCCGGGCATGGAAATGGCCAGGTGGGACTATATGGCGGGACATGCCTCGTCTGCTGCATTGGAGTGGTTCTACGATGGCTTCACGACAGTGCGTGATATGGGGGGCATGGCCGACGGATTGCGACGTGTCATCGACAACGGCCTAATGGAAGGACCTCGCATCTACAGCGCTGCCGGGATGATCAGCCAAAGCGCTGGTCACGGTGATCTCTTGTTTGAAAGCCAGACAAGTCCCCAACAGAGTAGCACCTGGCGCAATGGCATATACCACATTGCAAACAGCCCTGATGAAGTTCGAGCAGCCGTTCGCAGGAACTTTAATGCGGGCGCCACCCATATGAAAATCATGATGGCCGGTGGTGTTGCCAGCAACAAAGGTCCCTTTGAGGCCTCTCAATACACCGACGCTGAAATTATCGCCGCAGTAGAAGAAGCTGCAACGCGTGGAACCTATGTTGCAGCGCACCTTTATCTTGATGAAGCCATTCGCCGTGCGCTCGATTTGGGTGTCATGTCGATTGAACATGGACAGTTCCTACAGGAAGACACGGCCATGTTGATGAAGGAAAAAGGTGCCTTCATTTCTCCTTACATTGCAGCCGTCATGAGCGAAGACATCCTGACCCATCCGGTCTATGGCAATCCTTCAACATTTGAGTACGCCAGAACACTTATGATGAAAGAGGGAACAAAAAACTTCGCTGAAGTCATCAAAAAGGTGAAGCCGAACATTGTGTTCTCAATCGACATCGTGAGTACCAATGGCATGGCCGCAAGACACCACCGGGACCATGAGAAATGGATATTCGCAGATACATTTGGCAACTATGAAACACTGAAAGCAATGACGTCCACTGGCGGCAAGCTTGCCGCCTTGACCGGTGGCAGTAACCCTTACCCCGCACCTCTTGGTGTCATCGAGGAAGGCGCATACGCCGACATTCTGCTTGTCGATGGAAATCCGCTTGAGGACATCACTGTTCTGGGCGGAAACCCTTCATGGTTCAACGCAGAACCGCGTCCGCGTGGCATCAAGACCATCAACCTCATCATGAAGGATGGCGTGATCTACAAGAACACTCTGCAATAATCCCTCGGGAGGCGGGGCTTCGGCCCTGCCTTCCATTGTTAAGAGAAAGAGTTGTGATGAAGATCAAAACAATGACTTCCCTGAGAGCAGTACTGGCCTTGTCGCTGACCTGCTCTGCCGCTCTTGCGCAGGACGACGCGCCGCCACGGACCCTGTTCACCAATGTTCATGTCTTTGACGGCATGAACGAGGCGCGGATCGAGAATGCCAGCGTTCTGGTCGAGGCCAACCTTATCAAGCAGGTCTCGGCAGAGACCATCGACGCGCCGGATGCTACGGTTATTGACGGTGGCGGGCGCACACTGATGCCAGGTATGTTGGATATGCACGTTCATATCTCGACCTTCGGGCCCGTGCAAACGCAATCGCGCGACGGGCTGCATCCCTACGCTCATGGTGCGTTGGCCGCAGATCGTGCCGAAGGGATGCTGATGAACGGATTTACCACAGTACGGGATCTGGGTGGTCCGTCAAATTTCATGCGTCTAATCATCGACGAGGGCGTCATGGTGGGGCCTCGCATCTATCCCACGGAAAACTGGATCACCACAACATCCGGTCATGGCGATTTCCGTGAATTGAATGACTCCCACCCGAATATCGCTGGCGGACGGCAACATTTCTACGAAGATTATGTTACGATTATCGCTGACGGGCGGGCGGAAACCCTGCGCGCGGCGCGTGAAGCATTCCGTCGCGGTGCGGTACAGCTCAAACTGTTCACCGGAGGCGGTGTAACAAGTTTGTTTGATCCACTTCATTCGGGCCCTCTTGATGAAGAGGTCCAAGCAGTCGTTGAGGTGGCGGAGCGCTGGGATACCTATGTCGCGTCTCATGCACACACCGCTGCTGCGCTTCAGCAGGCTATCGACAATGGCGTGATGTCGATTGAGCACGCACCCTATCTGACCGATGAGCAGGCCAAGACGATGATTGAAAACGGCATGTTTCTGTCCACTGCGTTTTCGCCAGTGTTTTCAATCTCAGTGGAACAAGCTGAAAAGGCTTATCCACCAGAAAGCTTTGCAAAGTGGAGCGTTATTCGGGACGCATCGGCAAACTTGCTGGAAGTCATGAAAAACAACCCTGACCTGAAAGTGGTTCTTGCATCAGATCATATTCCCCAATGGAATACTGGTCGCGAATATGATGATCGCGCGCTAGATGAGTTCGAGTTTTTCTCAGAAGCTATTGGCAACTTCCGGACACTAAAGTCGTTTACCTCGACAGCCGGAGAACTGAATGCTCTGACCGGCCAGATGAATCCATACCCAGAAGGCCCGTTGGGCGTCATTCAAGAAGGCGCCTATGCAGACCTATTGCTGGTCGATGGCAATCCTCTGGAAAACATCGAGATCATGAAGGATCCGGACACAAATCTAAAAATCATCATGAAGGACGGCGTGATCTACAAGAACACGCTGAACTGAGCGATGGGCGGGATGGTTCACCTCGTCCATCCCGCCCGTTTGTAAAAACCATTAGAGGAACCAAAAAAAAGACATAGGAGAAAGAGACCCGTGGCAAGAAAGCTTTTGCAAGCCACACTGATCACAACCTTGCTTTGCGCGGCCGTAGTGAACGCACAGAGCAGTGGTCCGGGGGTTTTCAGTGCGGAAGGAGAAGGAGTGGTTGTGCCAGCCAAAAGCTGGGATGTGTCGGCAGCCGCCGAAAACCAGATCGACACTGTCCACTTTATTGAAGGTCAATTCGTCAAAGAAGGTGATCTACTGGTGACTTTCGACCAGGTCTTCAAGCAATGGGATGCCAAAATCGGTGAGTTGGCTCACCAGCAGGCCGTGGCTGAACTGGAGTTGGCCCAGGCTGACCTGTCCAGAAAGAAGCGGTTGGGCACCAATTCTGTGTCTGAAGTTGAGATTGCGCAAGCTGAAGCGCGTGTCAAAATCGCCGAAGCGACCGTTGAGACAAAGAGGCTCAATGCGGAAAAGGCCAAGGCTATCTCAGATCTCCAGCTCATCCACGCACCGTTCGACGGCCAGATGAGTGCGCCGCGGTTTCGCGATAATGCAAACGTCGTCGCCGACTCGCCCGAAATCGGAACCCTGTATCAACTGGATCCGATCCACGTTCGCGTGGAGGGAACGTACGAGAAGCATCAGGAACGCATCCTCGCGGGCGAAAGCCACGACAGTGTAATGGGCAGCCTGACTCTGGTGCTAGAACTGCCGGGAGGGAGTGAATTTCCACATCACGGACGCCTTATCTCAACGCCGTTTGAATTCGATCCGGAGACAGGGATTGGCTACAGCATCGCCGAATTCCCCAATCCTGAATTCCTATTGCGCCCCGGCATGAAGGTATTGGTCACGTCTTATGAAAACTCGAAATGATCCAAAGAAAGGGATATCAAATGAAAACTTGGACATCTCCGTTTCTGGCTTCAGCTGCATTGGCGGGACTTGCTACGGTTGCCGCTTCTGAAGCAGCAGACCACGGATCGCACTGGAATTTGATGTCTGACGCTTATGCTCGCGTCGGCGAGATTCTGAAATCTGAGGAAGGCACCACTGCCGTCGAGCGCTTGAACGAAGAATTGTCCGCGCTGAAAGAGGCGTGCGATAAGTTGGAAGTGAAAAATCAGAACGCGCCATGTCACGAAGATGTACGGCGTCTTCTTTCCATTGCGACCTTCAACGCTGACCCCAATGATCCAAATCGAAACAAGACATTTCCAACGCATATTCCCGATTTTGTCAGCCCGGAGATGCGTGAGGTGATGGTTAACTGGACGCCCAATTGGCTCACCAGCAGTTGGGAAGGCTACCCAGACCCAACGGACTACGGTGCATGGCAGTCGTTGCACGATGAATTGATCGATCCGATGGAGGCCGCCGGCAAACAACTTTTAAAGACTTACAATTTGTCGACCGAGGAACGTGAGATAGGTGGTGTTAGAACGGTCATTATCAGTCCGAGCGAAAACCGCCATCCGGGAAAGATACTCATTCATGCACATGGTGGTGCCTTTTACGGAAACACTCCGGAAACAACGTTTGACCGGACAGCACCACTTGCCAATCATATGGGCATCGACATTGCCTCCGTCGATTACAAATTGATGCCAGCCCCCGACTGGGACATTTTGGACCAGCGGGATCAGGTGATCGCCGTTTTTGATGCACTGACCGGAGAGGGCGGTGGCTATAAACCAGAGAACGTCGGAATTTACGGTTGTTCCGCGGGCGGCGGATTGGTGGCGATGGCGACAAATGCCATGTCGCATCGCGGAGGAGCGCTGCCTGGTGCGGCCGTAATGCAAAGCCCGCAGACTGATTTCTCGTTCAACAGCGATTCGACATGGACGCTGCGGTACGACGATCCACGCACTAACGTAGATCACTTGATCGACTCAGTCTGGCCGATGCTGGGAATTACTGAAGAGAAAGCACAAGATCCGCGCTACTCTACTGTGTACGACAATTTCGAGGGGCGAGATTTCCCTCCGACGATGGTACAGACTGGGTCTAAGGAAATTCAGATGAGCGACGGCATACGCATGTACGGAGTCCTGCGTAGTGCGGGCCACGAGGCAATTCTGGATGTTCACGACGCCATGCAACACTGCTTCCACGGTCATTCCGAGACACCGGAATCCGCTGAAGCTGTTCGCCGCGTCGCTGTGTTCCTAGAAGAGCATCTTGGTTCGGAATGAGAAAAATGGATCGCTGAAAGGAGGGGGCGAGTGGCTTGGAGAGACGCTTTGAAGCCGCTCGCCCATATTGAAAAACGTAAGAAAATGGACGTTGTCAAGTCTCAGCGGATCGAGGCCGTTTTCCGCATTCGGGACCTATGATCCGAGCGCCGTGAACGGCCGATGTCCGCCCTTCGCGCTGATGCTGCACAAAATACGCATGCGCACAATGGGCTCATAGCTGCCATCCCGGCGATTGAAGGCAAAGCCCCCGCTTCTCGCTACGGATCCTTGACCGACTACACCCGGTCCAGCTCGATTCCCGAGTTCATTCCAACCGGAACATCAGCTGCTGAAGCCACGGCCTCTCCACACCGGTTGCCTGATACATCGCGTGAAGAAAGTTGTGCGCTGACACCGGGTCGCTCATGAAGGGCGAAGAGCGGATTTCGCCCTTCTTCACCTCGTCGCGCGCCTCGTAAATCACCGTGTCTTCCTTGATCGTCGCCATGATCCTGACGGCGTCCAGCGTCTCGGGGTCGATGGCGGTGGGATCTTCGGAGAGGAGCACGAAATCGGCAAGCTTGCCCGCCTCGATCGACCCCTTGTCGTTCTCCTCGAAATGCTGCCAGGCGGGCCAGATCGTCAGCGCCTTGAGCGCGGTCGCGACGTCGACCCGGTGACGGGGGCCAAGAATGTCACCCGATCGCGTGCGCCGGGTCACGGTGGCATCCAGTATGCGCATGCTGTCAGGCAAGGCGACCGGCGCGTCGTGATGCGAGCCGAACATCATGCCCCGCTCGAGCAGCCAACCAGTGGGCGAAATGTTCTCGGCATTGACCGGGCCCACGGTGTGGTCGCGGTGCCAGTCGCCCCAATAGAAGGTGTGCATCGGGAAAAGGGACATGAACACGCCCAGCCGCTTGTAGGCGTCGACCTGGTCCTCGCGCAGGAACTGGCCGTGTATCAGTGCGGGGCGGTTGCCCGGATCGCCATACTTGTCCTGCGCAGCCTGAAGCGCAGCAATGAGCATGTCCGACGCGCCTTCGCCATTGGAATGGGTGATGATCTGGATGCCATTCTCGTAACACCAGTTCACGGCATCCTGCACCTGCTCGATGGTCACCGCCGAGTACCCCTTGTAGCCTGCAGGATAGTCGCCAACCGGGTCATAATAGGGACGGTCGCGGAGCGCGGTAAAGCCTTGCGGCGAGCCGTCGATCGTCAACTTGCAACCGCCCACGCGAATACCGTTTTCATATTCTTTCGAAACATTGTCGCCGATATAATCCCTGGCTTCCAACACATCGGGATAGGCCACGACGTCAATCGGTATCCTGCCGTCGGCCGCCATGGCCTTCAGCGACTCGACGGCAAACCCCGAGGACCGTCCGTCCTGCCCCGTGGTGTAGCCAAAACGCGCCCAGAGTTTGGACCCGGCAACCGCGAATTCCGCGAAGGCGTCCGGACCGAGTTGCTTCAGGACGGGGACGAGCGTCCCGAAAAACGCGTATTCCTCGAGAACCCCGTTCGGCGCGCCATCGGCTTCCCGCCGAATCTTGCCACCGGCCGGGTCCTGCGTCGATGCATCGTAGCCGACAATCTCAAGCGTCTTCGAGTTCGCCACGCCGAGATGGCCGGACTGGTGGACAATCACGATGGGAAGCTCCTGAGAGATCGCGTCAAGGTCTTCGCGGGTCGGGTGGCGCTTCTCGGCTAGCTGGGCGTTGTCATAGCCGAAGCCGATGATCACTCCGGCCTTCTCGACCGCATCCCTGTTTGCATCGATCCAGTCGCGCAGCGCCTGTTGCAGGCTGGCAATGTCCGTGACCCCGCCGTCCGGCGGCGAAAGAAGGTTCGCCGACAAGGCTTGCAGGCCACCGAAAACCACGTGCCCGTGACTGTCGACAAAGCCCGGCAGCATCGCCCGGCCGTCAAGATCGAACAATCCCGTCGCGTCGCCCCGGTGCGCCATGATATCCGCAAGCGCGCCGACGGCGAGGATACGCCCGTTCTTAACCGCGACGGCCTCGGCGGTCGGCTGCGCATTGTTGATCGTGAGGATCGGTCCGCCAGTATAGATCGTGTCGGCGGCCTCCTGCGCGATCGCGGCGCTGGTTGACATGGCAAAACCCGCCAGCCAGACAAGATTCAGCAAACGTGACATCAGGAATACCCTCTCAAATACATCGGAAGACAAACGACTGAATAATGGTCGTGTCTATCGTGGCTAAAGCGTATTGCCCGACAGACACGCATTGCAAGATTTTTCGGCCAGCCAGAGGTGTCCGCAAGCCGCCATCCCGGCGACTGAAAGCGAAGCCCCGGCTTCCTGCTACAGTTCCTCGACCGACAGCACCCCGTCCAGCGACTTGATCGCGCCCTTGATCTGCGGGTTGATCGGAAAGTCCTGGCCCAGATCCATCTCGACATCGCCCGGCAGCCCCGGCGCCATCAGGCAGAGCTGGATCGGCCCCTTCGAGGCCCCGCGCGCCGCCCCGGCGGCGTCCTCGAGCACCTTGGCGACCGTTGGTACGACCTGCGCTTCGTCAACAAAGATGCGCAACCCGGTTGCTCCGGCTTCGGCCACAAGGGAATCCGCAGGGCCAACCGAGCGGCCCAGCAGCTTGAGCTGATCGGCTTCCATCGTCGCCTCGGCGGTCAGAACCACCTGCGCGCCGGTTTCCAGAAACTCGCGGCACTTCTCCAACGTGTCCGAAAACAGCGTGACCTCATAGGCGCCAGTGGGATCAGACATTTGAACGAAAGCAAAGCGGTTGCCCTTGGCCGATTTCCGCTCCTGCCGCCCGGCGACAACCCCGGCCATCTTCACTCCCATCATTCCCCTAGCTCGGACAGCATTAATCACTTCGTCCAGCGCCTTAACGTCTTTGCGCTTCAGCGCGGGCATGTAATCGTCCAGCGGATGCCCCGAGAGATAGAAGCCGATGGCCTTGAATTCTTCGCTGAGGCGTTCGGCCGGCAGCCAGTCCGGCGTCGGCGACAGGCGCGGTTCGGGCAGGTCGTCGCCTGCCTCGCCGAACAGAGACACCTGATTGGAGTTTTTCTGTTCATGGATCGCCGCCGAATACTGCACCAGACGGTCAAGGCTTTCGAACACGCGGCGACGGTTCTTGTCGAGCTCATCAAAAGCGCCGGCACGCGCCAGCATTTCCAGCGGACGTTTGCCGACCTTCTTCAGGTCGACCCGGCGGGCGAAGTCAAAGAGGTTGACGAACGGTTTGTCTCCCCTGCCCTGCACCACCAGATTCATCGCCTCGACGCCCACGTTTTTCAGCGCGCCGAGCGCATAGACCAGTTGGCCATCCACCACGTCGAAGGTCGCCAGCGAGCGGTTCACGCAGGGCGGCACGTAGGGCAGGCCCAGCCCCTTGCGGACCTCTTCGAAATACACCGCCAGCTTGTCGGTCAGGTGGATATCGCAGTTCATGACCCCGGCCATGAACTCGACCGGGTGGTTCGCCTTGAGCCAGCCGGTCTGATAGCTGACCACCGCATAGGCCGCCGCGTGGGACTTGTTGAAGCCGTAGTTGGCGAATTTCTCCAAGAGGTCGAACACCTCGGAGGCCTTCTTAGCGTCCACGCCGTTCTTGGCCGCGCCGGCCTCGAATTTCGGGCGTTCGGCGTCCATCGCCTCTTTGATCTTCTTGCCCATCGCGCGGCGCAGCAGGTCGGCGCCGCCAAGGCTGTATCCCGCCATGACCTGCGCGATCTGCATCACCTGCTCCTGATAGACGATGATGCCCTGCGTTTCTTCCAGGATATGATCGATCAGCGGGTGGACCGAGGTGATCTCGCGCTGGCCGTTCTTGACCTCGCAATAGGTGGGGATGTTTTCCATCGGGCCGGGGCGGTAGAGCGCCACAAGCGCCACGATATCCTCGATGCAGGTGGGCTTCATGCGCTTGAGCGCGTCCATCATGCCCGAGCTTTCCACTTGGAACACCGCCACGGTTTTGGCCGCGGAATAAAGCTTGTACGTCGCCTCATCATCCAGCGGGATGGCGTTGATCTGGTTTTCAGCCCCCTCGGCGGGCTCATAAAGTTCAGTGCCATCGGCGGCGATGTGCAATGGGCGCCCGGATTTGAAAATCAGGTCCATCGCGTTCTGGATAACGGTCAGGGTCTTCAGACCCAGAAAGTCGAACTTTACCAGCCCGGCCTGTTCCACCCATTTCATGTTGAACTGGGTCGCGGGCATGTCCGAACGCGGGTCCTGATAGATCGGCACCAGCGCATCCAGAGGACGGTCGCCGATCACCACGCCTGCCGCGTGGGTCGAAGCATTCCGCAACAGCCCCTCGACCTGCTGGCCATAGGTCAGCAGGCGGTCGACTACCTCTTCCTCGCGCGCGGCCTCGCGCAGGCGGGGTTCGTCTTTCAGCGCCTTTTCGATGGAAACAGGTTTCACCCCCTCAACCGGGATCATCTTGGACAGGCGGTCCACCTGCCCATATGGCATTTGAAGCACCCGCCCGATGTCGCGCACTGCGGCCTTGGACAAGAGCGCGCCGAAGGTGATGATCTGACCAACTTTGTCGCGCCCGTATTTCTGCTGCACGTAACGGATCACTTCTTCGCGGCGGTCCATGCAGAAGTCGATGTCGAAGTCGGGCATCGAGACCCGCTCGGGGTTCAGAAAGCGCTCGAACAGCAGGCTGTAGCGCAGCGGGTCAAGGTCGGTGATCGTCAGCGCATAGGCCACCAGCGAGCCCGCGCCCGATCCCCGCCCCGGCCCGACCGGAATGTCGTGATCCTTGGCCCATTGGATGAAGTCCGCGACGATCAGAAAGTAGCCGGGGAAACCCATGCTTTCGATGATGCCCAGTTCGAAATCCAGACGTTCCTGGTATTCCTCGGGCGTCACCGCATGCGGGATCACGGCCAGACGTTTCTGCAAGCCCTCATTGGCGATGCGCCGCAGCTCGGCCACCTCGTCATCCGCGAATTTCGGCAGGATCGGGTCGCGTCGATAGGCCATGAACGCGCAGCGTCTGGCGATCTCGACGGTGTTTTCGATGGCCTCGGGCAAGTCGGCGAACAGGGTCGCCATCTCTTGTTGTGACTTGAAGTAGTGCTGCGCCGTCAGACGACGGCGGCCTTCCTGCTGGTCGACATAGGCCCCTTCCGATATGCAGATCAGCGCGTCATGCGCTTCGTACATGTCCGGCGTCGGGAAATAGACGTCATTCGTGGCGACCAGCGGCAGGTTCTTGGCATAGGCCATCTCGACATGGCCGCGTTCTGTCAGGCGCTCGGCCTCGGGTTGGCCATCTTCACCCGGATGGCGCTGAAGCTCGATATAAAACCGGTTGGGGAACATTGCCGCCAGCCGATCGACCAACGCTTCGGCCGCCGGGCGCTGACCCTGTTGCAGCAGCATTCCCACCGGGCCGTCAGGTCCACCGGACAGGCAGATCAACCCTTCAGATCGGTCGGCCAGTTCTTCCAAAGTGACCTGAGGCAGTTGCCCGCCCTTGTCCACGTAGAGACACGTGCTGAGTTTCATCAGGTTTTCGTACCCGGTCTCGGACTGCGCCAGCAGCACCAGAGGCGCGGGCATCTTCGGCTTCTCGCCCGGCTGGGCCTGGACATAGGTCAGATCGACCTGGCACCCCATGATCGGCTGTACCCCAGCGCCGCTTGCGGTGACCGCGAATTCCAGCGCCGAAAACATCGAATTGGTATCCGTCACGGCGACCGCCGGCATTTCCATCTTCTCGCACAGGCCCGGCAGCTTTTTCAGCCGCACGGCGCCTTCCAGAAGGGAATATTCAGTGTGAACGCGGAGGTGGATGAATCGTGGAGAACTGCTCATGACGCCCAAGCTACCCCAGCCGGCTGCGCGGCAAAAGACTGAACCGCGTTACGTTTGCCGCAAAAAAATCGCCATTGATTATTCGGCTTTTTCAGAAGGTGCTTCGGGATTGACTGGGCGTCGCAATCAAAAACCGCTTTATTTACAAGTGGCTGCCCATTAATCAGAAAAGGCGGTCTCAGGCCGTATACGTCTAATGGTGTATAACAGAGGCGGTTTTTCTTGCCAGACAAGCCGCGCTGTTTCTAACATCTCATGGCAAGCAATTCGCCCGCCACTCTTTCTACGTCGCATCGAAGGAGGGCCACAAGGGCGCAACCGGGTAAGGCGACGGGTTTCTCGAATGAACATCACGTTTCTTCTGAACGGAGAGACAGTGGAGTTGGCTGATATCGATCCGACAGCCACCCTGCTGGATTGGCTGCGCGAAGATCGCGGCCTGACCGGCACAAAGGAAGGCTGCAACGAAGGCGATTGCGGGGCTTGCACCGTGATGGTGACGGATGACGAAGGCGCCAAGGCACTGAACTCGTGCATTCTGTTTCTGCCGCAGCTGCACGGCAAAGCGGTGCGCACGGTTGAAGGCGCCAGCGGCCCGAATGGCGAAGCGCACCCGGTTCAGCAGGCAATGGTTGATCTGCACGGTTCGCAATGCGGCTTCTGCACACCCGGTTTCGTCATGTCGATGGTGGCCGGGCACACGAACGGTGCAACGGACCATGACACTTTGCTAGCAGGCAACCTGTGCCGCTGCACCGGCTATGCGCCGATCATTCGCGCAGCCAAAGCGGCCGAGGAACAGCCCGTTCCGGTTTGGGTCAAAGATAAACCACCTGCAACGATTGCCGCTTCGCGCATGCTGCCAACCTCATCCGACGAATTGGCCGCCGTGTATGCCGAGAACCCGAATGCGACTCTGATCGCTGGTGCGACCGATGTGGGCCTTTGGGTTACCAAGCAACTGCGCGAACTGGACCCGGTGATCTTCCTCAACCGCTGTGATGATTTGAAGAAGATCACGCTCAGCGGTGAAGAAGTCCGCTTTGGCGCAATGGTCGACATGAATCGCATGGGCACGGCGATGGCCGATCTGCATCCGTCCTATGCCGAGATGATCCGCCGCTATGCCAGCGTGCAAGTGCGCCATGCGGCCACCGTGGGCGGCAATATCGCAAACGGTTCGCCCATCGGGGACAACCCGCCCGCGCTGATCGCGCTGGGGGCGACGCTGCATCTGCGCAAGGGCGACGAGCGGCGGTCGATCCCGCTGGAAGAGTTCTTCATCGACTACGGCAACCAGGATCGGGTTCCGGGCGAGTTTGTGGAAGCCGTCAGCTTCCCGCGCCGACCAGATCGCCTGAAGGTTTATAAGCTCAGCAAACGGTTCGATCAGGATATTTCGGCCGTCTGCGGCTGTTTCAACATAACCGTTTCGGAGGGCAGCGTCACACAGGCGCGCATCGCCTATGGTGGCATGGCTGCTATTCCGAAACGGGCAACCCATGTCGAGGCCGCTTTGGTCGGCAAACCGTGGACGCGCAAGACCGTTGACGCCGCGCTGCCATCGTTTGCCGACGACTTTTCGCCACTCACGGATATGCGCGCCTCGGCCCTGTATCGACTGGAAACCGCCAAGGCGATGCTGCAACGCTATTTCCTGGAAGATCAGGGCGAGATCACCAATGTGCTGGAGGTGTCAGCATGAGTGTGACGCAAGCCCTGCCCCACGACGCCGCCCCTTTGCACGTTTCGGGCGCGGCGCGGTACGTGGATGACATCCCGACACCCAAGGGCACGCTGCACCTGGCCTTTGGCCTGAGCCCGATCGCCAAGGGCAAGATCACCGCAATGGATCTGTCGGCTGTCAAAAACGCCGAGGGTGTCGTGATGGTTATGACGGCAGAGGACCTGCCTTTCGCCAACGATGTCTCGCCCTCGATCCACGATGAGCCGCTGCTGTCGGACGGCACGGTGCACTATATAGGCCAGCCCGTGTTCCTGGTTGTCGCCACCAGCCATCTGGCCGCCCGCAAAGCGGCGCGATTGGGCAAGGTCGACTATGCCGAGGAAACGCCGATCCTGACGATCGCGGACGCCTTGGCCGCCGACAGCCGGTTTGAAGACGGTCCACGCATCTATGCCAAGGGTGATGCGGATGCGGCCATTGCCAGTGCGCCGCATGTGATCGAAGGTTCGTTCGAATTGGGCGGGCAGGAGCATTTCTATCTGGAAGGTCAGGCCGCGCTGGCCGTTCCGAATGAAGGTGCGGATATGCTGGTGCACAGCTCGACCCAGCACCCGACCGAGATTCAGCACAAGGTGGCCGACGCACTGGGTGTTCCGATGCACGCCGTCCGGGTCGAGACCCGCCGCATGGGCGGAGGGTTTGGCGGCAAGGAAAGTCAGGGCAACGCTTTGGCAGTGGCCTGCGCCGTGGCCGCCCGCGCAACCGGCAAGGCCTGCAAGATGCGCTATGACCGTGACGATGACATGATCATCACCGGCAAGCGCCACGCTTTCCGCATTTCGTACAAGGCCGGGTTCGATGAGCATGGCCATATTCAGGGCGTCTCATTCCACCACTATGCGATCTGCGGCTGGGCGCAGGACCTGTCGTTGCCCGTGGCCGACCGGGCGATGCTGCACTCGGACAACGCCTACCTTTTGCCGAACGCCCGGATCGAAAGCCACCGCTTGAAGACCAACACCCAATCTGCCACCGCCTATCGCGGGTTCGGCGGCCCGCAAGGCATGGTCGGCATCGAACGGGTCATGGACCATGCCGCGCATACGCTGGGTTTGGATCCCGTCGAGCTGCGCCGCCGGAATTACTATGCACCCGCGCACGCCGTGGCCGAGAGCACACCGACAGAAAAACCACTGGGGCATCCCGATCCGCACGAAGACCTGACCAGCCGCGGCGCCGTTGAAATGGGTGACGCACCGGTGCGTCCTTTGCCCGCCGGCGGCAACACCACACCCTATGGGATGGAGGTCAGCGATTTCGAACTGCACGGCATGACCGAGGCGTTGCTGAAATCCAGCGACTATGCCGCGCGCAAGGCCGCTGTCGCGAAATGGAATGCCGAGAACAGTGTAATCAAAAAGGGCATCGCCTTTTCCCCGGTCAAGTTTGGTATCTCGTTCACGCTGACCCACCTCAATCAGGCGGGTGCGCTGGTGCATGTCTATCAGGACGGATCAGTCCACTTGAATCACGGTGGCACCGAGATGGGCCAGGGCCTGTTCCAGAAGGTCGCACAGGTCGCAGCGTCGCGCTTTGGCATACCGTTGGAGATGGTGAAAATCACCGCAACCGACACGGCGAAAGTACCGAACACGTCTGCGACGGCGGCATCTTCGGGAAGTGACCTGAACGGTATGGCGGTGAAGGCCGCATGCGACACGATCCGTGATCGGATGGCCGCCTATATTGCGGAACGTCATCAGGCCGATCCATCAACGGTCACGTTCTCGGATGGGCATGTCTCGGTCTCAGAAGAGCGCTACACCTTCGCCGAAGCCGCCGCACTGGCCTATCAAGGGCGCGTCAGCCTGTCGGCGACCGGGTTCTACAAGACGCCCAAGATCGAGTGGGACCGGATCGCCGGGCGCGGTCGCCCTTTCTTTTACTTTGCCTACGGCGCTTCCGTTACCGAGGTGGCGGTGGACACTCTGACCGGTGAAAACCGAATTCTGCGAACGGATATCCTGCATGACGCGGGCGCGTCGCTGAATCCGGCTTTGGACATAGGTCAGGTTGAGGGCGGCTATGTACAGGGTGCAGGGTGGCTGACGACCGAAGAGCTGGTCTGGGATGACACGGGCAACCTGCGCACGCACGCGCCTTCGACCTACAAGATTCCGGCCTGCTCGGACCGGCCGGACATCTTCAACGTCAGGCTTTGGGATGGCGAAAACCGCGAGGACACCATCTATCGTTCGAAAGCTGTGGGCGAGCCGCCTTTCATGCTGGGGATCTCGGCCTGGCTGGCGCTGTCGAACGCGGTTGCCGCCTGCGGAGACAGATACCCGGCCCTGAACGCTCCGGCCACGGCCGAAGAGGTTTGGCGCGGGGTCCAGAGGATGAAGGGAGGCACCTGATGGGATTTGACCTTGAGGCTTTGAGGGAGGCGGTCAAAACCCACGGGAAAGTGGTTCGGGTGGTCATCGCCGGGATCAAAGGGTCGTCCCCGCGCGAGGTGGGTGCTGCGATGCTGGTCTGGAAGGACGGGCAAAGCGGAACCATCGGTGGTGGTACGCTGGAATACCAGGCCGCAGAGGCCGCACGATCGCAAACAGTCGCCACGCGCCTGACGCATCACACGCTGGGACCGGACATGGGCCAATGTTGCGGCGGAGCGGTCTCGTTGTTCAGCGAAGTCTATGATCTCAAGAAGGTTGAAACGCTGGATGATACGATCATTGCACGATCAGCATCCGGTGGTGCCGTGCCTCTTTCGGTCAAGCGAGTGCTGGCGGCAGCACGCAGTCAGGGTATTGCACCCGAAACACGCCTGATCGACGGCTGGATGATCGAACCGGTGCATAAACCGGCACGAAACCTGTGGATCTGGGGCGCAGGTCACGTCGGACGGGCGCTGGTGGATGTTCTGTCCCCCCTGCCCGATCTTGCGATCACTTGGGTCGATACCGGCCCCGAGCGCTTTCCGGACGTGATTCCTGCAGGCGTGACCGATCTGCCAGCGACGAAACCGGCCGAACTTGTGCGACATGCACCGCCCAATGCCGAGCACCTTGTGCTGACTTATTCACACAATCTGGATTTAGAACTGTGCAACAGGCTGCTTTTGCACGATTTCCGCTTTGCGGGACTGATCGGCTCGGCTACCAAATGGGCGCGGTTCAGATCGCGGCTGGCGGCTCTTGGGCATCCGCCCGACCGGATAAGCCGGATTACCTGCCCGATTGGTGACCCGTCGCTGGGCAAACACCCGCAGATGATCGCCGTGGGCGTCGCAGCGCAACTGCTGCGCCCGGCCCGGCAGAATGAGTTGAAGAAGGACCTGAGCGCGTGACCACTCCATTGCTGAGCCTGCAAGGGTTGACCAAAGCCTATCCCGGTGTCGTGGCCAATGACCAGGTGTCCTTTGATATCGGTGAGGGCGAAGTTCACGCCTTGTTGGGGGAAAACGGGGCCGGGAAATCCACGTTGGTCAAGATGATCTATGGGCTGGTGAAACCTGACAGTGGCACCATGCTGTTACGCGGTCAGCCCTTTGCACCGCCTGAACCCCGCGCCGCGCGGGCTGACGGAATTGCGATGGTGTTCCAGCATTTTTCGCTGTTTGACGCGCTAAACGTGGCCGAGAACATCGCCTTGGGGATGGAAAACCCGCCGGCCATGGGTGATCTGGCCTCGCGCATCCGCGAAGTGTCCGAAACCTATGGCCTGCCGCTGGATCCGTTCCGCACTGTCGGCGATCTGTCCGCCGGGGAACGCCAGCGTGTTGAAATTATCCGTTGCCTCCTGCAAGACCCGAAACTGCTGATCATGGACGAACCGACCTCGGTGTTGACCCCGCAGGAGGTCGAGATCCTGTTCGAGACGCTGAACAAGTTGCGGTCCGAAGGCACGTCGATCCTGTATATCTCGCACAAGCTGGAAGAGATACGGACCCTGTGTGATCACGCCACGATCCTGCGTCTGGGCAAGAATGTGGGCGAGTGTGTCCCCTCTGAGACCTCGGCCCGCGACATGGCCGAGCTGATGGTGGGAACGGCCCTGCAAACCCCGGAACGTTCGGGGCGTGATTTTGGCGCAGTGACGCTGGATGTCAGCGGGCTGTCGGTGCCTTCTCCGTCAGAATTCGGTACCGCATTGCGCAACGTGCATTTGACCGTCCGCAAGGGCGAGGTTCTGGGCATTGGCGGCGTTGCGGGCAACGGGCAGGATGAATTGCTGGGCGTTCTGTCCGGCGAAATCCTGACATCTGCCGACGCGATCAAGTTCAACGGTCAGGCGATCGGCAAGCTGGGTCCGACCGCGCGACGCAAACTTGGCGTGTTGACCGCGCCCGAAGAGCGGCTGGGCCATGCCGCCGCCCCGAACATGAGCCTGACCGAAAACGCCCTGTTGACCGGGTCGGTTCGAGAGGGTCTGGAAAGCAACGGCTTTCTGAAATGGGCCGAGACCAAGAGCTTTGCGGAGAAGATCATCGAGATTTTTGACGTCCGGACACCCGGCCCGGACAACGCGGCGCGGTCCTTGTCCGGGGGGAACCTACAGAAATTCGTGATCGGACGCGAAGTGCTGCAAAACCCGGATGTGCTGGTGGTGAACCAGCCAACCTGGGGCGTGGATGCCGCAGCGGCGGCGGCCATCCGGCAAGCCATTCTCGACCTGGCGGCAAAGGGAACGGCGGTTGTCTGCATCTCTCAGGATCTGGATGAGTTGATGGAAATCTCGGACAGCTTTGCTGCGCTGAACGAGGGCCGCCTGAGTGCACCACGTCCGACATCCGGACTGACAGTAGACGAAATCGGGCTGATGATGGGCGGTGCCCACGGAATGGAGGTGGCGCATGTGTGATCTGTTGGGCCGCCTTCGGCGAGAGTATTTGAGAAAAGATGAAGAAGTCAGGGGAACGAGCTGATGATTGTGCTGGAGAAACGTCCTCAGCCTTCCAGGGTCTGGTCTTATGCGACGCCGTTGATTGCAGTTTTGGCGACGATGTTTTTTGGCGGAGTACTGTTCGCCATACTGGGCAAGAATCCGGTTGAAGCCATCGGCACCATCTTCTGGGAACCTCTTTTTGGTGAATTCGCCTTTTATTACCGCCCGCAGCTGCTGGTGAAAGGCGCTCCGCTGGTGCTTATCGCCATCGGTCTGTCGCTGGGCTTTCGTGCAGGCATCTGGAACATCGGGGCCGAGGGACAGTATATCATGGGCGCCATCTTCGGGGCGGGTGCCGGGCTGGCCTTTTACCCTTTGGACGCCTTCTATATCTTTCCGATCATGGTGATTGCCGGCGCCTTCGGCGGCTGGTTGTGGGCGATGATCCCCGCCTTCCTGAAGGTGCGTTTCGGCACCAACGAAATTCTCGTCTCGTTGATGCTGGTCTACGTGGCCGAGCAGATGCTGGCCTCGGTTTCTCTGGGTTTGCTGAAAAACCCCGAAGGGTTCGGCTTTCCGGGGTCCCGCAATCTGCAATCCTATGACAGTGCGCACAATGCAGAACTGATCGCTGGATCCGGTATGCACTGGGGTGTTGTGACCGCGTTGATCGCAGTGATCTTTGCCTATGTCCTGCTGAACCGGCACATGCTGGGCTTTCACATCCGCCTGACCGGCGAAGCACCGCGCGCCGCGAAATTTGCGGGTGTGAACCCGGCCCGGTTGATCCTGTTCTGTCTGGGTTTGTCCGGCGCGCTTGCAGGACTTGCAGGCATGTTCGAGGTTTCCGGCCCTTCAGGCGTGGTCAGCATCGATTTCAACGTGGGCTACGGTTTCACTGCTATCATCGTGGCCTTTTTGGGCCGTCTGCACCCTGTGGGCATTCTGCTGGCCGGTGGACTGATGGCGCTGACCTATATCGGTGGTGAAATCGCGCAGTCTCAGCTGGGCCTGCCTGCCGCTGCCATTCAGGTGTTCCAGGGCATGCTGCTGTTCTTCCTGCTGGCCTTCGACCTATTGACCAACTACCGCATCCGTGCGGCCCGTAACGAGGTGGCGTGACCCATGGACCTTGGTGAAATCAATCCCGTACTTCTGGTCGCTTCACTGATGGTGGCCGCGACCCCCTTGCTGCTTGCCGCGATCGGAGAGCTGGTCGTTGAGAAAGCAGGCGTTCTGAACCTCGGCGTCGAAGGCATGATGATTGTCGGTGCGATCAGTGGCTTCGCGATTTCGGTCGAGACCGGCTCGCCCTGGCTGGGCTTTGTTGCTGCTGCGATCGGCGGCGCTGTTCTATCGCTGCTGTTCGTCTTGCTCACGCAGTTTGCGCTGGCCAATCAGGTGGCCAGTGGTCTGGCACTGACCCTGTTTGGTCTGGGGTTCAGCGCGTTGATGGGGCAAAGCTATGTGGGGATCAAACCCCCCAGTATGGGCGACATCCATATTCCGCTGATCAGCGATATTCCGGTTGTCGGTCCGATCCTGTTTCAACATGACCCGATCCTGTACGTGGGCATCGCAATCACGGCGGCCGTCTGGGCGGTGCTGAAATACACCCGTCTTGGCCTGATCCTGCGGGCAGTCGGTGAAAACCACGATGCCGCGCATGCGCTGGGCTACAAGGTGATCAAGATCCGCATTCTGGCCATCATGTTTGGCGGCGCCTGCGCTGGTCTGGGCGGGGCCTATATCAGCCTGATCCGCGTGCCGCAGTGGACCGAGGGCATGACCGCCGGTGTCGGCTGGATCGCATTGGCCCTTGTTGTCTTTGCAAGCTGGAAGCCGTGGCGTGTCCTGCTGGGTGCCTATTTGTTCGGCGGCATTACCGTGTTGCAGCTTAATTTGCAGGCGGCAGGCGTTGCCATTCCCGTCGAGTATCTGGCAATGTCGCCCTATATCATCACGATCCTTGTGCTTGTGATCCTTTCGGCCGACAAGAGCAGCGCACCTGCCTCGCTGGGCCGGACCTTCCATGCCTCACACTAGGGGCCAACAGTACCAACTTGGGGAGTAACACATGAAATTCACTGCACTTCTGACGAGCGCCGCCATGGCGCTGGGTCTGGCCTCGGGGGCCATGGCCGAAGACAAGACCAAGGTCGGTTTCGTCTATGTCGGCCCGGTCGGCGATGGCGGCTGGACCTATGAACATGACAAGGGCCGGCAGGCCGTTGAAAAAGAGTTCGGCGACAAGGTTGAAACCGTATTCGTTGAATCCGTTCCCGAAGGCCCGGATGCCGAGCGTGTGATGACCCAGATGGCGCTGGAAGGCGCGGATCTGATCTTTACCACCTCGTTTGGCTACATGGACCCGACCATCAACGTGGCCAAGAAATTCCCGGACGTGAAGTTCGAGCACGCAACCGGCTATAAAACCGCCGACAACGTCTCGGTCTACTCGGCCCGTTTCTACGAAGGTCGCGCGGTTCAGGGCCACATCGCCGGTAAAATGACCAAGTCGAACATCATCGGCTATATCGGCTCCTACCCGATCCCCGAGGTGATCCGCGGCATCAACTCGGCCTATATCCACGCCAAGAAGGTGAACCCGGATGTCGAGTTCAAGATCGTCTGGGCCTACACATGGTTCGACCCGGCGAAAGAAGCTGACGCCGCCACTGTTTTGATCGAACAGGGCGCGGACGTAATCCTGCAACACACCGATTCGACAGCGCCGCAGGCAGCAGCGCAAGAAGCCGGCAATGTGATCACCTTCGGTCAGGCGTCGGACATGAGCGAGTACGCACCGCTTCCGCGTGTGTCATCGATCATCGACAACTGGGCCCCCTATTACATCGCGCGGACAAAAGCGGTAATGGACGGGACCTGGACGTCTTCCAACACCTGGGACGGTATCGGAGCAGGAATGGTTGAAATCGGTGAGATTTCGGACGCGGTTCCCGCAGATGTCAAGGAAGAGGCGCTGGCCCTGAAGGCGGCGCTTGCAGATGGCAGCTATCACGCGTTCACCGGTCCGCTGAAGAAGCAGGACGGCAGCGACTGGCTGGCTGAAGGCGAAACCGCTGACGACGGCACGCTGGCAGGCATGAACTTCTATGTCGAAGGGCTGGAAGGCGAAATTCCGCAGTAAGCTGTATCGTTAAGGAACGGAAAGGGCCCGCAATCCGTGTGCGGGCCCTTTTTTGTGCTGTGCGCGCCTGAAGTGCCGAACAACGAATGAGTTTACCTCGTCAGCGCAATCGAGCTCAGATCCATCACGCCCTGCCCTGCCTTCGCCACCCCACCACGCTGAGACAGGCAAACAAGACTGCGGCGACGCAGACAATCGATGGCCCCGCCGGAGTATCGAACACATAAGCTGCCCGTAACCCCGCAACCGAGGAAATCGCGCCTATTGCTGCTGCTATCAAAGCCATTGATTCGGGCGATCGGGCCAGATTTCGTGCCGCTCCCGCGGGAATGATCAGCATCGCCGCAATCAGCAATACCCCCACGACCTTGATCGCAACAGCCACGGTTACCGCCAGAGACAGAGTCAGAATCAACTGTTCCCGCCTCGGGTCGAACCCACTGGCATAGGCCAGTTCCTCATTCAATGTGGCCGTCAAAAGCTGAGCCCATCGCCAAGCGATCAGCGCCACGACAAGCGCCGCGCCGCCCCAGATCACAAGCAGATCCGAACGGGATACCGCAAGAATATCGCCGAACAGATATGCCATCAAATCAATACGGACGCCGGACAAAAACGAAACGGCGACCAGACCGAAAGCCAAGGCGGAATGCGCCATAACCCCCAGCAGCGTGTCCATCGCATAGCCACGACCCGCCAACAAAGTGACCGTCAGCGCCATAATCAACGCAACAGCCAGCGCACCGGTGAAGATCGATATCTGAAAGGTCAGTGACAGGGCCACGCCCAGAATCGCGGCATGTGCGGTTGCATCACCGAAATACGCCATGCGGCGCCACACTACGAAACATCCAAGAGGTGCCGCCGCAAACGCAACGCCAATACCTGCAAGCGTTGCACGCATCATGAAATCGTCAAGCATCATTCCGCCGCTTCCTGAGGATCTGCATCATGGTCGTGGTGGTGATCATGCTCGTGCCGGTACAGGGCAAGCGCACCGCCTGTTCCCGTTCCGAACAAGGCCCGGTATTCGGGTGCCGAAGCGACCACCGCCGGCGATCCTTCACAGCACACATGGCCGTTCAGACAAATCACCCGGTCCGAGGCGCTCATGACCACGTGCAATTCGTGACTGATCATCAGGATTGCACATCCGGTTTCGCGGCGCACGGCCTCAATCTGCTGATAGAAACTCGCCGATCCGCGCTGGTCCAGCCCCTGGGTTGCCTCATCCAGCAGCAGGAGGTCAGGCTGGTTGATCAACGCCCGCGCCAGCAACACACGCTGAAACTGCCCGCCGGACAGTTGCGACATCTGACGTTTCAACAGATCCGGGACGCCCGCTTTTTCCAATGCCTCGACGCACTGACGGCCGGAGACACGGTCGGTCAGTCGCATGAATCTCTCGACCGAGATTGGCAACGTGGGATCCACGTGCAGTTTCTGCGGCACGTACCCGATCTTCAATCCGGGTTTCAGCGATACATGCCCGGCACTTGGCCTGGTCGCACCGATGATGGCGCGCAACAGGCTGGTTTTGCCCGACCCGTTCGGCCCGACGATGGTGACGATCTCGCCGGGTTCGACAGCCATGTCCACATGGCTGAGAACAGTGTTTGAACCATAGCGAACACTGAGATTCTCGACTGAGACGAGCGTCATTTTCAGGCCTTTTCGGTGCAGTCGGGGCAAAGTCCCTCGGCTTCTACAACCGTTCGCTCGATCTCGAAACCCGCTGCGCGCGCAGCGGCACCCAGAACACCTTTGGCCGGCGTGGACTGCGCCTCGGCAACAGCATCGCATTTTCTGCAAATCATGAATGCCGGCGAATGCGACGCGCCGGGATGAGAGCAGGCAACAAATGCATTCAGCCGCTCGATCTTGTGAACGAACCCGTTTTGAACAAGGAAATCAAGCGCCCGATAGGCGACCGGAGGTTGAGACCCGAACCCTTCCTCTCGCAGGCGGTCAAGAATTGCATAGGCACCAAGGGCCCGATGCTCTTGCAGCAGCATTTCCAAGACCTTGCGACGAACCGGCGTCAGGCGCAGCCCCTCGCCCTTGCAGCGCGCCTCGGCGGATACCAACGCAGTTTTGACGCAACTCTGATGGTCATGTTCCTGAAACCCGACCGGGGCCGCCTCATCGACAGAGACAGGATTCGTATCGCTTGTCATGTTATTTCATATCATGTATTGCCACTCGTAACGTTATAAAATCACACAGAGGGTCTGATGTCCAGAAAGCTTCTTCCAGTTTCGATCACGGTTGCATTGATGGGAGGAACGGCCATCGCGGACGTTCCGAACGTCGCGGTCGATATCGCACCGATCCACTCGCTCGTTTCCCGGGTTATGGACGGCGTCGGAACACCGGCCCTGATCGTCGCACCCGGTGCCTCGCCTCATGAATACAACCTGCGCCCGTCCGAGGCGGCCGCATTGCAGGATGCCGATCTGGTGTTCTGGTTAGGAGAAGACCTAACACCTTGGATGGAAAGTGCCATCGAAACCCTTGCCGACAGTGCGACGGTCACGTCCCTTCTTGACGCGGATGGTACGGTTCTTCTGGAGTTCCGCGAAAGCGCTGTTTTCGAGGCACACGATCATGGCAGCGAAGACGAACATGATCATGATGATGAGCACATCGAAGACGACGGGCACGATCACGATGATCATGAACATGGTCACGACGACCATGCAAAGGATGATGACCACGAGCATGATCACGACGACCACGCCAAGGATGATGATCACGGTCACGAAGAACATGCAGATCACGAAAAGCACGATGAGCATCATGATCACGCGCATGGCGCGCACGACCCACATGCGTGGCTTTCACCGACGAATGCAGAAACCTGGCTGAACCTGATCGCCGCGCAGCTGTCGTCTGCCGACCCGGACAATGCTGGTGCATATTTTTCCAATGCCACAGCCGCGCGCGCTGAAATGGCCGCGCTGTCTGAACAAGTGGCCGAGACGCTTGGACCGGTTCGCGGAGGAAGCTTCGTCGTATTCCACGACGCCTACCAGTATTTCGAGGATGCATTTGACTTTCCGGCCGCAGGTGCGATTTCCATCGCCGACGCCGCGGACCCGAGCCCGGCTCGTATCGCCGAGATTCAAAGCCGTATCCGCGAAGAAGGTATCAAATGCGTTCTCGCCGAGCCGCAGTTCAACCCCGGCATCGTCAAAACCGTGCTGGACGGGACCGAGGCCAAAACGGGCGTAATCGATCCGCTGGGCTCTGATCTGGAACCCGGAGCCGATCTCTACCCGCAAGTCATTCTTAACATGGCGAGAACCTTGGCCGAGTGTCTCTAGCCCTGTTGCAAACCCGGCTCAGGTTGAGAAACTGGCCGGGTTCAACCTTTCAGGAGACGGGGCGGATCAACTCGGCGACCGAAAAAAACGGCAACCTCTTCATGCTCAACGGCGGTGCCAGGGAAACCGGGCACTGCCGCCTCTTCGATCAAGCGTGTTGCAACCAAACAAACCTTCAGGAACACGTCGCAATCACCAACGTGCTTGTCGGATCGCCTCGGAAACTGATTGGTCTCGCGCCTTGAGAAGTTCTTTCAGGAAGGTGATTTCAAACCCAACCTTTTCAGGGCTGCCTCCGCGGCCCGCGTCCACCGTTCCCGTAGGGCAGCGTTGGTGCTGTGGCGCAGGCCAAGTGATCTCAGATGCTCAAATCGTTTCGGGTCATCCTTCCCGAAAGACACCGCTACGCGTGGCCACCAATAGTCCACTGC
Source organism: Ruegeria sp. AL3 (assembly GCF_056536065.1). Classification (NCBI taxonomy): domain Bacteria; kingdom Pseudomonadati; phylum Pseudomonadota; class Alphaproteobacteria; order Rhodobacterales; family Roseobacteraceae; genus Ruegeria; species Ruegeria sp. AL3. Next base: position 261,348 of record NZ_JBQFJG010000002.1, read on the forward strand.
GTCTTGCATGTCTTGCGACTCTCCGTTTTCAACCAGCTTCACGGCGCCTTCCAACGCCAGTTCGCCGTGATGTGCCTCGATCGGTGCGATCTGCCGGAAAGCCTCGGCCAGTGGCTGGTAAGAGACGGTCGAGAACTCGGCCAGTTGCTCAGCCACGGCACGGCTCATCAGCAGGTTCATGACGACGGCATCAGTCCAACCGGAAATCGGATAATTGAACACCGCAAGCCGCATGTCATGTTCGCTGCGGGTTGCGCCGATATCCGCTTTTCGATCCAACCGGGCAGTCCACGGGTGATGCGTGGCATAACGATCCGTGTCGGCGCCGAACTCACCCATGATTTTCAGAACCCGGTCCGCATGGTCCGTCTTTTCCAGCACGATCTTCGCCGCCGCGATGCGTTCCTTTATGCCGGGGCCCTGGTTGATGACATCAGCAAAGCCTGCGGCACCTGCGAGTTCGCTGTCCACAAACGTAGCCATCAGTTTCATCAGCTCGGCGCGGTAACGCGGGGGTACGTTGGTCGGATTGGTCAGCACTCCGCCTGCGGCCAGATAGCTGTCAAGTGTCATGGCGTCGGTCATTGATCCTCTCCCTTTACTGGTCGTAGTCCACGACCACGCGGTCGGTCACCGGGTAAGCCTGACAACTCAGCACGTAACCTTTTTCGACCTCGTAATCTTCCAGCGCGTGGTTGGCGAGCATCTCGACTTCGCCCTCAAGAACACGGCAGCGGCAGGTTGAACAGACCCCGGCCTTGCAGGCGTAAGGTGCGTCCATGGCATTTTCCAGGGCGGCATCCAGAATGGACTGATCCTTCGGCAAGGTGACGGTCTGCGTCGCGCCGTCCAGTGTGATCGAAGCACTGGTCTGGTTTGCCTGCGTGCCTGCGTCGGCCGCGTCTGCCTTGCGTCTGGCCCGACCCGGCTGGGCGCTGGCGAAGAGTTCGAACTTGATCTGGCTGTCCTCAAGACCGTGTTCCCGCAGAGCGGCGGCAATACCCAGCATCATCGGCTCTGGTCCGCAGATGAATGCGGTGTCTGCATTCTTGACATCGATCCAGTGCTTGAACAGCTCGCGGCATTTTTCCTGCGTCACCAGACCGGTGAACAGATCAATCTCCTGCGCGTCGGTTTCCAGAATGTGGATGACGTTCAGCCGGCCCATATAGAGGTTTTTCAGATCCTCCAGTTCCTCGCGGAACATGATCGTGTTGATGCCCTTGTTGGCATAGATCAGCGTAAATCGGGATTTGGGTTCGCGTGCCAACGTGGTTTTGAGGATCGACAAAACAGGCGTGATCCCCGATCCGCCGGCGAAGCCAACGTATTGTTTTTCCGCATCCGCATCGATGGGCACGTGAAAATTGCCCATGGGCGGCATTGCCTGCACGACGTCACCTATGTTGAGCTCTTCATTTGCCCAGCTTGAGAACGCGCCACCCTCGACGCGTTTTATGCCAACCTGAAGAACACCGTCATCCTTGCCGGCACAGATGGAGTAGGAGCGGCGCAGTTCTTCACCGTCGAATTCGCGCCGGAACGTCAGGTACTGGCCGGCGGTGAAGTCGAACTGTTCCGCTGCGCCGTTAACAGGTTCAAGCGTAACGACAACCGCATCGCGGATGGTTTTGTGGATGTCGGTGACTTTCAAGTCGTGAAAACGTGCCATCCGGTGCTCCTCCTCAGATGCACTTGAAATAGTCAAAGGGTTCCAGACAGTCCGCGCAGCGCCAATGGGCCTTGCACGGGGTCGAGCCGAACTGGCTGACCTTTTCGACTGCTTTACTGCCGCAATGGGGGCAGCGATCCGGGCCGCCCGCGGGTTGCGGCGGCGCAATTCCATAATCTTCCAGCTTGGCGCGGCCTTTTTCGCTGAGCCAATCGGTGGTCCAGGCGGGTGAAATGCTGGTTTCTATGCGCAGATCCCCGATGCCGTGATCGCGCAAGGCGGTTTCGATATCCATACTGATGATGGATGTCGCCGGGCAACCGGAATACGTTGGCGTGACGGTTACGACCAGCGTATCAGCGTCCCAGCGCACATCGCGCACAATGCCCAAATCCACGACGGAAATCACCGGGATTTCGGGATCGGGCACGGCATCCAGCCAGCTCCATATCTGGTCAGTCGAGACCCGCATCCGCTTTTACCACTTTGCTCCGGGATAGGCGCGTTGCAGCCATTGCATCTGCGTCAGCAGATGGCCCAGATGTTCGGTATGCATGCGCCCGTTGCGGCCGCCTTTATGGGCAAAACGGCTTTCCGGAATGGTCAGCGTCGCCTGATTGAGGACCCGCTCAACCAGAGCGTCGTATTCCTCTCGCAAATCCGCCGGGTTCGGCGCGATCCCTGCGGCGACCATCTGGGCGTCCACCTCGTCGCTGGCAAACATCTCGCCCACATAGGGCCACAGGTAATCCAGTGCGTCCTGCATCCGTGCATGACTTTCCTCGGTTCCGTCGCCAAGCCCGACAACCGTGTCGCCCGAACGTTCCAGATGGTAGGTCACTTCCTTGCTGGCCTTGGCGGCGATTGCCGCGACCCGCTCGTTCGAGGAAGCCATCAGCCGCCCCAGCATGATCGAGTGCCACGCATCGAACAGGAATTGACGCATCAGCGTACGGCCGAAATCGCCGTTCGGCACCTCGACCAGCAACACGTTGCGGAAATCCCAGGCGTCGCGCAGGAAGGCCAGATCGTCGGCGCTTTTGCCACCATCGGCCTCTCCGGCAAGGCCCAGCCACATCTGGGTCTGACCAATCAGGTCCAGCGCGGTGTTGGCCAGCGCTATGTCTTCTTCCAGAACCGGCGCATGGCCGCACCACTCACTGACACGATGGCCGAGGATCAGGGTGTTGTCCCCCATCCGCAGCAGGAATTGCAGAAATGCCTCGTCCCGGGTCATCACATTGCCCCCACTTCATCGGGAATGTCGAAGAAAGTCGGGTGGCGGTACACTTTGCTTTGGCTTGGTTCGTACAGCGGGCCTTTGTCGCTGGGCGACGAAGCCGAGATGTTGTTGGCTTCGACCACCCAGATCGAGACGCCTTCGTTACGGCGGGTGTAAACATCGCGCGCGTTCTTGATTGCCATTTCCGCGTCAGGGGCATGTAGCGAACCGACATGTCGGTGGCTCATCCCATGCTGACCGCGGATGAAGATTTCCCACAGGGGCCATTCGGTATTCATCGGGTATCCTCCTCAGGGTAAGCTTATTCAGCAGCCAGATTGCCGGCCTGTTTCTTGCGGGCGTGGGCCAACAGCCCGTCACGGACCCACTTGCCGTCGTCCCATGCCTTGTTGCGCGCGGCCAGCCGATCCACGTTGCACGGGCCGTTGCCCTTGATCACGTCAAAGAATTCCGACCAGTCGGGTTCCGTAAAGTCGTAATGCCCCCGCTCTTCGTTCCACTTCAGATCCGGATCAGGGATTGTCAGACCCAGATATTCAGCCTGCGGCACGGTCTGGTCGACGAATTTCTGGCGCAGCTCGTCATTGGTGTTGATCTTGATCTTCCACGCCATCGACTGGGCCGAATGCACCGAGTCCTTGTCGGACGGACCGAACATCATCAGTGACGGGTACCAGAAGCGGTTCATCGCATCCTGCGCCATCTTGCGTTGCTCGGGCGTACCTTCGGCCATCTTGCGAATGGCATCGTAACCCTGACGCTGGTGAAAGCTCTCTTCCTTGCAGATGCGGATCATAGCTCGCGAATACGGCCCGTAGGACGTTCTTTGCAGCGGCACCTGGTTCATGATCGCCGCCCCGTCAACCAGCCACCCGACGGCACCGATATCGGCCCAGTTCAAGGTCGGGTAATTGAAAATCGACGAATATTTCATGCGGCCATCCAGCAGCATCTCGGTCAGTTCATCGCGGCTGACACCCAACGTTTCGGCGGCACAATACAGGTAAAGACCGTGCCCGGCCTCGTCCTGCACCTTGGCGAGAAGGATCGCCTTCCGCTCCAGCGTCGGCGCGCGCGTGATCCAGTTGCCTTCCGGCAATTGGCCCACAATCTCGGAATGAGCGTGCTGTCCAATCTGACGGATCAGCGTCTTGCGATACCCGTGCGGCATCCAGTCCTTTGGCTCGATCTTGATGTCCGCGTCGATCCGCGCCTGGAATTCAGCAAGCTTGTCCGGATCTTCATTCGACGCTTCGGATTCTACCATCTGAGCATACATGTCCCGTCTCCTCCGTTACACGCGTTCAAGTATAAGGGCCGCACCCTGCCCGACACCCACACACATGGTGCACAGGGCATAGCGCCCGCCGGTACGTTTCAATTGATAGGCCGCGGTCAGCACAAGACGCGCACCGCTCATGCCAAGGGGATGGCCCAGCGCTATTGCGCCACCGTTGGGGTTCACGTGGGGCGCGTCGTCGGGAAGACCCAGCTCGCGCAAGGTGGCAAGGCCCTGTGACGCAAACGCCTCGTTCAGTTCGATCACGTCCATCTGATCCACGCTCAGTCCTGCGCGGGCCAACACCTTGCGGCTGGCCGGCACCGGGCCGATGCCCATCACACGTGGTGCAACACCCGCAACCGACATGCCAACCACACGGGCCATCGGGGTCAGGCCGTTCTTGGCTGCTGCGGCCTCATTCGCCATCAGGATCGCCGCCGCGCCATCATTCACACCGGACGCATTTCCCGCCGTCACGGTTTTGTCGGGCCCGTTCACACCTTTCAGACCCGCGAGTTTTTCTGCCGTAGTTCCCGGGCGCGGGTGCTCGTCCGTATCAACGACAATCGGATCACCCTTGCGCTGGGGAACCGAAACCGGGGTGATTTCGTCCTTGAACACCCCAGCCGCATGCGCGGCGGCCCAGCGGGACTGGCTGCGCGCGGCAAAGGCATCCTGGTCTTCCCGGCTGATACCATAATCTTCGGCGACATTGTCGGCCGTTTGCGGCATGGAATCGACGCCGTATGCCTGCTTCATCTTCGGGTTCACGAAACGCCATCCGATCGTGGTATCGTACACCGCGTTGCTGCGGGTGAACGCCGAACTTGCCTTGGGCATCACGAACGGCGCACGGGACATGCTCTCCACGCCACCCGCAATGGCCAAATCATAGTCGCCCGCCTTGATGCCGCGCGCCGCCATTCCCACGGCATCCATGCCACTGGCACACAGACGGTTCACCGTCGTTCCCGGCACTTCAATCGGCAAACCCGCCAACAGCGCCGCCATACGCGCAACGTTTCGGTTGCTCTCGCCCGCCTGATTGGCATCGCCAAAGATCACGTCGTCAACACTGGCCCAGTCGACCTGAGGGTTGCGCGCCTTCAATGCCGCCAACGGCAAAGCAGCCAGATCATCTGTGCGGACCGTCGAAAGCGCTCCTCCGTAGCGCCCGATCGGAGTGCGCGTCGCGTCACAAATGAAAGCGTCCATCTTAGAGTACTCCTGTTCCCATGGAACAATATCTACCGTCTGGTCGGTTAATAAATCTTCCCCTGATTCGATGCAAGTCTTATGTTACTCAATCTTCTTATGTGCCGTACATCTTGTAACATTAAATGTGACTACTGACCAAAGAGGTTTTCTTGACTGCAAAAAAGACGACGCAGCCCTTCTTAACAATGGCAGGACATCCGGCAGCTCACCCGAACTTTGCCCCGCTGTGGGTCAGTCCATCAGCTCGGCTTCCAAGCTCGATAGCGAGGGGCGCGGTAGCCTGTCCAACAAGTGCGAGACAGCTTCTCTGCATGCGGCGCCTTTCCAGTCGTCCGGCAGGAAAACCGGTGGCAGGCTTGGGTGGCGCAGAACGATACGTCGCCAGGCATGCACCACCAGTACGCGCAGAACCGCCGACCGCATCGGGTCGCCCGCCCCCTCTGCGGGCAAAAGCCGCTCAACAACCTGAATGGCATCCCAGAATTGATCATAGGCGGTTTTCAATGGCTCCGGCCCGCACAGGTCGCGAAGCCAGTTCGGGACGGACATCGTGTCGCTCTCGAAACCCAGAAGCTCTTCAAGATCATCCGGCATCGGCCCGGGCGCCATGGCCGTGGACGCATTCAGCGAGAAGTAATCCCCCGTCAGCATCAAGTCCGACAATTCCTTTCGGGAACTTTCCGAGTTGCTGGCGATGAGGACATGCCAGATATCCGGCATGTTCGGGTCGCGGGAATAGATACGCGGTGCGGCTGCAACGCTTTGACGGCGGCCAAAGCTGGTCAGCCTGTGCACACTGTTCCGACCAACCCGCGTGCTTTCAATCCAGCCTTCCTTGCGCAACCGATGCAGGGCAACACGCGTGGCCTCGGCCCTGATCCCCGCCAGACGCGTAAGCGCCGTGATGAGTGATCCACTGATCTGATCTGATCCATCCTGCGCCAGATCGCCGAAAATCGTGACCAGAACAGACCACACACGCTGGGTGCTTGTCGTGGTCAGCCGGCTGACACAGGTTTCAAACCAATCTGGAGCGGTATCTTTCATTTGGGCAGTATAATCAGGCCCGAGGGAATTGCCATCCGGCCCCGCGCGCCCGGTTTCGTACAGGGCCAGGATTTCGGCAACGGGATCGGTTCAGTCAAGCGTTATCGGGCAAGACAAATGATCGGCCGAGGCAGCGCCAGCTGCGCGCGGCCCGCGTTGCGTGCCGCTCTATTTGAAATGCATGTCACGTTTGCGGTTGCGAGTCCGTTTCGTGGCCTCGTCCGAGCCATCATGATAGGTTCCGAACCACTTGTCCCAGGGCATTTCTGCGTTGCCGTAATTGCATTCGTAATACCGGTGATGCAACTGGTGGAAAAACGCCCCGATCAACAACGCCTGACGGTCTCGCGCCCAGATGGCCTCGTACCCGGAATGAGACGAGGCGGCGCCCAACATCAGCCAATACCCCAGAAAGATCATGTGCACCGGGTTGCTGGGCAGTACCAGCACGATCAGGATGGCACTGAGATACCCCAAGGCCTCGACCGGATGCATCGACATGCCCGACCATGGGCCGGTGTTGACGTTGCGGTGATGTACGGCGTGAACATGTCTGTAGATGAAAGGCTGGTGCAGAAACAGATGCACGACGTAGAAATGAAAGCTCTGCCAGATCGCCAGGATCGGAAACAGCAGCACGAACCAGACCGGATGCGCCGTGAAGCTGAGCGTGGCGATATAATTGTTGGCGTACATCCAGCGCAGAAAACACTCCAGCATCGACAGGAACGTCGCGCCAAAGACCATCGAATGGTAGATGTTGTCCCAGGTCTGATAGCCGAACTTATACAAAGCATTCTTGCGCTTCATGTAAGGCCGTGGGTCGTATTTCAGCAGCTTTCCCTGCCCGTCGACCCCGTAGAACCACATGTGCAGACCACCGGCGACGATCAACAGCAGCACCCAGTTCCGAATGAACACCCATGACATCCAGCCCGGGGCAAACGAAGCCTGCCCGGCATCTACGGGTTGTACCAAGAAGGCCACAAGGAAGGCCAAGGCCAGAAAGATCGAGCGGTCCGAAAACTGAAGCCAGTTCTGCCAAACCCATTTCGCCAGGACGCCGATTTTCGGCGGCCAGTTCCAGTACGGGGCGTATTTCACCGGCAAGTCCGGGTGCCAATGCCATTCGCGGCTCATGGGGCCGGGCTCGGGCGGTGCGTTGGTGGTGTCCTGAGGGTTCGCATCTTGGATCGTCACGTGATTGTCCTTTCCTGATTAAAGTCACCTTTTTCAGGACCAGGCCGGTGGCGGCTCGTAAGGATATTTGCGGGACGGCCGACGATACATGATGTGACCTATTCGTGGAACGGGCGGTGGTTACCGAGCGCCTTGCGCGACCTGCCCCGCCGATCTGGTTTCTTGGGGGCACGAAAAACGGCCAGACGTTTCAGCCGATTTGCTTCAGGCGTGATGCAGGATCCGCCCTAGTCGGTGAATGCAACGGCGCAAGAATGATGATCCGCCATACTGTAGATCCGTTTCCTGCCCGCCGCGCACCGCCCTATTCGGCGGCCTTCAGGTCAGATCCTTGCGGGATCACTTCGTAACCGGGCTCTTCGGGTTCATCGTCCAGCATTTCCGATGGGAACCCCGGCGCGCGGATATCCAGCCCGGTTTTGTCTTCGAGCCGGCGGATGATGTTGGGGGAAAACTCACGAGGGCCGTATTTCTCGATCCCGTCCTTGAAAATCTCGATCATCAGCGGATTGATCTCCAGCGGCACCCCGGCGCGATCCGCCACCTCCTGAAACAGGCCGATATCCTTCAACACCAGGTCCATCGTGAACGAGATATCACGAGATCCGTTTAGGATGACCTGACTTTCGGTTTCATGCACGAAGGATGTTCCCGAACTGATCTTCATTGCCTCATACGCCGTATTCAAATCCATTCCGGCGGCCTTGGCGACCACAAGCGCCTCTGAACAGGTGATCAGGTTTGCAGTGGCCAGATAGTTGGTCAGCACTTTCAGTACCGAAGCAGATCCCAGTTCACCGGTATGAAGGATGCGACGCCCCATCGTGGTCAGAAAGGGCAGAATACGTTCGAACGTGGCGCGATCACATCCGGCAAAAATCGAAATGTTGCCGGTATCCGCCCGATGACACCCGCCCGAGACCGGACAATCGACGGCAGCGCCACCGCGTTCCTTCACCATCGCACCTAGACGCTTGACCTCAGCTTCATCCGTGGTGGACATCTCCATCCAGATTTTGCCCTCGGTCACTTCGGGCAGCATGTCCTGCATCACAGCGTCCGAAGCCGCCGGAGAAGGCAGGCAGGTGATCACCGCATCACAATCCCGCATCAGTTGTGCCGGATTCTCGGCGGCCTTTGCCCCGCAGTCGACGAAACCTGACACCAGGTCAGAGTTCAGATCATGTACGGTCAGATCAACGCCATTGCGCAGCAAACTGCCGCTGAGTTTCCCGCCGACATTTCCAAGGCCGATAAATCCAACTTTCATACCTGCGTTCCCTTTCCGGTGGCCAATCATAGGACCAGCGCTGTTTTTCCCTGATGAAATCTACGGGCGTTGAATGCAGCGTGTAAAACGAATAAATATCGCCGGTATCCATAAAATTTTTTGGTGCTGGAAATGTCAAAAACGCCCAATCTGGTCTGGCTGCGGTCTTTTGACTGTGCCGCACGGCATATGAGCTTTACTGCTGCGGCAGAAGAGCTTGGCATCACCCAGACGGCCTTGAGCCTGCACGTCCGCTCATTGGAAGCACAGCTGGGCTGCCCTTTGTTCTTTCGTGCCGCGCGCAACCTCAGCCTGACAGAGGTCGGGCAGGCGTATGCGTTTTCAGTTCGGCGCGCCTTGGGCGATATCGACCTGTCAACCGCAAGCCTGTTTGGCTCCAGCCACAAGCATGAGCTGGTCGTGCGTGTGCCGATTTCCACGGCCAGCTTGTTCCTTGCCGGCAGATTGCCTGAGTTTTCACGCGCACACCCGGGTGTATCGATCAGGTTGGTTTCAAATATCTGGGCAGAATCCGCGGGCAGGGAAAACGTCGATGTCGAGCTGCGGTTGGGAAACGGGGAATGGAACGACGGGCCGTTCAGCAAGATCTCGGACGAACGTATCGTTCCGGTTGCAGCCGGATCACGAGATCGGAAATGGCCTTCGACGGAACAACTGCTGGTCAAACCCCAGATACAGATTTTGGGATTTCAGGACATGTGGCACCGGTATTTTTCCGCTTTCGGCACAGAGTATTCTCCTGCGGCGTCTTGCTTCACCGTGGACACGACAATTGCCGCCGTGGACATCGTGGCGGAAGGTGGAGGATACGCGGTAATCCTTGAGCGCTTTGCCAGAACCGCAATCAAGGCCGGAAGGTCCATCGCGATAGTCGGGGACGCCATTCCAATCGAACAGAGCCATTTCCTTGTCGATGGTCAGAGATCAAACGCGAACTCTGCTGCCAAACAGATGTTTGAAACCTGGCTCAAACAGATTTTCGCTTGAGATGTGCCTGCGGGCAGTGAGTTCGATCTTGTGTTTTTCCCAGTTACGCGCGTGCCCGCGTCTGCTTGCTGATCCAGTTTGCAAAAACTTGAACGGCGTCGTTCTTCTGACCTGTTGGCGTTGCGATATAATAGGCGCTGTTCGACGTGTTGGCGATCTGGCCGATTTCGGTCAGAACGCCGGACGCCAACTCTTCTTCAATCAAATACGAGGGCAGAACGGCGGCACCCAAACCGACGACGGCGGCCTCGATCAGCATCGAGAACTGGTCAAACCGCATCCCCGGAAAAACCGCCCCCGAATCCAGCCCGAGTTGAGAGTGATAGGTAGACCACAGCTCGGGGCGCGAGGTCAGATGCAAAAGCGGCAGTTCAAAGGTTTGCGCACGGGTGTCCAGCCTGTGACGTCTCAGCAGCGCAGGTGCTGCCGTGACCACCAGATGCTCGGGGAACAACCTGCGCAATTGCGCGCCCGGCCAATCCTCCTGCCCGAAATGGATGGCCAGATCCATACGTCGTTCTTCAAGGCTGAAAGGCGTCGTGTAAGAGTGCAGATCCAGTTCGATTCCGGGATGGCGCGTTTTGAAATCCGGCAGGCGCGGCACCAGCCACCGTGTCGCAAAGGTGGGCAGGACGGCCAGGGTCAAAAGCGACGCACCGTCTCCGGCTGCAATCGCACGGTTGATCGTGCCGCTGAGACGTTCAAGATCACCTGCCAGCTCGTCCCGCAAGGCCCGCCCCGCTTTGGAAAGGCGCACTGCGCGTCCAACCCGCCGAAACAACGTAACGCCAATCGCGGCCTCAAGCTCTCGGACCTGACGGCTGATCGCGCTTTGCGTCACGCCAAGCTCTTCGGCCGCCATGGTATAGCTTTCATGGCGCGCGGCGGCTTCGAAACTGCGCATTAGGGCCAGAGATGGCAGTGAGTTGATCCGGGGCATGGAACTCATGAGTTTTAGTCACTGAAAAGATACTCATTGGCGTATTTTTCTCAAGTACCTTTGTGGCTAAAACCGAACTTGATTGCAGAGGAAGGTTCATGGTGTTCCAGCGCGCTGACCGGTTGAACGGTATCGAATTGTCGGAAATCGTCCAGATCTCAGAGGCCGCCGCCCGCCTGCGCGCCCAAGGGCGTAATATTCTGGCGCTGTCAACCGGCGAACCGGACCTGCCGACGCCGCCCCGTGTGGTCGAAGCTGCGCATTCAGCGGCACTGGAGGGCAAAACCAAGTACCCGCCCACTACCGGTGTGCCTGAACTACGCGCGGAAATTGCCCGACAAGCAGGTGCCGAGATGACCCAGGTCATCGTATCAACAGGCGCGAAACAGGTGATCGCAAATGCGATGCTGGCCAGCCTGAACCCCGGCGACGAGGTCATCATGCCCGCCCCCTATTGGACCAGCTATTCCGATATTGTCCGGATGGCAGGTGGGGTGCCGGTTGTTCTGCCCTGCCCGATGGAACAGGGCTTCAAACTGCTGCCTGAACAATTGCAGGCCGCCATCACACCGCGCACGCGCTGGCTGATGCTGAATTCACCCTCGAACCCGTCGGGCGCGATTTACGCTAAGGCAGAACTTGCGGGGCTGGCAGAAGTCCTGGAGCGCCACCCGCAGGTCTGGGTTCTGGCCGATGAGATTTATCGCCATCTCAGCTTTGCACCTTTCACGTCCGCGGCCGAGGCCGCCCCGGCGCTGACCCATCGCATGTTGATCGTCAACGGTGTGGCCAAGGCGTGGTCGATGACCGGATGGCGCATCGGCTGGGGGATCGGACCGTCCGATCTGATAAGCGCCATGGTCGCTGTTCAGGGTCAGGTCACATCGGGGGCATGCTCGATCTCGCAATGGGCGTCGCTGGCCGCGATCACTTGCGACCCCGAGTTGCTGGAGGTGCGTCGCGCCCTCTTTGCCGCGCGCCGCGATCTGGTCGTCGACGGGTTGAACGCGGTACCCGGGCTGCGCTGTTCCACCCCGGACGGGGCGTTTTATGCCTTTCCGTCCTGCACTGGCCTGCTGAAAGAACAAGGCGGGCCATTTGACAGTGACGCGGAATTCTGCACGTGGTTGCTGGAAGATGCCGGCGTTGCCCTGGTGCCCGGCCGCGCCTTTGGGATGCCGGGCCATCTTCGCCTGTCGTTCGCTTATGCTGAAGATACAATTGCAGCGGGCCTTGCGCGTCTGAAAACCGCTGTGGAAAGGAAACTTGCATGAAACCTCAATCCGCCCCGCACCTTGGCCCCTTCACCTGGGACGATCCGTTCCTGCTGGAAGACCAGCTGGCCGAAGACGAACGCATGGTTCGTGATGCCGCACATGCCTACGCGCAGGACAAACTGCTGTCTCGGGTAACTGCCGCGTTTGCCAATGAAGAAACCGACCCGGCCATCTTTCGCGAGATGGGTGAGATGGGTTTGCTGGGAACAACCATTCCCGAGGAATACGGCGGTATTGGGTCCAGCTATGTGACCTATGGTCTGGTCGCGCGCGAGGTCGAGCGTGTGGACAGCGGCTATCGTTCGATGATGTCGGTGCAGTCCAGCCTGGTGATGTATCCGATCTACGCATACGGCACCGAAGAGCAGCGCCAGAAATACCTGCCCAAACTGGCAACCGGCGAATTTATCGGCTGCTTCGGGCTGACGGAACCCGATGCCGGTTCGGACCCCGGCTCGATGAAGACTGTCGCGAAGAAAACCGAGGGCGGCTATGTGCTGAACGGGTCGAAAATGTGGATCTCGAACGCCCCGATCGCCGATGTGTTCGTCGTTTGGGCCAAATCCGAAGCGCATGGCGGCAAGATCAAGGGCTTTGTCCTGGACAAGGGAACGGCTGGACTGTCGGCCCCCAAGATCGAAGGCAAGCTGTCTCTGCGCGCCTCGATCACCGGTGAGATCGTGATGAACAATGTCGAGGTCGGCGAGGACGCCCTGCTGCTCAATGTCGAAGGTTTGAAAGGCCCGTTCGGCTGTCTGAACCGTGCGCGTTACGGCATTGCCTGGGGATCGATGGGCGCCGCCGAGGCGTGCTGGCACGCGGCCCGGCAATATGGGCTGGACCGCAAACAGTTTGGTCGTCCGCTGGCGCAGACACAACTGTTCCAGCTGAAGCTTGCCAACATGCAGACCGAAATCACGCTGGGCCTGCAAGCCGCGCTGCGCGTGGGTCGCCTGATGGACGAAGCCCGCGCCGCGCCCGAGATGGTCAGCCTGATCAAACGGAACAATTGCGGCAAGGCGCTTGAGATCGCCCGCCATGCCCGCGACATGCATGGTGGCAACGGGATCAGTCAGGACTTCCACGTGATCCGGCACATGGTGAACCTTGAAACCGTCAACACCTATGAAGGCACCCATGATGTGCATGCCCTGATCCTGGGCCGTGCGCAGACAGGCCTGCAAGCCTTCGCCTAAGGACATCTGAAATGGATCGCGCCGCAATCGTGCATGACAATTTCCTGCGCCGTGTTGCGGCGCGGGACTTTCCCGAAGGGCCCGCACCGGCCGGACCGCTGAGCGGTCATGAAGCCGTCGCACTTTACAGGGCGCAATGCCTGAGCCGGGCGCTGGACCGGCAAAGCCGCGCGATGCAGAAGGCGGGTCAGGGGTTCTATACGATCGGGTCATCCGGACATGAGGGCATGGCGGCCGTTGCCGCGGCCCTGCGCCCGACCGATCCGGCGTTTCTGCACTACCGCGATGCGGCCTTTCAGATTGCCCGCTCGGATCAGGTGCCGGGCCAAAGCCCGACATGGGATATTCTGCTGTCCTTTGCCTCGTCTTCCGAGGACCCAATCAGTGGCGGGCGTCACAAGGTTCTGGGATCGAAAGCGCTGTGCATTCCGCCGCAGACCTCGACCATCGCCAGCCATCTGCCGAAGGCGGTCGGCGCGGCATATGCCGTCGCCGCTGCACGGCGTCATCGCCCTGAACATGCAGACATGCCCGAGGATGCCATCGTCTATTGCTCGTTCGGGGATGCCTCGGCCAACCATTCCACCGCACAGGGCGCTTTCAACACGGCGCAGTGGACGTCCTTTCAATCTGTGCCTCTGCCCCTTCTGTTCTGCTGCGAAGACAACGGGATCGGTATCTCGACCAAAACGCCGAAAGGCTGGATCGCGGCCACTTTCGCCAACCGTCCGGGCCTGAAGTATTTCTCGTGCGACGGGTTGGATCTGTTCGACACCTATCGCGTTGCGCAACAGGCGGCCGACTATGTGCGCAGCCGCAGGAAACCTGCTTTCCTACATGTTCGGACTGTTCGCCTGTACGGTCACGCCGGGGCCGATATGCCAACCACCTATATGCCAAAAGCCGAGGTTGAGGCCGAAGAAGCCAACGACCCGCTGCTGCATTCCGTGCGCCTGTTGGATCAGTGCGGCGCGATGAGCCCGGAACATGCGCTGAGCGTCTACAATGATACCTGCGCCCGGGTCGCCCGCGTGGCCGAACAGGCCATCACGCGCCCTCGCCTGCAAAACGCAACAGAGGTGATGGCCAGCCTGATCCCGCCCGCACGCCCCTGCGCGCCGACCAACGGCCCAACACCCGAGCGTCGGGCCGAGATTTTCGGCGGCGATCTCAAGGCCCATTCCGAACCGCAGATCATGTCGCGATTGATCAACTGGGCACTGACCGATCTGATGCTGGAACACGGCGAGATCGTCATGATGGGCGAAGATGTCGGGCGCAAAGGTGGCGTTTACGGCGTGACCCAAAAGCTGCAAACACGGTTTGGCCCTGACCGGATGATCGACACGTTGCTGGACGAACAGTCGATCCTGGGCCTGGCGATCGGCATGGCCCAGAACGGGTTCACGCCAATGCCGGAAATCCAGTTTCTGGCCTATCTTCACAATGCCGAGGACCAGCTGCGAGGTGAGGCCGCCACCCTGCCCTTTTTCTCGAACGGTCAATACACCAACCCGATGGTCGTGCGCATTGCCGGACTGGGGTATCAAAAAGGGTTTGGCGGACACTTCCACAATGACAACTCGGTTGCTGTATTGCGCGACATTCCGGGCCTAATCCTGGCCTGCCCGTCGAACGGTGCCGACGCCGCGCGGATGCTGCGTGAATGCGTGCGCCTCGCGCGTGAAGAACAGCGGCTGGTCGTTTTCCTCGAACCCATCGCCCTCTACCCGATGCGGGACCTGCACGAGGCCGGAGACGGCGGCTGGATGCAAACCTATCCCGACCCTTCTGAAAAGATCGGCTTCGGTGAGGTGGGCGTGGACGGTGACGGTGACGGCGACGATCTGGCCATCGTCACCTTTGGAAATGGCGTCTATCTCAGCCATCAGGCGCGCACGGCCTTGCAGGCCGACGGGATCAGGACACGGATCATCGATATGCGCTGGTTGTCCCCTTTGCCCAAAGCGGCACTGACACAGGCCGTGACCGGGGCCAAACGCATCCTGATCGTCGACGAAACCCGCCACCATGGCGGCGTGGCCGAAGCTCTGATGGCGCATTTTCATGAAACATGCGATGTGCCGCTGGCCCGTATCACCGCAGAAGACAGCTTTATCGCCACGGGCCCGGCCTATGCTGCGACCATGCCATCGAAGGACAGTATCGAAGCCGCCGCGCGATCCTTGATGGAGGCCGGCACATGAGTTCCGCCAAACAGACTGCCGTCGTCATCTGCCCTGGCCGCGGTACTTACAACAAACCCGAACTGGGTGTCCTGGGCCGGCAATTCAGCGACAAGGCCGTGTTGCGACGCTTTGATGACATGCGGCGCGCGCAGGGGCAAGAAACGCTCAGCGAACTGGACGGTGCGGCCCGATATTCCATTGCCAAGCACACCCGCGGCGACAATGCATCTGCTTTGATCTATGCAGCGACTTTGGGTGATTTCCGCGCCATCAATCCTGACAAAATCGAAGTGGTTGCGGTGACGGGAAATTCGATGGGCTGGTATTCGGCGCTGGCCTGCGGCGGTGCGCTGTCCGCCGAAGGAGGGTTCGAGGTGGTCAACACCATGGGCACTCTGATGCAGGAAAACATGATCGGTGGACAACTGATCTATCCTTTCATGGATTCCGACTGGCATCCTGACCAGACCCGCAAGGCAGAGCTGCTTGCCTTGGTGGATGACATTGACCGAACCGATGCAACGTTGACCCTGTCGATTGATCTGGGTGGCATGTTGGTGCTTGCAGGCGACGACGCCGGTTTGGCCGCGTTCGAAAAGGCAGTACCGGTGGTTCAGGAACGTTTTCCCATGCGATTGGCCAACCATGCCGGGTTCCATTCGCATCTTCAGGCTCCGGTCTCGGCGCAGGGCCGCACGAAACTGAGCGCTGGCCTGTTTCGACAACCGGACCTGCCCCTGATCGACGGGCGTGGCCGGATATGGTGGCCCGGAGCTTGCGACCCGAATGCACTTTGGGATTACACCCTTGGCCATCAAGTGACCGAAACTTATGATTTCACCCATGCCATCGCACAGGCCGCGCATGAGTTCGCACCGGATCTTTTCATTGTTACGGGTCCTGGCACCACGCTGGGCGGTGCCGTCGCGCAAAGCCTGATTCTGACCAATTGGTCCGGGCTGTCGGACAAGTCGACACTTCAGTCTCGCCAAGGAAACAGCCCGATTCTGTGTTCGATGGGAATGGTTGATCAAAGGAAACAGGTGACATGAACCTGTGGGCCCACCGGTCAGCCTCAGAGCCGGCGCGCCGAGGTTGCCAAGCCGTTTCAGAAAACCGGTGCAGGTAGTCCGGTTTGTCGTGTCCGGCGCTATTCAATGCGATAGAAATGTTCTGACGTGCCGCGAAAGACGTCGTCCAGCATCGACCCCGGGATGAGCGTCTCATGCCGGGAAACGGTTTCCTTGTAGGTCGAGGTAAGGCTGTCGACCGGGAAATTCGATCCGAACATGCAGCGATCGGCACCAAATTGGGACAGGCAGGTTGAAACGATCGGCGAGACGCTTTCAGCATTCCAATCGTGGTCGAACATTCCCAGGCCGGAGAGTTTGCAAAAGACATGTGGCAGGTTTGACAAGGCCGTCAATTCATCTGCCCACCGTCGCAACCCTTGCGAGGTCCGGTCGTATGGCGAACCTGCGTGGCAAAGAGCGATCCGGGTCTCCGGGGCCTGTGCAAGGACATTCGCGGTTTGACCCATCAGCTCTGGCAGCAGCTGAAGATCAAAGGAAAGACCACGCGCGCCCAGTTGCTTCAGACCAGCCAAGAACTTTGGGTCTTCAAGTAACGCGTTCGTGCCAGTTGAGGCGTCTTCACCCGGAGCGCGGCCAATAATCTGACGAACGCCCCGCACCGAAGGCAGGGTTTGAAGACGGTCGAGCTGTGCATCCAGATCATCCGAGGTCAGATCGCAGAATGCCACCTGCACCAACGGCCAGTCAGGGAACTGGTCGGCAACGGAGTGTACCCACTGCGCCTCGGCCCAGGGGTCAGCGGCGCCGACCTGAATGTGAACCGAAGCGCCGAACCCCATGGCTTCGGCGTCCGCGCGAAACTCCGGGAGCAAATAGTCCCGCTGGATGGAAGACGGATCGCCGAAAAACCGAACGATACCTTTCTCTGTAAGCCAGGGGTAGTGCACGGCCGAAAGGTCCCACAGGTGGTGATGCGCATCTATCCTCATGATGCTTCAATCTCGGTGGTGCGAGCCAGAATATCCACACCCTGTCCTTTCCAGAAATGCAGCAAGTCGATGAAGATCCAGTTTTCGGCCAGCTTGTCTTCGACGCGGCGATAGATATCGATCACCCTGAATTCGCCGGGTTTTCCGGTGGCTGGCATCCCCATGAAACCCCCTGTGGGCGTGGCAGTAAAGTTGGGCCATCCAAAGAAGCCACCGTAATGCCCCTCGGCCAGACGGCAGACGTGATTGGTCTTTGACCGGTCTGTGAAGGCAGCGCGAAACGGTCCGGAGTGTTGCCTGGCATAGCGTTCGATCGTGTAGGTCGCGCCAATTCCTTCGGGGCCCCACCAGATCATGTCCTGGCGCCACGTGCGCGCCAATTCTTCTTCCAGCGACAGCCCGCTGTCCCAACGGCCCAGATCCGCGATCATCGCGTTGATGACCGCCAGCGTTTTTTCGCCTTCGTGTGCGGGCTGCTCATCATGCAGCAAACCATCATGGGACCTTGGTCCGGGCTGCACCAGATGCGCCGCAGTCTGCGGGGGAAACGGATTCTGGCCAGCCTGAACCATCAGGTGCGGGATGTCGAAATACATCGCCGTTTCGACAATTCTGTCACCGGCCACCTTGTAGAACGCGCAATATCGCAGGAACGCCATCTTGCCGGTCGGGCGAATACCCAACCACGGTCGGTCGAACAGCCCCATCAGATGGCCCATGGCGACAACCCAAACGTCGGTTTCTTTCTGCAACGCGTTTTGCCCCGCAAACAGAATATCCACTCGGTTCTGCAAATGAGCAAGGCTGCCCTTCAGCGGCTGCCAGAATTGCCGGGCAACCTGTTCGGCGCCGTTGATTTCGTTGAACGGATGAAAGCCGCGCCACCTCGAATCCGAAGCGCAGAATTGGCTCATCACCTTCGGAGTTTCCGTCACTGCGGCGGAGTCCAATGCGGTGTGAAACGCAGAGACCAGTTTTTTTTCTGTCTGAAAGTTCACGGTATTTACCATTGTAGTCAAAGTTTTGCGAGCGGCGCGAAGCCAGGTTGAGTCGGATTTCTCCGCAATTTTTGCATACGTATGCAAAAAAGTCTTGCCTGATTTGATACATGCGAATTACAGTTTTGCAAACGTATGCAAAACGATTCCTTGCAGGGGGCACCATGGCGGAAATTCAATTGCGGAACGTCGGCAAGCGATGGGGCTCATTCGTTGGGGTTCACAATTTTGACCTGACGATTGCAGATCGTGAGTTTCTGGTGCTGCTCGGCCCATCAGGCTGCGGCAAGACAACCACCATGCGCATGATCGCCGGCCTCGAAGACGTGACGGAAGGCGAAATCCTTGTCGACGGCAAAGTGGTTAATGATCTGGAACCCAAGGACCGCGACGTGGCGATGGTGTTCCAGAGCTACGCTCTGTATCCCAACATGAACGTTTACGAGAACATCCGCTTTCCGCTGAAAGTGCGTGGTATCGACCCGGCGACGCACGACGAAAAGGTGCGCCGCGCCAGCGCCATGGTGGAACTGGACGATTTCCTGCATCGCAAGCCAGCCGAGTTGTCGGGTGGTCAGAGACAGCGTGTGGCACTGGCACGTGCCATCGTGCGCGAACCCAACGTGTTCCTGATGGACGAGCCGTTGTCCAATCTTGACGCCAAGCTGCGGGTTTCCACCCGGGCCCAGATCAAGAACCTAAGCCATGAGCTGGCCGTCACCACCATTTACGTCACACACGACCAGATCGAGGCCATGACCCTTGCCGACCGCGTTGTCGTGATGAAACAGGGCGTGGTTCAGCAGGTCGGAAGCCCGACCGAAATTTATGACCGTCCCGCGAATACTTTTGTCGCCAGTTTCATCGGTTCACCTGCCATGAATTTGATGGACGGCGACGTGGCGAGCGGAATATTCCGCGCCGAACATGTCGAAATTGCGGTGGATGCACCGGATGGCCCAATGACACTGGGTTTCAGGGCCGAAGATGCCAGCCTTGCCGATGGCAAAGGTCAGATCACCGCTCCGATCTATACGCTGGAACTACTGGGCGACGCGACCATGATCTCGGTTCGGGTCGGCGGAGCTCTGGTTTCGGTGAAAGCAGACAAAGCATTCCGCGCCGAGATTGGCGAAATGGTCTCGTTCTCGGTGCCGACGGAAATCTGTCACCTCTTCGAAGCTGGAAGCGGTGCGCGGATCGGGGGCTAACCCCACAAACGGCCCGCAAGGGCATAACACCGGTCCGGACGTCGACGACGGACCGATCCTGACAGGGAGAAACCTATGAAACTCAAGACGATCCTCATGGCCGGTGCCATGTCCATCGCCGCCACCGGCGCGTGGGCAGATTGCGCCTTTGAAAACGAAGTGCCGCTAAAATCGCTGTCCGCCGGTTTTGAAGCCTGGAAGGCGGTCACCGATGCGATGGCAGAATGCGGCAATTTCAGCGCATCGCTGGATCAGGAATTCCGCGAAAAGCAGCCCGAAGCATTTGCTGCGGATCCCGCGCTTTATCAGATCGGCGGTGTTTCAAACGCGACCCTGGTGCCGTTGCTGAACGCAGGCACGATCCGCCCGCTGGATGATCTGGTCGAAAAATACGGCCAGGACCTGCTGCCCAACCAGTTGATCAAGGTTGATGGCAAGACCATGGCCATTGCGATGATGGTGAATGCGCAGCACCTGATGTATCGCGATGATGTTCTGGCTGAACTGGGCATCGAAGAACCAAAAACCTATGATGACGTCCTGGCCGCAGCTGCCAAGATCAAAGAAGCCGGTGTCATGGATTATCCGATCGGGGGAACGTTCAAGACCGGTTGGAACCTCGGCCAGGAATTCGTCAACATGTACCTTGGCGAAGGCGGCTCGTTCTTTGGCGACGGCAACGTTCCAACGATCAACAACGAGCAGGGCGTCGCTGCGCTGGAAACACTGAAAGCCATGACCGATTACATGGATCCGGAATATCTGGTTTCCGACTCGACATACGTTCAGCAACAATTCCAGCAGGGCAAGATCGCCATGGCAAACCTTTGGGCCAGCCGTGCCGCCGCGATGAATGATGAGGCCGAAAGCCAGGTCGTCGGCAAAGTCACCATGGCAGCCGCTCCTATGGGTTCGGCAGCACCGGCAACCACTATCTGGTGGGATGGCATCGTTCTTGCTTCGAACATGAGCGACGAAGAGGCCGACGCCGCATTCCGCGTCGCGCTTGAGGGCATGGACGGCGAAATGGTCAGCGCAAACAACGACGTCGCTGTTTGGCTGAGCCCTGCCTATTCAGCGGGTGCTTTGGCGGCAGGAGCAGCCGCTTCGGCTGAAGCGGGCGCAAAGGCGTACCCGGCATCTGGTCCGATGGGCATCATGCACACCGCCCTGGGCAACGGTCTGGCCGACTACCTGACCGGCGCCAAGGATGCTCAGACGACGCTGGCGGATATCGAGGCAGATTATATCACTGCCGCGAAAGAAGCCGGTCTGATCAGCAACTGATCCTCCCGTGGGAGGGCTACGGCCCTCCCGCCCCTTCCCTTCGAGAGTCATGAGAAAGGCAGAGCCATGAATTTCCGGACATTTGCCGCATTTGTCGGCCCCTCTGTCTTTATGATGCTTCTCTTTATCGCGTTTCCTCTGGTCAGCGTGTTCAAGCAGAGTTTTTACGTGACACAGCCGATCTATGAGACGGTCGAAAAGGAAACCTGCACGCCCGGTTTCCTGACGCAGACCTGCGTGACCGAGATGGTTTCGCAGCCAAAGCTCGACGAACATGGCGAGGTCATTACCCAAACCCAATATGTCGGCTTGCAAAGCTATCGCAACGTATTGGAGCCTGAACGCGCATGGCGCGCCATAAGCGACGGCAGTTGGCATGTGCTGTCTACGATCAACTTCTGGAAGGCGCTTCGGTTCACCCTGACCTTCACATTGATCACTCTGCCGCTTGTGGTCGGGTGCGGGCTTGGGATCGCAATACTGATCAACAACGCGGCGCGGTCCATCCGCGGCCCGGTGATCTTTGTGTCCCTGCTGCCCTTCATCATCACACCGGTGATCGGAGTACTGTCGATCAACTGGCTGTTCCGGGGCGACGGCATCCTGACCGCAATGATGGAATGGTGGCTGAACCGGGACATCGCCCTGTTCGCCCAAGCCTGGACCATCGAAATACTGATGATGCTCTACCGCGTCTGGCACGTGGCACCCTTTGCCGCAATCGTCTTCTACGCCGGGCTGCAAACGGTCAATCAGGACAGTCTTGAAAGTGCCGTGATTGACGGTGCGACCCGTTGGCAGCGCCTGAAATACATCGTCATTCCACACCTGATGCCGCTGATCATTTTCGTGTCGATGATCCACCTGATGGACAGCTACCGCGTGTTCGAAGAGATCGTTGGTTTTTCGAGCCAGGGCTACGTCATCTCGCTACAGTGGCTGACCTTCGATTATCTGACGCCTGATCAGGCCGGCAACCGGTCGATCAGCCGGGCGTCCGCCAACTCGATGCTGACCATGATCGGTGTCGTCATCCTGCTTATCCTGCCGCTGCGCCGTACGTGGCGCGACCATAAAGGAGGTCACTGACATGTCCTCGCGTGCGCTTCGCCAGCCCTTCAGCCTGCGGTTGACCTCGAACATCTTCCTTGCGCTCTGGTGCCTGATCGCGGCCTTTCCGATCTTCTGGATCGTGGTCATGAGCTTCAAGTCACCCGTCGATGCGTTCGACAGCAACGCGCTGAACGTGATCTTCGGGCCGGCCACGCTGAGCGTCGGAAAGGGCTTGTCGCTGCTGGATATCATTCTGGGCATCGCGGTTATCTGGGGCACGATCTTCGCTGCCACCAAAACACTGCCATCGATGATAAAGTCCTACACCAAGCCCGGTCAGGAATGGTTCGGCTGGCTGATCGGTGTTCTGGTCTTGCTGGTGGGTTTCCTGCTGGTGTTCTTCGTGGTCCTGCCTGCAATCCTGAACGTGTTGAACCCGCTGTTTGGCCCACTGGGACGGGATGTGCTTGGTCTGACGACCGAGCATTACAAAACCGTCTGGATCGACCGGGGCTTTTCAAACAACTTCAAGAACTCGCTGATCGTAACGACGGGCGTGGTGACGGTGTCGCTGACCGTGGGCACATTGGCGGGCTACGGTCTGGCGCGGTCAGGATCAACTTTGGCCTTCTGGATCCTGATCGTCGCACTGGTGTTTCGGGCATTGCCCCATTCGGTTCTGGTAGCAGGCTATCTGCCGGTGTTCATCAACTCGGCCGAATGGCTCAGCCCAATCTTGGGTGAGAACGCACCAACCTTGTACGGCAAGCCTTTTGCGGTGATCGCTGTTCTGGTTGCGATCAATCAACCCTTCACGATCTGGATGTTGCGCTCGTTCTTCCAGAACATCCCGGCCGAGCTGGATGAGGCCGCCCGCGTGGATGGGTGTAGCCACTTTCAGGCCTTCCGCCGTGTCATCATGCCGGTGATGTGGCCAGGTGTGATCACTACGGGGCTGTTCAGCTTCTTGCTGGCGTACAACGATTTTCTGGTCACCGCGCTGCTGCTTGATGCGCAGAACCAGACCATGGTTCCCGCCATCGTCGGCATGTTCAATCGCGAGACGACGACAACCGATCAGGTCGTTGCGGTTGCCGCTGCCGTGTCGATCACCGCGCCTCTGATCTTCCTTGTGCTGATTTTCCAGCGCCAGATTGTCAGCGGTCTGACAGCCGGGGCAGTGAAAGGCTGATGAGCAAGAACGCCCGACACAACGCCATGTCGCGCCACCCGGCGCTGAACAGGATGCCGAGGGACTTTCTGAGCATTGGGGCCGCACGTCCCAATCCCTCCCTTCGGCAACCTCAAAGGATAGAAAAATGAAAGGTTCCCGTCCCGAACAAGCGGTTCTGACCCGCGAAACGGACATGAGCAAGACGGAAGACACGCGCCGCGTGATCGAAACGATGGTTGATGGTCTGAATGATCACCGCATTGATGACATCGGTGAATTCTTCGCCGAAGGTTTTCGCTGGATGGGCAATCAGGGCTGCGGCACCAAGACCGGCCTGCAGGAATTTCAGGATAACTGGCAGCGCCCGTTTCAAGCCGCGTTTTCGGATAAGGTCTGCGTTGACGAAGCGCGCATTTACATGGGTGAATGGGCCGCCGCCTTCGGCCGCCAGGAAGCCACGCATTCCGGCGAATTTCTGGGCATTGCCCCCACAGGCAAGCGTGTCGAAATCAGGTACATGGACTTCTGGAAAGTGGTCGACGGCAAAATTGTCGACAACTGGGTGAATGTCGACTTTGCCCACGTTGCGGCTCAGCTGGGCGTGGACCTGTTCAACGGCGAAGGCTGGGAAGCATTTGACCGCGGCGAGAAGACTCCGCCACGGCCGGAAAACTGAGGATTGGAAAGATGGCAATCGAGTATCTTAAACGCGGCAAATCCGATGCGGATCGGGCGGAAGATGATGCCAAGACCCGCGCCGTGGTTGAAGCGACGCTGAAAGACATCGAAACCCGTGGGGATGCCGCGGTGCGAGAGTTGAGTGAGAAGTTCGACAACTACTCACCTGCCTCGTTCCGCCTGAGCCAGCAGGAAATTGATGACCTGATCGGGCAATTGTCCGATCGTGAGCTGGCCGATATCAAATTCGCGCAGGAACAGGTGCGCAACTTTGCGCAGGCGCAGCGGGATTCAATGCTGGACATCGAGGTCGAAACCCTGCCCGGTGTCATCCTGGGGCATAAGAACATCCCGGTGCAATCCGTGGGTTGCTATGTTCCGGGCGGCAAATTCCCGATGGTCGCCTCGGCGCATATGTCGGTGGCGACCGCTTCGGTCGCCGGTGTTCCGCGCATCATCGCCTGCACGCCCCCGTTTCAGGGCAAACCCAATGCAGCGGTAATTGCCGCCATGCACTTGGGTGGCGCGCATGAGATATATGTCATGGGCGGCATTCAGGCCATCGGGGCCATGGCATTGGGCACCGAAACAATCGATCCGGTTCACATGCTTGTTGGCCCCGGAAACGCCTTTGTCGCGGAAGCCAAACGTCAGTTGTTCGGTCGTGTCGGGATCGATCTTTTTGCAGGGCCGACCGAAACGATGGTCATTGCCGACGAGACCGCCGCAGATGCGGAGCTGTGCGCAACCGATCTGCTGGGGCAGGCCGAGCATGGATACAACAGCCCCTGCGTTCTGCTGACCAACTCACGCAATCTGGCCAATGACACCTTGGCCGAGGTCGACCGGCTGCTGGGCATCCTTCCAACCGCGGATACCGCGAAGGTGTCGTGGGACGAATATGGTGAGGTGATCGTTTGCGACACCTATGACGAGATGTTGCAGGTTGCCGATGACATTGCCTCGGAACATGTGCAGGTGATGACTGACCGCGACGACTGGTTCCTTGAGAACATGACCTGCTATGGGGCGTTGTTCCTTGGGCCGCGCACCAATGTTTCGAACGGGGACAAGGTGATTGGCACAAACCACACGCTGCCCACCAAGAAGGCCGGGCGTTACACGGGTGGTCTTTGGGTTGGCAAATACCTGAAGACGCACAGCTATCAAAAAGTTCTGACGGATGAGGCCGCGACACTGATCGGCGAGTATGGCTCGCGCCTGTGCATGCTCGAAGGGTTCGTTGGCCACGCGGAACAGTGCAACGTTCGCGTGCGCCGATATGGCGGAATCAATGTGCCCTACGGTGCGCCCGCCCCTTACCGGGACGCTGCTGAATGAGTGACAAACACACACATCACAAGGCCCTGATCGAACCGCTCAGGGCTGCGATGTACGATTTCGATGAGGCCGGCGTACGCCGGGCTTTGGCGGAGGTCACGTCACCGGATGCCGTGTTCCGTCTGTGTCATCCCTTTGGGGACAGCGTCGGTAGTGGTGTTTTCTATGACACTGGCTACAAAGACTTGCTGGCGGCCTGGCCCGATCTTGAACGGCGGGACTATATCGTCATGGCCGGCCCGGACGAGTTTGGCGCAGATTGGGTCGGGTGTGGCGGCTATTACACCGGTGTTTTCACCAGCCCCTGGCTGGACATCCCGCCGACGGGTCATCAAGTCACGATGCGGTTTCATGAATTCTTCCGCATCGAAAACGGCAAGATCGTCGAGATGCAGGCCCTGTGGGACATCCCCGAAGTCATGATGCAGGCGAATGCCTGGCCGATGGCGCCAAGTCTGGGCCGTGAATGGCACGTCCCAGGCCCCGCCACCCAGGACGGGTTTGTCCCCGGCCCTTATGATGAAACCAAGGGAAAACAGACCTGCCAGCATATCATCGACATGCTTGATCATCTCAAGAAACACCCGTCTCAAGGCGGCCCCGAAGTGATGGAGATGGAACGGTTCTGGCACCCGCGCATGAACTGGTACGGTCCTTCGGGCATCGGCACCGGGCGCGGGTTTGCGGGGTTCCGCAACTGGCATCAGATCCCGTTCCTGAACGGTATGCCGGATCGCGGGCAGTTCGTGGACGACATCACCTATCACTTCTTCGGTGACGGGGAATATGCAGCTGTGACGGGCTGGCCCAACATGATCCAGACCGTCACAGACGATGGTTGGATGGGCATCGCTCCGTCAGGCAAGAAGATCACCATGCGCAGCCTCGATTTCTGGCGTTTGGAAAACGGCAGGATCCGGGAAAACTGGGTGCTCGTTGATTTGCTGGATGCGTACCGTCAGCTTGACGTTGACGTCTTTGCCCGTCTGCGTGAATTCAATAAAGCCCGAAATATGGGTCGTATTGAAATACCGGATGGAATGAGCTGATGACTAAACTGCCGCGCACCCCTTCATTTTCTCTGAGTGGAAAAACCGCCCTTGTGACCGGAGCCTCCTCTGGTATCGGGCAAGGATGCGCGGTAGCGCTGGCCGAGGCGGGTGCACATGTAGTTTGCGCGGCCAGAGGAGCGGATCGGTTGAATGAGACAGTTTCCGCTCTGAAAGAGAAGGGATGGTCAGCCGAAGCGCTTGTGATGGATCAGGGTGATTTGGACGCCCTGAAACAGCTTTTCGATCACCGCGCCTTCGATATCGTGGTGAATTCGGCGGGCGTGGCGCGCCACAGCCCGGCTATCGAGACAACACCCGATGACTTTGATGTTGTCACCAACGTCAATTTGCGTTCGGCCTACTTCTTGTCGGCCTACGCCGCCCGCGCTTTGATCAAGGCAGGAAAGCCGGGTTCGATCATCCATATATCCAGCCAGATGGGGCATGTTGGCGGGGTTGATCGGGCGCTTTATTGCGCGACCAAGCATGGGTTGGAAGGCATGGTCAAATCCATGGCCATCGAATGGGGCAAACAGGGCATTCGGATCAATACGGTCTGTCCGACTTTCATCCGAACGCCGTTGACGCAGTCCACATTCGACAATCCTGAACGTGCCGCGTGGATCATGGAGAAGATCAAATTGGATCGCGTGGGCGAAGTCGAAGACATCATGGGCGCAGTACGCTACCTCGCCTCGGACGCCTCGGCACTGGTTACCGGCACCTCAATGTTGATTGACGGAGGTTGGACGGCAGACTGATGGCTGAGAAAGTAACATCCCTCCAGGTTGCCCAATTGGCCGGCGTTAGCCAGTCTGCCGTTAGCCGCGTCTTCACGCCCGGTGCCTCGGTCAGCAAAAAGACCGAAGAAAAAGTGCGCAAGGCTGCGTCTGAACTGGGCTATCGCCCCAACGTGCTGGCACGCGCGATGGTGTCCGGCAAAAGCAGGATCATCGGTTTGGTGGTCGCCTATCTGGACAATTACTTCTACCCCGAGGCGCTCGAGAAACTGTCCAATGCCTTGCAGGAACAGGGCTATCACGTTCTGATTTTCATGGCCTCCAGAACCGCTGGAAATATAGACGACGTGATGGAGGAAATCCTTGATTATCAAGTCGATGGCGTCGTTCTGGCATCCGTTGCCATGTCTTCAGACATTGCCACCCGCTGCCAGCAGGCAGGCGTGCCCGTGGTTTTGTTCAACCGCAGCCAGGACCTCGACGGGATCACGTCTGTTACTTCTGACAATTATGCCGGTGGTCGCAAAGTTGCGGAATTTCTGATCACCGCCGGGCACAGTCGTATCGCCTACATTGCCGGTTGGCCGGGTGCCTCAACCCAGCGGGACCGCGAGGCCGGATTCCGCGCCGCGCTCAACGATGCGGGCCAGGAATTGTATGCGCACGACATCGGAGATTTTCACACCGAGAAAGCTCGTTTAGCTGCCCGCCGGATGTTTGATGTCGAACCGCAGAAACGACCTGACGCCGTGTTTGTCGCCAATGATCACATGGCGCTTGCGGTCATGGACGTCATTCGGTTCGAGTTGGGATTGCGCGTGCCCGAAGACGTGTCTGTCGTTGGTTACGATGACGTCCCTCAGGCCGGATGGCTTGCCTACAACCTTACGACCATTCGCCAGCGGGCAAATTTGATGGTTGCTGAGACCGTTGATGCCCTGCTGGATCATATCGAAAACCCGACAGCTGCTTCGGCACGCAAAGTCGCCATTGATGGGCCGCTGATCGTGCGCACATCGGCACGTCTGCCCAAAGGCTGGACACCTCAAAGGATGAATTCATGAAAGGTTTCGATCCCAAGTTCCGGGATTTCCCCGACTATATCATCGGCATCACCAAAGAGATCTGGGAAGATCGGGGTATCGCCACGCTGCATGAGTATTACAGCGAAGACATTGTGGTACGCTCACCCGGTTCGGTGGTGTTGGGCAATCAGAATGTGATCGGCGCTACCATGGCAACGCTGGCCGAGTTTCCGGACCGGCAGCTGCTAGGCGAAGACGTGATCTGGTCCGGCACACCGGAAGAGGGCATGTTGAGCTCTCATCGGATCATTTCAACGGCCACGCATTTGGCCGAGGGTGTCTATGGCAAGCCCACCGGCACCAAGCTGCGTTACCGGATTCTTGCGGATTGTCACGCCATCGACAATCAGATCAACGATGAATGGCTGATCCGCGATCAGGGCGCGATTGTGCGCCAGATGGGCTGGGACCCTAAGGAATACGCCGCTGATCTGATTGCCCGGGAAGGCGGCAAAGAGAACTGCGTCAAACCTCTGACACCCGAAATTGATCAGCCTGGACCATACAAAGGCCATGGGAATGACAATGAATGGGGGCAGCGCTACGCCGACATTCTGACGCGGATCATGAACGCAGATATGGGCGTGATCGGTTCAGAATATGACCGCGCTGTTCAGTCAGAATATGTAGGTGGTGTAACCGGGCATGGCTGGCAGGCCATCGACCGCTTCTGGATGGGACTGCGGGCGAGTTTTCCGAATGCGGAATTCAAGATCGAGCATCAGATCGGGCGAGATGACCCTGATATGCCTCCGCGTGCGGCAATTCGCTGGAGCCTTTGGGGCAAGCATGACGGCTGGGGCGTGTTTGGCGCGCCGACTGGTGCGCAGGTTTATGTCCTCGGGATCAGCCACGCTGAATTCGGCGCACTTGTTGCGGGGCAGCCGCAGTTGCGCCGTGAATACACCCTGTTCGATGAAACCTCGGTCTGGAAGCAGATCCTGTTGCAGAACGGCGAGGTCTGAGTGGGCCGCCCGGTCTCATATCGCATCCTGTCGGGCGGTCTGTCCGAGCCCCGGACCGTTCGGCTTTTCCATATGTACCGTCAAAGCCTGAGGGCGCGGCGACTGAACCTGCGCCCGCCCGGAAAGTAAGGGCCTGTCCTACTTGGGCACACGAGCTTTCTTTCCAAAAACGCTGAATCGGATCGTACGTCATGACAAAATCATCCATCCCTTCCCGCATCGTCCGCTATGGCGAGCTTCAACCCTGTAAAACCGCTTTTATCGATGCCCATACTCCCGGCAGCGATCAGAAAGAGAACTTCACGATAATCGGCGGCGGCGTCTCGGAATCTCCGGACCAGCATGTCCACATCACGGACAAGATCGGCTTCAACATCGGAGCGGCAGGGCAGCCGCCGAAATGCCGCAACTCACTGCACAGCCACACCACCGCCGAGGTCTTTTTCGTTGCCAAGGGTCGTTGGCGGTTTTTCTGGGGCCGCTATGGTACGGCCGGGGAATTCATCGCCGAGGAAGGAGACATCTTCAACATTCCAACGGGTATTTTCCGGGGCTTTGAGAATGTCGGCCAGGATTACGGAATGATCATGTCGATCCTGGGCGGAGACGATGCGGGTGGCGGCGTCACCTGGGCGCCTCAAGTGATCGAAGATGCGCAGGCACACGGTCTGATGCTGGGCGACAATGGCGTTCTGTACGACTCCAAACTGGGCCAGGAACTGCCCCACAATGTCCGCCCGATGCCTGTGCTGACCGAAGAACAGCTGAAAAGCTATCCCGAAGTTCCAATCGAGGATGTGGTGGGCAGATACGTTGCGCGGTATTGGGATCTGATGGCGTTGTCGGCCAATAAGCCCGCAAAGGTGATTGGCGAAAACGCGTTGATCAAGGACAAACCCGGATTCGAGGTCGATTTTCTGGGGCGCGGATCCGCAGTGACCCAACCGATCGCTGCCGAGAAACCAGTGGTTCTGATGCCGGCCAGCGGTCACTGGCGTGTTTCGATTGACGGGTACGAGACCACGATCTCGGTGGGCGACACGGCCTTGGTTCTTCCTGGCGAAACCTATGGTGTTCAGCCTTCGATGACCGGACAGGCGGGCCTGTACCGGATCACCGCAACCGATGACTCGGCAGGAGCGACCTGGACAGGATGAACGCGGACCCGAATGACACCCACGCCGTTTATGAACGGCAGGCGACCGAGTATGACAGGCGCCGTTCCAAGGCCCTGTTCGAAGCGCGCTGGTTGGCGCGCTTCACGGCCAGCCTGAAGCCGGGTGACCGCGTATTGGACCTGGGCTGTGGCTCGGGCGACCCGATTGCCCGTTGGTTCATGGCCGAAGGGTTTGACGTCACGGGTATCGATTTTTCCGACGCCATGCTTGCCATAGCCCGCGACCGTTGGCCCGATGGCGACTGGCGCAACGCGGATATGCGGAATTTTGAACTGGATCAGCAGTTCGACGGCATCATTGCCTGGAACAGCTTTTTCCACCTTACGGCGGACGAGCAGAAAGACTGTATCGCCCGGATGGCGCGCCATTTGCGACCCAACGGAATGCTCATGCTGACCGTCGGACCTCGTGCCGGAGAGGTCAGCGGCACAGTGGGATCAGAGCTTGTCTACCACGCGTCGCTGTCCCCGGCCGGTTACGCCGGGTGTCTTGAGAAAAACGGGCTGCAAATGACCGGATACCTGGCCGAAGACCCAGAAGCCCAAAGCCACACGATCCTGATGGCACGAAAAATTTAAGGAGGTCCCCATGACCGTAAAAACAACACATGTTGGCTCTCTGCCCCGAACGCAGGACGTCGTGGATTTTATTTTTGCCCGCGAAAACGGCGAACCTTATGACACAGGCGCCTTTGATACCTGCATGGCCAACGCCGTGGCCGAAACGGTGCGCAAACAGGTCGAAGCCGGTGTAGATATCGTCAGCGACGGCGAAACTTCGAAAATCTCCTATGCGACCTATGTCAAAGATCGCTACACCGGGTTTTCGGGCGACAGCCCTCGTAACGCGCCGGCAGACTTGAAGATGTTCCCCGGCTTTCTGCAAAGACTGGCCGATGACGGCGGTACGCCACAATACGCAAGGCCGATGTGCACGGGTGAGGTGCGATCAAAAGGGCAAGGCGAGTTGCAAAAGGACATCGCCAATCTCAAGGCGGCCATGGCTCGACACGGGGCCGAGCGCGGCTTCATGAATGCCGCGTCTCCCGGAGTGATCTCGTTGTTTTTGCAGAATGATTTCTACCCTACGCGTGAGGCTTATCTGGCAGCGTTGGCCGACGCGATGAAGGACGAATACGAAACCATCGTCGCCGCCGGGTTGGACCTGCAACTGGATTGCCCCGATCTTGCCCTGTCACGCCACATGCTGTTCACCGACCTGTCGGATGAGGCGTTCATCAAGATTGCCGACATGCATGTCGAGGCCCTGAACCACGCGCTTCAGAACGTCCCGCAGGATCGGGTACGGGTACATATTTGCTGGGGCAACTACGAAGGCCCTCATTGCTGCGACATCGCCATGGACAAGGTCTTCAGTACCCTGATGGCGACCAAGTCGCGCTATGTCCTGTTCGAAACATCCAATCCGCGGCATGCCCATGAATGGACTGTCTTCCGGGACCGCAAGGCCGAGATTCCCGATGACAAGGTTCTGGTGCCCGGCGTGGTCGACACCACGACCAATTTCGTCGAACATCCCGAACTTGTGGCCCAACGGATTGACCGGTTCACGGAAATCGTGGGACCGGACCGGGTGATCGCGGGCAGCGATTGCGGCTTTGGCACTTTTGCGGGTTTCGGCGCCGTCGATCCCCAGATCGCCTATGCCAAGCTGGCGGCGTTGTCCGAAGGGGCAAAGCTGGCTTCGGCATGAAACCTCTGATCCTGTTGCCGGGCATGATGTGTGATGCCCGGCTTTTTGGCCCCCAGATCAATGCTCTGTCGGGCAGAATGCCCGTGATGACCTTTCCGTTGTCTCATCACGACAGCATAGAGGCCATGGCCCAGGATATCCTTGGAAATGCGCCGCCGGTTTTCGCGCTGGCCGGGCTGTCCATGGGGGGTATCGTGGCGATGGAGGTCACGCGCCAAGCTCCCGAACGTGTTTCGCGTCTGGCCTTGCTTGACACCAATCCACTGGCGGAAAAGCCAGAGGTAAAAGCGCGTCGTACGCCGCAGATGTCCGCCGTTCGCAAGGGTCAGCTGAGGACCGTGATGCGTGACGAGATGAAGCCCGGTTATCTGGCTGACGGACCGAACCGGGGGGCGATTCTGGATCTGTGCATGGCAATGGCCACCGACCTGGGCCCTGACGTCTTCATACGTCAGTCCAAGGCACTTATGAACCGACCGGACCAAAGCGAGACACTGACGGCCTATGCCGGACGGGCTCTGGTTTTGTGCGGGCATGAAGACCGGCTTTGCCCAGTTGAACGCCACCGACTTATGCATGACCTGTTGCCACGAAGCGCGCTTGAGATCATCGGCGACGCGGGCCATCTCCCGACATTGGAACAACCTGAAAAAACAACAGCGGCGCTGTCCCGCTGGCTGGAGGACACATGACACCGTCCCTTTTGTCTTTGCTTCGCAAGGTCGATACGCCAACTGTCTGCAATGCCATCGAGGTGGCACAGGGCAGGCGTGGGTTCGACAGGTTCACGCGTGGCACCATGCTAAGCTCGGCCCCCGAAGGGCCTGCCATCGTCGGCTATGCGCGCACTGCCAAGATCGCTGCAGTCAATCCCCCGACCGAGCCGCCCGAAGTCATCAAAGCCCGACGTATGGCCTATTACAAGTACATGGCCGAGGCACCGGGCCCTTCAATCGCCGTTGTCGAGGATCTGGATCATCCCGAATGCATCGGCGCTTATTGGGGTGAGATCAATACGACGGTTCACAAGGGTTTCGGCCTGTCGGGTGCTCTGACCAATGGTGTCATGCGGGATCTGGGGGATTTGCCCCAAGGGTTCCCGGTTGTCGCTGGTTCCATCGGACCGAGCCATGGTTTCGTCCACATCCGTGAGATTGACACTCAGGTTTCGATTTTTAGTCTGACAGTTGAGCCCGGTGATCTGGTTCACGCCGATCGTCATGGCGCATTGGTCATACCGAATGATGTCGTCGATCAATTGGAAGGTGCCATCCAAAAGCTTTTGGCGACAGAACGTATTGTTCTGGACGCAGCCCGCGAGCCCACGTTTGATTTCGAAGCATTCGAAACCGCCTGGGCCGCCTTTGAAAAAGCAAGGGTCTGATCGCAGGGGTCGGAGACAACGAAAGCCGGCTGGGTGAAAAGCACCCACAGGTCCCTTACTCGTCAACCCAGAGCAAGACAGCCTCTGCCAACGCATTGCCCATGACGAAGGGTTACCCACATCCGTCTATCTGGTGGCGGCGTCGCGCCGCTGCCGGTGGCGTCCGAACGTAAACCGGACCGTTTCAGACCGCAGTCCATTACAACGGAGTGTACGGGGCTTCAGATCCGTTCAGCCCCGCGTACGATCCGCACATCCAGACAGGTTCCGGAAAGAACATTCAAGCCTTGTGAGAAGCGGCGCCCTGCGCATCCCTTCGCTGTTCTCCGATCACGTTCAACATTGCATCTACATCCGCGCGTACGGTTTGTGTTGCCGCTTCGCGCACCGGGCCAAAGCCGCGGATATCCAGCGGGGCTGACAGGATTTTCAGGCAGGTTTCCGTCTCGAGGTCCGTGTCTTCGACGCGATCCAGGACACCCAGAAACCAGGCCAGGGTTTCGTTTTCAAGCTTGCGGTCCCTTGAAAACCGGAACGGATCAAGCCAGCCGCCGCGAAGCCTGCGTGCACGCGAAAGGAGCCTCAGAACGGGGGTCACCCAACCACCATAGCTTCGCTTGCGCGGCCGTCCGCGTGCATCCTTCTGACCACCTAAAACCGGAGGGGCGAGGTGGTATTTGATCCGAAAATCCCCCTCGAACTCGGACCGCAGTTGTTTCTCGAATTGTTGCGATGTCAGCAGCCGGGCAACCTCGTATTCGTCCTTGATTGCCATGAGGCGAAACAGGGATTTTGCCGCAAGCGAAAGCGCTTCCTCGCGAATCTGGTCAGGCAGTGCTGCGGACAGACGGGCCAGGCGATCCCGGTACTGTTGCGCATAAGCGTCATCGTGATAGGTCGCCAATTCGTCGGACCGGTAATCGATTATCTGCTGCGCCGACTCTTGCGAGAAGCTCTTTTCCTTCGCATTCAGCATCTGTGGGTTTGCTGCGATCACCCGCCCGAGATCAAAGGCCCTTATGTTGGCCTCGACCGCGGTTCCATTGAGCTTGATCGCCTGTTTGATAGCAACTTCACTGATCGGAATGTTCCCCAACTGCCATGCGACACCAAACAGCAAGGTATTGGCAAAGACCGAATCCCCCAGCAAATCCACGGCCAATTGGTTTGCATCCAAACCGAAAACGTTTTCTTCGCCGACGGTCCGGCGTATCAACGCTTCTCGTTCATCGACCTTGAGCTGGGCATCGCGGTGCAGAACAAGATCGCCTGTTGGCATTTCCGCACGGTTCAGCACAACTTTTGTGCCCTTGCGATAGTGAACCGAGGCTTTGGGCGCCGAAGACACGACCACGTCACACCCGATGACGGCGTCCGCGCTATTGGCCTCAATTCGGACCTGATTGATTTCTTCGGGCGTGCGGGCAATGCGAACATAGCCGACAACCGTGCCGAATTTCTGGGCGAACCCGGTGAAATCCAGCACGCTGGCGCCTTTGCCTTCCAAATGCGCCGCCATCGTCAGAACGGCGCCCACCGTTACGACACCGGTGCCGCCGACCCCACCGACCAAAAGATCGTACGGCGCGTGCAGGTCAGGAAGCTGCGGGTCGGGAACCTTGGCAAGAAGCGACGGGATATCCAGTTTCTGCTTGGGTTCCTTTCGCCGCATTGCCCCTTCCACGGTAATGAAACTGGGGCAAAACCCGTTCAGGCAGGAAAAGTCCTTGTTGCACGAGTTCAGGTTGACCTTTCGCTTGCGGCCCAATGGGGTTTCCAGGGGTTCGATACTCAGACAGTTGCTTTCGACCGAGCAATCGCCGCAGCCTTCGCACACCGCGGGGTTGATGAAAGCAAACCGCTTGGGGTCTTCTGTTTTGCCACGCTTGCGGCGACGACGTTTCTCGGTGGCGCAGGTCTGCTCGTAGATTAAAACCGTCACACCTTGGATGTCACGCAACTCACGCTGCACCGCATCCATCTCTTCCCGGGGGTGAAAGCTCGTTCGTGCCGGAAAATCGCTGGAATCGAATTTCGTAATGTCGTCTGAAACCAACGCGATCCGGTCCACACCTTCTGCGCGACAGGTCTGGGCGATCCCGGAAACGCTGATAGGGCCATCAACAGGCTGCCCCCCCGTCATTGCCACTGCGTCATTGTAAAGGATCTTGTAGGTGATGTTCGTACCCGCCGCCACGGCCTGGCGAATGGCAAGCGACCCGGAATGATACCAAGTGCCCTCGCCAAGGTTTTGAAAGATATGTTTGTTGCCATTGAATTTCGAGGCAACAACATGCGGCACACCTTCCCCACCCATCTGCGCATAACCGACCGTGTTGCGATTCATCCAACTTGCCATCACGTGACAGCCGATGCCTGACGCAGCCATGCTTCCATCGGGGACTTTGGTGGATGTGTTGTGGGGACAACCCGAGCAAAAATACGGAGCCCTGACCGCACCCGGAACATTCAGAACGGATGGCGGTTCGTCCGTCAGCGCCTTCGCCTTTTCCAAGAAACCCTCTTCCGGAAAAAAACGGTCGAGTCGCTCTGCAACGACTGGGATCAGGTTCAACGGGCTCAACTCTCCGGTCCAGGGAATCAACGGATCACCCGCTGCGCGGTGTTTTCCGACCATCTTTTCGGGTTTGTCCCCCGGCCAGTCATAGAAATATTCCTTGAACTGGCTTTCGATGATCCCGCGTTTTTCCTCGACGACCAGCACCTCTTTTTTACCACGGACGAAAGACAGCGCATCGCGCCGCGCCAAAGGCCAAACCATCCCGACCTTGTAGATGTCGATGCCCAAACGGCGGCATCCGCTTTCGTCGAGCCCCAGAAGGCGCAGCACTTCCATCAGGTCCAGATGGCTTTTGCCCGTTGTGACAATCCCGAATGGGGCATCCTTGATGTCATAGATGCGCCGGTCGATCGGGTTCGCCTCGACAAAAGCCTCGACTGCCCGCAACTTGTGTTCGATCCGCGTCTCGATGGCCGGGCTTGGCAAATCGGCGCTGCGCACGTGCAAGCCGCCCGGCGGCAGATCTATTTCCGGCAAGGTAAACGTACGGTCCGGCTTCAACCGCACGGATTGCCCGCTTTCCACGGTTTCCGAAATCGCCTTGAACCCGACCCAGGTGCCCGAGTATCGGCTCAGCGCGATCCCGTATTCACCGAACTCCAGGTATTCAGCCACGTTGGCCGGGTTCAGCGTTGGCATGAACCAGGTCATGAAGGCGACGTCGGACTGATGCGGCATTGAAGAAGACACGCAGCCATGATCGTCACCCGCGACAACCAGTACCCCGCCCTTCGGCGACGAGCCATATGCATTGCCATGGCGCAACGCGTCCCCTGAACGGTCAACTCCGGGGCCCTTCCCGTACCACATCGAAAACACGCCCTCGACCTCACAATCGGGATCAAGCGAGGCCTGCTGGGCACCAAGAACCGCTGTTGCGCCGAGGTCTTCGTTTACGGCCGGCATGAATGTGATCCTGGCCGCCTCGGTTTCCTCTTTCGCTCGCCACAGCTCCAGATCCAACCCACCAAGAGGAGACCCCCGATATCCGGAAATGAACCCGGCCGTGTTGTTTCCTGCTGCTGCGTCCCTGCGGGCCTGGTCTAACATGATGCGCACCAGAGCTTGCGTTCCCGTCAGGAAAACACGACCCTTTGAGGCTTTGTATCGGTCCGACAGGGCGTAAGTATCGAATTTCAGGGACTGGTCAGTCATGGACACCTCGCCTTTTTTTGGATATTTTACCGGAAATTTTTGAAGAATCTGTTCTGTCTTCCCGACGTTTCCTAGCATTCTTGAAAAATCATCTCTTCTTTTGTCGCGATTTGGGGTATTTTTCTCGGATGCTTCTCGACTCACGTGACTGCCAACTTCTCGCGCTGCTTCAAAAGGACTGTCGCATCTCAAACGCTGACCTTGCTGAACGGGTGGGCATGTCATCCTCTGCTTGCTGGCGTCGAGTCCGTGTGTTTGAAGAGGCCGGCCTGATTTCGCAGTACCGTGCCGAATTGTCGCCTGAACACGCCGGGCTTTCGTTTCAGGCCCTGGTGCATGTTCATCTGACCCGGCACAATCCGGAACATCTTGAACGGTTCATTGCAGCGATCGAGAAGCGCCCGGAAGTCATGGAATGCTACGCAACGACCGGGCAGGCAGATTACCACATGCGGGTGATCTGCAAGGATATCGGGGCTTACAACGTTTTTCTTGAAGAATTCCTGTTTCGCCTGCCGGCGGTGGAAAGCGCGCAAACAAATGTCGTTTTGCGCGAAATCAAACGCAGCAACGCCCTGCCCATTCCTTCCTGTTGAGATCGGTTCCCGGGTGGGGCTTTCCGGCTGGTATCGGCTTTGTTGCAAAGCTTTGAACGCACCAAGCTAAAGATCCACTCGAACCCGTTCCCAAGCTACGATTTGGCCCGCCAAACTCCACGGAATTGATGTTCATAGAATTTTTCACGCATCAGGTCTGGGAGCGCCCCCGAAAACCGTCGCGCAATTCAGCTTCAAGGCAGGTAAAACGTGGTTGCCTTTTCGACCGCAACCTTTTGGATTCCGCCTTCTGCGCCGCCCTCTGGGCGGAAGCTTCCATCGACGCCGAACAGCCGCAAAACCGAATTTCGAAACTGAAGCCACTTTTTTGCTTCGCGTTTCGATTTTCCTGTTTTCTTTTCCCGTGCTTGCATCGAGTCCGGCTCCTGTTCGCTGCCGTCATCCCGAGTGTAGCATCGTTCCTTTGCTTTTTCAGATTTTTATCAGAGAACCTTACGACTATTTCGCAATTTCGTCGATCAGCCGCGTCTCGAGGAGCTGGCCATTCTGGTACAGCACAGGGTAAGCAATAGATGCGATATGGCTGTTGAACTCCCGGAACGCCCGCAACGTCTCAAGATGAATATCACTGGTTTCGAAGCTTTCCCGTGACCCGTGCTGCAATCGGCGCAGATGTCGTTTTCGGCTTTCACGTTCCACCCGTTTGATTTCGGTCTTCTCAAGGCTCAGCAGGCGCGCGCTTTCCAGATCGTCTGAAATAAGCACGTTTGATGCCAGCTTCATGTTGGCCAGAATGCCCTCGTGCATCTGAACGAGTTCCGACCAGCCTTCCTGCGAGAAACTCGAGCCTTTGGCCCGCATTTCACCCGCCAACACGGTCAAGCGCTTGGCCACGACATCACCGGCCGTCTCCAGCCGGATAGCGAATTCCATCAGGTCGCGTGCGGATTTTTCATCTTTTTTTTCATATACATCCGGTGGAATCGCCGAAACGAATGCCCTGATCCCGGACAGGCAATTGTTCACGTCCTCGTCGATGGCCTGTACCGCTCGAATCTGTTGTTTGTCGCCACTGCGATACAATTCCAGGCAAGGCCGGAACATGGTTTCGACTAGGTCGCTCATCCGCAGCAGCTCACGTTTGAGGCTTGGCAGGGCCTGGCTGGGATTTGCCACATTGCCAATGTCCAATGCGCTGGCCGGTCGTGCCGGTTGTGGAACCAGTTCCTTCTTCTGATCCGGCAAAAACCTTTCGAACAGATCCTTCAATTTCCCGCAAAATGGCAAGGCCAGAAGCAGCAGTGACAGGTTGAACAAAACATGCACATTGACCAGCATCTGCCCGCCTTGCGGGTCTCCTAACAACCCGGTCCGCAAAGCCATGTTGGCGGCAAACAAACTCACCAAAGCCCAACTGCCACGCAATGCCAGGTTGGCATATGGAATGCGCCGGGCCTGGACTGGCATGGCGCGGGTGAGCCAGACCGGAATGAAGGCAGAGCCGAAATTCGCGCCAAACACCAAAGACATCCCGGCGGCGAACGGGATCGCTCCGATCTGCACAAGGGTGACACACATGAGGATGGCCGCCACCGAGGAATGCATGACGAAAGCCAAGGCGCCCCCGACCAGAAACGCGGTGATATAGTCGCGCGCCAGATAATCCGCCACCGCGGGCAGAAACGCGCTGTCCCGAATGGGATCCATTGCCTCGCGAAGGAACCGAAGCGAGATCAGGATAAAGGCCACGCCCATCAGGATGCGCCCCATTTGCCGGGTTTTTTTTGCGTCGGTCTTTACGAACAGATACCCCCCAACCGCCAACAGCATCGGAACAAGCCAGTCCAGCCGGAACGAAAGAATCTGGATGATCAGCGCCGACCCCAGATCGCCGCCAAGCACAATCGCAAGGCCGGCAGGAAAACTGAGCATTCCACTGGCCGCAAACCCCGAGGTCAACAGAGCAACAGCCGCCGAGCTTTGCAACACGACCGCCATCGTCAACCCAACCACCGAGGCCTGAAGGTAGCTGCGTTGTTGGGTCATTACCCGCTGGAAAGACGCCCCATAGCTGCGCTCGATCCCGGTTCGCACCATACGAACCGCGTAAAGCAGCAGCATCGTCGCCCCGGCAAGGCTGATAAGGAAGCTGACAATTGCCATACTCTACCCCGTTATTCTTTTTGGCCCAGCTTGTCGCGGCGCATTGAATTATTCATGTTACCGACCGCGATCGGGAAGGGATACATCCCATTTTGGCCTACAAGGCGTAAACTCCTGTGAGCTTCACCGCAAGCACTTGACCGCGCTTTGACGGAACATCCGTCACTTATGAACTTGGCCAAGGGCCCCCGGAAGGGCGCGGCCCCTGATCCTATTGTGACACGAGATCGGTAAGGGGCGTCAACTCTCGGCCTTGATTGCAGCAATTACGATATCGATTGCGCGGTCCAGTTCCAAACGCGAGATCGTCAGCGGCGGTGACAGTGTCAGAACGCACCCCTGGCTGATCTTATAGCTCAGACCGGCCTCGAGACAGGCATAATAGATCCGTTCGGCGCACGCGTTCCCCGGTGTTTTGTCGGCGCGATCATCGACGATTTCGATCCCGAACATCAGGCCCCTTCCCCGGATGTCTCCGACAATCGGAACGTTCTGAAGTTCATCCATCAAGCGACCAATGGCATGTTCACCCAGTTCGGCTGACCGGCGAACCAGGCCTTCGTCTTCGATGATCTGAATTGTCGTCAAAGCGGCACGGGCGGTGACCGGGTTTTTTTCGTGCGTGTAATGCCCGATGGCAAAATCTCCGCAGACATCTAGTTGCTTACGGGCGACACAGGCGGCAATAGGCAGGATGCCGCCGCCAAGCGCCTTCCCAAGTGTCACGATGTCCGGGATGATCTCGTCATGTTCAAAGGCGAACATCCTGCCCGTCTTGCCAAGACCCGTCGGGATTTCATCCATGATCAACAGCGCCCCGTGACGGTTGCATGCCTCGCGCACCGTCTTCCAGAACCCCGGCGGCGGGACATAGGGCACGGCGCGCATCGGTTCCGCAATGACCGCCGCCACATCTCCTTCGCGCTCGAGGACATATTCCACCATTTTCGCACAAGCCAGCCCGCAGGTTTCGGGGCCCGCATGATTGTACGGGCATCGATAGCAGGCAAAGGGGGCGACATGTTCGGTACCGGACAAAAGGGGCCCCGCAATGTGACTGCGAAAGGTCGCCTCTCCGCCGACACTTGCGGCGCCGAAACCCGCGCCATGGAAGGCATCCCAGAAGCTGATTGTTTTGAAACGACCGGTGGCGGCACGCGCGATCCTGAGGGCAACCTCGTTGGCGTCGGATCCGCCAGTGGTAAAGAGCATTTTGCCCAGATCACCAGGCACGATCTCTGCCAGTTTTTCAGCCAGCTCCACCGCCGGATCATTGGTAAAGCGGCGGGGCGCAAAGGGCAGATCGTCAAGCTGTGCCTTTATGGCGGCTACCAAGCGGGGATGGCCATACCCGATGTGGTGTACCGAGTTGCCGTGGAAATCCATGTACCGGCGGCCCTCGATATCTTCGATCCAGAGCCCTTCGGCCTTTGCAATGGTGCTGACGCAGGGTGAGGACAGAGATTGATGCAGGAAAACGTTCGCATCGCGTTTGAGCAATGGCGATGATTTCGGCCCCGTCGATTTTTGCAGCCACGCCTTGCGCGCCTCGGACGTGTTTGATTCCCCTTCAGTGTGGACAATTTGTGGCATCGCCGCTCCTCTTTGCCGTCATCAAAAGATGCGGACCCCGCAAGGCCCGCCAGTACCAGGGAGGAACTGTGTTGCCCTTTCCGCAAAAGGAGTAAGGGCAACAGACTCAGTTAGGCCACGGCAGCGAATAGGTTTTGACGTTGGTGAAAAACTTCATCGCTTCGATGACGCCTTCCTTCACCCCGTTTCCACTGTCCTTGATGCCGCCAAAGGGCGACATTTCAATGCGGTAACCCGGCTGTTCCCAGATGTTGCAGGTGCCGACGTTCAACCCGTTGATGAAGGCAATCGCCCGGTTCAGATCATTGGTGCAGACACCCGAAGACAGGCCGAACTCGGTTCCGTTTGAAATTGCCATCACCTCTTCGTCGTTGTCCGGCACACGAACGATCGGCACGATGGGACCAAAGGTTTCCTCCATCACCAGCTCGCTGTCATGGGGAACCTTGTCGACGACGATTGGCGGCAGCAGCGCCCCCTGACGACCGGGGTGGTACAGAATTTCAGCACCCTCTTTTTCCGCCTGAAAAACGCGGTTTTCAAAAATTTCGGCGGCCTTGTCATGGATCACGCATCCCAATTCGGTTTCCGGGTCTTGCGGATCGCCGAACTTGATCTTCTTGGCCTTTTCAAGAACCAGCGGCACGAATGTATCGGCCACACTTTCCTGCACGAGAATGCGCTTGACCGCCGTGCAACGCTGGCCGGAATTTCCGGTAGCCCCCGCCACCGCAATGGCTGCCGCCTTGTCCAGATCGGCCTCACTCAGGTCATTCAGAACGATCAGAGGGTCGTTGCCGCCAAGTTCCAGCGCCTGACGCTTGTAGACGCCCTTTTCGGCGATCATCTTGCCGACGGGCACACCGCCGGTGAAGGTGATGATATCGATGTGCTCATTGGTGATCATTTCGTCGCCAATGTCGGCGGGCCAACCTGTCACGACCTGGAACATCTCGGGCGGCAAGCCGGCCTCGTAGAGAATGTCCGCCAGTGTCAATGCGGTCAGCGGCGTCAGCTCGGTCGGTTTGCAAACCATGCAATTGTTGGTGGCAATCGACGGCGCGATCTTGTGGCTGACCATGTTCAGCGGGTGGTTGAACGGCGTGATCGCGCTGATTGCTTTCACCGGTTCTCGGGTGGTGAAAATCTTGCGGGCCTTGCCATTGTGGGTCAGGTCGCAGGAGAAGATCTCACCATCATCCTTCAGTGCCTCGGCCGCCGCGAATTGATACACGTCCTGCGCGCGCTTGGTTTCGTAGATCGCATGCTGGTGACAGATCCCCAACTCCAGCGTCAGCCATTTCGCAAGATAATCGCGCTTTTCGCCGATCAGCTCGCCTGCCCGTTGCAGGATCTGGCTGCGCTCGTATCGGGTCAGCTTGGGTTTGTAATTCGCCGCGATCTCAAACGCCCGGCGCGCATGTTCGGCTGTACCGGCTGGTACGTGACCCACAACCTCGTTTGTGTACGGGTAGAGAACGGGAACGGTGTCATCGGTAAAGACTATTTCGCCGCCGATCCGCATTCCCTCGTTGCGTACTTCGATTTTCGACATGGTCTGATCTTTCATAGCTTACTGGGCCGCCGCTGTTGTTGCGTAGAAGAAGGCATCGAAATTGCGCAGCACGGGTTGGTTTGGCAGGTCGATGACACGGTTCACGATGA
Source organism: Ruegeria sp. AL3 (assembly GCF_056536065.1). Lineage (NCBI taxonomy): Bacteria > Pseudomonadati > Pseudomonadota > Alphaproteobacteria > Rhodobacterales > Roseobacteraceae > Ruegeria > Ruegeria sp. AL3. Next base: position 304,486 of record NZ_JBQFJG010000002.1, read on the forward strand.
AGGGAACTTCCTGCTCGGTCAAACCACCATGGCTGCGCAACGGCTCTTTGAGTGCTGCCAGATCGTGGCGATGCTCGGACGTGCCGATGCAGATGTTTTCACCGGAAACCATCACGATGTCGCCAATGCGGTCGCCCGGCAATTCGAATTGCTCGATCGCCTCGGCCTTGGTCAGCACATGAGTGATGCCGCTGGTCGCCTTGAGCTTGCTGATGATGTCGTCCTGGTCTGCTCCGTCAGGCAAATAAGCGGTTGCAAAAGATCCCAACGCGCCATGATGCACGACGTAAGGATCGGTAATCGGAAGAATGACCCGCGCCGCATCCTTGCCCAGCCATTCGTCCATCAGGTCTTGCACGTACACCACCGAGGGGGATCCATCCGCCAAATGCTTTGGCTTCATGCCGTGATCCGCGGTCACCACGATGGCCGCACCCAATTCATCCAGTTCGCCAAGATACCGGTCGAACATGGCATAGAAATCGAGTGCGCCTTTTTGATCGGGTGCAAACTTGTGCTGGATATAGTCGGTCGTCGACAAATACATCACGTCGGGCTTGAACTCTTTCAGCAGCTTGACGCCAGCGGCAAAGACAAATTCGGAAAGCTCTGCCGAGTAGACCTCGGGGACGTCCATGCCCAGCCATTCGCTGGCGTTGTCGATGCCATGTTCCGCCAGCGTCGTTTCACCCGACCGTTCGGAAGAAAACGCAACCGCCCTGCCCTCGTCAAATTTCAGCCCGGCCCCCAACAGCGCGCGCAGCTTGTCCTTGGCGGTTACCATCGCCACGCGGAAACCTGCGTCGTAGAATTGGGAAAAAATGGTCGGCGCACGCAGGAAGCGGACATCATTCATCATCACTTCCTCACCGCTGTCGGGGTCGATGAGGTAGTTGCCGCAGATGCCATGCACGATCGGAGGGCGCCCGGTGGCAATCGAAAGATTGTTGGGGTTGGTGAAGGACGGGATAACGGAATGGGCCAGTCGGTCCGTGCCCTCTTCGCGTATCCGCTTGAGATTGGGCATCAGCCCTTTCGCAATCGCGACATCAAGATATTCGGGCTCGCATCCATCAAGGCAGATGGCAATGGCAGGCACCTTCGGCGTCGGATAGACGCGCTCATTTGCTTCGACAGGGGTTTGAATGGTCATCTGTATTTTCCTTGATGATTAAGCGGCCAGCTTGGCGCGTTCTTCCAGTGCCCGAAGAGGAGGAGCGGCGTTTGTCACGCCCATTTCTTCCAGGGATTCCTTTGCTGCGCGCACGACATTGCGCATGACGTCTTCGTCCATCTGACCGATGCATCCGACGCGGAAACTGTCGACGACGGTCAGCTTGCCCGGGTAGATAATGAACCCTTTGTCCTTCATCAGGTTGTAGAACTGATCGAATACGAATTTCTCATCGGCGGGGCAGAAGAACGTGACGATGATCGGGCTGAGCCAACGATTGTCCAGCAGCGTTTCGAAACCCAGTTCACGCATGCCCGCAACCATGACGTCCCGGTTGCGGGTGTAACGTGCGCCGCGGCCGGCAACACCGCCTTCAGCTGCATGCGCCCGAAGCGCTTCGATGAAGGCGGCGACCACGTGCGTCGGCGGGGTAAAGCGCCACTGACCGGTCTTGTTCATGTGCGCCCATTGGGCGTGCACATCCAGAGACAGGGAATGACTGTTACCCTTTGCGGCTTTCAGCTCGTTCTTGCGCGCCACAATGAAGCCAAAGCCAGGAACGCCCTCAATGCACTTGTTGGCCGAAGACACCATGGCTTCATATCGAATATCCGAGGGCCTGAGCTCGATCGCGCCAAAGGCAGACATCGAGTCGATCAACAGCTTGCGACCGGCTGCATATGTGGCCTCGGATATTTCCTCGACGGGGTTCAAGATACCCGAACTGGTTTCGCAGTGAATGGCAACAACATGCGTGATGGCCGGGTCATCCGCGAGAATGCGCGCAACCTCGTCGCCCCGTGGCGGCAGGTAATCGCCCTTGTCCAGCACGATATGGTCCCGGCCCAGATACTGTAGCGTCTGCGCAGAACGTTGCCCATAGGCGCCATTGGCCAGTACCAGCGCCTTTCCTTCCGGCGGAATAAAAGACGCCAGCATTGCTTCGACCGAGAAGGAGCCGCTGCCTTGCATTGGCACACAATCGAAGGCGTCGGCACCTTCACCAAGCAGGTCCAGCAGGCTTGACCGCAGCTCTTTTGTCATGGCGCGAAAGTCGTCGTCCCAGCTGCCCCAGTCCTTCAGCATGGCCTCTTTTACGGCATAGGACGTTGTCAAAGGACCGGGTGTCAAAAGGTATGGTTCGCCGAGGCGCGGTTGCTCGATTTTTGGATGGGATGGCGTCATTACCGGGCTCCAGAACAGCGTTTTCACAAACACCATTGCAGCAACGGTTGCTATATGTGAAATTGCAAATATCAATCTAATTATAAGTGCAGCCTATGCACAAATCATTGGGGACCGGTGATGCGACACAGCCAGCTCAAAGCCTTTCATTACGTGGCCAAACATGGCGGGTTTTCCCGCGCGGCCGAGGCGCTTTTTCTGACGCAGCCGGCAATTTCCGAACAGGTTCGAAAGCTGGAACAGGATCACGATCTGTTGTTGTTTCAGCGCGAACGAAAACGCGTGAACCTCACCCCCGAAGGCGAACAGCTTTACCGGTTCACAAAGCAGTATTTTGAGATCGAAGATCAGATCGAGGACTACCTTTCGGAAACCAAGGCCGCAATCGACGGGGAATTGCGGATCATCGCCGATTCAGCGCATCACATGACGTCTTTCCTGGGGTCGTTTCAAAAGAAGTACCCCAAAATCACCATCACCGTGCGGTCCGGAAACACCGAAGAAATTTTGGAAGAACTTCGGTCGTACAATGCCGAGATTGGTGTTGTCGGCAGCCTGTCCCCCGGCAAGGACATGGATGTGTTGAACCTAGGGTCCACTGAAATCGTGGCCTTTGCCGCCCAAGGCGTGCTTTTGGCATCCAAACCCTCGCTTTCTTTGGAAGAACTGGCCGATCTGCCGCTGGTTTTCAGAGAGCACGGGTCAAAAACACGTCAGAAATTGGAAGAAGAAGCCGAAAGGCGCGGTATCACGTTGAATCCTGCAATCGTTGCGGAAGGGCGCGAGGCCGTGCGCGAGCTTGTGGCCTCGGGGGCAGGCATCGGGTTTGTCTCTCAGGCAGAGTATGGGCATGATGATCGGTTGCGACAAATCAAGCTCAAGGACGTGAAGTTGCAAATGGGTGAAAGCATGATTTCGCTGTCGCAACGGCGCAACGTAAAGATCATCCGGGCCTTCATGGACTTCGCCCAGCGCGCGCTGGAAGAAAAAAGCCCCCCCGCTGATACCTGACCGGCGGGGGCAGGGTTCCTTTGGCTACCGGCTTCGCCAAGCCTGAGTGCGCTTGAGGATGCCTTTTGAAGCAATCAGGTGAACGATCCGGGCAGCGGCGTTGGTGTAAAAGATCATCATGCCCATCGCCGCCGCAGGCGCGATATCCCCGGCATCATCCATGTTCAGCACCGCGATGGACGCAAGCGTCGTTTTGGGAGAATAGAGGAATACCACTGCCGACACGGTCGTCATCGCATTGACGAACAGATAGATTGAGATGTCCAACACCGCTGGCAGACAAACCGGAACCGTTACCCGTGCAAACAGCTTCATTGTCGGCTGTTTGAGCGAGGCAGACACGGACTCAAATTCTCTGTCCATTTGCTTGAGCGCGGTGACGGCCGTCAGGTGCGATACGGTGTAGAAATGCGTCACAGTGCAAATCACCAAAATCGCCATCGTGCCGTAAATCCCGTTCAGCGGATTGGACGGGTTGTTGAAGAAGAAGATGTAGGACAGCCCCAATACCATTCCCGGGATCGCCATGGGTAGCATCGCGAACATCTGGAAAATCGACCGGCCGGTTCTGAACCCGTTTGATTTTTCAACCAGATAGGCCCCGAAGAACACAACCGTCGTGCCGATGACTGCCGTCAGCAACGCCAGTTTGATCGAGTTGAAATACGACCCCCAGCCGCCGCCGTCCATTCTGTTGAACTGATAGTTCTTGAGGCTCAGACTCAGGTCGTAGGGCCAGAACTTGATCAGCGCCGCAAACTGACACACAGCCAGAAGACCAACGATGAACAGGCCGATCAGGCTGCAATAGATCAGGAATATGCGGTCAGCTTGCGGGTTTGGCGTCGCCTGATATGGCACGGAACGCGCCGAAAGCAGCGCAACCTGCTTGGACTGAACCATCCGGTCGATGGCAAAAGCCAGAATGGCCGGAATGACCAGAACCACAGAGACCACGGCGCCCATTTCAAAGTTCTGCTGGCCGATCACCTGTTTGTAGATATCCACAGCAAGCACGTTGAATTGACCACCGATGACCTTTGGCAATCCGAAATCAGTGATCACCAGGTTGAACACGACAAAGGCCGCCGAGATCAGGCCATAGCGGGCCCCGGGGATGGTTACGGTCCAGAAGGTCCGCCATGGCGTCGACCGCAAGCTGGCCGCAGCTTCATACAGGCGCGCGTCAGATATCGCGAGCGCGGTCGATATGATCAGAAACGCGTGCGGAAAGGTAAAGAAAACCGATCCGATCACGATGCCTATGGGGCCGTAAATGCTGGCACCGAACAGCAACTCCTTGATCATGCCCTGATTGCCGAACAGGTAGACCAACGCGATGCCCGGCAAGAGCGACGGAACCAGGATCGGTGCCATCGCGATAAGGCGAAAAACACCCTTGAACCGCATGCAGCTTCGGTTCAGCGCATAGGCGAACCAAAACGCCAGTGTCACCGTCACAATGGTGCTGACGACCGAGATCCAAAGCGAGTTCTTGATCGAATTGAACAGTGCCGGTGTCGAGAAATAGTTGATGAAATTGTCCAACCCTCGCGACTGGACCGGCCGCATTTGCACCCGGCGGAACGTGTTGGAATCAAGCTCGACCCAATCGGTGCCTTCATTCAATGTCGATCCGACCAGAAAGCGCCCGGTATCCGTCGTGTTGCGGATCTTGTACATCACCGGGCTGCGAAAGCTGAAATCAGGAAAGAATCCGGTCACAGGCAAGCGCCCGTCCGAACCCGTCACCAGATCAGAGTCGGAATAGACCCCCAATTGCCTGTTCAACTCGTCTGCCGACAGGATCGTTCCGTCGAAGACGCCTGCGTCGTCACTTACCTGAAACTCGTACTGGGACAGCTCGACCCGATAGGTCGAAAACGACTTGGACAGCATCGTGTAAAGCGGCAACGCCAATGTCACGACCAGATACAGCGCGATCACCATCATACTGCCGCGCATCAGGATATCATCACGGCTGAGCTTGGGCTTGATGTCCGGCCCGACAGGCAGGCTGTCCTGATTGGTAGAAACCGAGCTCATGCCTTGGCCTCCGGCGCTTCAAACGCCATAAGGCGGTTCTCGGGAAGCTCAATCACCACGCTGCGCCCCTCTTCCAGTTCCAGACGACGCACGGCATTGATCGAGAAATCCGCGATCAGTTCCGATGATCCGAACTTCTCGTTGTTCAAGCGGCAGCGCCAGAACGAACCCAGGAACTCCATCTCATCCAGCGTCACCTCTATGCAGTTCCGATTGCCGCCCGTGTCGAGATAACCAGCTTCATGAGGGATGATGTCTTCGGGTCGAATGGCCGCGATGATCGGAGTTCCATCGTTGAACTTGTGGCTGAGGCAGGCAAAGGTCTTTTCACCGACGCTCAAACGTCCGCCGTTGGTGACCTGCGACCGGATCTGGTTCATTTCACCGATAAAGTCGGCAACGAACAGATTGGCCGGATCCCGGTAGATTTCGGTAGGGGGCCCCACCTGTTCGATCACACCATGATTCATGACCACGATGCGGTCTGCCATCGCCAGCGCTTCTTCCTGATCGTGAGTGACCATCACGGTGGTCACACCCAGCTTGCGCTGCAACTCCTTGATCTCGTGCCGCAGATGAACACGCACTTTGGCGTCCAGCGCCGACAGGGGTTCGTCCAGCAGCAAAAGTCCGGGGTTGGTCGCAATGGCACGCGCCAGCGCAATTCGTTGCTGCTGACCACCTGACAATTGCGCCGGATATTTCTTGCCCTGATCCGGCAGACCAACCAGGGTCAAGAGTTCGTTTACGCGAATAGCGATATCCGATTTGCTGCGGCCGGTGTTTTCAAGGCCAAAAGCGATGTTCTTTTCAATCGTCAGATTTGGGAACAACGCGTAGGACTGAAACACGATCCCGAAATCACGCTCGGACGGGGGCAGATTGGACACGTCCTTGCCATCCTGCATGACCGTACCCTTGGTCTGCAAATCCAATCCGGCGATTGCCCGCAAAAGAGTGGTCTTGCCGCACCCGGACGGGCCGAGGAAACAGACAAACTCGCCCTCGTTGATTTCCAAAGAGATGTCCTTGAGCGCCAGAAAGCTTCCGAACGCTTTCCACAAATTCTGGATGCTGAGATACAGTTCACCGGGTGGTGTTTTCTGAAGCACGGGAGAAGTCCTCACATCTGCACCTCGGGCGCGGCCGGTCCTGGCCGGTTGAAACCGGGTGAGTAAGTTGTTTTTCGGGGAACAAGAGACTGGTGTGCAGGAGAGGCACGAAAACCTCTCCTGCCAATGGGGTTACTTCGCTTCCGACTTTCCGTCATAGCGAGACTGCCATTCCTTCAGGATTGCCGCGCGATTGTTGGCGGCAAACTCAAAATCATTTTCGATCATTGCATCCAGAAGACCCTCTGGGAAGTGCTCAACCGGTTTTGCAACGCCCGGATAGGCGACAACTGCATAGCCGGTGTTGTACATCTCGTTGGCTTCCTTGGTGACGGTGAAATCCACCAGCTTTTGCGCGGCCTCCAAATTGGCGGTGCCAGCAACAATTGCGGTGGCTTCCATGTCCCATCCGACGCCCTCGGAAGGCACGATGATCTCAAGGGGCGCGCCGTCGGCTTTGGACTTTGCCCCGCGGAACGCAAAGGAAATGCCAATCGGGATTTCGCCTGCTGCGGCCAGTTTGCAGGGTTTTGAACCTGAATGGGTGTACCGCGCGATATTCTCGTGCAGCGCATCCATGTATTCCCAACCACCTTCTTCACCGAACATCTGCAACCAGCTGGACACGTCAAGGAAACCGGTGCCCGATGAGTTCGGATTGGGCATGATCACCTGATCTTTGTACATCGGATCGGTGAGATCCTTCCAGGATGTCGGCGGGGTCAACCCGGCCTTTTCGGCCTCGACGGTATTGTAGCAGACGGATGCAACCCAGGCGTCCATGCCGACCCAGGCAGGGGGGTTGTCGCCATCAACAAATTTTTTGTCCAGCTTTTCCACACCGGCCGGCGCATAAGGCTCCAACATACCTTCTGATTTCAGCAGCAGCAGCGACGTGGCGGCCAGGCCCCAAACAACGTCTGCCTGCGGATTATCACGTTCTGCCAGCAATTTCGCCGTAATGATCCCGGTCGAGTCGCGAACCCAATTGATCTTGATATCAGGGTGGCTTTGATTGAACGTCTCGGCATACCGGGCCAAGTCTTCCGCCTCGACTGCGGTATAAACTGTAAGTTCCGTTTCCGATGCCGCCGCCGTCGCCGTCAGCGCACCGATAGTCAGAGCTGCGAGAAGTGATGCTTTGTGTTTCATTGTGATCCTCTGTTGGTAATTATGTTGTTTTCGCCATTCTTGCGCGGCGTTAGAACTCGATTATTGTGCACCGATTGTTTGACAGCAGTTTGACAGATAAAAACGCCAATAAAAATCGATTATATCTTCGATGTCATAAGCATCTCCTATAGATGAAATCCGCTCGCCCCGGAAGATCAGCGCGGAACTGGCCATGACGATCAACAGATCATCAAGGCATGTCAAAGGAGCTTAATTCTCAAAACTTTCCCGCGGCGGCGCAAGAACGCTCAACGTGTCATCGCAAGGAGTCCGATCCCGATCGCGACAATAGTCGCTGCAAGAAGCCTGTTGGATTTCGGCCCTTCGCCGAACCACATCACACCAATAAGCGATGCAAAGATAACCGAACTTTCCCTAAGCGCGGATACAACGCCCAAGGGCGCGACCGTCTTCGCATACAGCACCAGCCCATACGCCACGCCAGAGATGACGCCGCCTGTCAGACCCGCCCACACATAACGCCTGGGCAGTGCGACGAAACGCTGCCATCTGGTTGCGAAGATAAATCCGGCGACAAAAATTTCCGCAACGAACAATGCCGCAATGTATCCCAGTATATTCCCGGACAGCCGGATACCAATGCCGTCCACAATCGAATAGGACGCTATCATCAGGCCCGTGCCAAACGACGCCGCCACGGCGACCCAGCTTGTGTTTCGGCCCAGCCCGACCAGGGACAGGCACCCAATCCCAGCCGAGATGCAGACAATGCCGACCCACGCGATCGGCGGCAGAAACTCACCCGCGAAAAGAATGGCACCCACCGTGACCAGGATTGGCGTCATCCCGCGTGAGATCGGGTACACCACCGACAGATCCCCATGTTTGTACGCGGTGTTGAGAAACCAATAGTACCCCCAGTGGATCAGGGTCGAACCGATGATGAAGGGGAACGCCGCCCAAACCGGCAAGCCGATAAAAGGCAACGCAATCAGCGCAGGCACGGCGTGGCCAAGCGCCACCAACCCCAAAACAACCGCTTTGTCGGGCGCGCCTTTGACAACCGCATTCCAGAGCGCGTGCAACACGGCTGCGGTCAATACGATGAGAACTGCCTGTAGTGTCATTGTGGCCCGACGATATGAGCTGAATATTTGTCTTGCGTCAGATTTCGACTTTCAGCGCGCTTGTTTGCGCGCGCATGCAGTGACTTGACCAAATCTTGATCTGTATCGCGGCAGCAACGGTTTAGGGGGCTCAATCCCGCTGGGCAATGCGACCCCGGCGAGGGGCGGATCAGGTTGGTCATCGCGGGTTGGTTGCACAACGGACCAACCAGACCAGCCACATGCCATGTGGTGCCACGGCTTGGTTGCCCCTGCTCAATAAGCACCACTTCACGTTGCCACTTTCCGGTCAGATGATACGCAACCGTGCAGCCAATGATGATGCCTCCGACAATAACATGCTGCGCTGTGCGAAAGTTTGGTGTCAGCCATCGGGTCGCTCCGTACTCAGGGATTCGGATTTCCCTTCACCCTATTTGTACTTTGCAAAATTTGGCAATTGCTTTCCTGTATTTGCGTTATGCTTTCACAATATCCACGGGTTGGCTTTGCAGCGCGCCAGCTATGCTGTTTGGCAACTCCTCATCCACAACCAGAGTCGCTTTCACCGGCAGAGGTTTCATCACAATCGGACCAACCACGTCGAACTTGCTGCTATCAGCCAGGATCAGCGGCCGCTGCGCACGTTGCATCATCATATGACGCAGGTTGGCGCCTTCCAGTGAGAAATCCGTAAACAATGCCCGAGAGCTCACACCGCCGACCCCGATCAACGCATATTCCGTATTGTATCGCGACAGGTGGTCGAGCGTGTCCAAACCCAATGTGACATTCTCTGAAAAATCCAGCCGTCCGCCCAGCAGCGTGACTTCGGCGGCTGCCGACGCCAGCACAGATGCAATCGTCAAATCATTGGTATATATTGTAAGGTTTTGTCGCACAGCAGCCAGAGCCTGCGCCGCCGCCACTGTCGTTGACCCGCTGTCGATTATCACGCTGGCCCCGTCCGGAATCACGCTTGCCACATAGACTCCAATCCGTTCCTTGCCTTGCGGGTTGGTTTGAGCCCGGTCGGCCATCGGAGGTTCCCGCCTGCGAACACTGGTCGCGCCGCCCCGCACCTGATGAAGCTTGTTCTCCAGTGCCAACTGTTCAATATCCTTGCGCACGGTTTCCCGTGACACACCAAGCCGTTCCGTCAGCGAACGGATCGAGACCGCTGGCTGGCGCGAGACTTCTTCCAGTATGATGGCGTGGCGTTCAGGTGCGAGCATTGGCCGGCCCTTTGGTTTTGGACTGCACGAATATGCCAAAATTTGCAAACATGGTACAGCCCAAACACCCAATCAGGCATGCGTTGCCATGGCGCAGCGGTGACGCGCTCACACCAATGGTCCAGAGCGGTCAATGGACCCTGCCACCGGGCACGCAGTGACTACGCTGGATAGATGGGGAACGATTTGCACAACGTTGCGACCGAGGCTTTGCAGCGCGGAATTGTCGCGTCGGTATCACCCGTGGCCTCAGCTTCGATCAAATCCGCAATCACGTTTGCCAACTGGTCGAACGCGGCCTCTTTCATGCCGCGGGTCGTTGCCGCGCTCACGCCCAGGCGCAATCCAACCCATTCTGACGGTCGCGTGCTGTCATTGGGGATCGCGTTTTTGTTGGTCGTGATATTGGCCTTTTCCAGAACGGCCTCGGCGCGTTTGCCTGTGATACCCTTGGGGCTGAGATCCACGAGCACCAGATGCGTGTCAGTACCACCGGACACGATACGCAACCCCCGGGACTGCAAGGTTTCTGCAAGTTTGGCGGCGTTGGCTTTGACCTGCGCTCCGTAGTCCTTGAACTCATCCGTAAGCGCTTCGGCAAGGCAAACCGCTTTGGCCGCCAGAACCTGGCTGTGGATCGAACCCTGAACGCCGGGGAAAACCGCAGATTGCAGCCTCTTGAACCAGTCCTCGTTGTTGGTGAGGATCAGCCCGCCACGAGGACCACGCAGTGTTTTTGTCGTGGTGCACGTCACAATGTCCGCATGCGGAAAAGGCGAAGGATGCACGCCCGCGGCGACCAGCCCGGCAATATGGGCCATGTCCACATGAAAATGCGCACCAACCTTCCTGGCGATTTGCCCCATGCGCCCGAAGTCGATTTCCCGTGGATAGGCAGACCCACCCGCGATCAGCAGCTTTGGCCGGATTTCCTCGGCCAGTTTTTCCAGCGCATCGCAGTCAATGACCTCGGATTCGGCATCGACACCATAATGATGCGGTTCGAACCAGCGACCCGACAGGTTGGCCTTCAGGCCGTGACTCAGATGACCGCCGGCAGCCAGATCCAGCGACAAAACCCTGTCGCCAGGCTTAAGCAGCAGAAAGAAAACAGCAAGGTTCGCCTGGCTGCCGGAATGGGGCTGAACATTGGCATAGTCGCATCCGAACAGTTCCCTGGCGCGGTCGATTGCCGCCTGCTCGACGACGTCGACAAACTGACCGCCCCCGTGGAACCGGTTTCCCGGATACCCTTCAAGCGTCTTGTTGGTCATCTCATGCCCGAGAGCATCCAGCACCGCGCGGCTGACGATATTTTCGGACGCGATCAGCTCAATTTGGTCCTGCTGGCGCTTTTTCTCGTTTGCAAGAGCTTCTGCGACGACGGGGTCGGTCATCCCAACTGGGTTTTCAAAGTGCCGCGACATCCGGGCTCCTCCGATGCGATTGCGTTTTCTCCAAAATTCCAGAGTTCCACTGGCCGAAGCAAATCAGTATTGCTATTTATTTGCCGCAGAAAAACTAAGGCTCAAGTGATGTCACTTTCTCCTCGTCGCCCGAAAGGCCCACATCTCAATGCCCTCCGAGCATTTGAGGCAGCGGCTCGGCTGGGCAGTTTTGCTGCGGCGGCAGACGAGCTATCCGTTACTCCGGGCGCGATAACTCAGCACGTCAAGACCCTGGAAGCCTGGGCCGGCACCCAACTTTTTGTTCGAAACGCCCGAGGGGTCGAGATGACGGCGCTTGCCGAAGAGCTTTTGCCCGGGTTCACCCAGGCGTTTGACCAATTGGGAATGGCCGTGCAGGAACTTCGAAGCAAGGCCTTGCCTCGGAAGGTCAAGGTTGCTGCGTTGCCATCGATCGCGCAGTTGTGGCTGGCCCCGCGGCTTGGAACGCTAAGGCGAATTGCCCCGGATTTATCCGTGTCTGTCGTGGCCCTTGAAACGCCGCCAAACCTTACGCGTGAACCATTTGACATGACTTTGTTTTTTTCCGGTGAACCGATCGGCATCAACGAAATCAAAATTGCCGAAGATGTGATTTTCCCGGTTTGCGCCCCTTCGGTCGCGAACAGATTGAATTCTGTTTCGGATCTTTCGAAGGAAACACTTCTCCATGACGGGGCATGGGCAGATGATTGGGACAATTGGCTGAACAGCCAACCAGATGGCCCACGTGTACCGAAGACGGGAACCGTGCACTCGTTGTATTCCGTCGCGCTGGAGGAGGCGCGTCATGGCGGCGGCGTGTTGATGGCGCACGAAGTTCTGGTTCAGAACTTGCTGGACAATGGCGACCTGGTTCGCCCGTTTTCGGCCTCGTTGAAGCTGCCCCGCGCAATGGTAGCCAAATTCACACCCTCATTCAGCAGATCCCCCGCGTTCAAAGAGTTAAGATCGTTTTTGCTGAACGCAAACTGAAGAGCGGTGTCCGCAAAACGGGTTGTTCCCGCCAATTAGGCCCGCCTTCCCCTGACAGTCTCGGCTGGCCAAATTTGGCGACGGATCCTTCGGGCAATCCCATCAAATCCGTGAACCTTCACATACTTAAGTCGTGGTCCAGCCTCGGACTGGAAGGTTGAGAAACGCGGCCCGACGATGCAAGCTGCTGTCAAGAACCATGGTTCGGGACGGAGGAAGAATGTCAGACGCGCGCCCCTCGGCGGAAACCGATCCTGGTCTCGCCGTACGCGACCTGAGCTTTCATTATGGCGCCAAGACGGCTTTGGATGCTGTCTCTTTTGACGTGTCGGCGGGGATGTTCTGTGGTCTGCTCGGTCCGAATGGGGCCGGGAAATCGACACTGGTGTCGCTGCTCACGCGATTGCTTGTGGCGCCGGACGGTGAAATCACGGTCGCGGGCCATGATCTGCGCCAATCCCCACGCAGGGCGCTGGCAAAGCTTGGCGTGGTCTTTCAGCAACCGACACTGGATCTGGGTTTGACGGTGCGCCAGAACATGGCCTATTTCGCAGCTCTGCATGGGTTGTCGCGATCCGAAGTCCCCGGCCGTATCGACGCGGCGCTGGATCGGCTGAACATGCGCGACCGCGCCGGGGAACGAGTGCGCGATCTCAATGGCGGTCATCGCCGCCGTATGGAGCTGGCTCGGGCCCTGTTGCACGAACCTTCGGTGTTGCTGTTGGACGAACCGACCGTTGGGCTTGATGCCGCGGCTCGGCACGCGATAACCGACCATGTGCACGACCTGGCGGAACAGGGGCTGTGCGTCTTGTGGGCCACGCATCTGACAGATGAAATGCGCGACGACGACCAGCTTCTGGTTCTGCATCGCGGTCAGATTCTTGCCAGTGGGCAGGTGGGCCGCCTGCGGGGGAATCAAACACTGTCCGATTGGTTCCTGTCCCGAACCGAGGTCCCGACATGAACGGATTCCTGGGAGTCGCCCGCGCCATCATCGGACGCGAGTTTCTGCGTTTCATCCATCAACGCGAACGATTTCTGGCAGCTCTGGTTCGGCCAATGGTTTGGCTTTTGATCTTCGCAGCAGGGTTTCGCGCGGCCCTCGGCCTGTCGATCATTCCACCCTACCAGACCTATATCACTTACGAGACCTATATCGTCCCCGGCCTGTGTGCGATGGTTCTGTTGTTCAATGGGATGCAAAGCTCGCTCAGCCTTGTCTACGACCGCGAGATGGGCTCGATGCGCCTTCTGCTGACCAGCTCGTTCCCGCGCTGGTGGCTTTTGTTCTGCCGTCTGCTGGGATCAACGGCGATATCCATCCTGCAAGTCTATACGTTTCTCGCATTGGCCGCTGTGTTCGGCATTGTCCTGCCCCTACCCGGATATGTCGCGGTTTTGCCGGGGCTGGTTCTGGGTGGTCTGATGCTGGGCGCGCTGGGGCTGGTGCTGTCCAGTTTCGTCAAGCAGCTGGAGAATTTTGCCGGGGTGATGAACTTTGTCATCTTCCCGATGTTCTTCCTGTCCTCCGCCCTTTATCCGCTGTGGAAAATGGCTGAAAGCTCGCCATTGCTGCGTGATATCTGTGCGCTCAATCCTTTCACGCATGTGGTCGAGTTGATCCGGTTTCTGCTTTACTTGCAGATCAACTGGGGGGCCCTGCTGTGGGTTCTGGCGTCAACCGCGATACTGAGCGCGATCGCCGTTTGGGGGTACGACCCGGCCCGGGGCCTGATGAGGCGGAAATCATGACGGCCGCGCCACAAACCGCAAAGCGGAGTCTGCTTCTGAAAACACGCTTGGGCCTTGGGGCCGTCGTGCTTGGATCAGGCACCCTGCTGGCGGCCGCAATCCTTTACTTCGGGATGCAGACCGTCGCCAGCCGCCTGGAAACGGCACTGGCATCGGAGACCCGCATGGCACGATATGCTGCTCTGTCGACCCAGGCGGCCACATTTCTTGTGATCGCAACCGAGTCGATACAGACCGGCCAAACGGTCGAGTCTCGACTCGATCGCCTTTCGCCGATCCAAGACCAAATTGGGGCAACGTTTCTGAACCTTCGTTCCGATGTGGAAGATGCCGTTGCCGCGGTTCAATCCCTGGGGCTGGACGAACAATCGCGATACGGAACCCAATCCCTGGGTCTGGCCAGAATGGAGGCGCTGCTGGCCAGCACGCTGGAAGGGCTAGCCGACGCAGACGCCGATCAGGCCCAGCTCCGCGCCTATGTCGACTCGTTTGCGTCGGCGTTTGATCCCCTTCTCAGCCAGGCGGTGAATACCGAGGTACTGTTTCGAAACTCCGTCATGGCGGGAATCGAAAGGACCCGCTGGGTTCTGACCTGGGCGGCACTGGCACTGGCACTGTTCGCCTTGCTCAGCACGGCGTGGTTCTATTTTGGCCTGGTGCGACCGCAGTTCTCTCGTCTGGATCGGCTGCGCAACGCGGCGGTTCAGGTCGGCCGATCCGAATTCGCAATTTCGCTGCCTCAAACCCGCAATGATGAGATCGGCCAGTTATATGGCGAGACCAACCGCATGGCCGCTGCATTGAGAAAACGCCAGGCCGAGGTTGACGCAGAATGGGCCCGGTTGAACGAGACCATTGCCCAGCGAACCTGCGAACTGAGCGCTGCAAATGAGTCCCTGTCCAAGATCGACGAAAACCGGCGCCGCTTTTTTGCTGATGTCAGTCACGAACTGCGCACACCGCTGACGGTCATCATGATGGAAGCTCAGATAGGCCAGAGGGATAACCAGAACGCGCCAGAGGCGTTGGCAACAATCGAAAGCAGCGCGGCAAAACTGAACCAGAGAATCGATGATTTGCTGCGCGTCGCCCGTTCCGAAACCGGTGAGCTGGCTCTGGAACCAACCAACGTTGCACTATGCGATCTGATGCAAACAGTTGTGAGCGACATTCAACCTGAAATCGACGGCGCCGACATGCAGCTTGAAACGGGCGACTTCCCGGATTGTTCGTTGCACTGTGACCTGAACTGGATTCGTCAGGTCCTGCTCAGTCTGATACGCAATGCGATCCGACATGCGCGGGACGGGAAGGCGTTGTTGCTGTCCGGTCAATCGGTTGATGGTGGCGTTCAAATACAGCTGACCGATAACGGCCCCGGAATTCCCGACGGCGCCCAAACCCGGATCTTCGAGCGGTTTGTACAAGGAGGGGCAGCAAACAGTCAGGGTTTCGGTGTCGGGCTGGCACTGGCCAGGTGGGTTATAGAGGCCCATGAAGGAACCATTTCGGTGGCAAGCCCGGTTCCGCGTGAAGACGCCTTGGGATCAAATGCCGGTACAAATGTCTGCATTCGACTACCACTGGCGGAGGCATAGAAAAATGGTCTCCAGACTGCTGATCATAGATGACGACCCCAGAATCACGTCGGCCCTTGTCCGGGGCCTGTCGCTGCACGGCTACTCAGCCGAGGCTGAAAACCGCGCCGACCAAGGGTTGGAGCGGTTGAAAAGCGGTGTATTCTCGGGCGCGATTGTCGATGTCATGCTGGGAACCGACAGTGGTATCGAACTGGTCCGGGCCGCGCGTCTTGCCGGGGTCGGAATCCCGATATTGATGTTGTCTGCCCTTTCCGATGTCGATCATCGTGCCGCCGGGCTTGAAGCCGGGGCCGATGATTACGTCATTAAGCCGTTCAGCTTTGATGAGCTTGTCGCCCGGTTGCAGGTACAGGAACAACGCGTGCTGTCTCAGCGCCCGGACCCCGCGCGCCTGTCGTCGCGGGACAGAACACTTTCGATCCGCGAGACACGCATTGCGCTCACCGAACGTGAATTCGAACTGCTCACACTGCTCAACAGCAAGGCCGGATCGCCAATATCCCGAGGAGAACTGTTTGACACGCTCTGGTCACAGGACGGGTCCAGTAACGAAAACGTGGTGGACGTCTACATCGGATATCTGAGAAAGAAATTGGGGGCGGATGACTTTGGATTTGAAATCAAAACCATACGCAATCAAGGCTTCTGCCTTCAGGGAACTGCTCCACTGTCAGATGACGCCTGAGTACCGACCAAAGTCTAAATCCTTCTTATGAATTAAGAGTCGCACGGGCGCATGAGACCTGCCACATTGCTCGCAAGCACATTCTAGGAGGAGGACCCTGATATGGCTTGGAACAGACCTGTTATTCGCGAAATCGAATGCGGCATGGAAATCAACATGTACGGCCCCGATCACGACGATGAGCGCGGTGGCGGCCTGATTTGATCAGCTGCAAGCGCCAACATTAAATGACGTTGCGCGCAATAATACTTGGGGCCGCTGCTGGCGGCGGCCTTCCGCAATGGAATTGCGGATGTGAAAACTGCAATCTGGCCCGAAGCGGACATATCCCGGCGCAGACGCAATCATCACTCGCGGTCTCACCCGATGGCCAGAACTGGGCCATCCTGAACGCGTCTCCGGATATTCGAACGCAGATCGGCAATACGCCTGTCCTGTATCCGTCCGGGTTGCGAGAGGTGCCGATTCAATCGGTGCTGGTGACAAATGGTGACATCGACCATGTGGCCGGCTTGCTGACGCTGCGCGAGATGCAGTCATTCACGCTGTTTGCAACCCAGAGCATTCAGGACGTCATCGCGCAGAACCCGATTTTCGACGCCTTGAACGCCTCGGTCGTGACTCGCGCGCCTATCTCGTTGAATCAGACGTTCGATCTGGTTCCCGGCTTGCAGGCAACATTGTTTTCGGTGCCCGGCAAAGTGCCTCTGTATCTGGAAGGGGAACATGTCGAAACCGAATTGGTTGGCGAACAAACCGTCGGAGTGGCGCTGAGCGCGCAGGGGAAGACGGCATATTACATACCGGGCTGTGCCGCATTGACGCCCGAGCTGCGCGCCCGACTTGACGAGGCCGATCTTTTGTTTTTCGACGGCACGCTTTGGCACGACACGGAAATGGTGCAGGCCGGGTTGGGTCAGAAAACGGGCAAGCGCATGGGCCATATGTCGATGGACGGCCCCGATGGATCGATCGCTGGTTTCGCCGATATGAAAATCGGCCGGAAAGTGTTCATCCACATGAACAACACCAATCCGGTTCTGCGCCCCGACAGCGCCGAGAACGCCCGGGCAAGGGCGAAAGGCTGGACGATAGGCCAGGATGGCATGGAGATAACGCTATGACCCAAAGCCACAAAGAGTTCGAGGCCCGACTTCGTCAGATCGGAGCCGAGCGTTACCACGACCTTCATCCGTTTCATCATCGCCTGCACGGTGGTCAATGCACGCCTGACGAAGTGCGGGCCTGGGTGATCAACCGCTACTATTATCAGCATTCCATCCCGATGAAGGACGCCGCCTTCATGTCGCGTGTAGAAGATCCTGCGCTGCGCCGAGCCTGGCGGTCGCGGATCGAAGATCATGACGGCACGGAAGACAACGAAGGTGGTATCCGGCGCTGGTTGCGACTGGCCGAAGCCGTCGGTCTGGATCCGGACTATGTCGCCTCATGCGACGGCGTATTGCCTGCCACCAGATTTGCGGTGGACGCTTACGTGCGATACGTCCGCGAAAAATCGTTGCTGGAAGCGGTTGCGGCCTCACTCACTGAATTGTTTGCTCCCAAGATTCATGCCAACAGGATCGAAGGCCTGCTTCGGCATTACGATTTTGCGGATGACAGCTCGCTTGCCTATTTCCGCAACCGCCTGAAAGAAGCCCCCAAGGATGTGGCCTTTGGTCTGGCATGGGTATTGGATCATGCCGACACCGCTGAAAAACAGGACGCGGCAGCCAAGGCACTGATATTCAAAACCGATGTCCTCTGGTCGCAGCTGGATGCCCTGTGGGGCGCCTATGTCGAACCTGCCCGAATTCCTCCGGGGGCATGGAAGCCGGACACCGGTTTACGGATGCGGCAGGCGTCGTAATGTTGGCGCAGGAGGTCCCCTTGCTACCGCGTGGTGTCCGCATCCATTTCGATTCCGTGCGAGAACAATGGGTTCTGCTGGCACCTGAACGGGCCGTGACGTTGGATCAGATCGGACATGCGATTCTGAGCGAAGTTGACGGCCAACGCAGCTTTGGTCAGATCACCGCGAGACTGTCCAGGCAATACAACGCCCCGGAAGAACAGATTGTCGAAGACAGCTCGGGGTTTCTGGATGCCCTTCGGGCCCGTCGCTTTCTGGATGTCATCTGATGCAGGTAAAACCCCCTCCCCCCATTGCCATGCTGGCCGAGCTGACGCACAGATGTCCGTTGTCCTGCCCCTATTGCTCCAACCCAGTCGAAATGGCCAAACTCGACAATGAAATGGATACCGAAAGCTGGGCACGTGTTTTCAGAGAAGCGGCGGCACTTGGTGTCTTGCAATTGCATCTGTCCGGTGGCGAACCCGCATCCCGCCGCGATCTGGTTGCACTGGTCAATTCCGCGCGTGAGGCCGGGTTGTACACCAACCTGATCACGTCGGCGATCGGCCTGTCCGAGCGACGCCTGTATGAGCTGGACGAAGTCGGCCTGGACCATATCCAGCTTTCTCTTCAGGGCACCGACGCCGCGATGGCGGATAAGGTAGGCGGCTATCGCGGCGGGTTTGACCGCAAGATGAAAACGGTCGAATGGATCAAGAAGATCGGGTTTCCGCTGACCCTGAACTTCGTGCTGCACCGTCACAATGCCTACCAACTGCCGCGGGCGCTGGAACTGGCACAGGAGATGGGTGCCCGGCGGATCGAAGTTGCAACAGTGCAGTTCCACGGCTGGGCCTTGCGGAACAGGGATGCGTTGATGCCGACGCGGGAACAGGCGCAACAGGTGACGCGACAGGTGGCCGAGGCCAGGAAAGACCTCAAGGGGCAACTGGTCATCGATTATGTTCCAGCGGACTATCACGACGACTACCCCAAGCGATGCATGGGCGGCTGGGGGACAACCGGGCTGAACGTGGCGCCAGACGGTCAGGTTCTGCCCTGCCATGCGGCTCAGTCCATCCCGCATCTGACATTTGACCGGGTACAGGACAAACCGCTTGCGGATATCTGGTTCCATGGCAGCGCGTTCAATGCCTATCGCGGAACGGATTGGATGTCGGACCCGTGCAAAACCTGCGAACGCAAAACCATTGATTTTGGTGGCTGCCGCTGTCAGGCCATGGCCGTTATCGGAGACGCAAGCGCCACTGATCCGGTTTGCATCAAATCACCCCACCATCAGACCCTGCAAAACCAGGCAAACGAACATGCCGCCAAATCGGATGCACCCTTCACATATCGTACCGCACCCGGTGCGGCGAGAGAGCCTGCGGAATGACCCTAACCAAGAACCGCACCGCTGGGCCCGGGTACCAGGGTCAGGATCCGGTCGGAAAGCCGCCGTGCTTCGGGTTTGGAATGCGTCACGAACAGGGTCGCCGGGCGATGCCGCGTGATGAGGTCCTCGGTCAGAGTCAACATCGTCTCTGCCGTTTCGGTATCCAGTGATACAAAAGGCTCGTCCATAATCAGAAATTCAGGCTGCCCGGCAAAGGCGCGCGCCAGAGAAAGCCGGCGCTGCTGACCCAATGACAATTGACCGGGAAACAAATCCCCCTTTCCGTCCAGGCCGACGTCTGACAGCGCGGCGTCAATGTCAGCCTGCGACAGGTCACCATGGATCAGGGCGAGATTATCGAAAGCCGAACGCCATGGCAGCAAAGTGGGTTCCTGAAACACAATGGCAAGCCGATCCGGCTGCACGATCTGGCCTTCGAAATCCGGGTCAATGCCTGCCACCAATCGCAGCAGCGTCGTCTTTCCGATGCCCGATGGTCCGGTCAGCGCGACCGTTTCCCCAGCGGCGATGTCAAATGCAATGGGGCCCAGAACGGCGTGGTGTTCAAAGCGCTTCCTTTGGATGTCAATTCTGATCATGCAGTTCTCCACCGTCGAGCATTGCGCTCCAAAGGTTGAAGAACCAGCCATTCGACAACCAGCATGACAGCAATGAACGAAAACGCGTAGACCAGCACCATTGCCACATCGAACAGCTGAAAATACAAATGGATCTGAAACCCGACACCGGATGAGCGCCCAAGAAACTCGACCACGAGCACGATCTTCCAGATCAGAGAAAGCCCGGACCGTGCGGCAGCTGCGATGAACGGGGCAAGCTGCGGCAGGATCACATGACGCTGTCGCCTTTGCCACGGCATCCGGTAGACCCGTGCCAACGCATCCAGATCCCGGCTCAGCGCCCGGCCGCCCTCTCGGAGGATCGTCGCGACATTGGGAATTTTGTTCAGCGTAACCGCCGTGATCGCCGCAGCCTCGGTCAACCCGATCCAGAGGTAGCACAGCACGATCAGAACCAGCGCGGGCAGGTTCAGGAAGACAACCAGCCATGGATCAAGCCAGCGGTTCAGCGCATCCGACCGGCCCATGGCCAGGCCAATGATCGTTCCCAAAGTCATTGCCAGCACAAACGCCCAGATCACGCGGGACAGGGTCGCGCCAAGGCTGCGCAGCAACTCTCCTGACGCAAGCTCTTGATGAAATCTGGGGACCAGGTCCCAGGGTTGCGGCAGTATCTGAGGGTCTGCGGTCAGCGACGCCGCAACAATCCACAAGGCCACAAGGCCTGCGATAGACAAAAGCGGCGTGAGGCGCGCATTTTGCATCTGATCCTATTCCACGTCAGCAAAAAGACCCTGCGGCACAGTCGTCGCAGCGCCCACCAGTTCAGCCCCGCCCAATTCGGCCATAAGTTCCAGCATCCTGTTGGCCGCGACCGCATCTACCGGGCGGCGATCGGGAATACCGGCGATCCAATCGAGCTTGAGTTGTTCAAACTGTGCATCGGACTTGACGTTCATCCGCGGTCTGATCGCCTCCCATGCCTTGGGCGAATTGGCCAGCAGGTCCTTGGCGTCGCGGCTGGCGGCAAACAGGCTTTGCGCAAGGTCGGGGTGTTCGTTCAGAAAACTCTCTTTCAGGTAATAGCCCAGCAAGGGCGTATTGGTGTCGAGCCCCAAGGCCTGCCCGGCATCCTCAACCGAGATCAGTTCTTTCATGCCGGACGCTTTCATCTTGGCCAGGAAATGCCAGAAATTGATCGCCCCGGCATAATCGCCGTTCAAAGCAGATTTGAAGATCAGAGGCGGCGCACCGAACACCTGTTCGGTGTCGGCTTTCAAGTCCATCCCGTATTCCTTTGCTGCATAGGCGCGCAGGATCAGCCAGGATTTATCCAGCGGTCCACCCGCGATGCCGATCTTGCCGCCCGCCAAGTCCTTCAAACTGGTTGCCGGGCTGCCAGCGGGCACAACCACCCCGCCCACGGCTTTGGAATAAGGGATGAACACATAGTCCTTGCCGGCAGCCCTTTGACGCGCAACCCAAATCCAGTCGGCAACCGCCAAATCAGCCTCATCCCCCTCGACCGCGATACGCGTTGCGCCATTGTCGGCAAACGGTTGAACATCAAGGACAAAGCCATGTTTCCGATCCAGACCGTTCCGGCGAATGGTCTCAAGCTCCCAATTCACCGTTCCGATCTTGAGTACGGCCGCGCGAATGGTCGGCAGGGTCTCGGCGGCCAAAGCCCCCGAACTGAGTGCAAATGCAAGGCACGCGGCAAGAAGTTTGAACATGACCCGATCCCGTTCAATCGCTATTCCGCCTTTCGGCTGATTTCCTTCAAGTCTTTGTCCAGTTTGATGTCGAACTGGTTGCCGCCCTTGCAGATGACATCGTCCAGATCATAACCATCATCTTCAACCTCGATGTCATCCGGGTCCATCTGGCACTCGACAGAGACAAGATAGGCCTCGATCTTTGCCACCGTTTCGGCGTCAATGTCGTCGGCGAAAGCCGGGGCCGCCAGAAGCCCGACGGTTATCAACATAGCAAATCTTTTCATGACGTTATCTCTCCGTTACTGAATACTCACCGTAATGCGTTGCGTGTCACCGGTGGAACCGGGGATGCGAATTTCATGACTGCCGGGTTTGATCGCGATAAACGACAATTCGGCGACGCCGGCCTTGTCAAACTCGATGCTGTCCACCGCCATAGGACGGATCTCGATCTTGTTGATCACGATCTCATTCATCCAGATCGCGCGAAAGAAAGACGGCCCCTCGATGGCCAATTCCGCCGAACCGTCAGCGGTGATCTCAAGCTTGTAATACGCGCCGGATTGCAGAACCACGTCCTCACCCAACGGTTGCCCCGAAGCAAGCGTCAGCTTGATGGTTTCCCCGCGGTTGCATTTCGCCAGAAGCCCGGCAAATCCCAGATCATCGCAAAGAGGTGCCGCCGATATCGGCCCACCGAGCGCCGCGACCATGGCCGCGATCATAAGTTTCTTCATTCCTGTCCCTCCCAGAACTTCAGTCAATGGTCACCACACCCCAGGGCTGTTGCCCGACCTGCACCGATTTGATCGCCTTTTCAGAGGCGACATCGATGATGGTGATGTCGTTTGAATTGCCATTCGTGGTCAGCAGATATTTTTCGTCCGGTGTGAAGTCCAACTGCCAGACCCGCTGCCCCACCAAGATATAGTCCAGCACTTCAAGACTTTGCGCGTCAACGACGGCAACCCGGTTTGCGGGCCCCAAAGCAACGAACAGGCGTTTGCCATCCGATGTCACCTTGGCACCGACAGGCTGCAACCATTCCGGCTGCACGCCCGCTACTTCGAAGCTGATCTTGCCGACAACCGTCGGCGTTCCGTCTTCTGCAATATCCATGACCGTGACGGTTCCGCCGATTTCCGATGTCACGAACAGGCGCTTTCCATCCGCTGTATACTGGGCATAGCGCGGGCGCTGGTCGACCAGGACATTATGCTTGATAGAATAATCCTCGGTGGAAATGAAATGCGCCATGTTGGTGGTCTCGGACGTATTGACCACGAACTTGGCGTCGGGGCTGATCCCCATGCCCTCGGGCTCGACGCCGACCGGAACCTCGGCCAGAATGGTGCGTGTTTCAGTGTCCGTGACCGTCACCAGATTGTCGTCCTCATTGGCGATATAGAGCCGCTTGCCCGAGGGTTCGAGAATGAAAAGTTCGGGGTCCGGACCAGAGGGCAAACTGGGAAGTTCTTCATAGGTCTCTGTATCAAATACCCGGATGATATTGTCATCCGAGGCACAGACATACAGCGTGCCGCCATCCGGACTGACGGTGATCCCGCGCGGTCGGTTGCCGCCTGGAAATTCGGTGATCACCTCCCAGGTTTCGGTATCAACCACGGTAATCGTATTGCCCCGCTCGTTCGAGACAAAAGCCTTGCCCGCAAACACGGGACCCGCGGTCAGCGCAGCACAGGCAACAGTCAACAAAAGTCGTTTCATCAATACCTCCGGTTACTCAAATGCGCGGCAGCTGGATTCCGCCCGATCCAATCCCATCGTATCGAGCGGTGAGACCTGGTGCAGAAACCCCTCTTGCGGACTGACGCTGACAGTGATCGACCCGTCATACAGAAGGATCGGCTGACGCAACTGCCCGTTCCATTCGCGGAATGTCACTTTCTGTCCTTTGAATGCGGCAAGCTCAAACTCGTCCGACAGAGCATAATCCCGAACACCTTCGGGCTCTGCCGTACTGGCGCGGGTCACGGCCTCGCCGATCACGCGCAGTGCAAGCCAGGTGTTGTAGTCTTCGGGGCGGACATAACGGCCTGTCAGATCCTCGAAACGGGTCTGGAACTGGGTCGCGCCCCATGCCTCATGCGCGCCGTGAAACGTCGTCGGACGCAAGCCGCCTGACCCCATCACCGGGCGCGGAGTCCAAAGGTGATAGGACAGATAGCGCGCGAAATAATCAGTTTCGTCTGCGGCAATCACAACGTCATGGTCTCGCGCATCCTGCGTGTCCAATGGCAATTGGCGCTGAACAAGGACGTGACCGGAATCCGTTCTACGAGACCCACCGGTATCCGCAAAGGTTCGATCTTCTGCAATCTTCGCGCCGAACTTTTTGGCTGCGCGGCGATACGCGTCTGCAAGCTGGACATCCTCGGGGTTGGATCCCGCCAACAGGAACCAGTCGCCCCATTTCTTCCAGACGGCAAACTGTGCAACCGCATCGGCCTTCATGGCGCGGGACGGGGCGATATGAAGCAAGTTGCCCCGGCAGTTTGCGTCGCGAAGATCGACATCAGGTGCAGACACGTTGAAAACAAGCGCCCCGGACGCTGCCGCCTTGTCCGTCAGGCGCAACATGTCAGGCGCTTTGGCCAAAAGGACGATCAGGCGCACGCCTCCGGCAAGGATCTGGTCCATTGCGGCGTCAGCCTCTTCCGGCAGAACGGCCATCGTGATGGTCTCGTAGGTATGTCCCAGAAATCCGCCCGTGGTTCCGTTATCCTCATCCCCAAGCGCGGCACCGGCAAACCCCAGGTCGTCCGGTTTCAGATCATATCGCGAGATCGGCAGAAGCGACGGATAGTCGATTCGCAGCACCGCAGCCTTCACATCCAGCGCCGCGGCGGTCATCGCGGATGCACACCAAAGAAGCGCCGCAAGCAGCGGCAGCAGGCGAGTATTCAAGATGTCCTCCCGTTGCCTGAAAGTCAGAGTTCAGATTGAAACACCCGGAGCATAGCGCCCCGAAAAACGGAACCGATACTTTTGGCCGTGTTGTAAAACAAAGCCTATCAGCTTCATCATTGAGCTCGATTCTTATTTTATAAGAATGCGCGTATATGGTTGATCTTGCTGCGGTTTCCCGCGACACCCGCCGATTTTTCAGGGGATGTGACGGGTGACTGGCGAGGTGCGCCCGGCCGTCAGGTCTGACAGAAGAAACGCCGCGAGCGCGCAGCGTCTGCCAACGCTCTGCGCATTCAGGGAGGACATGGAATGCATCGACGATTTCTTCTTGCCGCAACCGCCGCTCTGCTGGTTCCGGGTCTGGTTTGGGCCCACGGGCCGACCCGGCAGAAAGTCACGCTGACTGCCGAGGTCGCAGCCTCACCAGAGGAAGTCTGGGCCGTTGTCGGGAACTTTGATGACATGTCGTGGCATCCGGCTGTGTTTGCGACCGAAGGAAACGGCGGCAACGAGGTCGATGCGACCCGATTGCTGACACTTGGCCAGGAAGGCGGTCCGACGATCAATGAAATTCTGTACAAGTACAGCGCGGAAAAAATGAGCTACTCCTACCGGATCACCGAGGTCGCGGTAGAGGTGCTGCCTGTCACCAACTATTCGTCGCATCTGACGGTAAAACCGCGCGACGGAGGTGGTTCGATCATCGAATGGCGCGGTGCCTTCTATCGCGGGTATCCAAACAACGATCCTCCGGCCGAGTTGAATGACGAAGCCGCCATTGCCGCCGTGACCGGCGTCTATCAGGCGGGTCTCGACGCGTTGATCGAGCGGTTCGGTGCGGCAAGTTAGCCAACTGCTGATGTTGTTTTTGGCGCTCTCTGGCAGCCCGACACTGGCACAGACAGCATTCATCACCTGTCAGAACGGTGAGGAACTAAGCCGGATGGATCTTGCGCGGATGCAGGAAACGGCCCGCTGGCCCCTTCCTGGCAAGCCTGCGGGTGTGGCGGTTGGTCTGGATGAGACGCTGTTCACCGTGTCCCCGGACAGCAAGATGGTCAGGCGTTTGTCTGCCGAGACCGGTGAAACGATCGCACAAGTTACGCTTGAAGGGGGGCCGATTGGAATCGCACTGGATCAGGATCGCGGGCGGGTTTTCGTCTCGGACTGGTACAACGCCCGACTGTGGGTGCTGGACAGTGAAACTCTGAAAGTTCAATCCGAGTTGCCCACCGGAGCCGCCCCGGCGGGTATTGCGATGTCGAAAGACGGGCGTTTTCTGGCGTCGGCCGACAAGGACGCGGACCAGGTGTCGGTTTTCGATGCCGACACTCTTCAGCCTCTGCACCGCAGCCCGGTTGGATCACGCCCCTTCGGGCTGCGTTTTGACCCGGATGGGCGTCTGTTCGTCGGCAATGTCGGCAGCAATGATGTCACCGTGGTCGATGCGGAAACCGGCGCCGTTCTCGCAACGGTCCCGGTCGGGGAACGCCCGTACGGTATCGCTTTCGCCCACGGCCGGGCGTTCGTCACGAACCAATATGCCAATACGCTCAGCGTCATATCTCTGGACACGCTCGAACATGAGGGCGTGGTTGATGTTGGAGAATACCCCGAAGGCATTGATGCGACGGCGGGCGAAGATCTTCTGGTCATCGCAAACTGGTTCGACAACACTGTCAGCATCGTGGACCCGCAGGCACTGTCGGTGGTAGAAACTATGGAAACCTGTGATGGGCCCCGTGCCTTTGGCAGGTTCCTGCAAGGAGGACGACCATGAAAGTTTATCATCTGATTGCAGTCCTGTTCTGTGTGCTGGCGGCTCCGGTTTGGGCATCCAACGAGGCATGGGAAAATGTCCGAGCGATGTTGTATGGCGACCGACTGATGCAAAACGGAGATGCGTTCATCGCGATTGATGCCCCCTATCGCACGCCCGATGATGCGCGGGCTCAACTGGCGGCTCAGGTTGCGGCCCCTCAGGGGACGAAAGTGGCCAAGGTGACGTTGGTGCTGGACGAAAACCCGATGCCGGTTTCTGCCGTGTTCGAGTTGGAAGAACCGTTGCCGGGTTTCTACTTCGACGTGACCATGCGCGTGAACGGCCCGACCCCGATGCATGTCATCGCCGAAACCACGGATGGCCGCCTTTGGGTATCGGAAACTTTCGTCAAAACCTCGGGCCTTGGCGCTTGCGCGGCACCTCCCGGAACTGATCCGGAACTGGCGTTGGCAAACCTTGGAACGATGGAGGCCGAACTGGTGGGCCGCGTCCCTGCGTTGAACACGCGGGCACGATTGTCCAGCCTGGGGGCGAGCCGGGCCAACAAGATGGATCTGAACATTGATCACCCGTCGCATTCCGGAATGCAGATGGATCAGATTTCCCTGCTGTTCATTCCGATGCGATATGTAGAGACCGTGGATATCGATCTTGATGGCGCGGGCTATGTCCAGATGACGGGGTCGATTTCACTGTCCGAAAACCCAAGGGTCGGCATTTCCGTTCCAAGCAGGGCGCAAGCGGTTGACGTGACCATGACGGATACGGACGGCACGGTCAGTCACTTACACAAAAAACTGGCGGGTTTTTAGATCAGCCGCCTCCGGCAACGGGCTGGCCCGGGGCTGGCTTTACCCGTTCCAGCGGATAGCCCCACAAGGCCCAGCCGTCGGTACCTTCCGGGAACCAATAGACTTTGGTGTATCCCCATTCGATTGCGCGTCGGGCGGCATTCCAGCTCATCCAGCAATCTTCCAGACAAAAGAACACGAGACCGTGGTCGATATCGCCATCGGTGCTGGCTTCTAGACCGGTACGAAAATAGTCTGTCGTAACATCGGCAATTGCGCCGTAGCCGACATTAGGCAACCACAGTGATCCCGGAATGCTGTCGCGCGGCTTGTCGCGCCAGATCGTGCCTTCAGGCAGATTGGCCGGTTTGGGCGGCTGCGGCAAAACGTCGATGAACGCGACGCTTTGTTCCTGCCATAGGCCGTACGCCTCTTCCGGGCCGATGACCGTCCCGCCGGTTATCTGATCCGGCACCGGCGCGCGGTAGTGGTCCATGCGATAATCACCTGGTTCGGGTACTGTCTGCGCTATTGCAGCAGTCGAGATCAACGCAATTGCCACCGTTGCCCGCATCATTGCGACAGGTCCAGAACCTCTGTCCCCAGATCATTCACCAAGGGAACACCGGCCTCGGCCAATAACGAATTGATCCCGCCCTGGTTACGCCGGATCAGGGAATTCAGCTGTCTTTGCCATACCTTCTCACCCTGCCGCACGCCCATGGTGATGCGATAGAACAGGCGCGGTGGCAGCTCTTCCTTGACCAGCGGGATCACCTTGAAATCAGGATAGTCTGCCTTGACCAGTGGTCCGCCCAGCGGACCCCAAAGAATGGCCGCATCGATCTCACCTGTTTGCAGGTCATCCAGCATGTCGATGGCCGGGCTTTCCACACGTCGGTCAACGAAGAGGTTATAAGGCTTGGCTTGCCCGATCAGCCCGTTCCGCGCCATATGAGCCGCGGGTGGTGTACCCGCCACGATCCCGATCCGTTTCCCTTTGAGCAGGGGAGCGTTCAGCCTGTTCACCTGGGCCAGATCACTGTCCATCGGCACGATCAGCGCATAGGCGGACGTGTAGTAGTGGTTGGTGTTCTGCACCAGCTCATGACCTTGCGCATAACCGATCACCACATCGCAACGTTTGGCGGCCAGCGTGTTCCGTATGAAGCCCGTCGCCTGCGGAAACCAGACATATTGCACGGGCAATTCCAGCTTTGCGGCAATCAATTCGGCCAGTTTGTTTTCAAATCCCGATCCATCCTCGGATGACATGGGATAGTTGGCTGGATCCGCACAGACGCGAAAAGCCGTTCTTGAAACCAGGTCAGACGTCTGCGCCGACACGGGCACTGCCTGACAAAGCCAGACGCAAAGTCCGAAAATCGGCAGGCAGGCCTTAGCCCATACACGCATCTTCATCCTCGCGGATCACGTCGGATTTCGCCTCTTTCTTGGGCGGGCGGCCACGCGGGATCGCGCCCGATCCATGAGCCTTCAAGTATACATAAATGTCATCCAGAAAGCACATCACATTCGGGTTGTCGCCAAATCCCGGCATTACCGAGTTTTCAGCGGCGTTCACCACCTGGCGGCCATTGGTGACGACATCAACGAAGTCGTAATAATCCATTTCCAACGCAGACTCTTTCAGAGCCGGCGCATAGGTCGAGCCCTCGCCATCCGGGCCGTGACAGACATGGCATTCCGCGTGATAGCGCCGGAAGCCCGAAAATGTCATCCAGTCCACGGTTCCATCCTCGGCCACGTTGAATGTCGGGATATCGTCTTCGGTGTAATACCGTCCATCTTCGGAATACGCGACTGCCAGATTGTCAGCGATCGCGGCAACAGGAAGGCACAATGCAAGAATTGAAGCCAGAAGACGTACAGAATGGTTCATGGAACGCTCGTTTCTTTTCAAGTGAATACCGGCGCGGCCCGATTGAACCGCGCCGGCCAGATCTTTGGCTTAGTTCGGCAATGCGAACACGGTCAGCTGACCGCCCAGCGCGGTATAGTCGCTGAGTGCGGCATAGCCACCCACGGCGCCCAGACCGTCATTCGGGTTGGTCAAACCAGCCGCCAGACCGATACCGGCCCAGCCACCGACACCGGACAGGATGCCGATATACTGCTTGCCACCTTGCTCGTACGTCATCACGTTGCCGATGATGCCAGAGGGCGTTTTGAACTTGTACAGTTCTTCACCTGTTTCTGCATGAACAGCCTTCAGATACCCTTCGAGCGTTCCATAGAAGACAACGTCACCCGCTGTCGCCAGCGCACCCGACCAGACCGAGAACTGCTCTGGCAGTGACCACTTGATGCTTCCATCAGTGTTGTCCCAGGCAATGAAGTTGCCCATGCCACCATGGCTGTCTGGTGCCGGATACATTGCCAGAGTTGCACCCACATAGGGCTGACCAGCGGTATAGGACACGCGGAACGGCTCATAATCCATGCAGACATGGTTGGTTGGCACATACATCAACTGAGTCTTCGGCGAATAGGCCGCAGGCTGTTGGTCCTTGGTGCCCAAAGCCGCCGGGCAGATACCGGTCGAGTTCACGTCCTCGCCGTTCTGTTCCGTCGAATACTGCGCAACCACGGCCGGGCGGCCATAGGTTTCGCTGTTGGGATCCATGTCGACGCCAGTTGTCCAGTTCACAACCGGGTCGAATTTTTCGGCCACCAGCAGCTCGCCCGTCACGCGGTCCATGGTGTAACCAAGACCGTTGCGGTCGAAATGGGTCAGCAACTTGCGCTGCTCGCCATCAATTTCCTGTTCCGTAAGGATCATTTCATTGATGCCGTCATAGTCCCATTCATCATGCGGCGTCATCTGGTAGAACCATCTTGCCACGCCGGTGTCGATGTCACGCGCCATGATGGTCATCGACCAGCGGTTGTCGCCCGGACGCTGCGCCGGGTTCCAGGTCGACGGGTTCCCGGTGCCATAGTACATCAGGTTCTCGTCCAGATCCGCGGAATACCAGCCCCATGTGGTGCCGCCGCCGATCTTCCACTGATCGCCTTCCCAGGTGTTTGTACCCGAGTCCGCGCCAACCGGCTTACCCAGATGGGTGGTCTTTTCCGGATCAACAAGAATGTCCGAATCCGGCCCCATGGAATAGGCCCGCCAGACCTGCTCGCCCGAGTTCATATCATAGGCCGTAACAGACCCGCGCACACCGAATTCGCCACCCGAGATACCGACGATGACCTTGTCCTTGATTGGCAACACCGTGGCCGTGTTGGTTTCACCAATCGCCGGGTCGCCATTCTGGACTTCCCAGACGACATCGCCGGACTTGGCATCAAGCGCCACAACCTTGGTGTCGGCCTGATGCAGGAAGATCTTGCCATCCGCATAAGCCACACCGCGGTTCACCGTGTCACAGCACATGACCGGAATCACGTCCGGATCCTGCTTGGGCTCATACTTCCAGACGATTTTGCCCTCATTTGCCAGATCCAGAGCATAGACAATGTTCGGGAACGGCGTGTGGACATACATCATGTCACCAATCACCAGCGGTGAACCCTCGTGCCCGCGCAGAACACCGGTCGAGAAGGTCCACGCCACTTGCAGATCACCTACATTGTCTGCGTTGATCTGATCCAGTTCGGAATAGCGCTGATTTTTGTAGTCACCCGTCTGGATCGCCCATTGTTTTGCGTTCTCCATCTGGGCAACCAGGTCGTCATTTGCATAGGCCGTGGTGGCCAGTGCAATGGCAATCCCGGAGGTCCAAAGCGATAGATTTTTCATTCAATCTCCTCCCTTTCGTGCAGCGATCTCTCTCTGCATTGCAACACCTCACCCAGGTCGGATTACGGTGTCTGTTGATGCTCGCCCCGACCGACGGTTTTCCGGTCGCTTAGGTGGGAGAGCAATGCGATCTCCTACGACCCGCTGTCCTCAAAGGTCGCAAGATATGCTATGATGTTGGCCCGATCGTCCTCTTTTCGCAGCCCGGCGAAGGTCATCTTGATCCCCTTCGCGTAGTCGCGCGGTTTCGTCAGAAACGCGTCCAGTTCTTCGGGTGTCCAAACCAGCCCTTCTTCGGACAGCGAAATCAACACCGGTGAATAGCCAAATCCTTCTACGGTTGCGGCCTGACGTCCAACAATGCCGTTCAGCATCGGCCCCACCTTGTTTTCAGCCCCCTCGCCCACCGCATGGCAGGCCTTGCACTTGCGAAAGACTTTCTCACCCGCTTCGGGGTCGCCTTCGGCACTTGTGAAGGCGGGGGAAAGCATGAGGCAGGTTGCTGCGAATACCGTTCTGATCACTATCAATCTTTCCTTGCTATTTTCATTGGCTGAGACGTTCCGCGTGCCATTCGACATGGTCGCGCGCAAAACTGTTCACGAAGAAATACGAATGGTCATACCCTTCCTGAATTCTGATCTGTCCGGGCTGGCGGCGCTTTGCCATCATGTTGGCCAACGCTTCGGGTTTGAGCAGATCAAGGAACTGATCATCCGCGCCCTGATCAATCAGCAGGTCACCTTTCCAGCCGTGCTCTTCCAGCAGCAGGGTGGCGTCATGCGCGACCCAGGTGTTTTCGTCGTCACCCAGATAGCTGCTGAGCTGTTTACGGCCCCAATCCGACCGCGTCGGGTGCGCAATCGGCGCAAATGCCGAAAGAGACCCGAATTTGTCGGAGTTGCGTATCGCGATCGTAATCGCACCGTGCCCACCCATGGAATGGCCCGTGATCCCGTGACGATCCTGCACAGGGAAATTCTTTAGTACGATGTCGCGCAGTTCGTCGACGATGTAGTCATACATCCTGAAATGGGCCCGCCACGGGTCCCGGGTGGCGTTCACGTAAAACCCGGCCCCCTGCCCCAGATCATAGGCGTCATCATCGGCAACATTGTCACCACGCGGGGACGTATCGGGAAACACAACCGCAACACCGTAATCCGCGGCCGCCTCCTGAAATCCGCCTTTGGTCATCGCGTTTTCATGGGTGCAGGTCAGGCCGGACAAGTACCACAACACCGGCACCGGGCCGGATTTGGCCTGAGGCGGCAGGTAGACGGCAAAGGTCATCTCGCAATCACAGGTCTCGGACGCGTGGGAGTACACGGTCTGCTCCCCTCCGAAACTGCGGTTTTGCGAGATGGTTTTCAAACCCATGTCAGTACTCCACGACCGCGCGGATCGATTTACCCTGGTGCATCAGGTCAAAGCCGTGGTTGATTTCATCAAGCGTCAGCTTGTGCGTGATCATGGGGTCGATCTCGATCTTCCCGGCCATGTACCAATCCACGATCTTCGGAACATCCGTCCGGCCCTTGGCACCGCCGAACGCGGTTCCGCGCCATGACCGGCCGGTGACCAGCTGGAACGGACGCGTTGAAATCTCGGCGCCAGCGGGTGCCACCCCGATGATGATGCTTTCACCCCAACCTTTGTGTGCGCATTCCAAAGCGGTCCGCATCACGCCGACATTGCCGGTCGCATCAAAGCTATAATCCGCACCGCCGCCGGTCAGTTCGACCAGATGCGCCACGATATCACCGCTGACGTTCGAGGGGTTCACGAAATCGGTCATACCGAAATGAGTCGCCATTTCGGCCTTGCCGTCATTCAGGTCGACACCAACGATCTGATCACAGCCCGCCATGCGACAGCCCTGAATGACGTTCAGGCCGATCCCGCCCAGACCAAAGACCACGCAACGCGAACCAATTTCGACCTTGGCGGTGTTGATAACGGCCCCGATGCCGGTGGTCACGCCGCAGCCGATGTAACAAATCTTGTCAAACGGCGCATCCTTGCGCACCTTGGCCAGCGCAATCTCGGGCACCACGGTGTGATTGGCAAAAGTCGAACAGCCCATGTAGTGGTGGATCGGTGTGCCATCCAACATGCTGAACCGGGTCGTTCCATCCGGCAACAGACCGGCACCCTGAGTCGCCCGCACTTTCTGACACAGGTTTGTCTTGGGGTTCAGGCAATATTCGCATTCGCGGCACTCGGGTGTGTACAGCGGTATCACGTGATCGCCGACGGTTAGGCTGGTAACGCCTTCCCCGATCTCCAGAACAACCCCGGCACCCTCATGGCCCAAAATTGCAGGGAAAATCCCTTCGGGGTCATCTCCGGAACGGGTAAACTCATCCGTATGACATAGACCGGTCGCCTTGACCTCGATCAGGACTTCACCTGCTTTCGGGCCGTCCAGCTCAACCTCCATGATTTCCAGAGGTTGGCCTGCCGCCACAGCAACCGCCGCGCGTGTTCTCATCTCCGTCTGTCCTCCCATGGCACCGGAATCAACCGCAGTCCGGCAGCTTGGGTCGAGTATGGGGGCGAGCACCACGTGCAAACAATTAAGACAATGGTGTGTATTGGGTTGAATGGACTTCGCGCGCACATTTCATGCATGATGTCCGCGTGGAGGAAAGCTGTGATGTCAAACGGCAAGCTGATTGTTTTGGCGCTGGCCTGTCTGGGTGCGGCTGGCCCTGGCTTGGCTGCGGATTTCTCCGATCCAACATGGCCGTGCATTCAGCGCAAGGTCGAGGACCTTTCGCTGGGCCTCATGTGGCCGTATCAGGTTGTTGACGGCGAAACCGCTAAAAACACTGCCGACATCGACGAAATCGCCGGGCTGTTGGCCCTGAGGCGGATCGAACTGGAAGACCTTCGGCCCCAGGTTGCAGAGTTCGCCGCGCGGTACAATGGGGATCCGGATATTCTGGGTCAGGTGTTCCAGCGCGTCTTTGACACCTTGTCCAAAAGGCGCAAGCACATCATCGCGGGGATCGGAGAGTTTTCGCTCAAGCAGATCGATCTGGCAGAAAAGATTGATCTGGCCAGGGTGGAAATGGACCAAGCCCTGTCTTCCGACCCGCCCGACCATGACCGCGTTGACGCCCTGGAAGAGCAGCTGGATTGGGATCAGCTTATCTATTCTGACCGTCAACGCTCGATCACCTATCTGTGTGAAACGCCGCAAATCATCGAGCGGCGCCTGTTCGCGATTTCGCAAATGCTGCAACAATTGACCTCAGACCAGGGTTGACGCAGCGCCCTCGGGGGCAAGGAGGGACACATGAAACACGTATTGATCATCTTTCTGACGCTGTCGCCCCTCTCGGCCCTGGGCCAGTCCCCACTCAGCGGCGTTGACATGACTCTGCCCAAAATGACCCAAGCGCAAATGACCCGCGCTGATGTCGTGGCCCGGCTTGCGGCTGCAACGGCCGACGCCCCTGCCGATTTCACCCGGGTCTGGCTGAACAATCTCGACTTGTCCGGGTTGGATTTCAGCAACGCGATCCTGCGAGCGACATCATTGAACGGCACCAATTTGTCGGGATCCACTCTGGACGGCGCGATTCTCAGCCAATCCTGGATGATCGGCGCCAACCTTTCAGGCGCATCGCTTGTCGGGGCCGAGCTGTTCCAGACCCAGCTCAGCCGGGCGGATCTGAGCGATACGGATTTCACAAATGCCAGAACGGCCGCCGATTTTACCAAGGCCAATCTGAACCGGGCAGTATTCAAAGGGGCGGATTTTTCGGCCGACATGCGCAACCAATCCATGGGGCTTATGCGCGGTGTTCTGTCCTCGGCTCGTGGATCGGACGTGGATTTCACTGATGCGCAAATGTCCCGCGCCGATCTGGAATTTGCCAAATTGCCTAACGCCAATTTCACCAATGCCGATTTGTCGATGGCCACATTGGGCGGGGCTGACCTGACAGGGGCCACTTTGTCCGGTGCCGATTTTACGAACGCCGATTTGACGGCAACGCGGCTGACTGATGTTCAGGGCGCAGATCAGGCCAATCTGAACGAAGCGAAAAACGTGGATCGGGCCATTCGCTGACCGGGCTATTCCCATTCGAGTTCGGTGAATGCGACCGTTGCATTGCGCGGGTTGTAGGTGTCAAACAAGTCCCAGTGCACTGCTTCTTCCTGAGCGATCGTTTCAACCGCATCCCCCAACCGCTGGCCACTGTCGATTGCTTTGCGTGTGTCGCTTTCCAGCATGTTCAAATAGCGCATCATATCCTCGGCCCCTTCAGGCCACGCCAGGATCGGCCCACCATGGCCCGGTACGATTTGGGTGACCTCAAGCCCGGTCATCTGTTTCAAGACGCGTTGCCAGCCTATCAGTTGACCATCCAATGCCGGGGTGTGCCGGTGAAATACAAGATCGCCGGTGAACATGACGCCGGTGTTTGCATCCATCACGGTCAAGTCATTCCCGGTATGTGCCCGGGGCCAGGCCCGCAGGATCAGTTTGCGCCCACCCAGATCAATCTCGTGCGTGGTTTCGACGGCGATGTCGACGGAAATCGGCCCGATGCCCACATAGGCGCTTTCGCCGATCGCGGCGCTCAGGCTTTCGACATAGTTGCCCAACCGGTCCAGCAACGCTCTCTCCAGCCCCACATGGCCCACAACCTGCGCACCTGAAAGGGCCAAAGGCTCTGTACCCAATGTGTGATCGGGATGCATGTGAGTCAAAATTACGTGACTGACTGGCTTGTCCGTCTCGGCCCGAATGGCCCGCCAGACAGCCTCGCCTATCCATGGTGCCGTTCCCGTGTCAATCACTGCGACACTCTCCTGGCCAATGACAAACCCGATATTGGACACGTCGCCCAGATTGTCCGCGTCGGGTTCCGCTATCAAGCCGCGATGCACGAACAGACCCGGCGCAGCTTCTTCAAATTCCAGAGCCAGGCCAATGGGTTGGCAATAAGGCGCGCCGCTGCGCCGATCGGACAGCGGCGGAGGAGTTGATTTCAGCTTCTGCTCGCATTCAGCCTGGGATCGGGCTTCGTAACCCGGCAAAAGTTGTTCTCTGCATGGCTCTGCCGCGACCTGCGCGCATAGCAAAATTACGGCTTCAAACATGGCAGCCCTCCGACCGGAACATTGGCATAGATCTCTGCCCGAACCACCGCGCCTTTCGTCGGCATGTATTTTCCCCGCATTTTGTGGCACATTCTTGGCCACCGGTTGCCGGAGGAGACACCATGGCCAGAGCACTAGCACCCGCAGCGATCCTTTCTCTTGCGCTGTCCCTGCCTGCATGGGCACAGCAGCCGATCAAAAATCCGCTGGTCGACAGCGAAACCTGGAAGGACCTGCAATACGATGTCGTGGGCGACGCCCAGATCGGGAACGCGGACACGCTGCTTTCGCTGGACGCCCCATACCGGGCGCATGATGCCGCAACGGTGCCGATCGTTTTGAAACAGCTTGATCCCGATGCCCGGATTTCCGCTGCCACCGTCGTTATCGACGAAAACCCGGCGCCGATCGCAGGCGTCTTCAGCTTTTCACCGGCCATGGGTCAGTTGGATTTCGAGATGCGCGTTCGCGTGAACCAATATTCGAATGTCCGCGTGATCGCTGAAACGCCTGACGGGCTTCATATGACAGGCCGGTTTGTCAAAGCGTCGGGCGGCTGTTCGGCACCGGCCAGCAAAGACCCAGAGGTCGCATTGGCGTCCATGGGCAAGATGAAGCTGCGCAGCTTTGGGGAAGAGGCGCAGATTTCCACATCACGCCGAGAAGCTCAGATCATGATCCGCCATCCGAACTATTCCGGCCTGCAACGCGATCAGGTCACGCAACTGTTCATCCCCGCGCATTTCATCGACCATATCGAAGTCTGGCAGGGCGATGAGTTGCTGTTCACGATGGATGGCGGCATCTCGATCTCGGAAAACCCGGCTTTCCGTTTTGCCTACAATGACAACGGCTCGACCATGTTGACGGTCAAGGCAACGGATACCGAGGGCAACACGTTCGAAAAAGACCTGCCCAAAGCCGCGGCCAGCTGACGGACGAGCCTGCGTTTATCGGAAACAGACAACCTCGGCTTCTGCCTGCGCCCGGCGCAGGTCAGCCACCATGTTTTCGGCCAGTACCGCGCTTTTGAAAAACGCCATACGCTCTCCCCCGACCCGACGCATAGACAGAACAGTTTCCGCCTGTTCATAATGCTCATACGGCAGGATCGAAGCGATCAAATCGATCGAGCATGAACACCTATCCAGCATCTCGCGGGTTTGACCGTTGGTGACCATACATGCAAACACGTAATCCGCGCGCGCCGCGGTCGGGTAGTCATTGAGCCGATCCGCAACGCTTTGTGCTGACGCTGCAATGGGCGCGGCCAGAATGCCCGCGACCAGGGCCGTAAAGGTGATGCGGCTGCGTTCCCGAATTTGGCCTGACGTTTTCATTCGCGACCCTCCTGCATTCCTTCAAACCGCATTTCCGATCGATAAACGGCCGTGCCGTCACGTTCGGAAACAGCTTCCGCCACAAGGCTCAGATACCAGCCCGGAACCTCTTCTGACACCGTGACGCGAAGAACCAGGTCTCCGAACCCTTGCATCCGGTCGCGGTTCGGATCCTCGGCGAAAGGACGCATGAAAATGGTCCGAACGGGGATGGTTCTGCCACCAATCGCCGCCTCGCCTTCGACGATCTCGGCAGGTTGAACCAGCGCATCCTTGATACGGTTTCGGATGTAAAACGGGCTGCCTCCGGCGGACTCGGCCATATCCCGGATGGCGCTTTCATAGAAAACCATGATCATCGGATTGCCGACGCTGGCCGGAAAAACACCCATGGCGCGGTGTTTGTCATCTTGGCGAAATTCCAGATGGGCCATCTCGTTCCCGTCATCCAAAAAACTGAGAGAGATAAGACCGGTATCGCGTTCCGCCGCATCGGGTCTTAGCCGGTTTGTGACGGTACGCTGATAGATCAATTCCTTGTCACGTTCGATTGTGTCCAGAACGCCATTTTGGAACAGCAAATCATAGGCTTGCTCGGCATCAACCGATGCCGCGGAAACGGCTTTCAAACTCAGAAACAAAACGGCGATGCCGCAAAGAAGCCTTCTCATAACCTGGCCCTCCCAAGGATGAGAGTATGGGCAAATCGCCCCATGTCATCGCCGACTTTTGTCGGTGTTGAGCGTTTGCGCGTGCAGGGCATTCTGTATCTTCCAAAAGATCAAGGACCGCAGCCGAGGCAGCTTGACCGGTTTCGCCATAACCGAAATTTCATGCCGCAATCCGTCTTTGCGCAACGCTTCGCTGCGATCAGCCGTGATCAGAATCGCCGGAACTTGAGTCTGCGTCATCTCTCGGATCCGGTGAATGGCCATCACGCCAGTTTCCCCATCATCCAATTGATAGTCGGCCAGAATGATATCCGGGGGCATTCCTATGTCTTTTATGAATTGCAGCGCTTCCTTCGGCGACCGAGCCGGCAGAACACTGGCGCCGTTCTGTTCCAGCCACTGGGTTGTTCCAAAAAGAACATCGCGGTCATTTTCAATCACCAGAATGATGAAATCCAACGGCACGTCGCCCGTATTGGCCAGAAGATCCAAGGGTTCGATGGTGCTTGGCCCACTTTCGACCCTGTCCATTTCTATGCTGAACACTGAACCAATGCCAGGTTTGGACCGCAGCGACAGCTTGTGACCCAACAGCCGGCAGGCGCGGTCCACGACGGACAAACCCAGCCCCATGCCGGACCCCAATGGCACGTTTTCGGCCCGAGTGAATTCCTCGAACACGCGTTCCTGGTCTTTGCGTGCGATACCGATACCCGTATCCCAGACCTGCAAAATGACCTTGTCGCCGCGCCTGCGGCACCCCACCAGAACCCGACCACCCGGTTCGGTATACTGGATGGCATTCACGACCAAATTCTGGATCGAGCGCAACAGATAGACCGGGTCGGATTTCACGATTTCCGAACACGGAACCACATCAAGCGTCACATTCTTGCTCTCGGCCACCAGCGTTTGGTCGCCCTGTATCCCTGCAATCATCGTAGCAAGGCTAACTTCTGTGGGTGAGACCGTGTCCGGGTCAGCGGTTTCAAGCCGCGATATATCCAGCAATGAGTGCAACAGTTGTTCAGCAGATCCAAACGCACCGTCCAACCGCTCCATCATCTCATGAAGCTCTGTCTCACGCGTGATCTCCAGCAGGGTCGAGATCATGAGTTTTGCGGCATTGATCGGTTGAAGCAGGTCGTGGCTGGCGGCCGCAAGAAATCGTGTCTTGGAAGAAACCGCAGCTTCGGCGCGTTCCTTTGCGATCCGCAGCGCCTCTTCCACCCGCGCTTTTTCTTCGTATTCCTGAACCAGCTTGGCGTTGGCATGGGTCAACTCTGCCGTGCGTTCCATAACCCGGTTTTCCAGGGTTTCGGTCGCGCGTGCTTCGAACGTTACGTCTTTCAGCTCGACCAGAAAACCACCATCCGGCAGCTGGTTGACCTGAATGTCCAATACGCGGTCTGATCCGTCGCGCACACGTTTGCGCAACCAGCCACGACTTTTCAGCTCGTGTTGCCACTTGCCGATCCTGAGTTCATCATCGGCCTTGATCAGCCCACGCGCCCGCATCAGATCCAAAAGCGTTTGCACTGGCATATTTGCCTGCAAGACGGATAGCGGCAGGTTCAGTATTTCCCGGAACCGCGCATTGTGCATCATGATCTTCGTATCTGACGAAAACGTGCAAACGCCTGAGCTCATGTTTTGGAAAACCGCCTTAAGGTAGTCCTCCTGACGGTCAATAAGGGTTTCTTTCTCATCACGGTTTCTGCGAACAACGGATGTGATATCGGTCAACAGAATGACCACATTCTGAGGCGACGTGTATTGTGCGCTGAGTTGATACCAACGATCCCCACGCAGTTCGATCACGTCGCTGGACACCATCCCGGTATGGCAATTGCGCTCAAGCGCATCCAGCATTTTCGATATGCCATTATCGGACGATACGAATTCAGGACTGTTCTGCACCAACAGAAAAAACCGACCCAGGCTGAGGCCGGGCCCGACAACATCAGACATATCCGGGAAGATCGCCTGAAACAGCTCGTTGCACAGGTTCAAATCACCATCCGTGAACAGCGCAAACCCTTCTTCCATGGAAGACAGGGCC
Organism: Ruegeria sp. AL3; assembly: GCF_056536065.1. Classification (NCBI taxonomy): domain Bacteria; kingdom Pseudomonadati; phylum Pseudomonadota; class Alphaproteobacteria; order Rhodobacterales; family Roseobacteraceae; genus Ruegeria; species Ruegeria sp. AL3. The sequence goes on from NZ_JBQFJG010000002.1 coordinate 344,980, forward strand.
TTGACGAGGCTCTTGCGGGTTTGTTCGCGTTCGTATCTGGCGCTTTCAAGTTCGGTGGTCGCGCGTTCCAGATCGCGACTCTGCTTCATCACCTGCTGCCGCAACTCTATCGCCGATTGAAACGCCAGAAAGGCGGACGGGCCTACATCTTTCTGACGGTTGGCGCGCCGCATCAGCGCATCAATGATCTTGGCCTGTTTGGATATCTGGATCTCTGGCGGGTCGTCAGGATTAAGCATGATCAGCTCAGTTCCCGCTTTTCGGGTTCAAAGAAAGCGACCCCTACAAAGGTCTGGTTCATGTGAACGCCGGATTGCTGTTCGCCGTAGGTGTTGAAGCCAACCACCCGGTGGGATTGCAAAACATCCGAAACCTGTTTGCTCAACTGCTTCTGTTCGATTTCGAGTTTCCGCAGAATACAGTCGAATCCAAGAATGAAATCCGGGGCCGTCCCGGTGTTGTCGCGCACATTCAACCCAGCTTCGAGCGTTTCAATAATCTCCTTCCCGCGCCCCAGTGTCATGATAAGGCCGTCATCGATCGCCGCTAGAAAAGACAGGGATCCCCCCTCCATCGGTTCACGAATGGCACGTACATAGTAATTGAGGTTCTGTCTGAGAAGCAGCGGGTTTTCCGCGAACACCAGTGGCGAAAGATCTTCGGCCGCGCACCCGACCAGTCGTGCATATTCCTGCGCTGCCGGCGCCCCGTTGATCTCATACACCACCCGTTCTTCCGGGTTGGCGTCGGTGATGATGATCTCTGACCCGATGGGCAGGAAATGATCAAGACCGATACCCTGAAAACCAAGGTTGGTTTCAATCAACAACAGGACGGCAGCATTGTTGTGCGCGCTGCCACCGTGAAAAACGAACGTCTCTTCATATTGAAGGCCATCCCCGGCAGAGCCGCCAAATATCGGCAATCCATCCAGAACGGTTTCCAGCGTTGAAACCAGCAAGTCTTCCTGCTTGGACAATCCATCCGTAAACACCAGAGCCAGCCTGTTCCACCCCGCCGTGTGGCGGAATCTTTCGGCCAGTCGCTGCGCTGCGGCAGCGATCTCCATTGAATTGAGCGGCCTGAGCGACTCGAACAAAATGGACGAACACCGAAAGTTGGACTTTGGAAAGGCCAACAGCAAAAGCGCATGGGATTCATAACCCGATCGCGTGATTTGACCTGCGGTAGTGCAGCCAAATACTGGAACACCCGCAAGTCTTCTGTTCAGGCAACGTGACACCTCTGCCGGGTCAAGAGTGCTGGGAATAAAGGCCAGGACAAAGCAGGACGACAGACTGTCGATTTCCGCGCAGGCTTCTTCAACGGCGGTCGTCGGGTCCAAATCATCGGAACGGCCAATCGCAATGAAATTTGGTTCATGCTCCAGATCCCGCATGTGTCCCCCCTAGTGTTGAAGAAAGGATTTGACCTCCGGTTCGTGTCGCGACTGTCTGGCGACAACCGAGTCGACCAGAACAGCGGCCTGGGTCCGGTTGCGCACCCCAAGGCGGCGCAGCAAAGCGGTGATATGTGCCTTGACCGTCGCCTCGGCCAACGACAGCTCATATGCAATCTGTTTGTTGGATTGGCCCACGCAGATAAGCTTGAGAATTTTAACCTGCTGCGGCGTCAGTGATGAAAGCTCGGGGCTGGATTGGTAGACGGTGCTTTCGGAGGGCTTCAGCTCTTCGACGCGGTTGTATTCGGTGGGTACGTATCTCCGCCCAGAGCTGATCTCCTGAATGGCGTGTTTCAGGGTTTGCGCCGGCGTATCTTTCGGCAGAAATCCCATCGCACCGTGGTCCAGCAAAGATCTTACCAACTCTCCGGATGCCAGTGACGATATCACCAGAACCGGCGCATTCGGACAGCGCTGCCGTAGCTGCTGAAAACCCGAGATACCCGTTACGTCCGGCAATTTCAGATCGAACATGATCAGATCGGGCTTGAAGCCTGCGCCAAGTATTTCAAGTGTCTGCTTCAGCGTGTTGGCTTTTTCAATTCGGCAGTTCTCGAAGCTCAGCTGCAACGCCGCGGCCAAGGCATCGCTGAACAGCGGATGATCATCCACGATAAGCACGCTGGACACCTGGTCCACCGGTTTAGGGCATCCCGCAATGTGCATTGCTTCTCCTCCGACAGGAAAGGTACAGCATTTCCCGATCAGTTCAACTGTTTCATTTTGAGACACGCGAAAGATACCATAGATAACAAATGCTTGATGACTCAGCCGGTCTGGTTCCCGAGGAAGACCCTGGCAAACGCCTTCAAATCGGGCGCCGCAGCATTGGGATCAAAATACTGCCTGTCAAAGTCTTGCATGTGTTTGAGTCGACTGGATGAAGGGCCGTCGCGGCGCAGGACGGCAGAAGCCGCTTGCCGCAGCCTGTCTGCGCGACCAGCCCTGGCACTGCGTCGCAATTCCCGGGCCAACGGATCAAAAACCCCAAAGCGACGCAGTGCCCTTGAAACGGCCAGTTTGTGACCGGACATTCCAAACCCCAAACCGGCCAAAAAAAATACAATGGCGGTTGCGGCCATTGGCCAACCCAACAGCGTTGCTGCTGGCGCATCTGCCTCTGCGCCGCCAAGGTTTACGTCTTCGATGGCCGTGCCATAGGCAATGCGTTGTGGTGAGATGACGACCTCTCGGGTTTCACGGGCCACGGTATCAAAGTAACTGAATTGTAAGGGTTCAACGATGCCGGATGTGTCGTTTGAAGGGCGTATGGTCCAGCGCCAGAACGCATGGGTGACCGGCCCTTCCGGGGTCAGTTCGACAAGCCGTTTCTCAGGATGCGGGAAGATCAGGGCCGAAGGCGAGGTCAACTCGGGCATGGGCGGGATCATCTCGGGCGTCGCGCCCAGAGCTTCCAGTCGAATGACGCGCAAGACCCCCTCACCCGGTGCAAGTTGATCCGGCGCATTCGACCACTGATCCGAAATCTGCAATTTGCGAACCGGAAACCACCACTCCTTGGTGGCCGGGGCTTGCGCCACCTGAATGGTCAGCGGCTCTGATTGAATCTCGTGTTCGAACCAGTCGTCATTTTCGTCTGTCAGGGTCAACCTGTGCAAAAACGGACCAATTGTAAGCTTGCCTGCCTCGACAGGATAGATCGCCATCCGTCGGGTGAACACTTTGTATTTCCGGCCATTGATCCTTTGCTCCGACCAGCTGTCCGGGCCCAGTTGCGCCCAGCTGAACCCATCCAGGCGGGGTTGGATCAGCTCTTCGCGCGTGATGTGCCGACGATAGACACCCCGGATCGTCAACAGCACCATCTCTTGGGTGAAGGGAACCGGGGCATTGTCTTCGATGGCAACTTCGATCAACGCCTCGGAGGGCAGCACTGTTTTCGACTGCGCCAAAACCTGCATCGGAAGTGCAATAAGAAGCAGAAACAGCCACTTCATTCCGGGTTCTCCGCTTCCGGAGGCGAAAGACCAAGCTTTTCCCGGCGCTTGTGTTCGTGTGCGATCCGTGCCGCCATGAACTCACCCGGAACATCGGAAAGCTGATTGAGCCAGCGCAGATCGGCAACCATGAACTTGTCATCAAAGATGCGGCGCACGCCCAGTTGCCCGCGACTGTCCAATTCCGCCAGTCCCAGCATCGTGTTCGCGTTCGTGACCTCACTGCCGGTTCCCGCCGCCCGCGCATTCCCGCGCGCGACAAAACTGTCGGCCTTGGGGCCGGATTTCCGTTCGGGGAAAAGGCTCAACGCCTCTGGGGTGATCTGCTGCCCTGCGTAATAGGCGGCCAGCACATCGAAATTCGCCTGGGCATCCAGGTTTCCCCTGGCCATGGCCTGATCATAGGCTTCCAGCGCAGCGGCCAATTGGCCGGTCCGGGCGTAAGCATTGCCGAGGTTGTACTGGTTCCCGGCGTGCTCGAAAGCACTGGCTGCTTTGTCAAAAACGCCCGCACGGTAGAAGGCAACACCTTGCCAGTCAGGGTCGGAAAACAGTTTTGCAGCCATTGGATACAGACCGATTGCCAATGCGACGCGGCCAAAAGGGGCAGCGCCGCCCAGCGCAAAGGCAACGGCAATACAAGTGGCACCTGCAATCGCGAACCACCTCATGCCCCTTCCCTCCAGAACAAAAACAGCAGGGGGAGCAATGCGAAATACAGCAAGTACCGCCCCAGATCATGCCAGAACAGCACCGGATAGTCCGCCCGTATCAAGCGGGTTGCGGCATCATCTGCCAGCCAATTGGCCAGATCATCTGACTGGTCCAAAGTGAAGACAGCGCCACCGCCGAGCGCGGCGTGGGTTTGGATTTGCGCAGTCGTGCGGTGAGCCGACACCAAGGACACGCGCACCCCTCGTGCAGCAAGCAATGCGACCCGCTGCAATGAGGGTGATCCCAGCCCGTCCCCGTCAGTGAACAGGACGACGTCCCCGGCCAGGATGCCCGCCCCTTCCATCCGCTGCAAAGCCAAAGCCAGCGCGCGTTCGGGTCGCGATCCCTTGTCCGGAACGGTCTGTCCATCGATGAGCGACAGCGTTTGACCCAATTGGCGGTGATCGGTGGTCATATCCGTGGCGACATAGGCATCGCCCGCGTAAACGATGATGCCGCCGGGGCGGGACCCAAGCGCACTGACACCCAAACGCCCCATGCTCAGCAGTTGCGGCCAGCGGTCGCCTTCCGCCACGCTGTCAGATGCATCCACAAGGAACAATACGCCATCCAGATTGCGATAGGTCTGCGCGTCGCGCCGTTCGATTGCCGGGCCGGTCAGGGCAATCGCGACGATCCCGGCGGTCAGAAGCAAGGCAGCGGGTTTGAGCGGGAAGGAGCCGCCTTCGATCCGGCCGATCGCGGCCATCGCCTGGACAAGCTGCGGGTCGGTGATCTTGTCCCAGGCTCCGAACCCTCCGGCACGGGAAAGCAACCACCACCCTGCCCCGCAGATGACAGGCAGCAAAAGCCCCCAGACCGGTCTGAGTAAAGTGACATCCAGCTCAATCATCACGCTTGCCTCCACGCCGCCAACAGGGCAAGTGCGGCCGCCATTGCTGCGGGCCAGGTCCAGAATGATCGGTAGACCTCGGCCGTAAGGCCCGCGCTGTCCGTCGCTTCCAGCCGATCCAAGGCCTGAGTCACGTCGACAAGATCATCGGTGGTTTTGACGCGAAACGCTTCGCCGCCTGAAATTTCGGCAATGGCGCGCAGGGTTGTCGCATCGACGACGCCGCGCTCACCAGGTTCGGCGCTTTGCAGGTCTTTCGGGCCCAGAGCAATCGTATGGACCCGCACCCCCATCTCGGCCGCCAGTTCGGCCACGCCACCGGGGTTCGTGGCGCCCGCGTTGTTCACTCCATCCGACAACAGAATGACGACCCGCGACACCGCCTGGCTGTCGGCCAGGCGCTTCAAAGCAAGGCCCAGACCATCGGATATGTTTGTCGCACGGCCCGAGATACCGATCGTGGCCTCTTGGATCCGTCGCGCGACAGCCTCGGTATCGAAAGTGAAAGGCGTGGCGAAATAGGCTTCGGACCCGAAAACAATCAAGGCCACCCGGTCGCCGGCGCGGCGTCGGGCGAACTCGGATCCAACGCGTGTCACCGCCTGCAAACGGGTGATCTGGCGCCCATCGAGATAAAAATCCTCCCGCACCATCGATCCCGAAAGATCCAGAACAATCGCAAGGTCCCGTCCGGACACTTTCAGGGCGCTGACGGGTTGCAGTTGGCGCGGACCGGACAGTGCAAAAATCATGAGCCCCCAAATGATCCACAAAATCAGGAGGTCCGCCAAAGTCCGGGTCCTGGCCTGAGCCTGTGGGCTGGCCGCCATAAGCATTCCGCCTATGCGGTCCGGAACTGGGAACCCCCGCTCGAAAACCGGCCGCGGCTTGACCAAACGTGTGATGACAAGAGGCAATGGCAGCGCCAACAAGATCCAGGGGTCAGCAAGCTCAAACACGACTAGCGACCTCCTTTTGCAGGGTCGCCAGATCCGGTTCACCACCGGGTCGATAAAGATCACCCGTCAACTCTGCATAACGCGTCGGATTCTGAGCGCGCAGTTTGTGCAATAGAGCCACCCTGCGGCGATCCACGGACCACCCCGGTTGTTCAACAGATCGATCCGGTGGATCCGGCCGCCTGTTTGCTGCGGTCTTAACACTCAGCAACCGCAAGATGGCGACACAGCCGACCGAAGCCAGCGCCGCGATACCAAGAACAGCCGCGAATTCCGCAACCGCCCCACCTGCGGCCTCGGCGGGCAAATGGATATCCCGCAGGCTGGCCAGCATCGTGGCTTCAGAGAGTGCTTTCTCACTCATGCCACATATCTTGCCGCGAAAACCGACGAAATGCGACGAGAGGTTTGTTCGACCGGGTCACTGGCATTCAGGACAAGCGCAGGATGTGTTGCCACCTTCTGAAACGCAAGTTCGCCGGCAGGCTCTGCCCGGGCCAGATAGACCCGCTTTTGCCGCCCATCTGAAAGGCGGATCGGATACCAGCCTCTTGGCATCTCATGCGCTTTGCTTTCAGTCACAAGCAGCAGTCTGGGGGTGCGGCGATGATTGAGCCGGTCCAGCACGTCCGAAAAGCCCTCTCCCTGCTGATCAAAGCCAGACGCGATGATAATCTCGGCGCCCGTCGGCGTCAGGCGCTCAACGCCGGCAAGTGCCTGTTCCAGCGTCCAGCTTTCATCCTCACCTTTTTGCAGCGCGGTCAGACTGCGCGCATGAGCCTGAACCAGGCCACCGATCACATCCAGCATTCCGCGCGTTTTCCCTCGCAACGGGACGATGACGGGTGCGCCGGGGGTAAGCGCCAAAAGACCGACACGCCCGCCGCTTTCAACCATGAACCATCCGATCAGGGTCAAGGCTTCGGCGGCAGCGACTGACAGAAACGCCCGCTGGATGCCCCAGAACATCGGTGCACGAAAATCCGCAACCAACAGGGCGACGCGGTCCTGTTCCTCCTGAAACTGCCGGATATGCATACGCCCCGTGCGGGCGGTCGTTCCGCGATCCAAATGACGAATGTCATCCCCGTCCACATATTCGCGTACATCAGCAACCTCGACGCCCTGCCCGCGCTTTCGGGTCAGAAATCCTCCGGGCAGGGCCGTCATTGTCGGGTTGCCGCGGTCGGTCAATGCGATATGCCGCAATGCAATCAAGGCCTCGGTCGTCAGGCGAACCCCCGCATGTGCCAGCACGCCCGTCACAGCGGCTCGACCGCATTCAGAATGTCGGCCACCAACTCGCGCGGCTTTTTCCCATCTGCAACGGCTCTCCAGGTCAGCACCATGCGGTGGGCCAGCGCATCGGGCGCAACAGCGGCGACATCTTCAGGCAGGGCGAAATCCCGGCCCCGCAGATAGGCGCGCGCGCGCGATGCCGAGGCCAGGGCCAATGACCCGCGCGGCGAGACTGCGTGTTCAATATATTCGGAAAACGGACCTTCACGGGTGGCAAGCACAAGCCGTACGATATAGTCCCGCAATTCTGGCGCGACGTGAACCGACTGCGCTTCGGTGCGGGCAATCTTCAACTCTTCAAGCGTCATCCGCTGCGCGTCCGGAGGCCCATTCCGGGTTTCGGCGATGACCAGATCAAGAATCTCACGTTCCGTTTCCAGATCCGGCAATGTCAGTACGACATGCAGCAGAAACCTGTCCAATTGCGCCTCGGGCAAAGGAAAGGTCCCGTCATGTTCAATGGGGTTCTGGGTCGCCACGACCAGAAAGGGATCCGGCAGAGCGTATGTTTCATTGCCAACCGTAACCTGGTGTTCTGCCATGGCCTCCAACAAGGCAGACTGCACCTTTGGCGGCGCGCGGTTGATCTCGTCAACCAGCACCAGAGTGTGAAACACCGGCCCCGGAACAAACTCAAAGCGGCCTTCCTGAGGCTGGTAAACCGGTGTTCCGGTCAGATCAGAGGGCATCAGGTCAGGTGTGCATTGAATACGGGCAAAGCCGCCCTCGACAGCGTTTGACAGCCATTTGACCGCCCGTGTCTTCGCCAGCCCGGGCGGACCTTCTACAAGAAGATGACCACCTTCCAGCAGCGCGATCAAAAGAGAGTCCACCAGATGCGCGTGACCGATAAGCCCCTGCGACAGATACGCGGACAATCCCGCAATGGCGCGTGGCGGGTTTTCAGGCCTCGTATCCATATGTCCTCCCATAGCCTCTGAGGGCGCATTGCCTGCGCTCAGGCTACCCGGAGTCACCCGCCCGATAAAACACGTCAGATGGTATTACCTGGGCACACGAACCGAATTGGTGCAGCCTTCATCAAAAAGGGCTGCAAATCTGGGATTGGCCAGGGTTTCGTCCGCCTGCGCCCATAGCCGGTCATATTGGGCATCAATGTATTCGATAAAGCCGGGGTCTATGGTTTGATCCACCGGGGATTGCGCGACAGCATGCATCATGAAGATGTCAAACGCACAAAGACCGCTTGGGTTCGAATCCAACAATGCGCGCATGAAGTCGTGCGAACTCCAAGGCAGGCGCTGCAAGTTTACCGGCGTTTCCTGCAATTTCGACAAGAACCCTGACGATTTGTCATATAGCAGGATGTCCATGCCAAAGGTGAAGGACTGAAACAGCTCTTCCAGCAGGATCGATTTGTGAAAATCCCTTTCCAGCTTGCTGGTTTGATCATGCGCCGGTTGTTTGACCACAATATGGGTCCCCTGCCCCCGATAACCAAAAAAGGTCTGTGCCATCGCCGGTGATGTCACCACATAGTTTCGACCCGCAGGCAAACCAAGCTGGTGGAGTTCACTGAGCCAGTCGATATCTGACGAAAGGTCCCGATTGGGAGGGTGCCCGGAATACAATCGCAAAACCACGGTTCGACCGGTTCCACAATCGCGCGCAGATGGGCCTGCGTAGCGCATGGGTGTCGGGTGCCCGAAGCTGTGTTTCAGCAACGCCCGAAAAGTATCAAGAACGACAAGCGTTTGCGGATGCGGTTTTTCACCAACCAGGCACAGGGCTGCACCGGCCTGATCGCGGCCATTGATGTGAACGGGGATCGCCATGTCGCGCCCCAGCATCGTGGACCGCAGCTCATACCCCCATCCTCTCTGTGCAAGTTCGATATAATCGCTCTTTTCTGCACAAAGCGCGCCTGCAAAAGCGACAATCGCCAATACTTGCAACAACAGATACCGCATTCAGCCCCTCTCAAAGTGACGCGCATTCTATCCGGGATACGGGACTCTCGCAAAATTCTTTTAAATCCGCCTGGATGGGAATAACGATCCTTTAAGCCCACCAGCTGAGCAACCTGCTGAACCGGGCAGGTTCCGGGCGTGAATTGATCCTTGCGGATCATGTTAACCAGTTCGATGCCGGCTAGGGCAGATGCAGCTGAAGAGAAAGACCTGAAACCCAACATGGGCCTGATGCGACGTTTGATGACTTGATGGTCCTGTTCCACGATGTTATTCAAACACTTCCGCCTGATCATCTCGATTGGGATCGGGCAGCCAAAACCTTTTCAGCATTTTGTTGATTGCTTTGATACCGGCAGTGTTGGCCCGCTTTTGTCGATGACAATCTTCCGTGGCAAACCGTTCACCTCAAGCGCCCAAGAGAAAAACTCTGTCGCAGCGGTCTTATTGCGGCGCTTAGATAGCATGAGGTCCAGGGTCTTGCCGTGTTTGTTGATGGCCCGATAGAGATAAACCCACTCACCCTTCACTTTCACATAGGTTTCATCCATGCGCCATGAACGATCAGCGGCGCTTTTTGTACCGCGACGCATCCGCTACAAGACCGGCATATTGGTTCACCCATCGGTTCAGAGGTGCGTGATCCAGTTCAACGCCACGTTCCGCCATGATTTCTTCCAGATCCCGGTATGAACACCGTATCAGAGATAGAAGAAAACAGCATACAAAATCCCCTCTTTCGGAAAATGCGCGCCCTTGAATGAGATCGTCATGGTTTGCTCCTGTCATTTTGAGCACGCGCTACCAAGACGACGCTTGATCTGACAGGTGGGAACAGTGTTTGCGAAAGAGCCGAGCTGGACTGCAAATGTCCAGGACGGTTGACTAAACCCTTTTAATTGCAGTTTCGATTTGACCACAAAACTTATCAATATCGCGCTCCAGCATATCGCTTTCTCGGGTCTCATCTCTGACTGCGGATAGTTCATCTACAACAGCCCGCGCTTTCTTTTCTGGAGCCGCTTCAGCAATGCGCACCAAAGCTCGAATAAGGGCGGCCGTCACGAGGCCATTGCCCCGAGCGGCGCGTCTCAGAGCTGGCATCGAGTCGTTAAACAACGACTCTGCCGTGATGGATGGGTAAACCACCCGCACGGCTCCGTCGTCATCTCGATACACACCCGTGCAGAGCTTGGACGACCACGCACGGGCCAGAGAGGCCGACAGACGGTCGATGCAGACTATTGCGGTGAACGTGTCGTTGACACCCGGCGACAATGCCCGAAGTGCGATTTCAACGAGAAGATGGACAGAAAAACGGATATCTCCGTTAGGGTCTCGCGCGGGGATCAACGGAGCTGCCGCCGGCACCAGATCATTGAGGTTCTCATCAATATCACCATAAACATTGGCCAAAATGTCCGATGGAACCATAAAGTCACCAGGCTGCACATCAAAAACGACGACTGCTCCTGCTTGTTTGGCCGCATGCACCAGTTCTTCGGTGTTGATCGAGTTCACATATCCGGTGCCCGAAGCCGGGACCGGGCGCTTGTCTCCCTCCTCAGGAATTGCCTCTGAGGATGGAATATCTGCACTGTTTTCGATCGCGGTGCTCACTTGGCGATCCAAGGCTTCAGAAATCCGCGCCGCCTCCTGATCAATGGTTACGCGCGTCGATACTGTATGGACGAAGAGCAGCAGCAATAGAACTGAGACGATCGAATAGATTATGCCAACCACCACGGCTAGGTTCACTGATGTGTCATCGCGTACTAACCACAAGATCATCAAGCTGTATAAAAACGTTGCTCCAAGTGAACCAACTGCAATCTGGTTTACCCTGTCTTCGCCAAAACGCTGCAAGAGCCTGGGGCCAATAGATCCTGCTGCCAAAGTGTAGACCAGCAGAACAATGGAATAGACCATGACCAACGCGGACATGGATGCTGCCGAGATTGCGCTCAGTACATCGCTCGCAGTGCGATTGGAAACGCTGAGCCAATCGGAAGCGGACCAACCCCAACGTACGAGCGCTTGCTCGGTCTTGAAGACAATCCCAGCCACCAAAAGCCCTGAAAGACTTATGGCAGCAGGGATGGTTAGGAACCCGCGAAAGTATCTCACTAATTCTCTGGGTGTTTGCATTCCAGTCCCCATTCACAACACGCGCTTTCTTGACGAACCCTGCTTTACGCGAACCGGTCGGCCGCTTTTTTCAAAGCACTCTGCATGTCATTCCATGCAGCCTCGTAGCCCTCTTTGACATCTTCCCAGGCCTCGTCGCTGGTCGACTTCAACTCTTTCAGCTGAGCTTCTGCGTCAGACCTTACCTTGTAGAGCATGCTGAGTTGTTCCTCGAGCTCGATCTTGGCATCCGCTTCCGCCACTTTCAGCTTGGCTTCAAGAACATCAATCTGGGCATTCCAACTATCCAGTTGCAGCTGTGCCTTTTTCTCGTACCCAACGCGTGTCATCGTTTTTCCTTTCTTCGCAAACTGTGGTTCAGATCGACGGGAGCCGCCCACTAGGCCGCAACAATCGCCTTGAGCATCCAGACTGCTTCTTCATGCTTCGCCATCCTGGCGTTCATCAGATCCTCTGTAGCCCCATCGCCATAACGGGCGGCGGTCGCGGCAGTCTCACGCAGGTTCCGGGCAATCGCTTCGTGGTCTGCAACCAATTGTTTGATCATGCCCTCCGCATCTTTGACCGTCTCTTCTTCGGTCAATTTTGCCTGACTAACCATGTCAGTGAACGAAATCGGTGCCACCTGACCCAACGCGCGCACACGCTCGGCCAATTCATCAGCGGCCTCGAACAGGTCACGATACTGACGCTCTGTCAGCTCATGGATCGGCAGGAATAGTGGGCCCACAACGTTCCAATGTGTGCCTTGGGTTTTCACCATCAGGATCATTGTATCGGCCAGTATTTCCGTCACCGCGTTGGCGATCCACGCATTTTTGTCGATGCCTGTATCGTTCGTTTCTTCCTGAACTTCAGACTTCAATACTTGCTGTATCATATTCACTCCGTTTCGTTGCTTATGGAGTAAAAACTAAGGGGGACACAAAAAATTACAAATAAAAACATATACTTATTATGGGTATCCGACGCATCATGGGGTGCTTCATGATCCTGGGTATCCTGCCCCACATGCCAATATTGATGTAGACACGCAGGCCCAATGCCATACATGCTTGGAGTAACTGACGTAAGCTACTGAGGTCATGCCAGTGTCTGATCAAAATCGACCACCAAAGCGCACCGAAAAACTGCAACTGATGCTCGACCTCGAAGAGCTTAAAGTCATCGATGATTGGCGGTTCGAGAACAGACTGCCCTCCAGAGCGGCCGCCATTCGAGAACTCATCCGTCGCGGTCTGATTTCCAATGAGTTTGAAGAACCACCGACTGATGCGCCTTCCGGCGAGTTTCGTGTTGTGGATGAATGACAGGAACATTCACAGAGCCCCGCGCGAAAACCATTTTTGATTAAGGTGATGTTCAATTCTCACCTTCGCGCCGGTAGTTGACCAGCCTAGCGCGCCGCGAACACATTGGGGACGACTAGGAAGGGCTGTCTTCAGAATTAGTTCTTGGCGCCAGACTATCCTTCACATCGGGGCTGGCGCCCAGCCCGCTCTCGGCGTCAGCAAGAGAAATTGCCTCATCTTCACCGACAGCAAGGACGGCAGTTTCAGGCGTAACCACCCTTGCCGGAGCGCTGACGCGAAATGCGGTTTTGTCACTTTCAGGTACGGCTGACTTGGCCATAATCCGCCAGAACGTAAATACAATCATCAGGCAATGCGCTGCCACAGTTGTCATGAACAGGCCCTGTGGCCCTAATCCAGTCATTGCTACACCTGCTATCAGCGGCCCGACAATCGATCCCAGCCCGTAGACCATCAGCAACCCACCTGAAACCTGAATCGAGGTGCCCGGCGTAGCATGGTCGTTCGCGTGCGCAACGATGATTGGATACATCGCAAAAATTGCAGCGCCGAACATCCCGACCAAAGCAAGGTTCATGACGCGCGACTCCGGCGCAAGAAGGACGAAAGCCAGGTCCGAAGCGAGAGCCACACCCGCTGTAAACAGCAAGACTTTACGCCGGTCCATTCGATCACTTGCAAAACCAATCGGGACTTGCGCAAAGGCTCCGGCTAAAACCGGAATACTCGCGAACAAAGCAATTGCAGTAAGTGATAGCCCGACGCGATCCGCATACACCGCAGCAAGCGTCCCAAATGCTGCATTTGAAATGCCAACAAGAAAGACCGCGGCAACCGCAACTGGTGAGTTTCGCCACAACGCCGGCAGGTCGAGACGCACAGATGTCAGGGGTGCGGGCGACTCAGAGGTTGACAGGGCTGTTGGTATAAGCGCCAAACAATAGACCATCGCACCAATGGCAAAGAAGATGAAACCTGTTGCATCTCCCAGTGAGATAGCCATCTGACCGGCTGTCACCGCACCCAGGTTAACCATCGTGTAGACGCCAAAGACTGTACCACGCGTATTGGGTTCAACCTTATCGTTGAGCCAGGACTCGACGATCATTGCCGCGCCAGCAAAACAAAATCCTGAAACTGCGCGCGACGGTATCCAAGCCCACGATTCTACTACCACAGCCTGGAAAAGGATCGTTACGGCGGCAAGAGCACACATTACGCCGAAGGTTCGAATATGTCCTACTGCTCCAACAAGCCTTGGTGCAACAAGGCATCCTGCGACATAGCCAACTGCCCACCCCGTTCCCAAAAGGCCCAGAGAGCTGGCGGAAAAACCCTCGAAAGAGCCACGAACGGGAAGTATCAGACCATGGACACCACCTGCGAACAGAAGAAGCCCCGAACCAAGAAGTAACGCTGATATCGGTAAGAGCTGTCGGAACATCGGGTCCAGCCTAATGTCAAACTGAGAAATGAGAAGCTATTTTGCTCGCAATAGCGATTTGGCGAAGGTGATCAAGGCTTTCTGTACAGCAGTTTGGTCAACCTTTGGCAATCTACTTTCGCTACAACCACTTCGAGAGTTTGAATACGACGTAAAGTGCAATTCCGATGGCAACCGACGCCAGTGTCAGCGCCCAAAACGCAAAGGGCGCACTCAAGCCGGGCATGCCAGCAACATTCACGCCAAATAGACCAGTCAGAAATCCAAGTGGCAGAAAGATCGCGGCCACGACAGACAAGAGATAGCCGTTTCGAGCAAGCGCATTCGCGTGTTCGGCGTCCATTTGCTCCTGAAGGGCAGTCAAGCGATCCCGACTTGCGTCCAGTTCCTCAAGTGTACGGCGAGTGCGGTTCGCGGTTTCATTGACCAATACGGATGCGTCGCTGTGAATTACGCTACTTTTCAATGAGGACAAAGCGTCGAGCGCATCGCGTTGCGGGCTGATATAGCGCCGAAGTTTGATCACCGTTTGCCGCAATCGCGCAATGCTCTCTGGTTTGATTTCATTTCCTGAAAGTCCAACCTCTTCGAGAGAGTCTGTCTCGTCTTCAAGTTCAAGGGAAACAGCCTCAATCCGCTTTGTGAGCCCCGCAGCAAGTTCTGCCAAAAATGCACCGACACTTTCCGGCCCCGAACCGCTTTCGGCTCTTAGACGAAAATTGTCTGCTGCCCAGACTTTGCGCACACGGGCAGATACGATAGTTCTTTCTGTGGCCCAGAGCCTTAGTGAAACCATATCCTCCGGAGACGCGTCAGGGTTCAAGTTAACGCCGCGTAGGTTCAGGATGATGCCATCCTCGTGCAGATCACATCGTGGTCGCGTTTCGGATTGAAGCAATGCTTGCGCGGCTATGTTTGGCAGTTGTTCGGATGCCCATTGCCTCAAGCCGCTGTCGGCGAGGTCGAAATGAATCCAGCGGTAGCCGTTTTGCTGCCTTGCGAAGGGTTCTGGCCAATCTGAAGAGACAGGGACTGCTTGGCCCGCTACTATATCAAACGCACAGATGGGAGTGACTGTTTGTGTGTTCATTGGCGATCCTATTTTGCGTCGATTGGGAAGCCAATGCATGCCAAAGACTGCGCGCGGACAATTCCCTTAACTGGACGGACCATAAATGGTTTAGCGACCTATGCCACTATTGGTTACGGGCAGAACAAGGCGCATTGAACACTGAGAATTCCAAAACGCGTTCATCTTATGAAAGGTATCAGGTGAGCGATCAATCCGATGTGTGATGGGTCATTTCCCTCTGCGCTTCCAGTTCAGATTTATCATCGTCGTGAATACGCGCGAGGATTTGCACCGAGTGCACATTGGAAAAGGCCAGAACAAGTTTGATGTGTGTCCCAAGCCCTCTTCAAAAACTCTAAAGCTGAGAACCGATGGGCAGAATACCTAGAAAGCCGGCGACTATGTGATCCCAGGCAGAACCCGTCGGTTCTGAGCTATATTCGAGGACTTTGCCATCTGCGTCCCGTGTGCTCCATTTTAGCTGCCCTGCCTCCTCCAGCGTCACGCGATAGGTATATGCCGACAGTGCTTCGTCCAAAGCGCCTAAGGTTTGAATGGTCAGAGCTGGCGAGTCGATCAAAATGCCCATTTCTGTATTGATGTTGACCGAGCGAGGGTCCCAATTGAACGAACCGATGAACAGATACCGGTCGTCCACAGCAAACGCTTTAGAATGCAGGCCAGACCGAGACTGAGCCCAGTTAATACCACGACGTTGGACCTGATAGGCGTCCGGCCGCAATTCATAAAGCTCAACCCCGCTACGCAGCAATGCTCGGCGTTTCTTTGCGTAGTGCGCGTAGACTGGTGCGACATCGTTTGAAGCCAACGAGTTGGTTACGACTTTGACGTCGACACCGCGGTTTTCTAGTTCGTTCAACCACCTCACGCCATTGTTGCGTGGCACGAAGTAAGCAGAAACGATATTCACCTCACTTTCAGCGCTTTCGAAATACGGCAACAGTTGCGACGCAAGAATTGGACCTGAGTTCTCAAGCCCCGCGGCCTTGGAAGGTGGATCGACGTAGAGTTTTGCGGGCACCCAATCTAGTGACAGCGCGCCGCCTGCAAAGTTTTCCCTCGCCGATTTTCTCAGGGCCGCGCCGTACCGGGTTTGTTTTGCTTCCTCTACCAATTCACTCAACCTGTTTCTCGCTTCGCTAAGTGTGAAGTCTTCGGGTTCCCCGACAACCACGCGGGCCGGAACAGCGAATTCACTGTTCCAGTATGCGTCAAAGCTCTGCGATACTTCATTCACGACGGGACCGACGGCTAATACGTCCAAATCTGCATAGTTCATTTCTTCCCGTGCCAGAAAGTATTCGGCCCCGATATTGCGACCGCCTACAATCGTGAACACGTTGTCTGCGGTCATCGACTTGTTATGCATTCTGCGATTGATGCGTTTGAAATCCGTTAGTCCGGCAACGACTAGGCCTTGGTCACGCCAGAAAGGATTGAACAGGCGGATTTCAATATTCTCATGGTGATCCAACGCGGCTGTCATCGCGTCATAACCGGATGTATCTATGTCATCCAACAGCAGCCGCACCCGCACGCCTCGATCCGCAGCCTGCAAAAGGCTAGCCGCAAAAAGGTGACCTGTCGGGTCGTTGTGCAAAAGGTAGTATTGAGCGTCAATCGTTCGCTCAGCCGCAGCAGCCAACAAAAGTCGTGACACCAGAGCTTGCTCACCGTCACTGATTAATTTGACGCCTGAACGGCCGTCTTTGGGATCTCCCAGCCGATTGGCTGCTAGAGCCAATTCAGTGGTTGTGGCAGCGGGTAACGAAGTCGTTACCGTTTTTTCATAAATGCGAACTTTAGGAGCGCAAGCGACGAGAACAAGCGTGCAGCAGGCACAAAGAACTATAGTCCATGACTTCATCGGTTTCCTCCAGCAGTCACTCTTAAGTGACTACGCTTGAGGTCACGATTGCAAGTTTGTTCTATAAAACTTCAGGAGGTTTCATCGCATAGTGAGGATTTAACGAAACCTTGGTCGTCATCCTGTCAATTAGGGTCAGGACCCATTGATTTCAGCGGGGTTGCGTGACTCACGGTTCGAAAAACGGGCGGTGAACATGTCTGATCTGTTTTGGCTGACCGACGCCCAGATGGCGCGTCTTGGGCCCTTCTTGCCAAAGTCTCATGGCAAACCCCGCGTCGATGACCGGCGGGTGTTGAGTGGGATAGTCTTCATTAATCGCAATGGTTTGCGCTGGCGCGATGCGCCGAAGGAATACGGCCCGCATAAGACGCTCTACAACCGCTGGAAACGTTGGAGCCACAAGGGCATCTTTGCGCGGATGATGGCCGGATTGGCCGCTGAGCACGGAGAAGATAAGACCGTGATGATCCCCTCTCATCGAAACTGCGTTTCGACTGCCGGGCAGTGGACGCGACCTACCTGAAGGCGCATCCGAAGGATGCTGCCGAGAGGGGCCGAACCAAGGGCGGCATGAACACCAAACGGCGTGTCATCCGCGACAGCGAGGGGCGCCCACTCAACATGTTTGTGACGCCTGGGCAGATGAGTGATTACATCGGCGCACGAGCATTGTTGAGCAGCCTGCCAGATGTCGAATGGCTGCTCGGAGATCGCGGATATGACGCTGATTGGTTCCGGGAAACGTTGAAAGACAAAGGGATACGCATGTGCATCCCAAGCCGGAAGCAGCCAAAAAAAGCGGTGAAGTACGACAAGCGTCGCTACATAGTCGCAACCCCCCTCTCGTGACATTGCTGTGCAATGCACTGTCGGGCAGTGATACGAGATCATGTTCGGAAGGTTGAAAGATTGGCGACGTGTGGCAACCCGATACGACAGGTGCCCAAAGGTCTTCCTCTCAGCCATCGCACGGGCGGCTACCGTCATCTTTTTGGCTATGAATTCTGACCCTAGGTTATCGGCTAGGCGGATTGCGCCTGTCATCATCTTGCACGTCAAAATCCTCGCCTGAAATGACTGTCAAACTCATCAGGCGTTGGTCCATCCAATGCAGTAAGGTTTCGTTGCAATGACCGCGCGCTAGCTGTTCCCAACAGGACAGAGGCTGCCAACTCATGCCGTTTGGCAAAGTGAAGCGCCGCAGTTGCCAGTTGCAGCCCAAGCACCTCGGCTCTTGTTTGAAGGTTTTTAACCTGCTCGATGACTTCCGGTGATGCCGGGACATAATCATAGGTTGCTCCTTCGACCGGGCCGGTAGCGAGGATGCCCGAATTGAACACGCCGCCCAGTACCAGGCTGGTACCTAGCGCTCGGCATTTGGCGGTGAGCTCCTGTTCTGCCGATCGGTCCAGAAGTGTTAGTCGACCAGCCAACAGGATCACGTCGATGGGGCCATGGTCCATTACGTCGAGACAAATCTGGTTTTCGTTCACGCCCAGCCCGAAAGCCCGGATTTTGCCCTGCTCCTTCAACCTTACCAGCCGTTCATATCCCGACCCGAGGAAGGCTTCCATATGGGCGCTATTGTCCTGTCCGTGAGTGTATTCACCGATATCGTGGACATAGACGATATCTGCGTAGTTGGTATTCAGAAGGCCAAAACTGTGTTCCAGCGAAGCTTCAATCCCGTCGCCTGAATAGTCATAGCGCACCGCGTTGGGCAGCGGATCGACAAAGCCATCGGCCTCGACCATCGCTGATCCGGGTGACAGCACCCGCCCAACCTTGGTTGAAATGACGTATTCGTCGCGGGGATACCGCGTAAGGAAGCGGCCCAGTCGCATTTCGGACAGGCCGCGACCATAATGCGGTGCGGTATCGAAATAACGGATACCCGCGTCCCAAGCGCATTGCAGCACCTCATCCACCTGCGCGTCGGTCGCTGGGCGGTACAGGTTTCCGATACTCGCACAGCCAAACGATGCCTCGGTCACGCGCACACCGGTATTCCCAATGAGGTTCTGTCGCATCAGGCCGCTCCTTGCTCGGCGGTTTGCGTTGCAGATGGTTGATGTTGATAATCGGCGATCGAGCTTGCCTTCATCTCGATGGAAAACCCCGGCGCCACAGGTGCCTGATAGGCACCGTTCTCCACGATGCAGGGGTCGACGAAATGCTCGTGCAGGTGATCGACAAATTCGATGCGTTTGTCGTCTTTTTCACCGGTGATCGCCACATAATCGATCATCGACAGATGCTGCACATACTCGCACAGGCCCACGCCGCCGGCATGGGGCCAGACCGGCAAGCCAAATTTTGCTGCCATCAGCTGTACCGCAAGCACTTCGTTCAAACCGCCCAGACGACAGCTGTCGATTTGCACGAAATCAATAGCCTCGTTGGCAATGAACTGTTTGAACAGAATGCGGTTCTGGCACATTTCACCCGTCGCCACCTTGATCGGGGCAATTGCCTGACGGATTTTTCTGTGCCCAACCACATCGTCGGGGCTGGTGGGTTCCTCGATGAACAAAGGTCGCGCAAATGATAGTTCCTTGACCCAGTCGATAGCCTGATCGACCTCCCATACCTGATTGGCGTCGATCATGATGTTCATGCCCTCGCCCAGTTCCTCGCGGGCGATAGTCAGGCGGCGGATGTCGTCGGCCAGTTCGCGGCCCACCTTGAACTTGGTATGGGTAAATCCGGCCTCGCGCGCTTCGCGGCACAAGCGGCGCAGCTTATCGTCGGAATAGCCCAGCCATCCTGCCGAGGTGGTATAGCAGGGATAACCTTCGGCCCTCAGCTTTGCGATCCTGTCCGCCTTGCCCGGTTCGGCCCTGCGCAGAATGTCCAGCGCCTCGTCCCTGGTCAGAACATCGGTCATGTAGCGGAAATCGACAAGTTGCACGATTTCCTCGGGCGTCATTTCCCCGACCAGTTGCCAGACGGGCTTGCCGGCCTCTTTCGCCAGCAGATCCCAGACCGCATTGACCACCGCACCGGTGGCCAGATGGATTGCACCCTTGTCCGGCCCGATCCAGCGCAACTGGCTGTCGCCGGTGACATAGCGCCAGAACCGTCCCATGTCTTCGCGCGCCCAATCCAGATCGAGACCGACCAGCAGGTGCCGCATCGCCTCAATAGCGGTAATGCAAATCTCATTCCCTCGCCCGATGGTGAAGGTCAGGCCATGGCCCTGATACGCGCCATCGGTTTCCAGCACCACATAGGCGGCGGAATAGTCCGGGTCGGGGTTCATTGCGTCTGACCCGTCCAGCGAGTCTGAGGTCGGGAACCGCAGGTCGAAGGTTTTCAGGTCGGTAATGGTAACCATCAGCCCGCCACCACGTTCTGACGTTGAACACCCAGCCCTTCGATGCCAAGTTCAACAACGTCGCCAGGCTTCAGATAGGTCTGAGGGTTCTGCCCCATACCGACACCCGGAGGCGTACCGGTCGAGATTACATCGCCGGGCTGCAGCGACATGAATTGCGACAGGTGCGAGATAACGGTTGCCACGTCGAAATGCATGGTCCGGGTCGAGCCGTCCTGATAGCGGTGGCCGTTGACCTCTAGGTACATGGGCAGGTTCTGCGGGTCGGCAACCTCGTCCCGTGTCACCAGCCAGGGACCGATCGGGCCGAACGTGTCCGCCGACTTGCCCTTGACCCATTGGCCCGAGCGGTGCAGCTGGAAATCACGCTCGGACAGGTCGTTGATGACGCAATAACCTGCCACATGGTCCAGCGCCTCTTCGACATTGACGTATTTGGTGTGCTTGCCGATCACCACGCCCAACTCGACCTCCCAATCGGTCTTGACCGAGCTGCGCGGGATTTCGGTGTCGTCGTTCGGCCCGCAGATCGAGGAAGTGGCCTTGAAGAAGATCACCGGCTCCTGCGGCAGTTCCATGCCGCTTTCGGCGGCGTGGTCAGCATAGTTCAAGCCGATACAGATGAATTTTCCCACCTGGCCCACGCAGGCGCCGATACGCGGGTCGCCATCGACCAACGGCAATGAGTCAGGGTCGATGCCACGCAACTTGTCCAGCGCGGCGTCGCTTAGAGTGTCGCCCGAAACATCATCAACAACACCCGACAGGTCGCGAATGTTCCCTTCGGCATCCAGCAAACCCGGCTTTTCGGACCCGACCGGGCCATAGCGCAACAGTTTCATCTCTCAGTTCTCCTGCAAATCAAATGGACCAGCCGCCGTCGATGGCGTGGTTCTGTCCTGTGGTGAAGGCGCTGTCGTCGCTGGCGAGGTACAGTGCCAATGCCGCGATTTCTTCGGCGGTTCCGATGCGGCCCATCGGCTGACGTGCGATGAAGTCGTTCAGTGCCTGTTCATAGTTGCCGGTGGCGCGCAAACGTCCGTGCATCGAGGGGCTGTCAACGGTGCCCGGGCAGATCGCGTTGCAGCGAATGCCACGGGTGACATAGTCAGCGGCCACTGCCTTGGTGATACCGATCACCGCCGCCTTGGACGCGCAATAGGCAAACCGGTTCGGCACGCCCTTGATCGAGGACGCGACCGAGGACATGTTGATGATCGATCCGCCACCGTTGTCCAGCATTCCCGGCAGGGTCAGACGGATCAGCCGATACATCGCCTTGACGTTCAGATCAAAGCTGAAATCCCAGTCCTTTTCGTCACATTCCAGAATGGTGCCGTTCGCCACATAGCCCGCGCAGTTGAACAGAACGTCCAGCGGGCCGATATCTGTAACGGCGGCCTCTACTGCGGCGCCATCGGTCACATCCAGCTTCAGCGCAGTGACACGCGGGTTGTTAGCCAATTCCGCCAGCGCATCCTCGTTGATGTCGCTGGCGATGACCTCGCCCCCTTCGGCGGCGAACAGCTCGGCCGTCGCCCGTCCGATGCCCTGGCCTGCGGCGGTGATGAGTGTCTTTTTTCCGGCCAGACGGCCCGTTGTGTCAGTCATAGCTTTTAATCCGTGTGAAATACTTCTTGCATCATCGACCATTGCTCGCCCTCGGCGCGGCTGGCCAGAGGCGACTGGCAGGGGTCGGTATGGGTCCACCATTCCTGAGTCACCGGGTCCTTGGCCATCTTGGCCATATCCGCAGTGAAATCCTCGCCGTGATATTCCCAGTACCCGAACAACAGGTTTTCCGGCTCGCGCAGGAAGATGGTATAGTTGCGAATGTTGCTGTTTCTGATCTGCTTAAGAACCTGCGGCCAGACGGCGGCGTGCAGGCGCTTATATTCTTCGATCATCTCGGGTTTGACCCCGATTACCATGCCCATGCGCTGCATCATGCACCTTCCTTGACGGTTTTGACCTCGGAAAGCCGCGAAATCGCATCCCAATCCCAATCGATACCCAAACCGGGTTCATCAGAAGGGATGGCGTGACCGTCCTCAATCCGGATTGGGCCGTTGGTCACGGTGTCCAATTGCGGGATGTATTCCAGCCATTTTGCGTTAGGGATAGCGCAAACCAGCGGCAGGTGCAGCTCCATCAGGAAATGCGGACAAACCATGACGTTGAACGCCTCGGCCATGTGCGCCACCTTCAGCCACGGGGTGATGCCACCAATCCGGGCCACATCCACCTGCACGATCGAGGCCGCGCCCATTTGCAGGTAATCCTTGAACTGGCTCAGCGAATACATACTTTCGCCCACCGCAATCGGCACGCTGGTGTGTTGCGCTAGTTGCACATGGCCTGCCACATCATCGGCGGGCAGCGGTTCTTCGAACCAGCCTATCCCGTGCTCCTCGAGAACCCGCGCCCGGCGGATCGCTTCGGACAGAGTAAAGCCCTGATTGCCATCGGTCAAAATCTCGTACCCGCCACCCAGGGCAGACCGGACCGCCCCCAGACGCGCGTCATCTTCGCTCAGGTGATCGCGGCCGATCTTGATTTTTGAGCCGCGAAAGCCCTGTGCCTGCATCGCCAGCGCGTCATCGACCAGCGCCTGCGTTTCCAGATGCAACCAGCCGCCCTCGGTGGAATAAAGTGGCACTTTTTCGCGCGATCCCCCGGCGGCTTTCCAAAGCGGCAGCCCTTGCTTGCGGCAACGCAGATCCCAAAGCGCGGTGTCGATGGCGGCCAGCGCCAACGAGGTGATTGCGCCCACCGCTGTCGCGTGAGTGGCAAACAGCAGGTCGCGCCAGATGCCTTCGATCCGGTCTGGGTCGCGCCCGGTCAGCATCGGGGCCAGCGTGTGTTCCAGCAGCGCCATGACAGATGGCCCACCTGTGCCAATGGTATAGGAATAGCCCGTACCACTGGCGCCGTCGCTGTCATAGACAGTAAGGATCGGGGTTTCTTGACTGACAAAGGTCTGGATGGCGTCGACCCGTTTCACCTTGGGCACCAAATCGATCATGCGCAGTTCAATATGAGTGATTGTCGCCATGCTTACCCCCGGATCGCCTTGCCCGATGCAGCGTCAAAGACATGGGTCTTGTCCAGCATCAGGCGGAACTTCATCGCCTCGCCCGGAGCGACGGGGCGCGGATTGAACATCTTGGCCTGGACCTCGACCCCGGCCAGGTCGGCGAACAGCAGCGTCTCGGTGCCAAGCGGTTCCGTCAGCGTGACGGACAGGTCCAGCTCTGCGGTCTCGCCTTCTTCCTCGACCGAGTGGCCCACTGGCATCAGGTTGTCGGCGCGGAAACCGAACCGCACCTTTTGGCCGTCGCGAACAAGTGACCGCGCGGATGCGGGAACGGACAGCTCGATACCGCCATTCAGACGAAGGGTGCCACCGGACACCTCTCCATCGACAAGGTTCATCGGCGGCGAGCCGATGAAGGTCGCCACGAAGGTATCTACCGGCGTGTTGAACAGGTCCAGCGGGGTGCCGACCTGCACTATATGGCCGTCGCGCATCAGAACGATTCGATCCGCCAGCGTCATCGCCTCGACCTGATCGTGTGTTACGTAGATAATGGTGTTGCCGACCTTCTGGTGCAGCTTCTTGATCTCGACCCGCATCTGGGTGCGCAGCTTGGCGTCAAGGTTCGACAGCGGCTCGTCAAACAGGAACACGTCGGGGTGCCGCACGATGGCGCGGCCCATTGCGACGCGCTGGCGCTGACCGCCCGACAGTTCGGCGGGCTTGCGCTCCATCAACTCGTCCAGTCCCAGAATGCCCGCCGCCTCGGCCACGGATTTGGCAATCTCATCCACGGGCCGCTTGGCGATCTTCAGTGAAAAGCCCAGATTTTCGCGCACGGTCATATGCGGATACAGAGCATAGTTCTGGAACACCATCGAGATGTTACGTTCGCGCGGGGGCAGGTCATTGACGACACGGCCGCCGATGGCGATCTCGCCGCCGGAGATTTCTTCGAGTCCGGCAATCATCCGCAGCGTCGTCGACTTGCCGCAGCCCGAAGGGCCGACCAGCACGACGAACTCTCCGTCATGGATGCCCAGGTCGATGCCGTGCACAGCCTGATGCTTGCCATATTTCTTGACGACATTGGAAAGGGTAACTTCAGTCATTTTCTTATCCTTTGACGCCGCCGAAGGTCAGGCCGGCAATCAGGTGTTTCTGGACGATGAAGGTCAGGACCAGCGCGGGCACGATCATGAGAACCGCAAGCGCGCACATTCCCCCCCAGTTGATGGTAAATTCGGCGGTAAAATCCAAAAGACCCACAGGCATCGTCTTGGACCCGACCGAGCGGGTCAGCTGCGACGCCAGCGCGAATTCGTTCCACGAGGTGAGGAAGGCAAAGATCGCCGCCGAGGCAACGCCCGAGCGCGCCACCGGAAATTCCACCCTCCAGAATGCCTGCCAGCGGGTGCAGCCGTCAATTTCCGCCGCTTCGTGCAGCTCTTTCGGGATCTGGCGGAAGAACCCGTCGGTCAACCAGATGGTGAACGGCACGTTCATCGCCACATAGGCCAGGATCAGGCCGAAATGGGTGTCGATGATGCCGACCCGGGCAAACACGATGAACAGGGGCAGCGACAACGCCACACCGGGAACCGCGCGGAACAGCATCAGCCCGACAAAATAGCCCGATTTGCCCTTGAAGCGATAGCGGGCAAAGGCATAGCCGCCCGACATGCCGATCAGGATCGCGATAAAGGTTGAGACGACCGAAACGATCAGCGAGTTGCGGAAATAGCTGAACACTGGCACACCGCCCTCGCCCGCGCCGCCGAACATGGCGCGGTAGTGGTCTAGCGTAAAGCTGGGGGTCCAAACCGGCGGTTTGGCCATAATCTCGACCGTTGGACGGAACGAGTTGAGAACAATCCAGAGCCCGGGAATGCAAATGATCGACATAATCAGGAACAGCCCGATGAAGTGCGCAGTTTTCAGGGCGCGGCGGCGATTGCGATGTGCTAGATTGCGGTCCATTGGCCCTACCCCGCCATTCCCAGTTCAGCACGTGCGGCGCTGAGCTTGCGGAAGAAATAGATGGTGAAGAGGATCGACAGCAGGATCGAGACATAACCCATCGCGTTCGCCAGCCCCATGCGGGCATCGACATAGCCGGTGCGGCTCATCAGCGTCCACAAAAGCTCGGTCCGCCGAGCGGGGCCACCACCGGTCATGATCTGCACGATGTCATAGGCCCGTGCGACGTCCAGCGAGCGGATGGTCATGGCAATAAAGATGAAGGGCATCAGGAACGGCAGAGTGATGTGGCGGAAGGTCTGCCAAGCGGTGCAGCCATCGACCTTGGCGGCCTCCAGCGGGTCACGCGGCATGGCGAACAGACCGGCCAGGATCAGAATGGCGAAGACGGAGGTGCTCATCCAGATTTCCGCGAACATGATCGAGAACATCGCGAGGTTGCCGTCCACCAGCCACGGCAGCGAGGCATTCTGAAAGCCCACCGATTGCAACGCGTTGTTCACCAGCCCGATGTTGTCGTTGAAGATGAATTTGAACTGAAAGCCCACAAGGATGGGCGAGAACATCATCGGGAACATCAGGATCGTGCGCAGCGTGCGCTGGCCCCATGTAACCTTGTTCATCATCAGCGCAATGCCCAGTCCCAAAAGCAGTTCCAGATTCAGAACGATGGTCAGAAAAAGCACTGTGCGCCCGAACGCTGCCCAGAATTTCGCATCGGTCAGGATTTTTTCATAGTTGAAGAACCCCACCCATTTCCACAGCGTCGACGGCCGCGTCAGCTTGTACGGCGTAAAGCTGGAATAGAGTGAGAATATGAGAGGGATCAGAACAACTGCGGCAATCACGATGATCGCAGGCAACAGAAGGACTAACCACTCGGGCAAGCGGCGGCGGGTCATAGTGCACCTTTTAGGGGTCTTTGGGGTTCACCCGCGGCGGAACACCCGCCGCGGATACTTGCGGGTCCGGGTTTAGTAGTAACCAGATTCCCGCATCAGTTCGTCCACCGCAGCCGCGGCATCGTCCAGCGCCTGCTGCACAGTCTTGTCACCAACGATGGCGGCCTGCAGTTCCGGAAAGACCAGGTTTGTGGTCTCGCCCCATTCCGGGATCGGCGGCACCGCAAAGGCGTATTTCGCACCTTCGGCAAACGCGGCCAGAGCTTCGGCGCGGAATGCGTCATCACCAGCTTGCGCAGCGGCGACGTTGGCCTCCCAAACGGCTGTCCGTGTCGGCAGCGAGCCACCAGCGCTTTCGGCCAACTGGCTTTCCTCGCTGGTCAGGAACTGAACAAGCGATACTGCGGCGTCTTTGTTTGCACAGTCACTGGTGACCGAGAACCCGTGATGCCCGGACCAACCGGTCCGCGTCGCCGAACCCATGGGTTGCACAGCAACGCCGACGTTGCCAGCAGCCTTGGACGATTCCGGATCGTTGAAGAACCCGGCCCAGCCCGGCCAGTCCAGGTTCAGCGCCACGGTTCCACTGGCAAAGCCCTGCCCCAGATCGTCCCACACATAGGACGTCGTGCCAGCCGGAACCGCCTTGGCCTCGTACAGGTCTACGAACCACTGCAGCGCGCGCTGACCTGCCTCGGAATTGAAGATTGGTTTCTTGTTTTCGTCCAGATAGTTGCCGCCCTCGGCGACAACCATCTCATAGAACCGACCCACGATGGCCTCATCCTTGCCTGCATACTGAGTGCCGTAGAAATTCGGAGGGTCGGCAAAAAAGATCGCCTGATCTTTGACCTGCTCCCACGTCTCGGGAACAGCCAGATCATAGCCGTATTTTTCCTTGAACGCGGCGGCCTTGTCGGCGTCTTCATAGTTCGACTTCAGGTAATAAAGCACTGAAACGTCAAACTGCGCGCGCGGCAGCATCAAAAGCTGGCCGTCGACCGTCGAGGCGCCAATGTTGCCCGGAACGAATTCGGCAATGGTTTCCGCTGGAACCAGCTCGTTCAGATCAACATAGAGCCCTTCATACTGGGGCGCAAAGGAAGAGTGGTTTGAACCCACGCACCAGCTGGTGGTCCCAGCGGCCATGTCCGACTTGATTTCCTTGTCGATCTCGAAGTGGCTTTTTTTCGAAATAATGTCGACCTTGGCACCGGTCGCAGCTTCCCATTCGGCAATACGGCCATAGAGACCTTCGTATTGTTGTCCGCCGATCAGTTTCGCCTCGATGGTCACGCCATCAAAGTTCCCCCAATCCGACGCACTTGCCGATTCGACGGCCGCGACCATCGCTGTTCCAACCATCAAACCCATTAAAATGCTGGATTTTTTCATCATGTCCTCCCTGATGCAATCAAGCGATGCTTGTTGTTTGTTCGTATTTAAAACATTTATTCATCTATAAATCAATGTTGACTTAGCCTTCCCAATGACTGAAAATCAATCAGGAATATTGCGCGACAGGGCACTGTATGGACGACATCACCGACAAATACCGCGCACCCGCGCTGGAAAAAGGCCTGGATATCATCGAGCTTTTGGCTGACCACGGTGAGGGACTGACCCAGGGAGAGGTCGCAAAGGCGCTGGAACGGTCCCCGTCTGAGATTTACCGGATGCTCTCGACACTGGTACGGCGCGGGTATGTCATCCGGTCCCTGTCAGGCGATCGATATTCACTTGGCCTGAAGATGTTCGCTATTTCGCAGCGACACCCGCCGATTGGACGGGTAATCGAAAGTGCCCTGCCCCGTATGCGCGCGATAACACGAAAAACTTGGCAATCCTGCCATATGGGAATGGAAAGCAACGGTGATATCGTGATCGTGGCCTCAGCGGAGTCTCCGGGCAATTGGGGCCTTGCGCTGAAAACCGGAACCGTCGTGGGGCTGGGGAATACAGGCTCTGGCCGGGTGCTGGCGGCCTTCCGTTCAAATGAAGAAGTCGAGGACCTGATCGAGCAGCACCGCCTTGCCGTAGGTGAACCCCCGCTGGACCGTAGCGAGTTCATGGAGCATATCGCCCGCATCCGGCGCTTGGGCTATGAAAAAATGCCGTCTGCAACTGCGATCGGTGTAACCAATGTGGCTTTCCCGATTTTTGGCCCGGGCGGCAGGGCCGCAGCGGTGCTGAGCTGCCCCTATCTGGAACGTGTCGACGATCTGAAAGTCCCCTCTCTGGACGAAATCGTGAATATGCACCGGGAACTGGCCCGGGAACTGACGTTGCTTCACGGTGGATCAACACCGGAATTCGGAGCCGCTTAAGGCGGCTTAACAAAAAACATGATCAGAGGTTTTAGCATGGTCATCGACACGCATCAGCATTTCTGGAAGCTCGATCGAGGCGATTACGGCTGGCTGACACCCGAGCTTGAAACGCTATATCGCGATTTTCTGCCCAAGGATTTGAAACCTTTGCTGGACGAGGCGGGTATCAGTGGAACCATCGCGGTTCAGGCCGCCGATACTGAGGCCGAGACTGAATACCTGCTGTCTCTTGCAGACACGCATGACTGGATACGAGGGGTTGTCGGGTGGGTGGACCTTGCCGCCGAAACGGCACCAGCCTCGATCGCGCGATTGGCGGCCCATCCAAAGCTTCTTGGACTACGCCCGATGATACAGGACATTCCCGATGACGCTTGGATGCTGCGCGATGATCTGCGTCCGGCTATCGCTGCCATGGTCGAAAATGATCTGACATTCGATGCTCTGGTATTGCCCCACCATCTACACCATCTCAAAGCGTTTCTGGCAAAATACCCCGATTTGCGAGTCGTCATTGACCATTGCGCCAAGCCCGAAATCCGCAATGGGGCCTATGAGGGCTGGGCGCAGGACATGGCTGACATTGCCGAAAACACGCAGGTGTTTTGTAAACTGTCGGGCATTGTGACCGAAGCCTCGACCGATTGGAAGCCAAGCAGCCTTGAGCCTTACATTGCCCACATTCTTGGCATTTATGCCCCAGAGAGGCTGCTGTTCGGCAGCGACTGGCCGGTTCTTAACCTCGCCTCGGACTACAAATCGTGGCACGAGATCGCCATGGGTGCCATGGGTGACGCAGCAAAAAGTATCCTCTCGCAAAGTCCGAAAGCGGCCTACCCTCGTTTGTCCAGCTAAAACATAGAAGACAACCCGATTGAGCGGGCCTCAATTGATGTTGACAAAAAGGGCTCAAATCCGCCGACAAACATGCTTCAAGCTTGTATCTGAGAGGGAGACCAGCTTCGGCAAATGCACTTTTCACATCCGTCCTGTGTCTTGCGCCGTGCGTGGCAGACCGTTGGAAAGGCTGGGTAGAAAACGACTGGAGCTTTGGTCGCCAAGGGCCAGGCCATCTGCTTTAGCCTTGATGTGCAAAAGAGCAGCCTGATGTGTCGAAAAATTTACCCACTTTCAAGCAGCTTCCAATTCCCATGTCGCCCATCCAATAAAGTGGCAAAGTCGTTGGTCGGCATTCTCTCTCTGCAACCCTGCGGTTGAACTTTTTGCATTCTGCTGAAACTGTGCGCAGAAGAAGAAGGATGGGGCCTGCGCCGTGTATATTCTCAGATCTCTCGGGCCGGCCGTTTCCCGCGTTTCACCGATTGAAGCGGCTCGTGCGGGTCTGGGTGCTCTTGTCGGTCTTGGGCTGACGGGACTGTTCCTTCTGACTCCGGGTTCCGATCTGGATTTGGGTCTTTATCTTGTAGCACCCTTCGGAGCGACCTCTGTCTTGCTCTTTGCTGTCCCAAATAGCCCGCTCGCGCAGCCTTGGTCCGCCGTTGTCGGCAATACGGTGGCGGCCCTTGTCGGCGTGGCTGTTTGCATGACAATCGCAGACCCGGCGCTACGCGTTGCGCTTGCAGTTGGGCTTGCCATTACCGCAACAATCCTGTGCCGGGCGCTTCATCCGCCGGCAGGAGCCGTCGCCATGACGGCCGCATTGAATCCCGAGGCCATCGCGCAATTGGGGTTCTGGTTTGCGCTTGCACCGATTGCGGTCGGAACCTGTGTCCTTGTCATCCTTGCGACAGTCTATGCCCGGATCACCGGACGTCGCTATCCATTCCGGCAATTCGACGATCCGAGCAATAATCAATCGGAAGACAAGAACCCCTCAGAGCGCCTTGGCCTGTCCGAAGAAGAACTTGCAGGTATTCTGGAGCGCTACCGACACTCCTTCAATCTGGGGGTCGAGGATCTGGCACGCTTGATCAGCGCGGCGGAACTGCAGGCGGCAACGCACGTGACCGCCCCTTTGACGGCAAAAGATGTCATGTCCTCCAGTCTGATCACAGTGGGTCCCGAAACGGCGCTCGGGGAGGTTGCCGAGCTGTTCAAAAGGCACAGGTTCATCTCTCTTCCTGTCGTCGGAAACGACGAAAAGTTTCTGGGCGTCATTTTTCAGATGCATCTGATCAGACAGGCCCGTGAAGACGCGATCAGGTTGAAGCGCGGATATTTTTCGACACTCAATCGTTTATTGGATCGCAAAAGGGAGATGCCTGTGACAGCGGGTGACATCATGGAGGTGGCAGGCCCGCGCGTGACGACAAATTCACCCCTCGGGGTGCTGCTTCCGATGATGGCGGTTGAGGATGTCGACGCCGTCCCTGTCCTCGAATACGATCGCATCGTAGGGATTGTCACGCGGACCGACCTGATCGCCGCATTGGCACGAGCCGCTGTTCGCAGCGGTTAATCCGCAGGCAATCGGCGACGTCAAGTTCTTTGCGCATAGATCGGATGTTCAGATTTCTTCGAGTAAGACCCGATTGACGGAAGGACAATGCCTGAGAAGCCGGGGCGGAAAACCCAGCCCTGACCCTAATATCTGCGCCCTACTCCAGTATTTCGAGTTTTCGGTTCAAACAATCATGGCCATCTGCGCGCGAACGCGATCTGCTGTTTGGACAAGCGCTGCGGTCCCAGGATTTGGGGGCAGTAAGTACTGAGCCTCCCCAACTAAACTGGTCCACCGTTATGTTTAGGAAACAGAGGACCACGAATAGCAAACAAGCGACCGAAGCCCAAAGAGATTGTCTCGAAGTTACGGCAGGTTGAAGTTCTGATGGGGCAAGGCATGTCCCGTCTCGATGCGATCAGACAGATTGGCGTTGTTGAACAAACCTATTACCGCTGGCGAAAGAAGTACGGCGGAATGGGCGTAGACCAGTTGAAAGAACTGAAACGGCTTCAGAAAGAGAACGAGCGACTGAGACGCGCGGTTTCAGATCTGACGTTGGACAAACTGATCCTGACGGAAGCCACAAAGGATGAAGGCCGTAAAGTAAATCATCCGGTGGATGATTTGCAGGCCTGAACGCGAGGCCCTACTGAGCCCCGCTCGTCGTCGTGCCTGCATCGATCATGTCCGCAGCCAGCTCAAGGTACCTGAGCGACGCGCCTGCCGCGTGCTGGGGCAACACCGGTCCACGCAGCGGCGGGTCCCACAAGGTCGCGAAGACGAAGACCGGCTGGTGGCCGACATGATTGAGCTGACCCGTCAATACGGGCGATATGGCTATCGCAGGAACACAGCGCTGCTGAGAAAGGCTGGATGGTCTGTCAGTGATGGGCGGATTGAACGGCTCTGGCGGCGAGAGGGGCTGAAAGTACCAATGAAACAACCAAAGAAAGGACGGCTCTGGCTGAACGATGGGTCGTGTGTTCGGCTGAGGCCGGAGTATCGCAATCATGTATGGAGCTATGACTTCGTTCATTGCCGAACCGACGATGGCAAAGCTTTTCGGACGCTGAACATCCTTTATGAGCACAGCCGGGAGTGCCTTGCGATAAAAGTGAAGCGAAAACTGAACTCGACCGACGTGATCGATGCCCTGACGGGTCTGTTCATCCTTCGTGGCGCACCCGGTTTAATACGTTCGGATAACGGGCCGGAACTTGTCGCCCAGGCCGTCCGAGACTGGATCGCCGCCGTCGGCGCCAAGATGGCTTACATCGAACCTAGCAGCCCGTGGGAGAACGGATACTGTGAAAGTTTCAATTGCAGGTTCAAGGACGAGTCGCTCAACGGTGAGATCTTCTACAACCTGCGCGAAGCTCAAATTCTGATCGAACAATGGAGGAGACACTACAACACAAAACGCCCCCACAATGCTCTGGGCTATCGCCCGCCAGCGCCCGAAACCATCGTCCCGATGGATCACAGGCCGATGATGCACTAACAATCAACTTGGATCAGTCAGATGAGGCTGCTCAAACATAGATCAACAGCCCTAACAACAGATACCTGTTGTCAGGTGAAATGAGCGGCGGTTCTGTCCCGCACCGTGCAGTTTCACGGCTTCAATATTCGCTGCACCTTGCATGAATGGCCGAGATCTTCGCTGCAGCGCAGACCGGTTTTCCATGCCGGTGCAGAATTGTTCTACCACTTTGCTCGTTCAGCACATTTTTAACAGATCCGGTACGGGCTCAGCACCGGCCAACGCCGCATGAGAAACAGATACCGGCTTTGGAGTGGCGAACGGCTGGACCGTTCGGCAAGGTGGCTCAAATATCGATGCGCTCAGCGATGCTCAGGGTGTCTTCCAATTCGACGCCGAGATAGCGAACAGTGCCGTCAACCTTAGTATGGCCGGGCAACAGTTGGACCGCACGGATGTTACCGGTCTTTCGACATATCTTTGCTGCCTTTGTCCGGCAGAGCGTGTGCGTGCCGTACCCGCTCGGTTCTAGGCCAATCGCAGTTACCCAGTCTCGAACAAGCCGTCCATACTGGCGGGTTGAGATGTGTGGGCGGTCATGGAACCGGCTGGGGAACATGAAACGGCACGCAAACAACTCGGGTAATTTAACCCAGGCCAAGACGGTTTCGCGCGTGTTTACCGTCGGCTCAAACTGGACTGGTCGCTTGGTCTTTCTCAGGCTTGGGAGCCTTGTCGAATTGGCTGAGCCTGATTGGTGCGCCACAATACGTTTCGTAAAAACGTCCGCTATTGTGGATGAAGCTGCATCGGTCTCTGTCATAACCGATTTGCCTGCGAACGATCATAGCAAACATAGCTTCGCCTACTTGGGCAGCACGACCAAGCGGTTGTGTTTTCATTGAGTGTCAAATCACTTTGATCCCTTTTCGCCGAATGACTCGATCTACCTTTTTTTCGAACTCTTCGATTTCGCGGACCAGCCATTGTTTGAATTTAAGTTCACTTGCCGACAACCTACGCCCCGAAGGGCGGCAGATCGCATAACGTTCGGTGCTACGCGAACCGATTTTAAAGGGGGCGATCAAACGCCCGGTTTCGATGGAATGAAGACACAAGAAACTATCGCCAATGGTTATTCCGGCATCTGAAAGCGCGGCTGAAAGGCATAGGGAGGTTTCATTGAAGCTGGTAAAGGCGGCAGATTCTCCGGGGCTTCCAATGCCAGCTTTTTCAAACCATTGGTCCCAGGGGTTGTAGTTTTTGTCGAGCAGGAAGCGCGCATCTTGATACTGACCACCGTCGCTTATGTGTCTTGCGGCATATTCCGGTGTACAGAGGGGGATGTCGATCCAGTCGCACAGAAACTCCTCTGTAAGATCCGTAGATTCAAAACTTCCTTGTGGTCCGTAGAATATCCGAAAACTAAAGTCTTCTGCATTCCGCAGCCGCCCATTGCGTTCGGCGATAATCTCAACGGAAATACCGGGATGGTCGATCAGGAATGTTCCGATTTTCTCGGCAAGCCAGGATGACGCGAAATCTCTTTCGACCAGGACGCGCACGGAATCTGAACGAAGGTCGCTTTCGGTAAGGCGTTCGGTCGTTGCTGAAATCAGATCGAAAGCTTGACGAAGTCCTGCGGCCAGTTCGGCCCCCTGCGCGGTAAGGGTGACGTTGGGACCGGCGCGTGAAACCAGCTGACAGCCCGTGATCGTTTCCAATTCCTTGATCTGCTTGCTTATGGCTGGGCGTGTGACATTCAGAACGGTCGCGGCCTCGGTCAACGTGCCCGTCCGAGCAAAAAGATCAAAGGCGCGCAATGAGGTCAAAGTTGGTTTGATTTGCATGGCCTATAGTAACCTCAGGTTTCTATACGGCACAAATAGTAATTTCACCTTTGAGCATTTGCCTTCTAACGTCGCCGAAATTCATCATCGCAAAGATGATCCGACTAAGGAAGAAACCACATGAATACCCCCATAAAATTTGAAGCTAACGGACCGACAGGTTGGAAAACCACAGCTGACATACCGTTGGAGACGGCTGAGCTTCTTACTGAGCAGCCCCTTGGGTTGGATCACATTTACTTTGAGAACGAAACTCCTGGTATTCGCGCCGGCGTCTGGCGTTCCACTGCTTATACAGAGTTCTATGAATCCTATCCCTGCCACGAATTCATGTATGTCATCGAAGGCTCGGTCACACTCGAAAACGAAGAGTTCTCGGAAACCTATTCCAAGGGCGATGCCTTCCTCGTGCCCAAGGGGTTCCGGGGATACTGGAAGCAGACGGAACCCATGCTGAAATACTACGTGATGATCGACTGATCCGGCGGAGATGTGTTTGCATGAACAGTGTCCACAACAACGACGGATCAAGTGACCTCGGGTTCTATGATTACGTGATCATTGGCGCAGGTTCGGCCGGCTGTGTTCTGGCCAACCGGTTGGGCGCGGATCCCAAGCTTCGGATTCTGGTGCTGGAGGCTGGCGGCAGCGATAAATCACTGTTCGTGACGATGCCGACGGCGCTGTCGATTCCGATGAACACCAAACGCTTCAACTGGGGCATGTGGACTGAACCGGAACCCGGTTTGGACGGGCGTGTCATGAACTTGCCGCGCGGCAAAGGGTTGGGCGGGTCGTCTTCGATCAATGGGATGTGCTATGTGCGCGGCAATCCGATGGACTACGAATTGTGGTCCGCGCGCGGGGCCGAAGGCTGGCACTGGGCCAATGTCCTGCCCTATTTCCAGCGCCTTGAGAACGTAAAAGGCGGCGGTCCCTTGCGCGGCACGCAGGGTCCGATATCGGTGACACGAGGCAAGGAAAGCAATCCTCTCTATTCCGCGTTTGTCGAAGCGGGCCGCGAGGCGGGCTATGCCGTCAGCCCCAACATGAACGAGCGCCAGCATGAAGGCGTCGGCCCGATGGAAATGTCGGTCGGCGGCGGCAAACGTGCCAGTGCCGCCGTGGGCTATCTGTATCCCGCGATCAAGCGGGGCAATGTCCGTGTTCTATCTCATGCGCTTGTCGAACGCATTGTGTTTGAAGGCCGCCGGGCGGTAGGGGTCAAGTTCACCCGAAAAGGCACCTCTCAAATCGTTCGCACCACGCGGGATGTTGTCCTGAGCGCCGGTTCCATCATGTCGCCCACCATCCTCAAGCGGTCCGGGATCGGGCCACCAGAGGAACTGGACAAGCATGGGATCGAGGTGATCGCAGCGAATGATGCCGTGGGCGAAAATTTGATGGACCACCTTGAGGTCTATCTGCAGCAGGAATGCACACAGCCTGTCTCTTTGTTTCCGCATATGTCGCTGCTGGGCAAGGCGATGATCGGTGCGCGCTGGCTTTTGACTAAGGGGGGACTTGGGGCCACCAACCACTTTGAAAGCGGTGGGCACATACGCAGTCGGGCCGGGATCATCTATCCCGATATCCAGTACCATTTCCTGCCGTTGGCAATTTCCTATGACGGCAAGTCCCTGGCTGATGGCCACGGATTCCAGGTCCATGTCGGAACCAAGCGTTCAAAAAGCCGGGGTTGGGTCCGACTGCGCAGCGCGGCCCCCTCAGAACCGCCGCGCGTGCGTTTCAACTATATGACTCACGAAGACGACTGGCTGGAAATGCGCGCCTGCGTCCGCCTGACCCGTGAGATCTTTGCCCAACCGGCCTTTGCCCCGTATCGGGGCAGGGAAATCGCACCGGGGGATGACCACCAAAGCGATGCGTGCATCGACCAGTTCATCAAGGAAAAGGTCGAGAGCGCCTATCACCCCTGCGGGACGTGCCGAATGGGGACGGACGACGGCGCGGTCGTCGATCCGCTGACCATGCGGGTCAAAGGTGTGGATGGTCTTCGTCTTGTAGACAGTTCGGTCATGCCGCAGGCGACCGCGGGGGATCTGAATGCCCCCACGCTCATGCTGGCGGAACGGGCTGCTGATCTGATCCTCGGGCAAACGCTGGGTGAAGCTACAGACGCGCCGTTGCTGGCCGATCCAAATTGGAGCACCCGCCAGCGTTCGCCGGACATCAGCCATGATTATGCCAACGAACGCGAGAGTTTGCGCGCAGCGCTTTTGGAAACCACAAACTGAACACTCTCAGGGAGGAGAATACGTGAAACAAAGTATCAAAGAACTGAAAACCGCGCTGGTCCTGTCGGCTGCAATGCTGGCCGCATCTATGGCAACTGCCGAGGTTGAATCCGAAGAACCAATCAAAATTGCGGTCAATGAATGGACAGGACAGCACCTGTCAGCCAACATTGCAGCGGAACTTTTGAGGAAAAAGGGCTACAACGTCGAGCTGGTGACCGCAGGCGGTCTGCCACAGTTTACCGCGCTGGCCCAGAATGAGCTGCATTTCAATCCCGAGGTTTGGGACAATTCCATCACAGACGTTTACACCGACGGTCTGGCATCGGGTGCGATTGTCGACATGGGAGAACTGGGCCTCATCCCCCGAGAAGGTTGGATGTACCCTGACTACATGGCTGAAAAGTGCCCCGGCCTACCCGACTATCAGGCGCTCTTCGACTGTGCGCAGGCGTTCGCCACAGCCGAGACATTCCCCGATGGCCGGTTGATCACTTACCCGGGGGACTGGGGCACCCGTTCCAAGTCCGTTGCCGAAGGGATTGGCCTGCCTTTCGTACCGGTCCCCGGCGGTTCCGAAGGTGCAATGGTGGCCGAACTGAAAAGCGCACTGGCGTCCAAAGACCCTATTCTGATGATGTTCTGGCAACCGCATTGGATCTTTGCCGAAGTTGATATGAATTGGGTTGAGTGGAACCCGATTGACGGAGAGTGCGTCGAAGAAGACCAGCAGCGCGAGACAGCCTGCGGGTTCGCTCAGGCTTCGGTCAAGAAAATCGCCTCCAATTCGCTGGCGAAAACCTGGCCCGGAGCGGCGGCGCTTCTTGAGCAGTTCGCTCTGACGAACGAAGATCAAAACGCAATGATCTTTGCCGTAGATCAGGACGGCAGACCGCTGGAAGAGGTTGTTCAGGAATGGATCACGAACAACGAAGACCAATGGTCGGTCTGGATTAACTAAGTCGTTCAGATGCCTTTGACGCTCGGCACAGGGTGCCGGGCGTTAACAATATGAGAGGATCTGCTGTGGGACAGCACGAGTCACCAGAGGAACGCGCGGTAAAGCTTTCCTGCCGCAATCTGTGGAAGGTCTATGGCCCCCGGCCGCAATACTACTTTGACACCTCCGGCTATCAGATAGATCGTGATGCACTGGCTGACCGCATGCGGTCCGAAGTCCATGTTCCAGCAGCCATAGACGTCAGTTTCGATGTCCATGTGGGCGAGATCTTCGTGATTATGGGCCTGTCGGGTTCGGGCAAGTCGACGGTCGTTCGCTGTCTGTCCAGGCTGGTTGATGCCAGCTATGGCGAAGTCCTGTTGGACGGAGAAAACCTGCTGGCGAAATCCGACCGAGAGTTGATCGACATCCGCCGCCACAAGATGGGCATGGTTTTTCAGAACTTTGGGCTTCTGCCGCATCTGACGGTTCTTGAAAACGTAGCCTTTCCGCTGAAACTTCAGGGGATGCCGCTTGCTGAACAGCTTGAACATGCCCAGCGCGTCATCAAGTTGGTCGATCTCGAAGGGCGTGAGTCAAGCTTTCCCGGCCAATTGTCAGGCGGGCAGCAACAACGGGTTGGCATCGCGCGCTCGCTTGCGGTTGAGCCGGATGTCTGGTTTCTGGATGAACCGTTTTCGGCGTTGGATCCTTTGATCCGACGACAAATGCAGGATGAATTTCTGCGTATTCAGAAGATGTTGCACAAATCCATCGTCTTCATCACTCATGATTTTCTTGAAGCGCTGCGCATTGCTGACCGCATGGCGATCATGCGTGATGGCAAGGTGGTACAGATTGGAACGCCCGAAGATCTGATACTGAATCCCGCCGATAACTATGTCGCACAATTCACTAGCGAAGTTCCCCGTATCCGTGTCATGCGGGCCGAATCCTGCGTGGTCCCACCCGAAGGCGACATCGGCGACCTGCCGCATGTTCCGGGCGCGATGGTGGCCGAAGCCCTCATCACGGAACTTGTCCGCAGCCCCAAGGGGGTGGTTGTCGATGGGGCCGACGGAGGTGTTCTTGGCGTCGTGACGCCTGCTTCACTCATGAAAACACTCGCCGCTTCCTCAGGGGAGGTGTGAAATGCCCAGCGATATTGCGATAACGAGCAATCCGGGCAAATTGCAAAAACAATCCTTTGGATGGCCAGCAGTCATTGTGTTTTCGCTGCTCTGTGTCCTTCTTATGGGGCAAGTGCCCTGGATTGCGAAATTCCCTGGCGCGCTGGAACTGCCGATCACGGATGTCCTGAATGTCATCATGGATTGGGTGGTGGCCAATTTCGAACCCTTCTTCAAAGTGATCACGTTGCTTTTCACCTATCCCATGGACTGGGTGCGTGCCTTGCTGCATTGGCTGCCATGGAGCGCCTTCGTCGCGGCGATAACAATGATCGGCTACAGGGCGGGCGGGCGCGATCTGGCAGTGTTTACGGTGCTCAGCCTGATTTATGTGCTGTGCGTTGGCCTGTGGGAAGAAGCGATGAATTCCTTTGCTCTTGTCTTCATCTCGGTTCCGATGGCCGTTCTGGTCGGCTTTGCTCTTGGGGTGTGGGGCTATGCCTCAACTCGAGCCGAGCGCGTCATCATCCACCTGCTGGATATTTCTCAGACTATTCCAGCCTTTGCTTATCTATTGCCGATCCTCCTGCTGTTTGGTTTCGGGCCGGTTGTTGGTCTGGTCGCCTCTATTCTGTTCGCCTTCCCGCCCATGGTGCGGAATACCATTCTGGGGCTGCGCGGCGTGCCCTCCGATATCATCGAGTCCGGCCTCATGTCCGGCGCCACCCCAGGCCAGCTGTTCTGGCGCGTGCGGTTCCCGACTGCGTTGCGGCAGATTCTGATCGGGATCAACCAGACCACCATGGCATCGCTTTCGATGGTAATCATTGCTTCGATCATCGGCGGCACCGCCGACATCGGCTGGGAGGTTCTGTCGACCATGCGCAAAGCGCAGTTTGGTGAAAGTCTGGTGGCCGGTATCGTGATTGCCCTGATGGCGATGATCCTGGATCGGATCACTTTTGGTCTGGCCGAGCGCGAAGGTGTGACGCTGACCCGGAAAACAACGTTGCAGCGATACGCCTTTCCACTGCGTCTGATCGGGGTCGTGGTTTTGGCTCTGGCTGTGGCGCAGGTCGTTCCGTTTCTGGCGCAATGGCCTGAAACTTGGCAGTTTGATCTGGCGGAACCACTTAATCGCGCGATCACATGGTTCATAATCAACCTCAAACCCTTGGTGGACGCGGTCAAGAATGCCAGCCTCTTCTTTGTTATGCTGCCCCTGAAAATTGGTTTCGACAAAACGGTCAGCCCGTTCACCTGGGGGTTCGCTCTGACAATCTGGCACACAGTGGCCTATGTCGCGTTGCTGGTCTTCGGCACCGCGTGGCTCTGGCAGCGGAAGCGTCCGGGTCTGGCCGTGACGGTCCCGTTGGGTGGGCTGCTGTTCTATATCGGGTTGACGGATATGCCCTGGCTGGCGCTGATCGCCATCCTCACCTATTTCGCCTATCGTCTGGGAGGGGGCCGACTTGCAGCCGGAACCCTGCTTGGGCTTACCTTTCTTCTGGTGTCGGGCAGCTGGGACAAGGCAATGCTGTCGCTTTATCTCTGCTCGATCGCAGTGGGTCTTTCCTTTGTCATCGGGGCATTGCTTGGTGCGGCGGCGGCGCAGTATGACTGGTTCTCGCGCATCATGCGGCCTGTCAACGACACGCTACAGACAATGCCACCCTTTGTGCTGCTGATCCCCATTGTCATGGTGTTCAAGATCGGAGAGTTCACCGCGCTTCTGGCCATTGTTTCTTACGCCTTTGTGCCGGCATTCCGCTACACGGAACACGGGCTTCGGCATGTGCCTAAAACCGTGACGGAAGCCGCAACCAGTCTGGGCACAACACGCGTACAGATGTTGTTTCTGGTCAAGCTGCCGCTGGCCCTGCCAAACATCATGCTGGGGCTGAACCAGTCGATCATGTTTGGCATCGCAATGCTGGTCATTGCGGCACTGGTCGGGACAAACGGGCTGGGACAAGAGGTCTATATCGGTCTTTCTGCCGGTAATTTTGGTCAGGGCTTAGTGGCCGGGATAGGAATGGCCGTCATCGCGATCACGGCGGACCGGTTTTGCCAAGCCTGGCAGCGCAAATACCAAAATCATTTTGTAAATGGATAAGCCATGAAACTGATCTATTCAGACGATCATCGCGATCATGCCGGTGCCAAGGAAATGCGCTATGACCAGATGATACCCATGTCGGAAAGCCCCGAGCGCATGAATATGATCATGACCGCGCTTGCCGAAGCCGGGTTCACGGATGTCATCCCGCCAGCCACCTATGGGCTGGACGTGGCGCATCAGGTTCATGACCCTGCTTTCGTCAGCTTTCTGGAACGCTGTTATCCGCTATGGGAAGACGAATTCGGCACCGGCGGTTTTGCCACTGCCTATACCTTTGGGATGCGCGGGATGGATCAGGTGCCGAACGCCTCGGTGCATTCGATGCTCAGCTGCTATACGTTCGACGTATGTGTGCCCTTTGTCAAAGGGACATGGCAGGCGATCCGGTCCGCCAAGGATATTGCCCTGACAGGGGTTGATCTGATCCAAGATGGAGAACAAGCCGTGTTTTCCATCTGCCGTCCGCCCGGGCACCACGCCTCGCAGGATATGGCAGGCGGCTATTGCTATCTCAACAATGCTGCGATCGCCGCGCAGGCGCACCGCAACAAGGGGGCCAAGCGTGTGGCGATCCTGGACATCGACTATCACCACGGGAATGGGACGCAGGCCATCTTCTATGACCGGGCCGATGTGTTCTTTGCGTCGCTCCACTGTCGGCCGGAGGACGAGTACCCCTTTTTGATGGGCTATGACACCGAGACCGGTTTCGGTCCGGGCAAGGGGTATAATTTGAATCTTCCGATGCCGCGTGGAACCGATTTCCGCGCTTGGAGCAAAGCGTTGGAAATCGCGCTACACAGGACCCGCAACTATGCCCCCGATGTGCTTGTGATTTCCCTCGGAGTGGACAGTTTCGCGGGCGATCCCGTTGGCGGATTCGAACTGCACAGCCCGGATTACATCGAAATCGGGCGCCAGATCCGGGCTCTGGACCTTTCCACACAGTTTATCATGGAAGGCGGATACGCGATGGAGGCTTTGGGCACAAATGTCGCCAATGTCATAAAAGGGTACTCCCATTAGAGATTGGTAACCGGAAAGGCATTCAGGGATCCACGACAGTCGATTGATAATGCATGATTGTGCCGTCCCTGTGTTCCGATTTGTCAACCAGATGAATGAACGGGATGATCTTCCGTTTTTTGACCAACCAAGGGTTCTGTCGCAAACCTTTTAGAAGACAGAGCATCAGTGGAGTTGGTGAGCAGTTTATCCTGCCAGTTGGGCGAATTGCTGAAACGGTTGGAGCCCGGGTGTGAATTGACCTTTGCGGATCATGTTGATCAGTTCTGTGCCTGCCAGGGCAGATGCGGCTGAAGCGAAAGATTTGAATCCCAGCATGGGTCTGATCCGGTTCCGTTGCAAAGATTTCAGCCAGGCGAGCTACTTCAGTGATCGCACCAGCGTTAATATGCTAGCCTAGCGAATTGTTGGAACGGACAGAGTCCGCGCGTGTGTTGCCCTTGCGGATCATGTGCGCGACTTCGATCCCGACCAGAGTTGCTGCGGCCGAGATATAGGACTTGAAGCCAAGCATCGGACGGGTTCGCCTATTGGCGAAGCTGTGATCTTGTTCCATGATGTTATTGAGGTATTTGCGCCTGACCATATCGATCGGGATCGGGCAGCCAAACCCCTTTAACATCTTGTTAATGGCCTTGATGCCAACGGTGCTTGCGCCACTTTTGTCGATGACTATCTTTCGCGGTAGGCCGTTGAGCTACAGCATCCGGGCGAAGAATTTCGTGGCAGCTGGTTTGTTGCGCCGCTCGGACAGCATGACATCAAGTGTTTTTTCGTGTTTGTCGACGGCACAGTAGAGATAGACCCACGCGGCTTTCACTTTGATGTAAGTCTCGCCCACTCTCCTCGAGGAATCACATGGTCCTTTGCGTCGACGCACGACTTCGGCAATGGCGCCTGAGTATTGCGTTACCCAACGGTTCAGCGTGGTGTGATCCACGGAAACACCGCGCTCACCCATGATTTTCGCCAGGTCACGGTATGAAACACCTTATCGAACGTAGAAGAACACCGCGAACAGGATCACGTCCTTCGGATATTGCGCGCCTTTGAAAGAGATCATGGACCGACCCTGGTCGTGAAACTCATTGCCCGTGATGTGCATCACGCCTTTGCGCAGGTGGTGATCCTGAAGCACGGCAAGATCCGGGGCGCTGGTCGCCTTGGGCTTGAGCGTGAACACATCCTGAAAAGTTCAGAACGGCTGAACAGGGCGCAAATTAAAAGCGGAGCAACCTGCTCAGTCGCAGGCCGCAGTGACGATCATCTCAACCTTGAGCACATCACGCGCCAGCTTGGCCTCGCCACAGGCACGGGCCGGGGCGTGACCTTGCGGTACCCAAGCATCCCAAACGTCATTCATCTCGGCGAAATCCGCCATGTCTGCCAGCCAGATCACGCATTGCAGGATGCGGGTCTTGTCGCTGCCGGCCTTGGTCAACAGGTCCTCGACCTTGGCCAGAATCTCGCGGGTTTGATCCGCAGCTGTTGTGGCATCCGAGGTTTGGCCACACAGATAAGCGACGCCGTTGTGCTTGACGATCTTGCTCATGCGTTGGCCGGTTTCGATGCGGGTGATTGTCATGTCGGTTATCTCCATTACAGGACCTTGCGGTCAAATCGGTCTATGCGGAAGGGCGATAGATTGAAGCGGCTTTGGCCACCGGTCACCAGATCCGCCAGAACCTGCCCCACAACAGGTCCCATCTGAAATCCATGCGCTGAAAACCCGAATGCGTGGAATGCACGCGGGGCATTTGCGGCCGGGCCGATCACGGGCAGATTGTCGGGCATATAAGCCTCCAACCCGGCCCACATCCGGTTGATACTGGCCTTGCGCATAATCGGAAAAAACTCGGTTGTAGTGCGGCACGCAGCAGCAAGTTTGGCATAGTCCAGCCGTGTGCGATTATTGTCGCGATCAGCGAACCCCTTGGCGCCACCGCCAATGAGGACGGTACCGTTTTCAAACTGTTTGAAGCTCAGCTGTCGGCTGATCGCCCCAACGACAGGCTTGGCGAAATGCGGCATCCGGGCGGTGATCATCAACATCGGTGCGGCATGGCTGAGGGGAACGTTATCACCGATCATCAGAGCGATTTTATCCGCCCAGGCCCCGGCGCAATTGACGACGGTTTTGGCCTCAAACCTGTGCCGGGTGCCCTGCGCCAGCCACACATCGCCCACGCGGCGGAGGCACCTAACCTCTTCGCCTTCGATCACCAGAGCGCCATAGTTTTTTGCCGCCAGGCGAAACGCAGATGTTGCCTTGAAGGGGATCGCATACCCGTCCAGCTCCGAGATCACGCCGCCAACGCAATTGGGATTCACATGAGGCAATCGTTCCCTGAGTTCAACCTGATCGATGATCCGTTCATGCGTATATCCTGCGTCATACATCTTGACCTCGCGGGCCTTCGCACTCGCCAGATCTGC
Organism: Ruegeria sp. AL3; assembly: GCF_056536065.1. NCBI lineage: Bacteria > Pseudomonadati > Pseudomonadota > Alphaproteobacteria > Rhodobacterales > Roseobacteraceae > Ruegeria > Ruegeria sp. AL3. The sequence goes on from NZ_JBQFJG010000002.1 coordinate 389,259, forward strand.
CTCATCCACCGCGATATTCACCAGTGTCTGGCGCCGAAATCCGGTATCGTGACCCAACTCTTCATCCAGTGTCTGCCACATCTCCATAGATGCTTTGGACAAAGGGACTTCAGCCAAATCCCGGCCCAGCAGCCGCACTCCGCCCGCGTTGACGCCCGAAGCATGCCGACCGGAGTAATCCTTTTCGACCACAATAACTGAGGCACCCTTGCGGGCCAGATGGTACGCGGTTGCACAACCCTGAATACCCCCGCCGATAATCAGAACATCCGCCTTCATTCCGCAGCCTCCGCCGGAACCGTGTCGTATCGGCCCAGCTCATCCAGGGTCAACAAGCGTTGCGGGCTGCGCAGGCGGTAATATCCAACCGCTTCGGGGCTTTCCTCACGCCACTTTGCCAATAGGCCAGTCACGGCATGGCCACATTGCCTTCCCTGGCACGGCCCCATTCCACATCGGGTCAGGGATTTCAGCGCATTCGAGTCCCGCGCACCTTGTTCGAACCCCGCTCGCAAATCGCCCAAAGACTGTTCTTCGCAACGACACACCAGAGTGTCGGGATCGCGCGGCAATCTCAGCGCCTCGGTTGGGCGGTACAGGCGGTCGATGAACCGGCGAAATGGTTTCAGGGCGGACAAGAAATTCAGATCAGCGTGCGCTTTTTGATCCCTGTCCGTCTGGGAAATTCGGCCAAGGTGAACCAAAATGTTCTGAGCAGCCACACGCCCAGCAGCGCAGGCGGCATCAGCACCTGCAATCCCAGCCCCATCGCCAGCAACCGAAACATGCGCAACCGAACTCTGGCAAAAATCGTCAACAGTGACCTGCCAACACATCTGCTCGCTGTTCCAATGATGATCCAACCCCATTGCTCGGGTCATGTTCAGATTGGGCTGAACGCCGTGATGCAGGAATATGGTATCGGCCAAGATCTCACGCCGCTGACCCGATGACACAAATCGCAGCCCAGAGGCTTTTTCATCGCCGATCACCTCCAGATTTTCGGCATGTCGGTAGGTGGCAACACCCGAAACGTGGATTTCCCGCAACAAAGACAAGCCCTTGCGAAATTGTCCGACCTGCCGTAGGGCGCGCGGCATAAGAAGCGCGGCATCAATGTAATGTTGTCGCGGAGTCGTATCGACCAGAGCGGCCACAGACACGCCGAGGCGCAGATACTGTGCCACAATCAAGTACAACAGCGGTCCCGATCCAGCAAAGACAGCCCTGTCTGCTACAACTGCGTGCGACTTCAGCATCACTTGCGCTGCACCAGCGGTCATGACACCGGGCAAGGTCCAGCCCGGGATCGGCATGGGCCGCTCCATTGCCCCGGGGCACAACAACATTTCCCGGCAGTGCAACTCACGTGTTTCGCCCTGATATGAGAACAGAATACGGCCATCATCCCCCAGATGCCATGCATCGGCACCGGCAAGATGTGTCGCGCGGGATTGTTCAAAGCGAGTGATCAGATCAGCACCTGCCGCATATTCTGGCCCCAGGGGTGCTGCATCCGGCAAGGGACTATCTGCCGCAGAGCGATAGATCTGCCCCCCTGCCCGTTCAGCCCGGTCCAGCACAACCACATCAATTCCAGCCCGCGCCAATTCAATGGCGGCTGACATTCCGGCCGGGCCAGCCCCAATGATCGCACAATCAAAAGCTTTCATCAGTTGCCTCGGTGTCTTCGGTAATGTCTTGTGTCATAACGCTCATCCCGTCCACGACCCGACGCAGGCAGGCTTGCTGATTGGGAAGCCCATCAATTTCGACCATGCATTCGAAACAGACGCCCATGGCGCAATAAGCACTGCGCTCGTCACCCGACAGGGCCGCCTTACGGGTCACAATCTGACCGGCCACGGCCATCGCGGACCAGACAGACTGACCTTTGCGCGCGGTGAACGGCTGACCATTAACGACCAGCGTCACCAGATCGTGGTCATTGTCTTGCAAGGATCTGAACATAAGCTGATCTCCGTGGGCTGGCCGGGCAAGGCACGGGGAGAGGCGCGCCTTGCCCGACCGCAGGGTCTGATCGGTTATTCGCCGATTTTGTCGAGGATGGACTGACCCCAATCCTGCCCCACGTCCTCCAGGACCTGAGGCCAGACCTGCGCACGTACATGAGCAGCGGTGGCAGCAAGCTCTTCGTCCGTCAGCGAGACGATGGTTGCGCCATTGTCGGCCAGCTTTTGCTCGAACGCGGCCTGATCGGCCTCAGCGGTTTCCCAGCGCTTGGCTTCGAACGCCAGCGCCGCGGATTCCAGAGCAGCCCGATCTTCATCACTCAAATCGGCCAATGTGCCCGAGTTGATGATCATGTACCAAACTTCAAAATGCGTGTTCACTGGCACATACGACGTCGTCACATCACGAAACGAGGCATAATAGCCTTCAGCGCCCGAACCGACGACACCGTCAACAACACCGGTCTGCACGGCAGTAAACGCTTCCGAGAACGGAATGGGCGACGAGATATAGCCCAGAGCGTCTGCAGTCAGCTGGAAGCTCTTGATACCGGGTACACGGACCTTGATCCCCTTGGCGGCCGTCGGATCACCTGGGTTCACCGCGTCGGTATTCAAGGCAACGCCGCCGAAATACACCGGATAGGCGGCCAGCATGGTGATGTCCTGCTTCGCATAAAGATCCTTCATCGCCGAATGGATCGCGCCGCCGGGACCATAGATCTTTTTCGCTTCGTCCCAGTTTGCCGCAACATAGGGGAAAGCCGAGATCTGCATACGGCGATCAACCGCTGTGGCGGCGGGCTGCACGGCCATGTCGATGGCACCAACCGAAATACGCTCTTGCACAGACGTGTAGTCCCCCAGAGCAGATGCCGGGAACAGGTTCAGTTCCAGAGAGCCGTCCGTGGCAGCCTTCAGCTCCTCAGCGAAAGCACGCAGTTCATTGTCGATTGTCGCGCCCTGAGGTCGAATATGGCTGATCTTCAGCGTGTCGGCGGCAGCGATGCCTGCAGTTGCGACAACGGCCGCAGCCAGGCAGGTGGATTTCAGAAAGTTCATCATGGATAAGTCTCCTCCGTGAATGATGAAGTGGTCGGCTTAGTAGCCAAAGAAGCGAGGCAGCCACATCGACAGGTCAGGCCAGAAACTGGTCAGGAAGACGACAGGCAGATATCCCAGCAGGATCAGGGTCATGGCCGGGCGGATCACCTTGGTGACCGGCACCTGGCCGATGCGTGCACCCAGATAAAGGATCGAGGCATAGGGCGGGGTCACGCCGCCCATGGCGGTATTCACACCCATGATCGCGGCAAACTGGATCGGGCTGACGCCGATGGCCTGCATCAGCGGCAGCAACAGCGGCGCGATCAGGATTATGGCGGTGACATCATTCACGACCATTCCGACGAGGAACAACAGGATGTTGATCAACACCAGCAGCAGGGCTTTGTTTTCGGTCACTGAAAAGATCGCCTGCACGATGGCCTGAGGGACGCTTTCCAGAACAAACATCTGGCTGAGGATCATCGAGAACAAGATCATCAGCATGATCGCACCGACCGAGGTCGCAGCCTCTTTGCCCGCACCAAAAAAGGTTTTGATGTCCAGCCCCTTGTAAATCAGGAAACCTACCGGGATCGCATAGATCACAGCTACGGCGGCAGCCTCGGTCGGTGTCATGATACCGCCATAGATACCACCCAGAATGATCACCGGCATCAACAACGCGGGCGTGGCCTTAAGACCGAGCGAGGTCGCCTCGGATAGAAAGGCCTTCCCTTTCGGCGGCTCATTCAGCTGTAGGGGAAATTTGCGGGCCATGCGGATGTTGACCGCCGAAAAGCTGGCCATGATCAGCAGACCGGGACCCAATGTAGCAAGGAAGCAGGCCAGAATTGAGGTGTCTGTCACCCAGCCATAGACGATCATGGTTACCGAGGGCGGGATCAGCAGACCCAAAAGCGAGGCGTTGGCAATAAGCGCCGTCGCGTATTCGCGGGGATAGCCTTGTTTCTCCATCTCGGGGATCAGCAAAGGGCCAATTGCTGCGACGCCAGTCAGGCCCGAACCCGATATGGCTCCAATGAGGGCGCAGGACACTGTAGCGACCACTCCCAGACCGCCCCGCAGGTGACCGATGAATATATTGACGAAATTCAGAAGGCTGGCAGCGATGCCTGAGACTGACATGATTGTCCCGGCCAGAACAAACAGCGGAATGGCCAGTAGCACCGGGTTGCCCAACTGCTGGAACCCCCACAGCATATTGCCCTTCATGACCACGTCTCCGGCGAAATACATCACCATCAGACCCGCACCGAAACAATAGGGCAGCGGTACGCCCAAGGTCAGCAGGATAACCAGGATCAATACAGCAAAAAGCGCAATCTCGATCATTTCAGACCTCCTTCCACGGCAGGTTCGGCAAGGGGGGAAAACAGTGCGCGCAGGTGCATAAGCAGATGCCAAGCGGTGAAGATCATCATCAGAACCAACCCGACAAACAAAGCGACATCGACATAAAAGGTCGGCAGATACAATGTCGGGCTCTCACGCCAGACCCGCATCGAATATTTGGTGAAATCCCAGGCCCAGGTGGTCAACCAGATGCCAACGATCAGGCTGATGACTTCACCTATAACCGCCAGAACCTGATGCTGACGTTCTGTGGTCAGAAAGATCTCCAGCACATTGGCGCGGATATGCGTGTTCTCGCGCGACGCGTTGACCGCCCCCAGCATGTACAGCCACAACGTTGGGTAAAGCAGGCTTTCTTCCAGCCCCATGACGGGGATCTCCAGCACATAGCGCGTGATCACCTGCACAAATTGCCCAAGAGCAACAAGGCAAATCAGAACCGTCAGCAGGACACTTGAAAAACGTGTCATTTCCCCCTCCATCACGGCGAATACAGGCAGCGCATTCATGATGGGAAAAATCAGGGGTACGGATTATTAAGTCAAAACGATTAAATTGATCTTTAAATAAAGTTACTTTATGTGGCGATGAAAAGTTAAGGATTAACAAAGGCAAATGAATCTCAGCTTCCGCCAATTACAGGCCTTCCGCGAAGTCATGCGAACAGGATCAGTGTCTGAAGCGGCCCGAATCCTCGGGCGGACTCAGCCAGCCGTCAGCGCACTGATTGCAAATCTCGAAGCCGAACTGGACATCGCCCTATTCCGGCGGCAGCGCGGGAAAATGGCCCCTACGCCGGAAGCCCAGTACTTCATCACCGAGGCTGAAGCGATCCTGGATCGCCTTTCGCTTTCAACCCGGACAATGCGCGAAATCGGAGCGCTGACGAAAGGGCGACTGAACATAGCCTGCATGCCGGCGGCCAGCAGCCTGTTGATGCCGCAGCTACTGGGTGAGTTTCTGCTGGACAAACCAGACGTAAAGGCGTCACTGATGATGCGTGCCTCACCCGTTATCGAGGAATGGATAGCCTCTCAGCAATATGACATTGGACTGGGTGAGACACCTAAAGCCACAGCAGCGATTGATACTGTCGATTTCGACATGAGATGCGTTTGCGCAATCCCAGCAGATGACCCACTGACTGAATTGGCCAAGGTAGAAGCCCACCATCTGTCGGGCCTTCCGATGGCCGGGCTGCAAGAAGGGCATCCAAATCTGATCGCAACTCAGAGGGCATTCGCCAGCCAAAAAGCCAGTTTCGACCAACGGTTCGAGCTTAGAACTTTTAACCCGGCTCTAACTTTGGTGGAAAAGGGGCTTTGTTACTGTATCTGCGATCCAATTACCGCAGCCGGATATGTCAACATGCGGTCTGAACCCAGGCCGGTCGTTTTTCGAGCATTCCATCCACATGTCATACTAAACGTCTCAATCATGCGACCAGCACATCGTCCCCCGTCCGCATTGGCGAGTGAGTTTATCCGGCAACTGGAGACTGCTCTCCAAGCAATAAACCGGCAGTTTTAAGACATTCTGTGGCGCGCAAAACTGCTCTCTGAATACTTTCCGCACGCTCAACGTCATCGATGAGTACAGCCGGGAGTGCCTGGCGATCCGTGTGGACCGCAAGCTGAACTCCAGCGATGTCATCGACGTGCTGAGTGACCTGTTCATCATGCGCGGTGTGCCAAGCTACATTCGCTCCGACAATGGCCCTGAGTTCATTGCCGTGGCGGTGCAAGACTGGATCAATGCAGTTGGAGCAAAGACCGCATACATCGAGCCAGGCAGCCCATGGGAGAACGGTTACTGTGAAAGTTTCAATGCGCGGTTCAGAGATGAGTTCCTGAATGGAGAAGTCTTCTACTGTCTAAGAGAAGCGCAGATTTTGATCGAAGAATGGAGGAAACACTACAACACAAAACGCCCGCACAGTGCTCTGGGATATAAACCGCCGGCCCCGGAAACCATCGTTCAAATGGACCAAAGGCCGGTCATGCACTAACAATCAAATTGGACCACACAAGTGGGGCTGATCACTGGGCGCGTCTGAACGCGCCCGGTTTCGTCAAGTCGCGACGTGAGATATCTCTTTGTCCGGCGAGTATATGTCCAAGATGTTCCAATGTCCGGTGGTTGGTGTTGGGTTGTTGATCATTGGGACATCAAGAACGGTTGGTTTGCCGCTGGCGATTGCCGCTTCCAATGCGGGCAACAATTCATCAGCAGCACTGAGCCTGTGCCCTTTTGCACCATAAGCTTTTGCAATATCTGCATAACCCGGTCCGTTTGCGGGTGCGGCGGCTGATCCGGGGAACGTGGTTCCATAGGTCAAACCGTAATGAGCTTTTTGAAGACCTGCGATCGTTCCGAAGGCGTTGTTGTTCATGACCAGCCAGATGATGCCCAGATTGAGTTCGACGGCCGTTGCGAGCATCGACGGGTTTTGACCGAAGCCACCATCGCCAACTAAACTTAGTACGACTCGATCAGGTGCTGCCAATTTCGCGCCGATCGCGCCCGGAGGGCCAAACCCATCGTCGCGAACCCGCCCGGGGTCAGTATTGAGCCAGGGGTCAGGATATCGAATTGCTGTCCGACACCGTTCTTGTTCCACCCAACGTCCGTGGTGATGATGGCATCCTCAGGCAGTGCCTTGCGGGCATCTGCCAGAATACGCTCGGGCATCATTGGAAAGGCCGATGAGGTCGCCATTTCCACATTGCGCGCTTTGAAGTCCGTCCGAAAGTCAGCGATCTTCTGCTCCAGCACGGGGCGTTGGAGGCCCTCCGGATACATCTCGCGGGCGACCCGGTTGAGGACTAGTAAAGCGGCCTTGGCGTCAGCAACGACTCCGATCTCGGTGGGGTAGTTCCGGCCGATCTCCTGCGGTTCAATGTCGATATGAATGACCTTGGAACCGGGGATGTTGAACGTATAGCCGGGGTACCAGCTGGAGCAATCGGCCTCTTTGAACCGGGTTCCCACCGCAAAGATGTAGTCCGCATTCAAGCAGGACTGGTTGACCAATTCGGTGCCCCAAAACCCGGTCATTCCCAGCACAAGCGGATGGTCGTCTCGCAACGCGCCTTTACCCATCAGGGAATGCGCGACTGGAAGGCCCATATGTTCAACAAATTCTCGCAACTCCTCACTGGCCTGCGCCAACAGGATACCGCCGCCGACATAGGCAACCGGGTTTTCGGCCTGTGCCAGAGCCTCAATGATTTCACGTGCGGTTTCATCGTCAATCGACGGCTTCTTGAGCGCGCGCGTGTTATCGCGGATACGGTCGAAGCTGTCCGAGGGGATCACCTCGGAGAAGATGTCCATCGGCACATTGACCAGCACCGGCCCGGGCTGACCGCTTTCAGCCAGATGGAACGCCTTTTCCAAGATTTCGGCCATCAGGTCGGCGCGATCCACCCGCCAAGCACGTTTGACGAAGGGGCGATAAATCTCCCATTGGGCCGCGTCTGCGTGCAGGTTCACTTCCTGATGCGGATGCTTGCCATAGTAATGCGTGGGAATATCGCCCGCGATCACGACCATGGGGATACAGTCCAGCGCCGCGTTGGCGACCCCGGTGGCACAGTTTGTCAAACCTGGGGAGAGGTGTGACAACACCACCGAGGCCTTGCCCGTCACGCGGGCATATGCGTCCGCCGCGTGGCTGGCGATTTGTTCGTGCCGCACCGTGACAAAATCAATCGGACTTTCGGCCAGTGCAGCCAGAACTGCGATGTTTGTATGGCCACAAAGCCCGAACACATGCTTGACATCACGGCGTTCGAGGAAATCAACGATGTGTTCGGCGACGGTTTTACCGTCGAGTTTGCTTGCGTCCATCACGCGACCTCCTGTCCGTAGAATTCACCGAACAGGTCCGGCTCCGAGGGGCGATCCTCAGGGATCGGACGGCTGACCAGTGTAGTTCATCATGTGTTTCATGGTGACGTTTTCATTTGTGATGTTGCCGCCCCAGATGCCGCAACCAAGGCTGCTGGTCATAGGCATGCCATTGGTCCACGCACCCGCGTTGGCCTTGGACTGAGGCTGTCGAACCATCATGCGACTGACCGGAGCCAGACGCGCCAACCGGTCGATGTGATCGTCATTGTGGCTGTAGATGCCGCAGGAATGGCCCTTGCCCCCGGTGTTGTAGATCTGGCTGACCGTTTCCAGCGCATCATCGAAAGTTTCGAAGTGATATAGCGCCATTAACGTGGTCAGTTTTTCCTTGGAGAACTTATGCTGCGGGCCGATTTGCCCCTGATTTTCAACCATCAGGAATTTGCGATCTTCGGGGATCGAGAACCCGGCGACCTTGGCCGTTTGCTGAGGCGGACAAGCTATGGTCGGGAACGTGCGGTTGCCCCTATCATCCCACATAGCCGCTTCGAGCATGGCCTTCTCTTCATCCGAACAGAGATATCCACCTTCGGCCTCAAGTGCCTTGATCATATCGTCGTAGACCGAGCGCTGGATGATGATGTTGCCATCTGCCGAGCAGCCAGACCCAAAGTCAGAGGTCTTAGAAATACGAGTGTTCTGAGCGGCAATGTCCAGATCTGCGGTCTCATCGATGACGATGGACGAATTGCCCGCGCCCACGCCATAGGCCGGACGTCCCGAGCTGTAGGCTGCTTTGACCATGGGCTTGCCACCCGTCGCCAACGTCAGGTCGCAGATCTCCATCAGATGTTGCGTCAATGGGATCGACGGTTTGCGAATGGATTGGAACAAGTCCTCGGGGGCACCGGCAGCACGACAAGCTGCACGCATGACCTCGACCATTTCAAAGGTGGTATGGGCGGTTCGCGGATGCGGGCTGAAGACGACCGCATTCCGGGCGTTCGCGGCGGACACGCCGGTCACTGGTGGAGTCATTGCCGGGTTGGTCATCGGGATCAGGGAGGCGATCACACCGGCAGGTTTGGCATATTTCACCAGACCTTTTTCCTCATCCACCTCGACGATACCCGTCGAGGGTGTGCGCAAGACATCTCGCAGCACCATGTGAATCTTGAAGCGCTTCGCAGGACGCCCTGCGCGATCTCCGATACCGCTTTCGTCCACGCCCTGCTGGGCCAAACGCGTGAAGGTCTTCTCGTTCCCCGCATACCACGCAATGGCCTGAGACAGGCGGTCCAGCCTGTCCTGACCCCAATCCTCGATCTCGGCCATGGCAGCGCGGGCGCGCGCCAGCATATCGGCCGCCATGTTGCGGTCGTTCTCAGTGAGCTCTTTGCCCATGATAATCCTCTTGGTGTTTTGGAATTGCTGCATCGGTCATACGACGCTGAGATCGCGCCGCGCCGAATGTCCGCTTGGCGTGGCTGAGACAGCGACGCGCGTGTTCTTCATATCCCAACTCGGCAACGCGGCTTTGGTTGGGCAGTTCGATTTGTCTGACGTCAGCACCAATGGGACAGTTTAGGTCGATTTGATAAGAGAGGGTTTCTGGCACATCGTAACCACCAAGGAGCGGATCTATGGACGCCCCCTGCGCAAGGTGTTTTTCACAACAGCATCAACGGCATTGGATGCTTGAATCTATCCGGCCTTTGATTGAAGCATTTATTGGCTCCTGGCCTCGATGGGATCCGCTGGTTTCAGTGCCTTCTAAGATGACCGGCCTTTCATGGCCACCACTCCTTACAGGCTGTGAATTGGCGGCCCTTGCCGTTACACCATCGTCATATCACCCCGCATTCTTGGAAGCCGAAGCTTTCCGCGCTACCCACTACGCCGCTTTGTAACCTTCTCCACTCCGCAACACCGCCTAGGCAATGCGTGCTGTCTTGTTGGCGATTGCGACCAGTGTTTTGTTGTGACCTGCGCGTGCCAGCAAGCCCTGCGCCCATCTCGCGCGTTGATCGTCACGATTGGAAATCCTGATCAGAACAGATCTGGCACCGTGGATGAGCTGGCGGCGCAGGTATTGATTGCCTCGTTTACCTATGCCACCAAGCCGGCGTTTGCCGCCCGTCGTATATTGTCTGGGAACCAAGCCTATCCATGCCGCGAGTGCCCGGCCAGACGAGAAGTGTCGACCGTCATCAACGGCAGCGATCAAGGCGGTGGCGATCACAGGCCCGACGCCGGGAAGGGTTGCAAGACGTTTGCACCGCTCATCGGTCCGGCAGATCGCGATTAGCTTACGGTCGAGCTCAGTGACGCGTTTGTCCAACGCTTCGAATTCGGCGATAAGTGCGTTGAAGTTTTCCGTTGCCAGCGCTGACAACTTGGCCTCAGCGACGGCGTTTCTGATATCCTTTCGGAACCGACAAGCACCGACTGGAATGACAACGCCATACTCCCCCAGAAGGCCGCGAATGTGATTAATCAATCCGGTCCGTTGTGTGATGAGACGATCACGTGTTCGGTGCAGCATCTGCAAGTCCTGTTGCTCCGTCGTCTTCACTGGGACAAATCGCATAGTCGGGCGCAGTGCGGCCTCATAGATCGCCTCGGCATCAACAGCGTCGTTCTTGGCGCCTTTAACAAACGGCATGACAAAGCGCGGGTGAATGAGGCGTACGGCATACCCTTGCGCCTCAAACTGTCTGCCCCAGTGATGAGCGCTGGCACAAGCCTCCATGGCGACGGTTTCCGGTGAATGCTCCTGAACGGCGGCTTCGAGTTTGGATCTGGTCACCTTCTTCGAGATCACCTCGCCATCATTGGTGATCCCGTGGATGTGAAACGACTGTTTGCCTAAATCAATCGCAAGTAACTGCATTCTGTGAACTCCTTCTGCTTGCTACGTCCGCCGAAAACTATCGGCTTGGGTGCAAGGGGCGTCCATTCCATAAGATGAGATAGGTCAAAGCGTTAAGCGTTTGATCCAGTGGATCAAACGTAGCGCATGACCGGAACCAAGCAGAGCCACGGCGAGAAAGTTGTCAAAGACAACTGCCGCGCGACGCGCAAGCAATATACAGCTGAAGAGAAGATCAGGATCGTGCTGGACGGTCTGAAGGGCGAGAACAGCATTGCGGAGCTGTGCCGTCGAGAGGGCATAGCGCAGAGCCTCTACTACAGCTGGTCCAAGGAGTTCCTGGAAGCCGGCAAGAAACGTCTGGCCGGCGACACGGCACGTGCTGCGACATCGACCGAGGTCAAAGACCTACGGCGGGAATCCCGCGATCTGAAAGAAGTTGTTGCAGAACAGGCCCTGGAGCTTCGCCTGCTCAAAAAAGCATGATCGCGCCCTCTCGGCAGCATGCTTTACATGCGCCTGTCAGGTGACAGATGGGGACGACGACGCATGAGATATCTGTCACCCGGCAGTCGCTGTCTGCAGCGATGAGAGGACCGCATCCGAAAAACTGGAGATCATCCGCCTCGTCGAAGGTTCGCATCTCCCGACCAAGCGCACTTTGGAGAAGCTGGGCATCCCGAAGACCACCTTCTATCGCTGGTATGACCGATATCTGGCTGGCGGCCCTGAGGCGCTTGAGGATCGCAGCCCGAAACCATCCCGCGTCTGGAACCGCATTCCCGAACCGGGGCGCGAGAAGGTCAAGGACCTGGCCCTGAAAGAAACTGATCTGTCGCCACGGGAGCTGGCCGTGCCGTTCACTGACGCGGAAAAGTACTTTGTGTCAGAGGGTAAGGAGGATCAGTGATCCGTCCAGTGGACGGATCACCCGACGAACGGGTATCGCATTCTCAAGTCTTACGACCTGATCACCAGCCCGGCCTATGTGGTTCCATCGGCGGCCGACGAGTTCCGGGACAAAACCACTCGGCCGAACCAACTCTGGCAGACCGACTTCACTTACCTGAAGGTGGTCGGCTGGGGCTGGTTCTATCTATCGACCATCCTCGATGATTACAGCCGCTACATCATCGACTGGAAGCACTGCACGACGATGAAGGCCAGTGATGTCACCGATACGCTGGACCTGGCTTTGCAGGCTTCGGGCTGTGCCCAGGCGACCGTCTTCCACAAGCCACGGCTGCTCAGTGATAACGGATCCAGTTATATCTCTGGTGAACTTGTTGAATGGCTGGAAGATCAGGAAATGGATCATGTCCGAGGGGCGCCATACCATCCGCAAACTCAGGGAAAGATCGAGCGCTGGCACCAGACCTTGAAGAACCGCATCTTGCTGGAAACTACTACCTGCCCGGTGATCTCCGGCAAAAGATCGATGCTTTCGTCGATCACTACAACCACCGGCGCTATCACGAGAGCCTGAAAAACCTCACCCCGGCCGATGTCTACTTCGAGCGCGGCCACACCGTTCTGAAACAACGAGAAAGGATCAAACGGAAGACAATCGAAACCCGGCGATTGCTTCACCGCAAAACCGCCGCATAATCAAACCAAACAGATGCGCCTGATCCTCTCTTAGCTCAGGCCGCCATCTGTCCCAAAAATCCCTGACGACGGACACATGATCCCACCATAGGCTTGCGCCATAAGGTCATAGCCCGGTTTGCTGGCATTCGGTCCCGTCTGGCCGAAGCCGGAAATCGAGCAATAGACAAGACCTGGAGAGATCGTGGACAGGCTCTCATAGTCGAGGCCAAATTTCTTCAGCGCGCCGGGTTTGAAGTTTTCGACCAAAACGTCAGACACGGCTGCGAGTTGCTTGATCGCCTCCTGCCCCTCGGCGCTTGCAAGATCGATGGCGATGGATCGTTTGCTCCTATTGGCGCAATCAAAATAAGCGCTGAGGTCCGCGACATTACTTTCCAACTCATCGAAGAAAGGCGGCCCCCAGCTTCTGGTGTCATCCCCGGCCGTGAGAGGATTTTCGACCTTGATGACATCCGCTCCCATATCCACAAGAAGCTGCGTGCATGTGGGACCGGCCAGAATGCCAATGAGATCGAGGACCTTCAGTCCCGAAAGAAGACCCGTCATGCCGCGACCCTCAGAGACCCGACCGTGGCCTTGATGCGGACGCACGCGGATCGAAGGTCCTCCTCGGATGCAGCCGTCGAGATACGGATATGGGGCAACAACCCAAAGGCAGCGCCCGGAACGGTCGACGGATGGTGTTTGTCCAAAAGCCAAGCGCTGACCGCAGTGTCGTCTTTCAAAACCGCGCCGTCGCGTGTGGTTTGACCGATGAGGCCTCCAACATGCGGGAAGACATAGAAAGCACCTTCCGGTCGCAAACAGAAGATGCCGTCGATCCCGTTCAGCGCATCAACGACGATGTTGCGGCGGTGTTCGAAGCTTTTTGCGCGGTCTGCAAAAAACTCCGCCGGACCATCAAGTGCCGCAACCGACGCCGCTTGTGAGATGGAACAGGCATGTGTGCTGCTCTGACCTTGGACCACATTCATTGCCACGATCAGGGATGCCGGACCCGCGCCGTAGCCGATGCGCCACCCGGTCATTGCAAAGACCTTCGAGACGCCGTTGACCAGCAAAGTTCTTGGTTTCAGGTCAGGAGCAACGTTTAGGATCGAAACGAAACGGTAATCATCGAACATCAGATGCTCGTAAATGTCGTCACTCAGAACCCTGACATGGGGGTGGCGGCGCAACACCTCCGCAATAGCAGAGAGCTGCGCTTTCAAAGCGCGGGCCTTAGCGACGAGCCCCATGATCATCGAGGGCGCGACTGCCGCGAGGCGGTCTGCACGCATATCAGATCCGTCCATCGTATGCCCCCCGATCAATCACCGCAGCAATGACTGTGAAACTGTCCGCGCTCTGAGCTGCCATGAGTGCAGCCTTCAGTTCTTCGGCGTTGCCAACGGTATGCCCGCTGCCTCCGAAGGCTTCGGCTAATCGGGCAAAGTCGTGCTTGTCGAAATCGACGCCCGCGTTCTTGAGCTGACGGCCGCGCTGTTTGATTTCAATCAGCGCGAGGCTGGCGTCCACAAAGACCACGAAAATGGTCTTCAACCCAAGTTCCGCTGCTGTCGACAATTCGCCGGCGACCATCAGCATGCCGGCATCACCGGAAAAAGACACGACGGTTCGCTCGGGCTCGATCAGGGAGGCACCCATTGCGAGCGGAACCGCGCAGCCCATCGTGCAGAGAGCAGACGACTGCAACAGGCCCTTAGGCGCGTAGCAAGACCACTTCTGGGATAGCAGAATCCGGTGCGCGCCGGAATCGACGGTAGCGACAGTGTTCTTTGGCAGCACGTCGCGACAGGTATCGATGACCACACCAGGTCCCCACGCCTCCGTCTCGGCAACGGCCTTGGTCAGGCTGTCACGCACGTCGTCGATCCCGCCCCCCGACCAGCTCGGCGTTGTCGCAATGCAATCTGACAAAGCGTCCAACGTTAGTCCGACATGGCTGACGAGTTGGAGGGTCGATTGGTGCATGTAGTGGGTGTTGGGCTCGGCGGCGATGTCGATGACATTGACAATTTTAGGGTCCCAGACATCGCGCCACCCAACCCGCATTTCGATTGGGTCGTAGCCAGCACAGATGATCAGATCAGCCTCCTTCACAAAGGGCAGTAGGATATCATCGTTCTTTGGCGACAGGCCCGCTCCGCCAAGGCAGAGCGGATGATCTTCCGCGATGATGCCTTTGGCTTTGTAAGTCGTAATGACCGGCACGTTATGCGCTTCGCAAAAACGCAAAACAGCGGCGCTCGCATTGTCCTTGAGCGCATCCAGGCCAGCGATCATCACGGCTCGCTTGGAAGACGCGAGCCATGAGCGGGCCAGCGCGAGATCATCTTCCCCAGGAACAACCGCGCTGACCTTGGCCCGGCGGCGCAACTCAACGGGTCCAGGCTTTGCATCGGCCACGGAGATCGGGACGTCGATGTGAACAGGACCGTCCCGGCCATCCGTTGCAATCGCAACGGCCTTGTCTGCAATCGTATCCGCTCCATCCGCAGTCAGCACGAAGCTCGCCTTGGTGATGGGACGGAATACAGCCTGATGATCTAAAACCTGATGGGTATAGGTCAGGGCTTCGGTTGCATCGACACAGCCCGTCAGGACGATCAAGGGCACGCGGTCTTGCTGTGCATTCGCGACGACATTGACGCCGTTGACAGCCCCCGGCCCGACTGTCGCCACCAGAATGCCGGGCGCGCCCGTCATGTGATGCGCGCCCTCGGCCATAAAGCCGGCACTGTTTTCGTGCTTGCACAGAATGAATTTGATACCGGCCGTATTGAGCGCATCGACTATCGTCAGCACCTCGCCACCCGGCATACCAAATGCATGCCTGCAGCCAGCCTCGTAGAGCCGCCGCGCGACGAGGTCGGCGGCCCGAAGGTCTTTCTCAGTTTTCATAGGGTCTCCTATTCAGCCGCGAAGCGCGCTGCTGTCGTGAGGCGCGTATATCCGTCACGCGTCTGTGGTGTTTTGATCCCAAGAACGGTCCCGGCGATTTGAGTTCTCAGGACTTGCGCTGTTCCACCGCCAATGGTGAACATGCGCACATCCCGATACATCCGCTCCAACGGCTCGCGGTCGCAGTAGCCACGTGCACCGAACATCTGCAGCGCGTCACTGACGACTTTGATTGCCATCTCGGAGGCAAAGAGCTTGGCACGGGCGGCCATTGTCATGTCAGGGTATTGGCTGCCATTCGGGCCGCGCGACCGCGCCGCCTCATGCAACATCAGCCGCGCCGCATGGACCTGCGTGTCCATATCCGCGACCATCCATTGAAGGCCTTGGAACTCCGCAAGCGGACGCCCGAACTGCTCCCGCTCATGGAGGTAACGCTTGGCATGTTCGAGCGCCCCGGCGGCGACACCCATGGCGATGGTACCCGCGCCGACGCGTTGTGAATTGTAAGCATTCATGAGGTCGGCAAAGCCGCGCTTGAGGCCAGATGGCGGTTTGACCAACCACTTTTCTTCGATCTCGACATTCTCAAATCGAAGTTCCGCTTCCGGCATCCCGCAAAGGCCCATCGTATATTCGCGGCCCACCACGGCGAACCCTTTTGGCATCTCGCCCGAGAGCGGATCGGCATGAAGGATGAAACCGCCAATGCCTTGCTCGACACCCGCTTCATCGAGGACGCGGGCAAAGATGAGGTGGAGTTTTGACACGCCGCCGCCGGTGATCCAGTGCTTGGTGCCGTTGAGGATGTATCGATCACCCTGTTTGCGCGCCGTGGTCAGCATCTCAGTTGCAGCACTCCCGGCCTCAGGTTCGGTGATGCAAATCGCGGGTTTGTCGCCGGACAGAACATGGGACGCGCAAAAGGCTTTCTGCTCATCATTGCCGTAGCCCATGACTGCGCTGATGCCGCCCATATTGCCTTCGACAACGACGCGCGCCGTAAGCGTGCAGGCCTTGGCGATCTCTTCGACCACCATGGCCACGTCGAGAAAGCTTGCGCCCTGACCGCCATATTCCTTCGGAATAGACATCCCCATGATCCCGGCATCAGCGAGTTCACCAACGTTCTGCCAGCAGTAGACACGGGATTTGTCCCACTCTGCAGCGCGTTTCTCAAATCCCGGCACCAACTCTTTTGCGACGTCAACAAGCGGATGTGTCATGGCAAGTCCCTCATTCTCTTCTGGTCAGAATACTCTTGCTAAAGTCCAACACAATCGAATAAGATTTGATATCAAATACAGAGTTTCTTAAGTAATGCAGACACGTTCTCTCAGAACCCTGGTCCGCGTGTCCAAGGTCGGCTCCTTTGCTAAAGCAGCTGAGCAGCTGAACATGACTTTGTCCGCTCTTTCCATGCAGATGAAGGCTTTGGAAACGGAACTCGGCGTCGATCTCTTTGATCGCACCGTGCGGCCACCGCGCTTGACACCCATCGGACGAACCATCGTCGAGGCCGCGACGCCGCTGCTGCAACGCGAGGACAAGCTTCTCGATCTGTGCAGGCCCACGGATACTTTGGTTGGACATTTCCGGATCGGCTTTGTGACCTCCGCCGCCGTCCGACTGCTGCCTGACTTTCTGAAGAACGCCAAGCGCGATGCTCCACAGGCGACCTTCGCGTTTGAGACCGGGCTCTCAAAAGTGCTGCAGGATAAGGTTGTGAATGGACAACTCGACGCGGCGCTTGTCACGGATGCCGAAGGCGTTCCTGATGCGCTGTCAGAATTGGTGCTGAAGGAAGAACCTTTTGTTTTTGCGGCCCATGAAACCCTCCTAGTGGACGGCCTCACGGGTTTGCTGAGTGAGCAGCCCTTCTTTCACTTCATGCCCAACACGGGCATCGGGAAACTCATCGCAGGCGAAATGTTGAAGCATGACCGACCAAAGGAGTCCGAGACGATCGTTCTCGATAACCTGGAAGCCATCATGGAATGTGTCTCAGCGGGACTGGGATTTACGCTTCTGCCTGCACCGGACGTTGTCCGATATCGGTCCGCAGAGGTCAAAAGTATCCAACTTCCAAAGGCTTCGGCCAGAAAGCTGGTTCTCGCAACTGTGCGCGACGGCGCGTTGGCCGGACGCGAAGCAGCGCTTGCGGCTCTGTTTTCGGTCGACAATGCCTAAATGGTAGAGGTGTGAGGGCTGGTTCGAATCGTGCCGGAGGGGCACAAGCTTCGGAACAAGTTTCGAATTCAAGTAGTCGGTCCTGGCTATGCGGAGCCCTCGCCGTTAAAAACGGCCCAGAACCGACTTTGCGCACTTCGTTGGATTTCAGCAGCCGCGCACGCATTCCGGCCATTCACGGCAAGCGCGAAATCCGATAAGAATTCGCCGTTCGGGACCGCGTAAGAAAACCGACAATTGGCTCCTGGTTGTGAATGTCGACTTCATCTCGACATTACGAGTTGGCTGTCGAATTTCACCATTCCGCGAAATATTGAAAACGCTCACAAAAGAGCTCTTGTGGTTCAGTCAGAACGACGAAGGTGTGCATGCGCTGATCACCTTGCACGGCGCATCACCGGCATTCCGAAACCTGTGTGGCAAAATGCTTGAGAAGTAATACGCATCACCTGGCCCCAGCACCCTCGACTGCCCATCAACCGTGACTTCAAGACGGCCCTCTATCACAACCGCGCATTCCTCACCTTCGTGAGACAGTTCAGCTCGCCCCGAGTCGGCACCTACTTCGTACTCCTCGATTAGCATCTGTAATTTTCTGTCTCGGCGCTCACCTGCGACAAGCAAATAGGAAACTCCGGTTGAACCAAGGTCGCGCATTCTTTCGTGCGGATAAAAAAACGACTCCTCGTTCTGTAATTCGAAACTGAAGAAAAAACCCAAGTTGACATCGACTGCGGCAAGGATCTTTTTTAGCAGCGCCACGGAAGGTTGAGTTGATCCACTCTCGATCTGAGAAATCGTTCCGCTACCCACTCCTGCGCGTTTCGCCATTTCGCGTTGACTGAGGCCTTTGGTCGTTCGAATCAACTTTAGACGACGGGCTGTTTCGAGATCTGATGACATAACCGTTACTCCAGTGCTTTCCCGCTTTGGATCGAAAGCATTCTAAGGGCGCAACGATTTTTTTCAATAACTTACAGATTAAAACAAAGCCGGGTATGCGGAAGGCGCGAACTCTGCAAAGATCTGTCATCAAATGAAAATCTGCTTCACGAGGAATGTACGTGCTCGATCAACCCAACACAATGTCATCGTTTTGGATGCCGTTTTCGGCCAATCGTGATTTCCTTCGCGAGCCCCGGATGATCCAATCGGCTGAAGGAATGTATTACACCAGTTCCGATGGTCGGAAGGTCATGGATGGCACCGCCGGACTGTGGTGCGTCAACGCGGGCCACCGGGATCCGCTGATCGTAGAAGCCGTGCAGAAGCAGGTGCACGAGTTGGACTATGCGCCGAATTTCCAGTTCTCCCACCCTCAGGCGTTTGAGTTGTCGGCAAAGCTGACCGCGATGATGCCTGAGGGAATGAATCACGCCTTCTTCACCAACTCTGGCTCCGAGTCCGTCGATACGGCGCTCAAGATCGCACTGCATTACCATCGGATGCGAGGCGATGGAGCGCGCACCCGCCTGATCGGGCGCGAGCGCGGGTATCATGGCACAGGGTTTGGTGGCATTTCGGTTGGCGGCATCGTCAAGAACCGCATGCATTTCGGCACGCTCCTGACCGGTGTTGATCATCTACGTCACACGCATGATCTGGAGAAAAACGCATTCTCTCGCGGTTGCCCGCAACACGGGGCAGAGTTGGCGGACGATCTGGAGCGTTTGGTTGCTTTGCATGACGCCTCGACCATTGCGGCTGTGATCGTCGAACCAATGGCCGGTTCAACCGGTGTGCTTCTGCCGCCGAAAGGATACTTGAAGCGACTGCGTGAGATCTGCGACCGACATGGCATTCTGCTGATCTTCGACGAGGTAATCACTGCATTTGGTCGTCTGGGTGCGGCGACGGCATCAGATTATTTTGATGTAAAGCCAGACATCATCACGACCGCCAAAGGCCTGACCAACGGCGTAATTCCGATGGGTGCGGTCATTGTGTCCGATAAGATCTACGACTCGGCGATGGAAAACGCCGATGCGCCGATCGAACTGTTCCATGGCTATACCTATTCCGCAAATCCGGTGTCCTGTGCCGCCGCGCTGGCAGCTTTGAAGAGCTATGAACAGAACGACCTGTTCCGCCGCGCCGCGTTGCTATCGCAGCCTTGGGAGGATCAGCTTCACAGCCTTAAAGGGCTGCCGAATGTGATCGATATTCGCAACCTGGGACTGGTTGGCGCAATTGAACTCGCCCCACGAGAAGGCGCGCCGGGTGCACGGGGCTATGATGCAATGAAGCGGGCCTGGGATGCCGGAATAATGATCCGTGTCACCGGTGACATCATCGCCTTGTCGCCACCACTGATCATCTCGGAACCCGAAATAACGACACTCTGTCAAACACTCGGAGAAGTATTGGCTGACCTGCCATAGTCCCTGACTTCTAACCCCAAAAAGGACTGACATCATGAAAGATGCATCCCCGATCGCTTTGATCGGCCACTACATTAATGGCCAAATCACTGCTCCATCCGGTGAAAATACTCAGCCGGTTTTCAATCCCGCAACCGGAGCGCAAACCGGCGAGGTGTCGCTGGCGAACGTCCAGACAGTCGACGACGCAGTGGCCGCCGCCAAAGCAGCGTTCCCGAAGTGGTCGAACACTCCGCCGATCCGCCGTGCACGTCTTATGAACAACTTTCTGGCTCTGGTGCGTGAGCACAAGGACGAATTGGCGCGCGCCATCACCGTCGAGCACGGCAAGGTTTTCACCGACGCCCAAGGCGAGGTTGAGCGCGGTATTGATATCATCGAGTTTGCCTGCGGCATCCCGCAACTCCTCAAGGGCGATTACACGGAGCAGGTCTCCACTGGCATGGACAACTGGACCACGCGTCAGGCGTTGGGGGTTGTCGCCGGGATCACTCCCTTCAACTTCCCGGTCATGGTGCCGATGTGGATGTTCCCGATCGCCATCGCCGCAGGCAATACCTTTATCCTGAAGCCGTCTCCGACCGATCCGTCGGCCTCTCTGCTGTACGCGAATCTGATGCAGAAGGCCGGTTTCCCTGATGGTGTGTTCAACGTCGTACAAGGTGACAAGGTCGCCGTGGACGCGTTGTTGGAGAACGACGACGTCAAGGCCGTGTCCTTCGTCGGTTCGACCCCGATTGCGAACTATATCTACGAAGTTGGTGCTCGGCACGGCAAACGGGTTCAGGCTCTGGGTGGCGCAAAGAACCACATGCTGGTGATGCCCGATGCCGACATGAACAAGGCTGCCGACGCCCTGATTGGTGCGGCCTTCGGGTCGGCGGGCGAACGCTGCATGGCGATTTCTGTTGCCCTGTTGGTTGGCGATGCCGCCGACAAGCTGATGCCGGTCCTGAAAGAGCGCGCCGAAACTCTGAAGATCAAGAATGGCCTTGAACTGGACGCCGAGATGGGCCCGATTGTCACCGCCGCTGCGCGTGATCAGATCAAAGGCTACATCGACTCTGGTGTTGCAGAGGGTGCTGACCTGCTAGTCGATGGTCGCGACTATACCGTCGAAGGGCACGAAGAAGGGTTCTTCCTGGGCGGCACCCTGTTCGACAACGTCACGCCCGACATGAAGATCTACAAGGAAGAGATCTTTGGCCCCGTCCTGTCCTGCGTCCGCGTCTCGAACTTTGCCGAAGGCCTTCAACTGATCAACGACCACGAGTTCGGCAACGGCGTGTCACTGTTCACCCGTGACGGCAACGTTGCGCGTGAGTTCGGCAAACAGGTTCAGGTCGGCATGGTCGGCGTCAACGTCCCGATCCCGGTTCCGATGGCATGGCACGGCTTTGGCGGCTGGAAGAAGAGCCTTTTCGGCGACATGCACGCCTATGGCGAAGAGGGCGTTCGTTTCTACACCAAGCAGAAATCCATCATGCAGCGCTGGTCCGAGAGCATCTCGGAAGGTGCCGAATTCGTCATGCCAACGGCAAAATGATCATCCGATCCAAGGAGTGAAGAAAATGTTCATTGGTGTTCCCAAGGAAATCAAGAACCATGAATATCGGGTTGGCCTGACCCCCGAAAGCGTCGCGGAACTGGTTTCTCATGGTCACAACGTCATCGTGGAAACCAATGCCGGCATCGGCATCGGCGCGGATGATGATGCGTACCGGGCCGCGGGCGCAGAGATCGCCGAAACCGCAGCCGATATCTTTGCCAATGCAGAGATGATCGTGAAGGTGAAGGAACCTCAGGCTGTGGAACGCGCCATGCTGCGCGAAGGTCAAATCCTATACACCTATTTGCATCTGGCCCCCGACCCGGAACAGACCAAAGATCTGGTCAACTCGGGCGCTGTCTGCATCGCTTACGAGACAGTCACCGACGATAATGGCGGTCTGCCCCTGCTGAAACCGATGAGCCAGGTTGCCGGTCGCATGTCGATCCAGGCCGGTGCCAGCGCTTTGGAGAAAGCAAAGGGCGGTCTGGGCGTATTGCTGGGCGGGGTGCCCGGCGTGAAGCCCGGCAAAGTTGTGGTCATCGGCGGCGGTGTTGTTGGGTTCAATGCGGCTCAGATGGCTGTTGGCTTGCACGCGGACGTGACCATTCTAGACCGCAATCCGGCAGTTCTTGAGAAGTTGGAGAACCATTTCGAGGCGTCCGCCAAGGTTGTCTATTCGACCAAGGCTGCGCTAGAGGAAGAAGTCACCAATGCCGATCTGGTTGTGGGCGCGGTTCTGATCCCGGGTGCCGCTGCACCCAAGCTGGTCACGCGCGAGCTGATCTCGAAAATGAAACCCGGTGCGGTCGTCGTGGACGTGGCGATCGATCAGGGCGGCTGCTTTGAAACGTCCAAAGCCACCACTCACGCAGAGCCCACGTATGTTGTCGACGATGTTGTTCACTACTGCGTCGCCAACATGCCGGGCGCAGTCGCCCGAACGTCGACCTATGCACTGAATAACGTCACGCTGCCGCATGCTCTGGCCATTGCCAACAATGGGTGGAAGCAAGCACTCGCAGACAATCGTCACCTTATGAACGGCCTGAACGTGGCCCACGGGAAGGTGACATACAAAGCTGTGGCCGATGATCTTGGATATGAGTTCATCGCCCCGGAACTTTGCTGAATTGAAGCAAAGAAACGTCCCGCCGCGCGCAATGCGGCGGGAGACCCACCACTGAGGAGGAAACCTAATGATTACGAAGATTAACCGCCGCGCCCTTGGCGCGATGGGTGCCGCGGCTTTGCTTGCTGCGACCACAATCTCAACAGAAGCCGCAGCAGAAGACATGACTCTGCGCTTTGCCGGTGTGTTCCCGATTGACCATCAGGGCACGAAAATGATGGAGCAGGTCGCAGCGGATGTCGCGGCAGCAGACGTCGGCTTGAAGATCGAAGTATTCCCGGCAAACCAACTGGGTTCGGGTGAGGCGCTGTTCGAAGATGTTGCGCGCGGTAATATCGACCTGGCATCGGCGTTCATCTATGCCGATACCGATCCGCGTTTGGAATTCCTGTCAATGCCGTTCCTGCTGGGCGGCTGGGATGACATGGAAAGCACGCTTTTGAACATGGATTCCGAGTTCAACACCATCCTGCAAGAGATCACCGACGAATACGGTGTTCGCGTGATGGCACAGAATCCGGAGGGGTTCATCGGTATCGTTGCTTCGCAAGAGCCCGACAACTGGAATACCTTTGACGACAAAGGCATGAACATTCGTGTCTGGTCGTCCAGCGTCGTAAAGTCGATGGTCGAAGAACTGGGTTACCAGGCGACCACCATGGCATGGGGCGACATTTTCCCCGCACTTCAGGCCGGCATTGTCGATGGGGCCATCTGCTGCACCAAGACTGCGACCTACTCGATCTTCGCAAAGTCGGATGTTGGCACTCACTTTGTCGAATACAACTCGATCTCAGAGCTGACAACTTTCTATGCGTCGCAGCGGACGCTCGACAAGTTGAACGACGAACAGCGTGCCGCGCTGCAGGCCGCGATGACCAAGGCGTCCGAAGACTTCTTTGCCTACAACCGTGAGAATGACGAGGTGTTCGGCCAGAAACTACTCGACAAAGGCTACACCATCCTGCGCCTGAGCGACGAAGAACAAGCTGCGATGGCCGCTCATGTCCAGGAAACGGTCTGGCCCGCGATGGCACAAAACGTCGGTCAGGACATCATCGACCGCCTGCTGGCAGCAAAGGAACAGCAATAAACACTGAGAAGAAGGGCCAGCAGATCAGCTGGCCCTTCTTTGGTTTTTGGCGCAACAAAGGGAGGGAGAAAGATGTCTAGTTCTGAAGCTGAACGTCCGTTGGTCGTCGAAAGTGCAGAAAAGAAGAGCTCGCAAAAAATCACTGACGAGTTGCCGGTTATTATAGGATATCCGCTGAAAGCAGTGGCCTTTGTCATGAGGCAGATCGTTATGTTTGCCGGTTTCCTGATGGCTTTCACATTTGGGGCAGTTGTTGTCATTCGCTATGGATTTGGCGGTGATCTGTTTGCCTACGAAGAGTGGCTTTTGGGCATTAGCATCATCGGGTTTTTTGCAGGCGCAGTGCTGGCCTCTGCCCGCAACCTGCATATCAACGCGGACATTCTGGGCAT
The DNA here is from genome assembly GCF_056536065.1 of Ruegeria sp. AL3. Classification (NCBI taxonomy): domain Bacteria; kingdom Pseudomonadati; phylum Pseudomonadota; class Alphaproteobacteria; order Rhodobacterales; family Roseobacteraceae; genus Ruegeria; species Ruegeria sp. AL3. The sequence continues at coordinate 413,632 of NZ_JBQFJG010000002.1, forward strand.
TGTAATCCAAAACCCCCGGTTGATCTGGTGGCGCGGCTTTGTCGTCCTGACAGTCGAGGTGCTGGTGATCCTGTTTCTCATGTATGCGTGCTACGTTTCGCTGCTTGATGACTTCTCATTTCCGCGGTTGCGCGCAACCCCGGTGCTGCGCATTCCATTTGTGACCTGGCGGATCGCAATCATGATTGCCTTTGGCCTCATGGCAACGTTCACGGCGGCATACTTGTACGTACACATCCGCAAGGGGCTCGGGCTTCCCCTGAGATCAGAAATGCAAAAAGGAGAAACCCAATGATCATCGGAGGAAGTCTCCTTATTGTCTGCTTAATGCTGCTGTTGGGCGTTAGCGTTTACGTGGCATTCGGATCGGTCTTGATTTTCATCGCAATTGTTGGAGATCAATCCATCACCGGCTACCTGCCGACCGGCTCTACAGGCATCCGTTCATTGGTGCTTTTGGCGATCCCGCTCTTCATGATCGCTGGTGGCATCATGGAAAAAGGCAAAATTGCCGCCCCTCTTGTCTCGTTGGCTGAAATGTTCATTGGCCATATCAAAGGGGGATTGAGCGCGGCAGGAGTACTGGCCTGCGGTGTGTTCGGCTCTATCTCCGGCAGTGCGAACGCAACGCTGACCTGTATTGGCGGCATCATGATGCCCCACCTTAAAAAGGCCAACTATCCGGGTGGGCAATCTGCGGCTTTGATCGTAGCGGCCAGCCCCTTAGGTCTGTTGATCCCACCGAGTTCGTCGCACATCCTTTATGGCTGGGTCGCACAGCAGCATGTACTAAAGTGCTTCTTGTCCACGGTCATTCCGGCGATCATCCTGATCACGCTATTGATAATCGTTAATCAGTTCATGCTGCGGAAGTATGACGACATTAACCTGACGGAACGTCCTAAACCGTTTCTGCCGACATTCGGAGTTCAGGCGCGCCTGGCCGGACCTGCGCTTATGATGCCTCTGATCATTCTGGGCGGAATCTATGGCGGTATCATGACACCGACCGAAGCCGCCGGTATCGCAGTGGTCTACTCGATCCCAATCGCGATCTACTTCTATCGTGGCCTGACCTGGAAAACTCTGGCCCAGACCATCCAGAATTCCGGTGTTACGATTGGTGTGGTCATGGTCATGATCTTCATGGTTCTGATCGTGTCGGACAACCTGATCTCGCAGGGTGCCCCTCAGTTGGCCAAAGATCTGGTCTATTCCGTTTCGGACAATCCGGTCGTCATCCTTCTGATGATCAACGTCGTGATGATCCTGATCGGGATGCTGATGGACGATATCTCGGGTTTGCTGCTGGCGACACCGATCTTGCTGCCCATCGCGCAGAGCACTGGAATGGATCCGATCCATTTTGCGGCTGTGATTGGCGTGAACCTGGGTATGGCGAACATCACCCCTCCAACTGCGCCACTGCTTTACCTTGGAGCTCAGGTCTGTGATGAGCCGGTTTCGCGCATGCTGTGGCCGACTTTGATCTTCATTGTCTTTGCATGGCTTCCGACGCTGATGCTGACGACTTTTGTACCAGAGTTGGCTCTCTTCCTGCCTGATCTCCTGCTCAGCCGGTAGTGGCAAGAAAGCGCAAAAGCCCAAGACGAAATAGCACGCACCCCAACTTTCGGCTGGGGTGCCTGAGCGCCCTCCTAAAGATGAAGTGGGAGAGGCCAGTTCGCAGAAGAAAACTGAAAACCAAAAACACGGAGGTTTAAAATGTACAAAAATATTCTAGTCGCGCTGTCGCTGGAGCATGGCATCAGTGAACACGCGCTTGCGGCGGCACATGCCCTTGTTTCCGAAGGTGGAAAAATCACTGCCGCGCATATCCATGAGCCCCCGAACAGACAGATAATGTACTATATGGATGAGGGGATTGCAGAAAAATCTCTCCAGAAAGCAAAGGCGCGCTTGGCCGAGCGCCTAACAAGTGAGACCGACGTGTCGTCTATCCTGCTCGAGAGCCAATCGGCAGGTCGCGCAATCACCGAATACGCCAACAAACATGGCATCGACTGTATCGTCCTCGCTTCACATAAACCTGGGATGAAAGAGTTCTTTTTGGGTTCCACGGCTGCTCTCGTTGTTCGCCATGCTCAGTGTTCGGTGCATGTACTACGTCTGTGACGCTGGCACCCACAATATTTAGCAACTTTGCCCTGAGAAATCTGCGGTGATAAGCACGTCTCAATGCGACCTGGGGTCAGGATTCATAACCAATAGATGACGGTTGCTGCAAGTGCGATTGCGGAGCGGAAGACTTTGGGACAGCGATCATAACGTGTCGCTACGCGCCTCCAGTCCTTGAGCCTATAGGGCCTCCATAGAAGTGCGCGCAAACCATGCCGCTCAGCAGGATAAGTTCAGCCAGAAGGTTCTGTCGCAAACTTTGTTCCCACCTGTCAGGTCAAGCTTAGTTTTGGTAGCGCATGCTCTAAATGACAGGAGCAGACTGTGACAATCTCATTCAAAGGCGCATATTTTCCGAAAGAAGTGATCTTGTACGCGGTTTTCTTCTACCTACGCTACGGTGTTTCATACCGGGATCTGGAAGAAATCATGGCGGAACGCGGCGTTGAACTCGATCACGCGACCTTGAACCGCTGGGTGAGCCGATATGCCGGTCTTGTCGCTGATGCTTCGCGGCACAAAAAGCGTCCTGCCGACCGTTCATGGCGCATGGATGAGACCTATGTGAGGGTGAAGGGTGAGTGGGTTTATCTCTATCGCGCCATCGACAAACACGGCAAGACCCTTGAATTCATGCTATCCAAGCGCCGAAATAATGCGGCTGCGACCAAGTTCTTCGCTCGTGCGCTTGAGGTAAACGGATTACCATGGAAAATTGTCATCGACAAAAGCGGTGCAAACACAGCTGGCATCAAAGCAATAAACAAGATGCTGAAAGGCTTTGGTTGCCCGGTACCGATTGAGATGGTGAGGCGGAAGTATCTCAACAACATCATTGAACAAGACCATCGCTTCATAAAACGTCGGATCAGGCCAATGCTGGGTTTCAAGTCTTTCTCTTCAGCTGCATCTGCCCTAGGGTCAGGACTCATTGATTTTCAGCGAGCGGCATGATTCACGGCTGAAAAACGAGCGGTGAACATGTCTGATCTTTTCTGGTTGACCGACGCGCAGATGGCGCGTCTTGAGCCCTTCTTTCCCAAGTCTCACGGTAAGCCGCGTGTCGATGACCGGCGTGTGTTGAGCGGGATAATCTTTATCAACCGCAATGGTTTGCGATGGCGCGATGCTCCCGCTGTCTATGGTCCTCACAAGACGCTCTACAATCGCTGGAAGCGATGGAGCGACAAGGGCGTTTTTGCCCGGATGATGGCCGGTCTAGCCGCCGAACACGGCGAGAAGAAGACCGTAATGATCGACGCGACTTATCTCAAAGCCCACCGGACAGCGACCAGCATGGGCGTCAAAAAGGGGGGCGTGCACGCCTGATTGGTCGGACGAAAGGCGGCATGAATACCAAGCTGCACGCTATTTGCGATAGCCAAGGCCGGCCGCTCAACCTGTTCGTCACCGCCGGTCAGGTCAGCGACTACATCGGCGCACGGGCATTGCTGAGCAGTCTGCCGAATGTCGACTGGCTGCTCGGAGACCGTGGCTACGACGCCGACTGGTTCAGAGAAGCCTTGAAAGACAAAGGGATACGCGCCTGCATCCCTGGCAGGAAACAGCGGAAGAAGCCGGTGAAGTACGACAAGCGCCGCTACAAACGCCGCAACCGCATCGAGATCATGTTCGGCAGGCTCAAGGATTGGAGGCGTGTGGCGACCAGATACGACAGATGCCCGAAGGTCTTCCTCTCCGCCATCGCCCTCGCCGCAACCGTCATTTATTGGTTATGAGTCCTGACCCTAGCTCCATGTGGAACTAGGTAGTTGCAAACAAATAATTTTGCAAACCTTCTTAACTGTGGATCTTTCCAGTTTTTTGGATTTCAGAACGGCACACTTCGGGTGAACATAGAACGCTCGTTCGGGTTGGAGACACTGATGCCGCCAATCGCATTCAACGCGTTTACAACGGTGTCGCGCCACATTGGACATGGAAATCCGTGAACCAGTTCAGGGTCGCGAGGGACGCCACCTAGGAGATCGAACAATCATGGGAGCACTGGTGATTCACGGCGTTCAAGCCGTGGTGAGCTTCATGGGCACGCCGAACCCTTGCCCTAACATTAGGCGGATATTGCGCAAGTCAGAGGTAGGCGGGCACCACGACAAAGGCTATTGAGTGAGATACCCACAGGTTGACAAGATAGCAGTTAACCCTGCCAAACCAGCAACTTCCGATGTCAAAGACACAGTAGCTTCCTTTTCGATTTGGCTTCTGGAGGAACCAATTCTCATCAATTCGTTGATATAGAGATGGTCGTACTCGTCATGGTAAAGCTCTGGCTGGATCATTTGGTCCAGGCAGTAGTTCCACCAGGCAAATTCTGCAAAGTCTCGGTTGGGCCGCAGTAAATCAATAGCTAAAGAAATACTCCGAGGCCGGTCTGAGGCGTAGTATTTCAAGACAGATGGGTCGCCATCTTTCACACGCAACTTGAACTCGCTTAGAGTTGGAAGTTCCACATTTCCGGAAGCGTCGATTCTCATGGCTGCTGGAAATGAATGTACGTTCATCAGCTCTTGGTATGCTCTGTCTTTGATTGAACTGCCTTGGTCCAAAGTTGGTACATATTTTGTCTCCTCGTCATACCAAACCGCTCGAAGTAAGATCTTATGATCCTTTTCTTTGCTGGCGAGCAATCCGATGCGCGATGGGTTCGGACCATAATAATTTGGTAGTAGGCCAAGTTGTTCGATTACTTTGTGAAGAGCCTCGAACCTAAATCCAAATTCAGATTCAATCCAGAGACTTTGGGTAGGCCCAGACAAAGCCGACGTCAAAGCATGCTGTAATTCTACAGGATTAGTGATCTTTGATTGTTCTGCCGCATCCAATGTATGAGCACCCAGTACAAGATGTTCATCAGCCGCTAAAACCTTGTCGGCAAGCCGCATTTGAAAGTCGAAAAATCGATTGATGGCCAAGTCGTGCTGGATAGAGCACGTCTAGTAGATTCATGCGCTCCACGGTAGAAGCTCAACTTGTCTACTAGTGTGGCATCGGTTTGGGAGCGGGATGGTTCAATATTGTGCATGAGATATGTTCCTAAAATCACATGCACAGGGTAAATCATTCAGATTAAAACAACGTGTTGCTAGTATCAGCGGATCCGGTGGATAATTCAACATAATTTAGCTTACGCCGCGCGCACCTGAAGCAGGGGTGCGCGCTATTTCCAAGTGCGACTCCTATTAGAAGCCAATGGGTTATCTAATGAGGGGATCATGGCATGGGCACAGTGTATTCGCAACTCAGCATCGAAGAACGTCGTAGAATTGAGCGCTGGAGGCACGCGAAGGTTCCGGTTCGAGAGATGGCACGTGTGTTAAAGCGCTCGAAAGCCACCATCCATCGAGAGATCAAGCGGAACTTCTTCTCGGGTCCTTGTCTGCCGAAATGTGATGGCTACTACGGCGCGTCTGCGCATCGGAAAGCTGCGGATCGGCGCGCCCGGCAACGTAAACTGATCCGACACCCTGAGTTGCGCAAGCGTGTCGTCGAGCGGCTAAAGAATGGCTGGACGCCTGAGCAGATCGGCAACCGAATGATCTATGAAGGCGCAAGGCTACACGTGTGTCAGGAAACGATCTATCGGTATATTTATTCCGGAGAAGGCATGGCCGACGAGCTCTGGTGGTATCTGCCCGAGCACAGAATGTACCGCCGACCGCGTCGGGCCAGAAAGCGTCTTCCGCCTAAATTTGATCGGGACGTTAGCATTCTGTTTCGCCCGGATGACGTGGCGCATCGACGTCAGTTTGGTCACTGGGAGGGAGATTTGATGCTGTTCAAACAGAGCCTTGGCCAGTCAAATGTCACGTCACTGGTCGAACGCGTCAGCCGGTTCACGGTGCTGCTGAAGAACCCGAACAAGCGCACGAAGCCGGTGATGGGCAAGATCATGAAGGCGGTGAGCGACCTGCCCTACCTGGCGCGCAAATCGATCACCTTCGACCGCGGAACCGAATTCGTCAGTTGGCCGCACCTTCAAGCCGAGATCGGAACGCAAACGTGGTTCTGCGACCCATCTTCTCCATGGCAAAAAGGAACTGTCGAAAACACCAATCGCAGGGTCAGGCGCTGGCTTCCCCGTAAACGCGACATCACGGCGGTCTCAGATCATGAATTGAAAATGATCTGTGACCGCCTCATCGCGACGCCCAGAAAATGTCTGAGATGGAAGACGCCCGCCGAGGTGTTCAGGGAAAAGATGATGGAGGAAATGGGCCGACCACCCTACCCTGCTCGTCAATAGGAGTCGCAGTTCAGGTATCGCTCACAGAAGTTCAGAGATCGCTCACAGCCACGCCTCGTGTGAACTCAATAGATGCAGAACTTGCAGCAGTTCGTCATCCCATGCCGAAGGCTACATGAATGTTCCAGATTTTCTATTATCTCCTAGAATGCACAAGTTTACGCGCCCGGTCCAGCCGGGTTTCAAATTGTCGTCCGGGGTAGTCTATCATTCTCTAATACCGTAGTGAATTCAACGAGATGATCCGGATCATCCACTTCAGAAAGACCTATGTGTTGAAATTATCCCTATGTAGGGATATATTTAAGCCATGACACGCACGACTCATGACAGAGATAACCAAACGCTGGTCCTAGCGCTTTTGCGCAGCACCCAACTCTTTCACCGCGCGATAGGTCGAACCTTCAAGGAAGCGGGCCTTACCAGCGCACAATGGGACGTCCTGGAGACGCTGAATAAGAAAGGACCGCTATCCATCAATGACCTTCTGGCCTTGGTGCTGGGCACCTCGGGAAACCTTGATGTTGTTGTCAAGAACCTGATTCAGGCTGGATGGGTGGAGAAGACTGTTGATGAAACCGACAAACGGGCGCGCGTACTGCGCCTGACACCAGCCGGAAAAGAAAAAGTCACATTTTTTTTTCCGGTACATAACGAGGCGCTTGCCCGGATTTTCGGAGAGGTTCCTGAGGCTGAGAAGCGTCACCTCATCACAAAGTTAAACCTGTTTCGAAAGAAACTGCCTCAATAACAAAAGGTACTGAACCATGACCAATAAGACACTGCTGCTGCTCCACGCGGCCATCTATGCGATTTTCGCATTTGCATTGTTTTTCCTGCCAAATCTCATGTGGCCCCTCTACGGCCTGGAGGTTAATGACCTGTATGCAAAGTTCCTGTCACAGCATAACAGCATCTTTCTCGGGGGCATTGCCATAATCTCGTGGATGTGGCGCGATGTTGACGCCAACACCGATGCCGCGCGCAAGATCATCCAGGGTCTTTTGTGGACAAATGTTCTTGGCGTTTTGATCACCCTTTACGCTTGTCTGATCGGCGCGTTTTCCGGTTTCGGATGGTCGGATCCAGCATTCTTCACTCTCATGACGGTCTTGTGTGTGCTGCAACTCAAGAAAAACGCGGCCTGATCCATATTCAACCAACCACTAAGAAAGGACTAACCATGAGTACACTTAAGATCTGGGACCTTCATATGACCTACGATGGTCCAATCACGGAAGAATTCCTGGCTGGAACCAAACAACTCGCCGAAAGCATTGCAGAAGAGCCGGGAGTAATTTGGAAAATCTGGACAGTCGAAGAAGGTACAACCCACTATGGGTCTACATATCTGTTCAGGAACCGGGAGGCCCTCGAGGCATACAAGGCCATGCACATCCCGCGTCTGAATTCCATCGGTATCACGGTCACATCTGACTATGTTTTTGATATCATGGAGGACGTGAGCGCGATCAACAATGCGCCGCTAGGAGACTGACACAGCGGCGCATCGGGCCTCAGAGTTTCAGAACGTCTGCGGCCCCACCCAATATGGTCTCACCAAAAGCCACCGGAGGCCTCTCCCTCATATCCTGGGTGAGGCCTCCTATTAAAGGAACTCACTACGTGGAGGAGTTTGAAATGAAGAAGGTATTTACCGCATTTGCACTGATTGTCCTGCCTTTGGGCGCGGTAGCGCAAGAGCCCGCGTCAATTGATGTCGTAGATGCTCGGCAAGCCTATTATCGCATTCTGGAATATAACATGCTTGTCCTTGGCGCGATGGCGTCAGGCGATGCAACCTATGATGCTGAGCAGGTCAAAGACTATGTGGATAACCTGCTGACGATGGAGCAGTATGGGACGGTCACCTTGTATCCGCCCAAAACGTCGACAGACGATTTTCCTGATCGCACCCGCGCCCTTCCCAATATCTGGACCAATTTCGAAAGTGTCGCGGAAAAGGGTCAGTCCCTGAATGCAGCTTTCATCAATCTTGAAGCGACCGCCGGCAATGGTCCTGAAGCGTTAGGCGCAGCACTCGGCCAGGTCGGCGCGGCTTGCATGGGCTGCCATGAAGTTCACGTTGCAGAATAGTCAGGTCAGCTGTGGTTTCATTTTGAGAAACCACAGCTGCGAGTCTGAAAATCGTTCCTTTAGGATAGCCTTTTAATCCGAATTGGAGAAAGACGGTATGAGATTCGCTATAATGTTCAGCGCTGAGTTGCTGATATCAGCGTGCAATCAACACGGCAAAATTGCCGATGTTGCAATCATTGTTCCCCAAGCTTTCGCGGATGAGCCTATTTCTGTTGATGAGGTTGAGCTTTAAAATTACCAAGCCTTCAACATGGGGACATAAGCCTCTCTCAGAAAGTTCTCTGACCCAAAAAACAATCATACGCCCTGTTATGCGGGAACTGACCTGTTAGATTAGTTTTGTATCTACTTTCAGTACATTTTTCCAAACCACTGAATGACAGGGTCCGACATAATGGGAGCAGATGAATTGAAATTGAGCAGCTTGCCCAAACTCACTTACGCAATGGTGCTGGTCGTTTTGCTGGGTTCGATTTTTGTCGTCGGCAAAAGCACCATTGTGCCAATCTTCATAGCGGCGATTGCCGCATATGTTTTGACGAGCGCGTCCCGTGTTGTAGCAAGTCTTCCTGTAATGCGTGCGTCACCTCAATGGGTCTCGAGGGTCCTTGTTTTATTAGTCTTCACTATTGTGATCATCACGTTCTTCCGCATCATTGTTGTGACAGCACAAAGTCTTGCTGAAAAGCAACTAGAATACCAAGACAACTTCACTTCCGTCATCCAGAAAGTGCTTGCAAGTTTTGGGCATTCGACAAACTTTGACGGGACGCGACTGTATGACATGACTTTCGGAGCTATGGATCTAAGAAGCTTCGCTTTGTCCGCGCTGTCTTCTATTAGCTCGGCTGGTGGAACGCTGTTTTTGATCATTATCTACACCGTTTTTTTGATGGGCGAGCGAGCACAGTTCGTAAGTAAAATCTACGCGGCAACAACAAAGGAACAGGCTGAAAGAGTGCTTGGCATCATAAACGAAATCAACGGCAAAATTGCTGACTATCTCGGAGCAAAAACGCTTGTCAATATCGTGCTTGGCGTTATGTCCTTTGCTATTCTGTTCTTTCTAGGTGTCGATTTTGCTGTTTTTTGGGCGATACTTATCGCATTGCTTAACTATATCCCTTACGTCGGCTCCGCTCTTGGTGTTGCACTACCTGTCCTTCTAAGCATCGCACAGTTTGGTTCAGTTCAAACCAGCATTCTAACCTTGGTGCTATTGATGGTGGCTCAAATCTGGGTCGGAAACTTTCTGGAGCCTCGCGTGCTTGGAAAACGGCTGAACATGTCACCATTCGTAGTGCTGCTCAGCCTTTCTGTTTTCAGCAGTCTCTGGGGTTTGGCAGGCGCAATTCTCGCCGTCCCTCTGACATCGATCCTTGCGATTGTTCTTGGATCTTTCGATGGTACTCGTTTTCTTGCTGTAATGCTGGCTGAGAACGTTCAGGCTGATCCGGAATAGCTGATCACCCTTCCAATGGAGCATTGTCGAATTCATCCATCTAAGTGGTTCAGATAGAGGCTACCTTCTCGGGCACCCGTCCGGTCTACCCGTTCTGACGCGGCTTGGATGGGTTTGATAATGTCCATGATCAGGAATGGACATCTTGAGGCACTGCACTGCGGGCAAGAAAGGTAAGAAGAATCTCTTCTGGCAGGAAGGTGAGAAGTGGTCGATTTTTGCGCAGGCGACTGTGCAAGGAGTTTCGGTTGCGCAAATAGCGCGGCGGTACTCGCTAGATGCCAATCTAAATCACTTATAGTTAAGGGACCCGAGGTTTGAGCCGAATCTCGAAGACGATCTGGATTCGGACATTGGCTTTCTTCCGATTGAGGTCGAGGGCAGTGTCGCAGTTCCAGTGGTCGATGACCGTCCGAAGTTATGTGGCGTCTGGACCGTCGCCGACTTCAATAAAAGCACGCCAATGAGATAGACACATCGGAGCTAATTCGAACCAGCATCTGTTGCCTATCAAAGCGTTGACCACGAACCGAAGGATATGAACCAAAGGCCGCGATAGAGAGCAAGGCGGGCAAGGGCAAAGTGGAGCTGTACCGTCTTGACAGACCAATTATTCTGCGCAAAACAGCTTGACATGGGTGGCCCCATTACCGAAGTCCTGAGCGCAAATTTGGGATGATTGCACCACACTTCAGGATATGAATTCCTCCAAGCAGACTGTCCTGAAAGCCCGCAAGACCTGAGTTTCCAGAAAGTCGGGATTCCTAGCCAAAGCCACACGGTGCGGAGACTTATAGCCTTTTAGCGGTAGTCTGACTATTTTGCTGCCATCGTAAGTTACATCATGGGGCAGATCAGTCGCGAGTAATCCAACGCCAAGCTTATTGGCGACGGCTGACCGAAGAAATTCCACCGACCCTGTTTCAAATGCGATCCGGGTCTTGGATTCATGGCCCTGTAACAACCACTGAAAATACTCTTTGCTTCCGGGCAAGTTGATGAGGATCAATGGGTCGGGCAACAGATCCTGAACGGCAATGCTTTCTCTATCTGCAAGCGGGTGTCCTTGCCAGACGACACCATAGGGCCTGACGTCCTGTAGTGCCAGAATTTCCAGATCGGTGGGAAGCCCGAAGTCATAAACAATTGCCGTTTCGATCCTTCCTGTTTCCAGCCAATTCGACAAGCTGCTCAGGTTGCCTTCGTGCAGCTTTATCCGAACAGATGGATGCAGTTCTTGGAATTTACGCACAAGTTGAGGCACATAAACCGGCCCAAGCGTTGTCATAAACCCGATCGACAATGATCCGGCAAGTTCGTACTGATCCCTGCATCCCGAGAATACCTGGCTCATATTTTGATACGCCGCGCGTAACTCGACTAGTTTACGCGCACCCTGTGCGGTCGGTTCCATACCCAATCCTGGCCGACGCACAAATAGCGGGAAGCCTAATTCGTCTTCTACCCGAGAAATCGCAAGAGAGACAGATGGTTGTGAAATGTTCAACTGCCGCGCTGCTGCCGCGGTGCTTCCCTCTTCCGCAACGGCAAGAATGAACCTGATCTGGCTGAGTGTGATGGGTATAGTTTCCATTTATTTTGTATATACCAATACAGTATTTCTGTATATATCCCACAATGCCGTAACCTACCTGAAACAACGGTGGGAACGCTAATGACTGATCCAGCACAATCACAACCTTTGAACGGGCTCCGCATCCTGGACTTCACGCGCGTTCTGGCAGGTCCATACTGTACTGCGCTGCTGGCCGATATCGGTGCAGAAGTCATCAAGATCGAAAGCGCGTCCGGCGATGACTATCGCCATATTGGTCCCTTTAGGGGCGTTGAAAGCTTACTGTTCCAGTCCATCAACAGAGGCAAGAAATCGGTCGTCCTGAACCTCAAAGACCCAGATGACCTAACCCATCTGAAAGATCTGGTCGCAACCAGCGACGTGGTTGTCGAGAATTTTCGCCCCGGTGTCATGCAACGTCTGGGTTTGGGGTATGACGCGCTGAGCGCGATCAATCCGGGGCTGGTCTATGTCAGCATATCCGGATTTGGTCAAACAGGGCCTGACGCCGATAAACCCGCCTATGACATGATCGTGCAAGCCCTGTCCGGCTTCATGGAAATGACGGGCGAGCCAGACGCACCACCCACTATGTCCGGCGAGGCGATCGGCGATGTTGCAGGCGGGATTTTCGCCGCCTGGTCGATGATGGTCGCGCTCTTTGACAGAACGCGGACCGGAAAGGGTCGCTATATTGATGTGTCGCTGTTGGACAGCCTGATGGCCATGATGCCCATCGTTGCGTGCAGAACAGTTACAGCAGACGGAGATCCCACCCGCACCGGCAACCGCCACGCGCTCTCGGCCCCGTTCGGGGTCTATTCTTGCAGCGACGGAAGCTTTGCGCTGGCGGTTTTGAACAACCAGATCTTCGAACGTTTTCTGAACGTTATCGGGGCGCCGGATTTGATCCATGATCCGCGATTTTCCACCGACGAGAACCGCAGGGCAAATGAAGCGGAACTTGCGGTCCACATCGAAACTTGGGCGTCTCACCTGCCTCTGCGCGATGTGATCGAAGCGTTGAATGCTGCAGGCGTTCCCACCAGCGAACTTCGGTCAGCGAAAGAAGCCTGGACATCACCCGGCACAAAGGCGCGCCAGCTGGCCACCCCGGTTGACCATCCGACATTGGGCTGCCTCAACATATTTGAACAGCCCGTGCATTTCGCGGGGCTGCCCCGCGGAAATCGAGACCCAGCGCCAGCGCTTGGGGCCAATCAACACGACTATTTTCCTGAACAGCACGCAAAGGAGGTTTGATCATGACGCCGCAACTCACAACCGACGAACAGGCGGTCATCGACCAGATCGAACGCTTTTCGGCCGAGGTTCTGGCTCCGAAAGCTGCTGAGATTGACGAAACCTCGACCTTCTCGACCTGCAATCTGCCCAGCATGGCGGAAATGGGCATCATGGGGATGAACCTGCCCGAAGAGCTTGGCGGCCTTGGCCTTTCAGGACCGGCGCTGTATCGGGCGGTCGAACTGGTCGCGGGGGCGTGCGGCTCGACCGCGTCGATGTTGACTGCGCATTTCCTTGCAACAGACAGCATCCTGATCGGCGCAAACGACGACATGCGCAATCAGCTTCTGCCCAAGGCGGCCAGTGGCGAGGCGCTCGGAGCGTTTGGCCTGACCGAGCCGATGGCAGGATCCAATCCCATGGATATGCGCACCAAAGCCGTGCGCGACGGGGATCACTATCACATCAAGGGATCAAAGTGCTTTATCTCGAATGCTGGTGACGCTGATTTTATCGTCGTCTATGCAAAGACCGACCCTGACAAGGGGGCACGGGGCATCAGTGCCTTTCTTGTCGAGCCTCAAAAGATCGAGGGTGTCGATATCGCCCCGGCCGAGCGGACAATGGGCCTGAAGGGCGGGCATGTTTTCGGCATTGCGCTGGATTGCCAAGTGCCCGTCGAAAACCTGATTGGTGAAGAAGGAACTGGTTTCAAAACCGCGATGAAAGTGTTGGACAACGGTCGGATCGAAGTGGCCGCACAGGCCACAGGGATTGCCGAGGCCGCAATGAATGCTGCGATTTCTTATGCCAAGGAACGCCATGTCGGCGGTCACCCGATTGGCGAATTTCAGGGGCTTCAGTTCATGATTGCCGACATGGCCAATCAATTGGCTGCAGCGCGCGCCTTGGCCTTAATCGCTGCTGGCAAACGGGGCACTGGCCAGCGTTTTTCGACCGATGCTGCGCACGCAAAGCTATTCGCATCCGAAGCTGCTTGGGAAATTGCCGACAAGGCAGTGCAAATCCATGGCGGTTATGGATACACAAGGGATTTCCCGCTGGAACGATACCTGAGGGATCTGCGTATCTTTCGGATTTACGAAGGCAGTTCGGAAATCCAACGCACGATCATCGCACGAGGATTGCTTGCCGCGGCCTGATCGGGCGGCCCAACCGCCAGAGCCCTGAGGCAACGATCAGGGAAAATCAGTGAGGGTTCAGAATACTGTTGATCTCGGCGATGCGTGCTTTGGCGGCGGTCCGCTCTGCATCGTCGGGAAAGACCGCCTCCAAATAGTGCGAGATCTGCTCAATCGCCGTGTCGCGGGAAATCCCAGCCGGAGTCGTTCCGCAGCGCACCCATAATCCGTCTATCATCACTGAAAGTGAAAACGCCGTCTGGCACGCCGTTTCGCGATCGGTGACACGGCCAAGTGCGTGGATCAAGTTTGACGCTGTTCGCTTGTGTGTCGCAGTTTGAATGCGTTGATAAGCCGAACGGTAAGGCACCTCGGCGCACAGCGCCAGCCAGGCATGGGCAAGACGAGGCCTGAAATATTCTCGGGAGAAGTTCCCTTCAACGACGGAATAGACCCTCTCCCATGGTGTTGCCGACCGCACCAAAAGTTCGCGAACGTCCTTCGCGAAATCGGCATGGGCATAACGCATCGCCATCTCAAGCAACTGCGCCTTGCTGCCGAAGTAATGGAGAATATTGGTTTTTGAAGTACCCGCACGCTCGGCCACTTTGTCAACTGTCGTGCCGGAAAGGCCGAGTTCGCTGAGCGTCTCGAAGGCCGATTTCGAGTATTCCGCACGCCGTAGCAGTGTCAGATTATTCCGCCCCATTTCTTCACCTCATGCGCTGCGGGTCAAATTTTTATTGACTCAACGCCGCAAATTTATCAAGAGTAATTTAGTTAGACTGTATGGTCTATTAATCGACTATGAGGTTTGTTATGTGGAAATCTACAACGTCAATGGGAATCGGTGCGGTCCTGCTAAGCGCAGGAATCGCGCATGCGTCATGCGAAGAAGTGCGCATGGCCGAGCCGGGCTGGACCGATCTCGCTCTTACTTCGGCAATTGCTTCGGTTGTCGTGAAAGGGTTGGGATACCAACCCAAGCTGAATGTCCTTGGCACGTCGGTCATTTACGAATCTCTTGTGAATGACGACCTGGACGTCTTTCTGGGATATTGGGATCCCGCAATGGCACAGTTCTTTGCGCCCTATGTTGATGGCGGCAAAGTCGAAACGCTGAACCAAAACCTTTCCGGCGCAAAATACACACTTGCGGTTCCCGATTATGTACACGCGGCAGGCGTAAAAGATTTCGCCGATCTGGCGCAGCACGCGGACAAGTTCGAAAACTCGTTTTATGGAATCGAGGCGGGTGCCAACAGCCAGACCATGTCCATCATCGAACAAAACGACTTTGGACTGGGCGATTGGACCGTTGTGGAAAGCTCGGAACAAGGGATGCTGGCGCAGGTTCGTCGCGCCGTCGCCAAGGAAGACTGGGTTGTCTTTCTCGCATGGGCGCCGCATCCGATGAACGTAGAGTTCGACATAGAATATCTGACCGGTGGTGACGCGTATTTCGGACCCGATTTCGGCGCAGCTTCCGTCCACACCCAGTCTCGTCTGGGTTATGCTGAAGAGTGCCCGAACATGGGCAAGTTTTTCACTCAACTGACATTTGACGTCGATCTGGAAAACGAAGGCATGGGCTATATCATCAATGACGGTGAGGATCCCGAAGATGCCGCAGAGATGATCCTCAAGAAACGCCCCGAAGTGCTGGAGACGTGGCTTGAAGGCGTGCAAACCATCGATGGCAAGCCAGGCCTTGCTGCCGTACAAAGCCACCTGGGTCTGCCGAGCGGTTCGTGATGGTATTCGCAAGCACCCTACGTGACGACCGCAACGTAAATGCGGTTGGCCTTGCCTGCCGCACCTACGGCGCGGTCGATGCGCCAGCTGTGGTGCTTCTGATTGGCCTCGGCATGAACGCGTCAGAATGGCCGACGACCTTTGTCGAAAACCTCGCGCGCCATTGCTTTGTCATTTGCCCCGACAATCGCGACTCGGGTGACTCTCCGGTTTTTGGACCGGAGAGTGAGCCCATCCTGCAGGAAATATGGCTCAAACGGGACAAGGAGGCGGCGCAACGCGCAGCCGCCTACCGCCTATCGGATATGCGCGACGACGTGCTTCGCATGGTTGATGGGCTTGGCGTCAAGAAATTCGATCTGGTTGGGTTCTCAATGGGCGGAATGATCGGTCAGATGGTTGCGGCTTCGGCTGGCAAGCGAGTTGGTCGCTTTGTGCAACTGGCCAGCAATGATGGAACCGCCGAGATTGACGCCGAAGCCGACGCGATCCGCAGAATGGCCAGGCTGTTTACTGCACCGGAACTCCCAGGCGCAGAATACGATTATCTGCTAAGCGACACGCTATATTATGGTGCCGGGCAACTGGAAGACGGCAAAGAACTACAAGACGAAATCGCCAGAATTACGGCTGCCGGATATCGTTTTGGCGGCTCTGCGCGGCAGGCTATCGCAGTTCTGGCGGAAGAGGATCGCACAAAAATACTGAACAACATCACGGCGAAAACTCTGGTGCTACATGGCGATTCAGACCCCTGCATTTCATATCGACGCGGCAAGGCGGCGGCGGACAAGATTCCGAACGCCAAATTTCGTACTTTGCCCGGGGTTGGTCATGTCATCAGCGGAGAAATGTGTGACGCCGCTCTTGGGTGGCTACTGCCCAATGACAACTTGAACTGAGGAAATCTGACATGGAATGGTTGGAAGAAAACAGTTTGCCTATCGGCAATTGGGCGAAAGCCGGCGTCGATTGGTTGACAAGCAACATGTCGGGCTTCTTTGAAGCGATATCCGCCGGGATTGAAGCGATCGTTGGCGCGGCGCTTTGGCTGCTGCAGTTGCCGCACCCATTGCTGTTTGTCGCTCTCGTGGGGGCGCTCGCGCTCTATCTCCACCGATCAATTTGGCTAGCGCTTTTTTCAGTTTTCGGACTGCTTTTGATCATCAACCTCGGCTACTGGGCGGAAACAATGGAGACGCTGGCCTTGGTGCTAGCGGCGACAACAACCTGTATGCTCATCGGCGTCCCCATCGGTATTCTCGCCGCACGCCGCCCGGTCTTTTATAAAGTCCTGCAACCGATCCTAGATTTGATGCAGACGATCCCGACCTTCGTCTATCTCATTCCGGCGCTGGTACTGTTCGGCTTGGGCGCGGTTCCGGCCTTGATCGCCACCGTTGTGTTCTCGGTGCCTGCGCCGATCCGGCTGACCTATCTGGGCGTATCCTCGACCCCACCCGCGCTGATCGAAACGGCCCAAGCCTTCGGCGCCTCTGACCGCATGATCCTGTGGAAAGTCGAAATCCCATGGGCGATGCCGCAAATTCTGGCAGGTCTGACCCAAACGATCATGCTGTCGCTATCCATGGTGGTTATTGCAGCGCTGGTGGGTGCAAGCGGTTTGGGCGTGCCTACACTTAGAGCGTTGAACCAAGTCAACATTGCAAAAGGGTTCGAAGTCGGCATCGCCATCGTCATCATCGCCATCGTCCTCGATCGCCTTCTGCGTTTCAAAGGGAAGAATTGAGATGACCAAACCAGTATTGAGATTCAGCGCAGCAAATATTGTCTTTGGAGACAACCCAAAGTCAGCACTGCCGCTGATGGACGCGGGAAAATCACGCGAGGAAATTCGCAAGGAAACAGGGCAAGTGTTGGGCGTGCACGATTGTACGCTGGATCTGAACGAAGGCGAGATTGTTGTCTTAATGGGACTTTCGGGGTCTGGAAAATCAACCCTTTTGCGAGCCTCGAACCGCCTCAATCCGCTGACCCGCGGAACGGTCGAAGTGCGCACCGAAAACGGGCTTGTTGACCTCGCCGATCTGTCGGCGGGGCAACTGCGCGACGTGCGACGCAAGCAGATTTCGATGGTTTTTCAGCAATTCGGTCTACTGCCGTGGCGCAGCGTGCTAGAAAACACCGCATTCGGGTTGGAGGCCGCTGGTGTTGACAAGACGGTGCGGCTTGAAAAAGCCATGAAGCAGCTTGAAACCGTGCATCTGGCAGATTGGGCTCATATGCAGATTTCAGAGCTGTCCGGAGGAATGCAGCAACGTGTTGGCCTGGCTCGAGCGTTGGCGACCGAAGCGCCGATCCTGTTGATGGATGAACCCTTCTCGGCGCTTGATCCTTTGATCCGCAATGAGCTGCAAGATGAGTTACTGGAACTTTTGCACGTTCTCGACAAATCTATCCTGTTTGTCAGTCACGATCTGGACGAAGCCATGAAGCTGGGTAATCGGATCGCCATCATGGAAGGCGGGCGAATGGTTCAGCTCGGCACACCACAAGACATCGTGCTGCGTCCACAGACCGATTACGTGCGCAAATTTGTTGCCGAAATGAACCCGCTTGGCGTGCTCCGTGCTGCTGAAGTTATGCAACCTTCCGAGGGTCCTGCCCCATCCCACGCTGCAGTGCATCCGATTTCCACACCCGTCAAAGAACTCATCCGGTCCCACATTGCGCGCACCGGTGACAGCTACATCTCCGATGGCGGCCGGATCGTTGGCAAACTGAGCGATAAAAACATTCTGCAAGCCCTTCTACGAGACTAAGAGGCGCTTCGGTCAAGTGCTTGCAAGAAGCTGATAGCCTGGCTGCGCAAAGGATTTAACCAATGTGATGGGGCGATTTTCCTCGAATGTCGCGCGCTCAATAACAAGCAGCGCATCACCCTGATCGATCTCCATTCGCTGCGCAGTTGTGCCACTTGCTTTCTGCGCATAGAGGCGAAGTTCGTAACGCGAGTAAGGCTTATTTTTAACCAACCATTCGTTTGCGCTGATCAGGGTCAGATCCACCTGCAGAATCTCGGGGGTGGTCTGAGCGCATATCCATCGTTCTTCCAAAATGTACGGTCGCCCGTCCGCCAGATGTAGCGCATCCGCGCGCAACAGCGGCCGGGGTGAAGGAATGCCCAGCTTTGCGAGAGTAGAAGCTGGCGGTACGGCCTTTTCCAGGGTGATCAACTGATAGCCATATTCGCGTCCGCTTTGCTCAATTTCCAGCCGGGCAACTGGAATATCGAGTGTTGCGCGCGCAATGGGGTCGCTCCGGACATGCGTCCCGCCCTTGCGCCTGCGTTCGATCAAGCCGCTGTCAACGAGATCTTGCATCGCCCGTTGCACGGTAGAACGTGCGCAATCGAGACTTTCGGCAAGATCTGCATCACGGGGCAAGCGGTCCCCAGGCCTGTATTGGCCGGCTAGGATGTCATCTCGCACACGGTCGCGGACAGATTTCCAAGTTGTCTTTGGTTTCGCCATCAGATCTCCAACTGGAGTGTTTTCATAAGCGTGACATAGTCCCCGACAATCTTATCGCGGAGCACATGTCGACCATTCCTAACCATGTGACGGCCCGCACTCCACACATCGGTAATCGCTTCGAAGCCTTGCCCGGAAAATGTGAGGCTGTCCAGCAATTGGTCGGAGTGCCGCCCGGCAAGGGCTGAAGTATGGGTGGTGAACCCGATTAGGTCACCCCAGCTTCCGGCCTCGATCCGGCCAGACATACGTCCTCCGGCCTGGGCTCCGCCTCGCGCAGACGTTTCATAGAGAACACGCCCGGTCGACTTTTCTTGTGTCGCCAACGCAGCGCGGCTACGGTCTCGTAAACGCTGCGAATACTCAAGCGTTGCCAATTCATGAAACACCGAGATATGCACGTTGGAATCCGATCCCACGCCAAACTGCCCGCCGGCGGGCAGATAAGTCGTGCCTTCGAAGATGCCGTCTCCCAGGTTGGATTCGGTGATCGGACAAAGCCCCGCGACCGCCCCGGTGGCTGCAAGGCCGCAGGTTTCGTGATCTTTCATCTGCGTGACGTGAATCAAGCACCATCTGTCATTTACATCGTGGTTCTCCAACAACCACTCAACCGGTCGCGCGCCCAAATGAGCCTCGACTTCTTCAACCTCTGCAACCTGCTCTGCCAAGTGCATATGTATGGGGCCTTTTGCGGCCGATCCAGTCACCAGTTCGCGCAACGATTCGGTAGAAACAGCGCGCAATGAATGGGGCGCGATGCCGATCGAATAATCGTCCGCAGCCTTTCCGATCAGGGCAGCGCTTTTGTCATGCAATACCAGAAACTGGTCCAGATCATTGCCGAACCGGCGCTGTCCACCCAGCAGCGCGCGCCCGTCGCATCCGCCGTTGGAATAAAGGACAGGCAAGAGCGTCAGGCCAATTCCGGTTTCGCTTGCCGCAGCCGTGATGCGCACGGCCATTTCAGCAAGGTCATTATAGGGCCGTCCGCCCACATCGTGGTGCAGATAGTGAAATTCAGCGACTGAGGCATATCCCGCCTCAAGCATCTCCATATAGACCAGCGACGCGATAACCTGCACCTGATCCGGGTTGAGCTGATCCAGAAAGCGGTACATCAATCGGCGCCACGTCCAGAAACTGTCGCGCGGATCAGGCCCGCGTGCTTCCGTCAGGCCGGACATAGCCCGCTGAAAAGCGTGGCTGTGCAGATTGGTCTGGGCCGGAAGGATCAAATCATGGGTCGCCGGGCCACTTGCCGCGCCAGGTGTGACCGAATCGATACGCCCATCATTGCCGACGACAATCGTAACGTTTGATCCCCAGCCGTCTGGCAGAAGCGCTTGTTTTGCCTTGATTTCATACATCTCAGATTGCCCTTGACTTATTATGTAGCGACATAATAGCAATATGTAGCGATTTAACAAGGGGGCGAAAGTGGAACCCGAAATCCTGACAGATCTTTCAGCAGCCACAATGACCGGCAGTGGCTACGGCCTGATTTCCGATGCCGCGATCGCAATTCAGGATGGCTCTGTCGCCTGGGTCGGGCTCCGCTCGAACTTGCCAGCCGAGTACACAGATTTCAGCCGCCGTGGCCTTGATGGGCGGCTTGTCACCCCAGGCCTGATCGATTGCCACACCCACATCGTGCATGGCGGAAACCGCGCCCGAGAGTTCGAGATGCGCCTAGAAGGGGCCAGCTACGAAGAAATCGCCCGCGCAGGTGGTGGAATTGTCTCGACCGTTTCCGCAACGCGGGAGGCATCAGAAGAGACATTGCTCAAAACCGCACTGTCGCGCGCTGACGCGTTGATTGCCGAGGGCGTTACGACGATCGAAGTCAAGTCCGGTTACGGCTTGGACCGCCACACCGAACTCAAGATGCTGCGCGTCGCGCGTGCCATCGCCGACCAACGTCCCGTGCGGGTGTTGACCAGCTTTCTTGGCGCCCATGCCGAACCGAAAGAGATGGACGCCGACACCTATATCGACACGATCTGTCTGCCGACCCTGCAAGAGGCCCATGCGGAAGGTCTGGTCGATGCGGTGGATGGCTTTTGCGAAGGGATCGCCTTTTCACCCGATCAAATCGCGCGCGTATTTGACAAAGCGGTCGAATTGGGCTTGCCGGTCAAGCTTCACGCCGAACAGCTGTCGAACATCGGCGGCACCGCTTTGGCCGCGCGGTACGGGGCGCTTTCGGCGGATCATGTCGAATATGCCACCGAAGCTGATGCCGACGCACTGGCCAAGGCCGGCACCGTGGCAGTTCTGCTGCCCGGGGCCTTTTACGCGATCAACGAAACGCAAGCGCCACCGGTGGAAGCTTTCAGAAAGTGCGGAGTACCCATGGCTGTTGGAACAGACTGGAACCCCGGCTCATCGCCTCTGGGATCTTTGCTTCTGGCCATGAACATGTCCTGCACTCTGTTTGGCCTCACCCCAGCCGAGGCGTTGGCGGGCACCACACGCAACGCAGCCCGCGCGCTTGGCTTGTCCGATGTGGGCACAATCGCCCCGGGCCAACGCGCTGACCTTGCGGTCTGGAACGTCACCGACCCGGCCGAACTGTCCTATGGCATCGGCATAAACCCTCTATACTCAAGGGTTGTCGCCGGAAAGGAAGCCCCATGAGTTTCATCGAAACCCACCGCGGTGACAGCCCCATCGTTCTGGGTCTGCCGCATACGGGCACCGACCTTCCGGATGACATCGCCGCCGGACTGAACGAGACCGGTCGCGCCTTGGCAGACACCGACTGGCACATCGACCGGCTTTACGCGGACCTCGGCACCGACCTGACACGGGTCAGAACTGCCATCCACCGCTATGCCATCGATGTGAACCGCGATCCGGGCGGCGTCAGCCTCTACCCCGGTCAGAATACAACCACTCTGTGCCCGCTGACCGACTTTGACGGCAAAACGATCTACCGCGAAGGTCACGAGCCGGATGCGGCCGAAATTACGCGACGTAAAATTGCTTATCACTCGCCCTATCACACGGCACTCTGGGCGGAACTTGAACGGGTACGCACGCTACACGGCTTCGCAATACTGTTCGATTGCCACTCAATCCGCTCACAAATTCCGTTTCTGTTTGAAGGAACCCTGCCCGATTTCAACCTCGGCACCAATGACGGCACAAGCTGCGATCCTGAGCTAGAGCAGAAAACAGCAGAGATCTGCGCGACGACCAAGGGGTATTCCAGTGTTGTGAATGGTCGGTTCAAAGGTGGGTGGACGACCCGCCACTATGGTCAACCTGCCAAGGGCGTTCATGCCCTTCAGATGGAGCTTACCCAAAGCACTTACCTGGCAAACGAAGCCCCACCCTGGGCCTTTGATTCATCCCGCGCGGAAAGACTGCAACGCGCACTTTCAGAAATCCTAGACACCCTCAAAACCTGGAGGCCGACATGAACGACCCTCGTAAGAACACCCGTGACATCTATCCGCCGACGGGCCCCGAGCTGAATACCAAAAGCTGGATGACAGAGGCCCCGCTGCGGATGCTGATGAACAACCTTCATCCTGACGTGGCCGAAAACCCGCATGAGTTGGTGGTTTATGGCGGCATCGGGCGCGCGGCGCGGACATGGGATGACTTCGACCGGATCGTCGCCGGCCTCAAAGACCTTGAAGAGGACGAAACGCTTGTCGTTCAATCCGGCAAACCGATTGCGATCGTCAAAACCCACTCGGACGCGCCGCGTGTTCTGATTGCCAACAGCAACATCGTGCCGCACTGGGCCAATTGGGATCACTTCAACGAGTTGGATCGCAAGGGCCTCGCAATGTACGGCCAGATGACCGCAGGGTCGTGGATTTACATCGGGTCGCAGGGCATCGTGCAGGGCACCTACGAGACTTTCGCCGAAGCCGGTCGCCAGCACTATGACGGCGATCTGAAGGGCAAATGGATCCTGACCGGCGGCCTTGGTGGGATGGGTGGCGCGCAACCGCTTGCGGCGGTAATGGCGGGCGCCTGCTGTCTGGCTGTGGAATGCAACCCCGACAGCATCGATTTCCGCCTGCGCACCCGCTATGTCGATGAAAAGACAGACAGCCTTGACGATGCGCTTGAGATGATCCGCCGCTGGACTGAGGCGGGCGAGGCCAAGTCGGTTGCCCTTCTGGCCAATGCTGCTGATGTCTACCCGGAGTTGATCCGGCGCGGCGTCCGGCCCGATATCGTAACCGACCAGACGTCGGCCCACGACCCGGTCAACGGCTATCTGCCGCAGGGCTGGTCGATGGCAGAGTGGCGCGAAAAGCGCGAAAGCGATCCGAAAGCCGTGGAAAAGGCCGCCCGGGCCTCGATGAAGGTACAGGTAAGGGCGATGGTCGATTTCCACGCCAAGGGTATCCCGACCGTGGATTACGGCAATAACATCCGCCAGATGGCGCTTGAGGAAGGGCTGGAAAACGCCTTTGACTTCCCGGGCTTTGTGCCGGCCTATATCCGCCCGCTGTTCTGTCGGGGTATCGGCCCGTTCCGCTGGGCCGCGCTGTCGGGCGACCCCGAGGATATCTACAAAACCGATCAGGCGATGAAAGAGTTGTTCCCCGAGAACGAACATCTGCACAACTGGCTGGACATGGCCCAAGACCGGATCGAGTTCCAGGGCCTGCCCGCCCGTATCGCGTGGATTGGTCTGGGGGATCGTCACCGCGCGGGTCTGAAATTCAACGAGATGGTCGCCAGCGGCGAGTTGAAAGCCCCCATCGTGATCGGTCGCGATCACCTCGACAGCGGCTCCGTTGCCTCACCCAACCGCGAGACAGAAGCGATGCAAGATGGCTCGGACGCGGTGAGTGACTGGCCGCTTCTGAATGCTCTGGTCAACACCGCGTCGGGCGCGACCTGGGTGTCGCTGCACCACGGCGGCGGCGTCGGCGTGGGGTTCAGCCAGCACGCGGGCGTGGTAATCTGCGCAGACGGTACACCGGAAGCCGCCAAACGGCTGGAACGTGTTTTGTGGAATGATCCGGCCTCGGGCGTTTGGCGCCATGCCGATGCCGGGTACGATATCGCGCTGGATTGCGCGCGTGAACACGGTCTGAGGTTGCCTGGAATATTGGGGAACTGACGCCAACCCATCGCCCAACGTGCGTCGTTGGGCGATGGCGGCATAACATCTGAGATCATCAAAGAGGAGAAAGATCATGGATCGACGCAAGTTTCTGTCGGCTGGCGCAGTCGGCGCGGCGGCGACAGCGCTGGCAAGCCCGGCAATCGCACAAGACGTGCGCCAATGGAAGATGGTCACGGCTTGGCCGAAAAATCTGCCTGGACCCGGCGTTGCGGCTCAAATGCTGGCGGACCGTATTACGACGCTTTCGGGTGGACGGATTGAGGTCAAGCTTTTTGCATCTGGTGAACTTGTGCCAGGACCGGGCGTTTTCGACGCCGTCAGCGAGGGCACGGCCGAACTGTATCACGCGGTTCCAGCTTATTGGGGGTCGAAATCCAAGGGCATACTGCTTTTCGGATCACAACCCTTTGGTCTACGCGCGGATGAACAATTTGGCTGGTTGTACCACGGCGGCGGCCAAGAGCTTTACAATGAGATGTATGGTCGCTTTGGAATCCAGCCATTCCTTTGCGGCAATTCTGGCCCGCAATGGGGTGGTTGGTTCCGCGACGAGATCAAATCGGTCGAAGATCTCAAAGGTATGAAGTTCCGCACCACCGGGTTGGCTTCCGAGATGTGCCGTAAGCTCGGCATGGCCGCAGAAGCTATGAGCGGTCCAGCCATGTTCCAGGCCCTTCAGACCGGCGCGCTCGACGCAGGAGAGTTTATCGGGCCTTGGACCGACAGCGCGCTTGGCTATCAACAGGTTGCCAAGAACTACTACTGGCCCGGTGTCGGTGAACCTTCGTCAGCCGAAGAATGCGGTATCAACACAAGCGTCTTTGCCGAACTTCCAGAGGATTTGAAACAGGTCGTCCGATTTGCCTGCGAAAGCCTCTATAACCCGGTCTGGACCGAGTACACGACAAAGCACGCGCTAGCACTCAAAAAGCTGGTCGACGAGGACGGCGTCCAGGTTCGCGTATTCCCACAGGATGTCATTGACGCAATGGGTGCCGCGGCAGCCGAGGTCATCGAAGAGCTTCGTGGCGACGAAGACGAGCTTGTTCAGCGCATCACCGAAAGCTTTATTGCCTACCGAGACAGTGTCGGCGGCTATATGACTTTTGCGGACAATGGGCAAATGAACGCCCGCGCGTCTGTGATGGGCTATTGAATCGAGGGCGGCGCGGTCGAATTCCCCGCGCCGCTACACTTTCGAGCAGGGGGCTCTGATGAAACGCTTCGCTGACCTGGTTGACCAGTTAAACACGCGTCTCGGCGCAGTTCTAAAGTGGTTTGCCCTTTTGATGGTACTTATCCAGTTTGGAATCGTCATTGGGCGCTATGTGTTCGGGGTTAACTCAATCGTAGCGCAGGAAAGCGTGCTCTATCTACACGCCGCGCTTTTCATGTTGGCAGCGGGCTATACCCTCCTTGTCGATAAACATGTCCGCGTCGACATCTTCTATGCCGGTGTTAACCGCAGCATTCAGCGTCGCATCGATATATTTGGGCACTTGTTCCTGCTGTTGCCGTCAATGGCTGCGCTAGCTTGGTGGTCCTGGGCATCGGTGCGAAATTCATGGAAAATTCTCGAAGGCCCGATTTCTGTCGGCGGCATCGAGGCTGTATTTCTTCTTAAATCTTTGATCCCGCTCTTCTGCATCTTGGTCGCATTGCAATCCATTGCCATCTTGATCCGATTGTTCACGGAGGGCTCGGAATGAGCGCCAATCTCGATATGCTGATGTTCGCGGCGCTAGTCGTGGCGGTCCTGTCCGGTTTTCCGGTTGCATTCAGTATCGCAGGTATCGCCGTTATCTTCGCCTATCTCGGCTGGATACTTGGCGTCATGGATATTTCGCTTCTGGGTGCATTCGGTCAACGCGTCTTCGGCCTGATCTCCAACCAGGTTTTGATTGCCATCCCACTTTTCGTGCTAATGGGAGCACTACTGGAGAAAAGCCGCATTGCAGAAGAGCTGCTGGATACGATGGGTAGAGCTTTCGGGCAATTGCGCGGTGGCCTAGGCATTTCGGTTGTGTTGGTCGGCGCCTTGCTGGCAGCCTCAACCGGCATCGTTGGTGCGACAGTTGTTGCGATGGGCATGATTGCCCTGCCGACAATGCTGCGGTCTGGATACGACCCGCGCGTGGCATCCGGCATCGTGTGTACAGCGGGTACGCTTGGCCAGATTATCCCGCCCTCGACCCTACTCATCATCCTCGCTGACGTGATGTCGAACGCCTACCAGCAAGCGCAATACGAGCAGGGCAAATTCTCAGTGGAAGCATTATCGGTTGGTCAGTTCTTTGCGGCAGCACTATTGCCCGGTCTTCTTCTGGTCGCGCTATACCTGCTCTACATCCTCGCGCGAGGCATAGCCCGCCCCCAGGACATGCCGCCTGCTGACCTCAGCTTCTCCCGCCCGGGCCTGAGTGAACTTCTAAAAGCAGTAGTTCCGCCGGTTTTGCTAATTGTTACCGTGCTGGGCTCGATCCTTTCGGGAGTTGCGACGCCGACCGAAGCCGCAGGGGTTGGTGCAGTAGGCGCGCTGCTTATGGCAGGCGCGAGGCTTGGCCGCTATCGCGGCGCAATCCTTGCCGGCGCCGCAGCGCTTGTCGCCCTCGCCGTTGCTGCGGGCGTATTCCCGGTACGCTTCCAGCGCAGCGATCTAGCCACCGGAGACCTCGTCGCCGGCGTAGTCTACATTCTACTTGCGGTAATTGGTGTCGCCGGAATCGCTGCCGCCTTGATCAACGTGGTCCGTCAGAAAGTGGTCCAGGATGCCCTGACCTCGACGATGACAATGACCGCCATGATCTTTGCGACGATCCTTTCAGCCGGTATGTTCTCGCTGGTGTTCATAGGGCTCGGTGGCGAGGAGCGCGTGGCGCACTGGCTTCAAAATCTCCCGGGAGGCGCCGTTGGCGCGTTAATCGTAACCATGCTGATCGTCTTTTTGATGGGTTTTTTCCTCGATTTCGTGGAAATCTCGGTCATTGTCCTCCCCCTTGTCGTTCCGACGCTCATCTTGCTCGGCCATGACCCGATCTGGCTGGGCATCATTCTGGCAATCAATCTCCAAACCTCGTTCCTTACGCCACCCTTCGGCTTCTCGCTTTTTTATCTGCGTGGAGCGGCACCAAAAGAGATCACAACCGGGCAGATCTATCGCGGTGTCATACCGTTCATCTGCCTGCAAGCCATCGGGGTGCTGCTGATTTGGTTCGTCCCTCAAATTGCGACATGGTTGCCGGGGGTGATGTTCTAGCGTCCAGACACCTTGATTGTTACGCCAGAAGATGACGGCAGAGGCGAGAGCCATAGCCGCCGCCAAATGAGGTATCATCCATCGCCTTCAGCCTGCTCGAAGCAAAGGTCCTGAGATACGGTCGAGATCGAGAACCTCCAATGGAAGAGCGAATTTAACCGAAACGCCATTGCATCAAATTAGGATTTGACTGGCTGTACGCGTCTTGCCTGCGGTTCGAATCTCCTTACCCGAGGAATCGGCGAATGAATCCACTTGGCTTATTCTCGTGCTCAGACTTCTGGCGCACTGGGTGTCGCACTGTTTGCAAACGTAGTTTCGCATTGCTATGGATTCATTCGGCGTTGCTGGAGGCTAGACAATGGAAGCTGATCAAAAGGAAGAGTTCAGAAGCTCCTGCAAGCCAAAACCGGTAGAGTACCACATCGCTCAAGCCAACTTCGAAATTCGTGATCTAATGAACGCCGTGCTTGAGCCGCACCGTTTGAAGGCTTTTGAGTGGCGTGTTCTCCAGTCACTCGACAAAACAAAACCATCGACCATCTGCGAACTCTCCGAACGTGTGGTTGGTGAAAGAACTTTTACCGGACGGACAGTTGACAAGCTTGCGGAACGAGGGCTGGTCAAGAAGGAACTATCCGCCAGCGACCGTCGTTTTGTTCAGGTAACATTATCCGAGCACGGCGCCGCACTCTTGCGTGACGCCGAGCCGGATTTGCGCCACGCAAGAGAGCAACTGTTGCAGGATATTGGCCAGGAAAAAATTGACGCCGTGATCGAAACTCTCAGGAAGCTAAACGTGAACGCCGCCAGGGTTCGAGAAAACCATTTCGATTGATCGCCCGGCCGCTCCTGGTGCGCGATC
The DNA here is from genome assembly GCF_056536065.1 of Ruegeria sp. AL3. NCBI lineage: Bacteria > Pseudomonadati > Pseudomonadota > Alphaproteobacteria > Rhodobacterales > Roseobacteraceae > Ruegeria > Ruegeria sp. AL3. Next base: position 442,034 of record NZ_JBQFJG010000002.1, read on the forward strand.
AAACGGTTAACTTATGCTCAATCTCGCTGTTGCTTCGATCTCTAGCAATGCTTCGTCTTCCACGAGCGCGGACACAACGACCATCGTCATCGCGGGAAAGTGGCGGCCCAAGACCTTTCTATAGGCCGCTCCGACTTCAGACTGTTTTTCAAGATATTCATTCTTGTCGACGACATACCATGTCAGCCGCGTGATATCTTCAATTTGCCCGCCCGCTGCTTCGACAACGCAGACGATGTTACGTAGTGCCTGCTCCATCTGCCCAATAAAGTCATGTGACTCGAAGACCTGATCTTGTGTCCATCCGATTTGGCCACCGATATCAAGCACACCATCAGCGCTCAGGATGCCATTGGCATAGCCTTTTGCCTTTGGCCAACCTTCCGGATGAATTATTTTGTTTTTCATTGCTGTTCTCCTGTAAGCTGGGTAAGGCGCTCCTTGACTGAGGGTGGCCACGGCGCGGCGCGGTCGTTGTTTACGTGAACCAACGTAATATCTGCCGACACGCGTTTCTGATCCCCGCAAGTGACCAGAATGTTAAACTTGTAGCTGCTCGTGCTCACTGCGACCGGAGTGAGGGTGAATTCCAAGGAGTCCCCATGCCGGCTTGGCGCTGAGAAGGTGGCTACGATTTGAACTGTCGGAACGCCTGTTTGGTTCGCCGACTGCGCTTCGAATGGGTAGTTCAACACATCCCCGAAGAAGGCTTCGACGCAGTCATTCACCATCTCGAAATAGCGCGGATAGAAGACTATTCCCGCCGGATCACAATGCCGAAACAGTACTTTTTGACGGTGGACGAATGGTTTGGACACTGCCCGAGTTCCTCTTCGATATTCGGTTGCCGACGTTGCATTGCAGAAGTTTATGGGTGTTTCTTTACTTTTTGGCTGCTTGCCCCGACGTATGCCTCTAGTGCTTGCCGGGCGATCACCACTCGCTGCACGTCACTGGCACCCTCGTAGATCCGCAGTGCTCGAATGTCGCGGTAAAGTTCTTCGACCTTTTCGCCACGCCGCACACCATCCCCGCCAAACAGTTGTACTGCCCGGTCGATTACATGCTGTGCTTGGTCCGTAGAATAAAGCTTGGCCATGGCCGCCTCGCGGCTGACACGCGGGGCCCCCATGTCTTTGGTCCAGGCCGCACGGTAGGTTAGCAGCGCGCTGGCATCCACATCCAGTGCCATATCGGCGATATGGCCTTGTACCATCTGCAGATCGAACAATGGTGCGTCCTGCACTTGCCGGGTGGTGACGCGTTTCAAAGCCTCGTCCAGCGCGCGACGCGCAAAACCCAATGCCGCTGCAGCAACGGTCGAACGGAATACGTCAAGTACCGACATCGCCACTTTGAATCCTTGTCCAGGTGCACCTAATAACGCCGATTTAGGCACCCTTACATCTGTAAACCGGAGCCGTGCCAATGGGTGCGGTGCCATCACTTCCAACCGCTCGACCACCTCGAACCCGGGGAGACCGCTAGGCAGGATAAAAGCGCTCAACCCGCGTGCCCCAGGACCTTCCCCTGTTCGCGCAAAGAGCGTGTAGACATCTGCGATGCCACCATTCGAGATCCAGGTCTTTTCTCCGTTCAGCACATAATCGTCACCATCGACGGTGGCGGTCATGGCGGAATTTGCAACATCCGATCCGGCTTGCGGTTCGGTCAACGCAAAGGCCGAGATCGCTTGGCCACTGCGGGTGAGTGGCAGCCATTCGGCCTGCTGCGTGGGTGTCCCGAAAAGAGAAATTCCCCCAGTACCCAAGCCCTGCATGGCAAAGGCGAAATCGGCCAGCCCATCATGACGAGCCAGAATTTCACGGCTCAGGCACAGTGTCCGCACGTCCAACCGCTCACCCTTTTTGGCTGCTGTTGCCTGCAACCAGCCGTCAGCACCTAATTCAGCCACCAGTTTGCGACAGGCCGCGTCGATATCGCCGTGATCCACTTGTAGACCCGCACACCAGGCCTCCATCGCGTCGGCCTTCGTGCGGTGGCTATCGTCAAAAAACGGCCAGGTCAGGAAGCTTTGGTCAGCCATCTTATCCTCCAAGGGGCACCGTCGGCCCATTCCATCCTAAAAAATGTCGCCTTCAATCGCCCTGGAAAACAGGTTTTTTCTTGGCAACAAAAGCATGATAGGCGCGTTCGAAGTCTTCGGTTTGCATACAGATCGCCTGGGCTTGAGCCTCAGCCTCGATCGCCTGTTCGATTGACATAGACCATTCCTGTGCCAGCATGGTCTTGGTGATCATGTGGCCGAAGCTTGGCCCTGCCGAGATCTGTTGTGCCAGTTTTTTGGCTTCGCCCTCCAGTGCATCCGCGCTCACCACCCGGTTATGAAAACCCCAGGCGGCGCCTTCCCCGGAGCTCATCGCGCGCCCGGTATAGAGAAGTTCAGCCGCACGGCCCTGACCTATGATCCGGGGCAGGATTGCACATGCACCCATATCACAACCTGCCAACCCGACACGGGTGAACAGGAACGCTACCTTAGCCTCGGGCGTGGCGATACGCAGATCAGATGCCATGGCGATAATGGCGCCAGCACCCACACAGATCCCATCAATGGCGGCAATCACCGGTTTACCACAGTTCACCATCGCTTTGACCAAATCGCCGGTCATGCGAGTGAATTTTAGTAGTTCCTTCATGTTCATGCGCGTCAGCGGCCCGATGATGTCATGCACATCGCCGCCTGAGCTGAAATTGCCGCCATTAGAAGCAAAGATCACCGATTTAATATCGTCATTGTACTGCAGATCACGGAACCAGTCGCGCAGTTCGGCATAGCTCTCGAAGGTCAGCGGATTCTTGCGCTCGGGCCGGTCCAGCGCGATTCGCGCGATGCCGTCCTTGACCGTGCACAAGAAATGGGTGGTGTCGGTGGCGGTCATGATCTTCCCTCCGTCAGAATACGATCCAGCGTAGCGATGATCATGCGTGCCTCATCGGCGTCAATCGCACCCAGCAGTTCATTCACCCAGGCCTCGTGACGGTTTGCTTGTCGGGCGAACTCCTCTTCGCCCTTATGTGTCAATCGAACCCGGTTGGCACGGCGGTCACCCGGCACCGACTCGCGCAGCACTTGCCCGTCCTCAACCAGTCGTTCGATGATGCCAGTAACATTGCCGTTCGAAACCTTGAGGAGGCTTGAAAGTTCACTCATCTTTAGCCCGCTCTTGTTGCGCGCCAGAGCGCTCATCACGTCAAACCGTGGTAGAGTTGAGGCAAAATCATTGCGGAGGTTCTCGCGCAGGCTGGATTCAACTGCGCGCGTGGCTTTCAATAGTTTCAACCAGAGGCGCAATCGGGTCTTGCTGTCCGGTCCTGTTTCGTGGCGAGGATTAGCGGCTGTCATATCTCTCCTCCCGACAGTGTAAGGGTATGGCCGTTCACCGACCGGGCTGCCTCAGAGCAGAGCCAGAGGGCCGCACCCGCCACCTCATCCACCTGAATGAAGCGGTCTTGCGGATTGCCTTTGCGCAGAGACTTTGCCGCTGCCTCAGGGCTGAGGCCAGTTTTGTCCACGATATTTGCGATGGACCGTTCGAGCATGGGTGTCTCAATGAAGCTCGGGCAGATAGCGTTGACTGTGATGCCGGTCTGACCTAATTCCACCGCCAGCGCGCGGATCAAGCCCACGACTCCATGTTTGGCGGCACAATAGCCGGCCACATAGGGATAGCCTTTGAGCCCGGAGGTTGAGGCGATGGCAATGAGCCGGCCACCTCCTGCGCGTTCCATATCCGCCAGCCCGGCCTGAAAGCTGTTGAACACACCTTTGAGGTTCACATCCAACATCGCCTGGAACCCTTCAGCGGTCATCTTTCTGAACGGTGTACTCTCAGCGGTGCCCGCATTGGCAACCACCACGCTCACGGGCCCGTTCAGAGCCCGCGCTCGCCGAAAGGCAGCGTGCACTGATGCTGGATCCGCCACATCACAGGTGACCCAACCAATAAACTTGTGCAGCTTGGCCACGTCGCGCAGCGGTGCCTCGCGCCGACCCATCACAGTAACCTTGGCGCCCGCATGAGCCAGTGCTTCGGCGATCGCCGCTCCAGTACCTGTGCCGCCGCCGGTGACTACCGCATGGGTGCCGTCTATGTGATCCATCGAATCCCTCATTCAGACTTTTCTCTAACCTAGCGCAATCTCAATGTATTTTAAATATGAAATTTTATGCTTGAAATATAATCCCGAATCTCACAGGATCAAACACAGCACAATTCCAAAGGGATGAAGAGAAAGATGTCTGCCGATACGAGCCAATCCAGCGCAGCGCGCCAGGCGCGCAGCAAAATGCCGGCCATGACATGGGACGACGCTTTCCTGCTCGATTCTCAGTTGACCGATGAGGAGCGACTTATTCGCGATACGGCAAACGCGTATTGCCAGGATAAACTTTTGGACAGGGTTCTTGAAGGAAATCGAAATGAGGTCTTTCACCGCGAAATCATGACCGAGATGGGAGAGCTCGGCCTTCTGGGCCCGACTCTGCCTGAAGAGGTTGGTGGTGTCGGCGCGAACTATGTCTCATATGGGCTTGTCGCACGCGAGGTCGAACGCGTGGACAGCGGCTACCGATCGGCGATGTCGGTCCAGTCGAGCCTCGTCATGCATCCTGTCTTTGCTTATGGCACTGCAGAACAGCACCGCAAATACCTGCCGGGCCTTGCCAGTGGCGAACTGATCGGCTGCTTTGGCCTGACCGAACCGGACCATGGGTCGGACCCCGGTGGAATGCTGACTCGCGCCAAACCCGTAGATGGCGGATACCTGCTTTCGGGCGCGAAGAACTGGATAACAAACTCGCCTGTCGCGGATGTGTTCATCATCTGGGCTAAGTCCGAAGCGCACGGCGGAAAGATCAAGGGGTTCATACTGGACCGGGGCATGAAGGGTCTGAACGCGCCAAAAATTGAAGGCAAGTTCAGCCTGCGCGCTTCGGTGACAGGCATGATCCAGATGGATGAAGTCTTTGTGCCTGAAGAAAACCTGCTGCCGCATGTCGAGGGGCTTTCCGGACCATTCGGTTGCCTTAATCGCGCTCGATTCGGTATTGCCTGGGGGGCGATGGGTGCCGCGGAAGCCTGCTGGCATGCGGCACGTGCTTACACCCTTGAACGAAAGCAGTTCGGCAAGCCACTGGCACAGATGCAGCTTGTCCAGAAGAAACTTGCCGATATGCAGACCGATATATCACTGGGCTTGCAGGGCGCGCTGCGCCTGGGTCACATGATGGACGCGCACACTGCTCCGGCGGAACTGATCAGCCTCATGAAGCGTAACAATTGTGGTAAGGCGCTGACCATCGCGCGCGAGGCGCGCGACATGCACGGGGGAAATGGCGTCTCTGACGAGTACGGCGTCATTCGTCACGTGATGAACCTCGAGGCCGTAAACACATATGAGGGTACGCACGATATCCATGCGCTGATCCTCGGGCGCGCACAGACCGGCTTGCAGGCCTTTGCATGACTGTGACCGTCGACATATCCAGCGACGTTGCGGTTGTAACAATCAAGAACCCGCCCGTGAATGCTCTGGGACAGGCCGTCCGCGCAGGATTGCTGGATGCGTTGGTTGAAACCGAGCGCAACCCGTCGGTCCGCGCGGTTGTCCTTCTGGGAGATGGAGGACAATTCTGCGGCGGAGCCGATGTTCGCGAATTCGCCGCGCCGCCAGCCGAACCCGTTCTTCCCGAAGTGCTCTCGCGGGTTGAGCGGGCCGGGAAACCTTGGGTCGCGGCGATTGAGGGCATAGCCCTCGGAGGCGGGCTGGAGCTGGCGCTAGCCTGCCACTACCGCATCGCGACCCCAGAGGCGAAGCTTGGCTTGCCTGAAGTGAAGCTCGGGCTGATACCGGGTGCCGGTGGCACAGTGCGATTGCCCCGGCTTCTGGCAAGCGACATAGCCCTCGAGATGATCGCCACCGGCGTGATGGTCTCTGCAGAAGCCGCCCGCAATATCGGACTGGTCGACGCGGTTGCGCAGGGCCCGGGTATGGCAGCAGCGGTGGATTTTGCCCGTCGCGTCGCCAATCACGCCCTGCCGGGCGCGTTGTCAGGCCAGGCTCCCAAAAAACCTTCAAGCCCGGTTGCATTCGCCGCGGCCAAGGCCGCCCTGCTGCAACGCGCCGGCGCAACATTGGCGCCGAAAATTGCGATTGAGACCGTGGAAAAGTCTGTTACGTCTCCCGCCGCAGAGGCGTTTGCCATTGAGCGTTCAAATTTCCTGTCGCTAAAAGACAGTGATCAATGTGCTGCCCTGCGGCATGTGTTCTTTGCCGAACGCGAAGCTGCGCGGATCGATCGGGCAAAAGGTGTCGCGCCGCTGCCCTTGCGGCGGATCGGAGTCGTCGGCGGCGGCACGATGGGTGCAGGCATTGCTGCGGCCTGCCTGCTTTCTGGCCTGTCGGTCAATATGGTCGAACGCGACGAGTCTGCGCTGTCGGTCGGCATTTCGCGCGTCCAAGACGCGCTTAAGGGGGCCGTCAAGCGCGGCAAGATCACGAGGCAGGTCCTGCAACAACGGATCGAGGCTCTGCGCGGGGCGACCGGCTATGCCGCCTTTGCCGATTGCGACCTGATTATAGAAGCGGTGTTCGAGGACCTCGATGTGAAGCGGCAGGTCCTCCAAAAGCTTGACGCCCATGCGCGGAGAGATGCGATCTTGGCGACGAACACGTCCTATCTGGATGTGAACGAACTCGCCTCTGCGGTGGCCGATCCGGGCCGTGTTATCGGCCTCCATTTCTTCTCGCCAGCCCATGTGATGAAGCTATTGGAGATCGTTGTTGCCGATGCCTCGACGCCCGAGGCGGTTGCGACCGGCGTGGCTCTAGCAAAACGGCTAGGCAAGACCTATGCGGCTTCGGGTGTCTGCGACGGGTTCATCGGCAACAGGATCATGTCGGCCTATCGGCGGGAAGCTGACTACCTGATCGAGGATGGCGCTCTGCCGCAGGAAGTCGATCAGGCAATGACGGATTTCGGCTTCCCGATGGGGGTCTTTGCCATGCAAGACCTTGCGGGGCTGGATATCGCCTGGGCCATGCGCAAGCGGCGGGCCGCAGCGCGCCCCGCAGATGAACGCTATGTCGAGATCGCCGACAGGCTTTGCGAGATGGGCCGGCTGGGCCGAAAGACAGGCAAGGGCTGGTATGACTACTCGGCCTCAAAAATGGGGAGCCCGGATCCCGAAGTGCAGCGGTTGATCGAGGAGGAAGCCGAGCGCAATGGGATCATCCGCCAGAGCTTTGCCCCCGATGTCATCATGGACCGCCTGCTCGCGGCCATGAGGTCAGAGGGCCACCGGATCCTTGATGAGGGCATCGCCGCTTCGTCCGGGGTCATTGATGTTGTCATGATCAACGGCTTCGGATTTCCGCGTTGGCGCGGAGGGCCGATGTTCGTGACTTTGTGAAAGAAGCCGGTGCCTGAACGGGGCCGGAAATAACCCTGTCCGGTCCACCGGCCAGGAATTTTGGGAGGACTTGAAATGAACAAAATAATTGCAACAGCGGTCACCGTGGCGGTGTCAGGCCCCGTGTTTGCAGAGGAGGTCACGCTCCGCGGCGTCACCGCCTTCGCCAGCGGCACGACGTTCTCGCGCCCTTTCGAAACCTTCGTCAACCGGGTGAACGAAACCGGAAAAGGCGTTGTTCAGATCCAGATCATGGGCGGCCCCGAGGCGGTTCCGCCCTTCGAACTCGGCAACGCCGTATCGTCTGGTGTCATCGACGTGGCAAACGTGACATCGGCCTTCTATACGAACCTGCTTCCGGTCGGCGATGCGCTGCATCTCAACACCAATTCGGCGGTTGACCAGCGTGCCAATGGCTGCCTGGACAAGATCGACGCACTGCATCAGCAGCAAATGAACGTCAAGTATCTGGTGCGGCTTGTCGATCATGTCCCGTTTCACCTGTACCTGACCAAGCCGATTGATGGCCCGGATCTGAATGGTCTGACCATCCGCACGACGCCGGTCTATCGTGCGATGTTCGAAGCTCTGGGCGCAAACCTGGTGCGCACCGCACCCGGCGAGGTTTACTCGGCGCTGGAGCGTGGCACCATTGATGGTTATGGCTGGCCGATTCAGGGTGTTCTGGACCTTGGATGGCAGGAACAGACCAAATACCGGGTTGATCCGGGCTTTTACCAGGCCGACACCAATGCGCTGGTCAATCTCGACACCTGGGACGGGCTCTCGGACGAAGCCAAGCAGGTACTGGAAGACGCAGCCATCTGGGCCGAACAGCAATCCGAAAAAAACCTGTCCGTGAACGAAGCCGAGAAGGCGGCTCAGGCTGAAGCCGGTATCCAGACGATCACCTTTGACGCTGAAAGCGCGGCCAAATGGCTCGAGACTGCGGAACAGGAAGGCTGGAGCGCCGTTGCCGGTATTGATGCGGTAACAGCCAAAGATCTCAAAGCCTGCCTGACCCGATAAGATGCGGGGCTTCTGGAACATATTCGACAAGCTGTTGCGCCTGTGCGCAGCTGCCTCTGGCGCTATAATCTGCGCCATCGTGGTCGGCATTACGGTGAATGTCGTGCTGCGCAACGCCTACGACACCCCGATATTCGGGTTGCTCGAATTGGTGGAATATGGGCTCTTGCTGGTTGCCCTGATGGGCGCGCCCTGGGTCTTGTCGAAACACGCGCATGTAACGGTTGATATCCTGTCGTCATCCTTGCCGCATTCGGCGCGACATGTCCACGGCCGCATCCTGGCCTTTCTTGGGTTCCTCGTAAGCGTCGTGATCTGCTGGTTCGCCTTTAAGGCGGCTCAATCGTCGTTTCACCGCGGATCCGTGGTGCGCGCGTCGTTCACCTTTCCAGAGTGGTGGGTGTTGTCAGTCATGCCCATCTCGTTCCTTCTTCTTGCTCTAGAATTCGTACGCCAGTTTCTTGTGAAACAGGATGTGCGACCTAACCAGACTGGGCTTTGACATGATGGCTTGGGAGCTCATTCTGCTATTGATGGTTGGTGGCCTTTTGGGGCTGCTCGTTCTGGGATTGCCCGTCGCTTATTCGTTTCTGACGGTGACGCTGGTGGGGGCCTGGCTCGTTCTGGGTGGCGAGAAAGGCGTCGTTCAGATGGCACGCAACGCGTCGACGACCATCACCAATTTCCAACTTGCCCCGATCCCGCTTTTTATCCTGATGGGAGAGATCCTGTTCCAGACCGGGATTGCACATCGTGCGATAGATGCGGTGGACCGCCTTGTTACCCGTATTCCCGGCAGGCTTAGTGTTGTAACAGTCTTTGGCGGCACGATCTTTGCGGCGCTTTCTGGTTCGACCATTGCCAATACCGCGATGCTCGGCTCCACCCTATTGCCGAATATGCTAAAAAAGGGATACTCGCCGACGCTTGCCATGGGGCCGATTATGGCATCGGGCGCGATTGCGATGCTGATCCCGCCCTCGGCGTTGGCCGTTCTCGTGGGAAGTCTTGCCGGTATTTCAATTTCCGAGTTGCTCCTTGCCGGAATTCTGCCAGCGATCACTCTGACGGTTCTGTTCGTGCTCTACATCGTCGTGCGCGTGTCGCTTTCGCCCGACCTGGCGCCGCCTGATACGATGCAGGCCATGACACTCAAAGAGCGGTTCACACCCTTTCTCGTCTATGTGGTGCCGCTGTCGATTGTTTTTGTTGCAGTGATCGGGTCCATGTTCATCGGATGGGCCACGCCGACGGAAAGCGCGGCCCTTGGGTGCGTTGCATCGCTCATCGTTGGTTTGGGGTATCGGGCTTTGAGCGTGGAGCGGGTCACAACCGCCGTGATGGAAACGGTGAAGCTGTCGGTCATGATCCTGTTCATCATCCTGTCGTCGCAGACATTTGCACAGGTCCTGTCCTTTTCCGGGGCAACTTCGGGGCTCATCCGCACAATTGAAATGTACGACCTTTCGGCACTCGGGACCATTCTCTTGATGATCCTGATCCTCTTCGCTTTGGGCTGCTTTGTCGACCAAGTGAGCATGTTGATGGTTACGGTGCCAATTTTCGTACCATTGGCCGCGGCTGTGGGTATCGATCCACTGATACTGGGCGTTGTGTATCTCATGACGATGGAGATCGGGCTACTGACACCACCTTTTGGACTATTGCTCTTTGTGATGCGCGGGGTCGCGCCTCCACAGATTGGGATGCCGGCGATCTATCGAGCCGTAATTCCCTTTGTACTGATTAAGGTCATCGTTCTGACCATGGTTCTTGGATGGCCTTCCATCGCGACATGGCTTCCCAACGTTGCAGGGAACTAAGGAGACATCATGCGCGTTTTTATCTGTGACTACCTGCGCACCCCGATTGGACGGTATGGTGGAGTTCTCTCCAAGGTGCGGGCGGATGACCTTGCTGCGATACCCATCCGGGGGCTTATCGAGCACCGCCCGGAACTCGCCCACGCGATTGATGAGGTGCTTCTGGGCTGTGCGAACCAGGCGGGCGAAGACAATCGCAACGTGGCACGCATGGCCGCGCTGCTGGCTGGCTTGCCCGTGACGGTACCTGCCATGACGCTCAATCGGCTTTGCGCATCCGGCATGGACGCGGTCGTCACCGCTTATCGCGCAATCCGATCGAGCGAGGCGCAGTTGATCATTGCTGGAGGCGTCGAGAGCATGTCGCGAGCGCCCTTCGTCATGCCCAAGGCGGACAGTGTTTTTTCTCGCAAGGCCCAGATATTTGACACGACGATCGGCTGGCGTTTTGTCAACAAGCTGATGGAAGCGGAATACGGAATCGATTCAATGCCCGAAACGGCCGAAAATGTGGCCGAAGCTTTTGACATATCGCGCGAGGAGCAGGACACGTTCGCGGTAAGCAGCCAATCTAAAGCGGCCGAAGCGCAGGAAAACAGTCGTTTGAGTCGGGAAATCCTTCCTGTTTCCATACCCCAAAGAGAAGGTGATCCATTACTGGTCGAGCATGACGAGCACCCGCGCCCGACGAGTTTGGATAAGCTTGCGTCGCTTCCGACCCCATTTCGAAATGGCGGTAGCGTGACGGCAGGCAACTCGTCGGGTGTGAATGATGGTGCTGCCGCAATGATCGTTGCCTCTGAACGCGCGGTTGACAGGTTGCAATTGATCCCGATGGCAGAAATCACGGGTGCGGCGTCGGCCGGCGTGGAGCCACGGATGATGGGGATCGGTCCCATACCTGCGATTTCCAAGCTTTGCGAGATGCAAAAGACGACGCCTGATGCGTTTGAAGTCATCGAATTGAACGAAGCCTTCGCAAGCCAGGCGCTTGCATGTTTGCGCGAGCTTAACCTTGACCCGTTCTCAGGTCACATCAACCCAAACGGTGGCGCGATTGCCTTAGGACATCCCTTGGGCATGACAGGTGCTCGGATCTTGGGAACCGCCGCAGTCGAGTTGTCCGAAACCGGGAAAACTTCTGCGCTTTGCGCCATGTGTGTCGGGGTCGGGCAAGGTGTTTCTGTTTCGTTGGCAAGGCCATGAGGAACATTGCTTTATACTTAAAACAAATCACAATATGTGCTAAAACACATATTGAGCCGAACACTTGATTCGCCAGGAGGAATGTCATGAAAATCTCAATAATTGGTGGTGGCCCCGGCGGCCTGTACACGGCTCTTCTAACCAAAAAGGCGCGGCCAGATTGGGAAGTGGAAGTCTTTGAACAAAACAAGGCAGATGACACCTTCGGCTTCGGAGTCGTGTTCTCAGATGAAACTCTGGATGAGTTCTTAAGTCGCGACAAACCGGTGTTCGAAAAGATCCGGGACGAGTTCGCGTACTGGGATGACGTCGCAATCCGCTTCAAAGGGCAAGAGATGCGTGTCGCAGGGAACGGGTTCTGCGGGACCTCGCGTCATACCTTGCTGCGCATCCTCCAGGAACGTTGTGAAGAACTGGGTGTCCATATGACCTATAGCGCAGTGATCGACCCGGCCAATCTAAAAACGCAATTCGCAGACTCGGATGTGATCGTCGCTAGTGACGGGATCAACTCGGCAATTCGCGAACATTATGCAGATGGGTTCAATCCGACAACAACCTGGCGCACAAACCGATTCTGCTGGATGGGGTCGACCCGACCAATGGGCGAGTTTAACTATTTCTTCCGCGAAACCGAACACGGCCATGTCGTCGCCCATTGCTATCAGTACGAAAAGGGACGCTCGACCTGGGTCTTTGAAATGGACGAAGAGACCTGGCAGGGGCACGGTTTTGAGGAGTTCGACGAAGAGGGGTCGAAGGCCAAGCTGGAAGCAATCTTTGAAGAAGAGCTTCAGGGGCATCCGCTGCTTCTTAACCGATCGAACTGGCGTAACTTCCCCCGAATCTTTTGCGAGAACTGGTACACGGACAACATCGTCATTCTGGGCGATGCAAAGGCGAGTGCGCATTTTTCGATCGGTTCGGGGACCAAGCTCGCGATGGAATGCGGGATCGCGCTGGCCGATGCTTTGATCGAACACGCAGAAAACGATGTTCAGGCAGCGTTTCGCGCCTACGACAATGCGCGCCGGACCCCATGCCAGATCATTCAGCACAACGCCGATGTCTCGTTAGCATGGTTCGAGCACATGAAACGGTCCTTTGATATGGAACCGTATCAGTTCGCCATGGTTGTTATGTGCCGGGCGAAATCGATCACCTATGACAACCTAATCCTTCGCGATCCCGAGTTCGTCAGAAAAGCCGACGACGAATGGTATGCGCGCCATTTGCGCGAAACCGGTGAGGATTTGCGCGAAAGTCGTCCTACGCCAATGTTCTCGAAGTTAAAATTGCGCGAGATGACGCTTTCCAACCGGGTCGTAATGTCCCCAATGGCACAGTATTGTGCTGACACGGATGGAAATCCCACGGATTGGCACAAGGTTCACTACGGTGGCCATGCCACCGGCGGTATGGGTTTGATTTTTACAGAGATGACCTGCCCCTCGGCCGATGCGCGCATTACGCAGGGCTGCCCGGGTATGTGGACCGACACGCATGAAGCACGCTGGAAGGACATCGTCGACTTCATTCATGCCAACAGTGCCGCCAAGGTAGCCATGCAGCTTGGCCATGCGGGTCGCAAGGGCTCTACTCAACTGGGTTGGGAGAAGATGGACTTTCCAATTACCGAGGCTTCGCAGAACTGGCCATTGGTATCGGCTTCGCCATTACCCTGGTTTGACGGGGTCAGCCAGGTTCCGTCCGAGTTGGACCGCCTAGGCATGGACCGGATCAAGGCGGATTTTGTTCAGGCCACCGAACGCGCGGCGCGTGCGGGTTTTGATATGCTGGAATTACATTGCGCCCACGGCTATCTGCTGGCGTCTTTCCTCTCGCCGCTGACCAACCAGCGGTCTGACGAGTATGGAGGCAGCCTGAAAAACCGCTTGCGCTACCCCCTGGAGGTTTTCGAGGCCATGCGTACGATCTGGCCAGCCGACCGGCCGATGTCTGTACGCCTTTCAGGTACTGACTGGAAAGAAGGGGGCGTGAGCGAGGCAGACCTGATCGGCTTTGCAGAAGCATTCAGCCAAGCAGGCTGTGATTTGATCGACGTGTCCGCTGGTCAAACCATCGCCGAACAGGAACCTGTTTACGGTCGAATGTTCCAAACGCATCTGGCCGAGGCAGTCCGCAACGTCCCCAAAGTAGCCACCATGGCGGTGGGAGCAATAACCGAAGCCGCGCAGGTTAACACGATCCTGCACACGCGACGTGCCGATCTTGTGGCGCTAGGGCGTCCGCATCTGTGGAACCCGTATTTCACCCACCAGGCGGCAGCTTGGTACCAGGCGCGCAATGAAGATGCATGGGCCAAACAATACATGTCGGGTGCCGTACAGGCCTTTCGAGAGGCAGAAAAAGCCCGCGAAAGAATGCAGGATCTTCAGCGTAAAGCAGCGCCTGGGCGCCACAACCTAAACGTCTGATCGGGGAAGTACGAGCGATGCCCGTTACTAAAAACCAGACACTAGGCGGGTGGCTATCTCTGCTTTCGCAGGAACAGCCGAACACCGTGGCCTTCCAAGATGCCGTAGGTACAATGTCCTATGCCGAACTTTCCGGTGCGGTGGCCCGCCTGTGCTCGGGTTTTGCAACTGCGGGTATCGGCCCCGGAGATGTCATAGGCGTGCAATTGCCAAACATACGCGCCTTTGTGATAGCATTTCTGGCCGCCGCAACGCGTGGGGCAATCGTCCAGACACTCCATATGCCCTATCGAAGCAAGGAACTGTCCGGGCTGTTAGCGGATTCCGGTGCCAAAGCTGTGATTGTCACCGACCAAGGTGCAGACAGCCGCGCAAACGACGTCAAAAGCATCAGGAAGAGTTTGCCTAACCTCAAGGAACTAATTGTTCTGGGCGATGCGCCAGAAGGCTGCACATCTTTGAACGTTCTTGTAGATACGCCAGCTGAGGCCAGCGATCAGGTGCATTCATCCCCGGATGATCGGTATCTGCTTCTATACACGTCTGGTACGACAGCGGCCCCCAAAGGCGTGCCCCATTCCTACCGGGGCTTTCTGAACAATGCGGTTACGGCAGCAGATGAAATGGGGATAGGTGAAGGCGACAGAGTTCTTTCGCTTGCACCGATGACGCATCTTTACGGGCTCTTCACAATGAACCTGGCCCTGGCTGCCGGAGCGACGATTCAGCTGATTCCAGCGTTCAATCCACGGAGTCTGGTGGATGATCTGAAAGCCGCTGCTCCCACCCATGTCTTTGCTGCGCCGGCACATTTCGCTTCTGGCCTGTCTGCCGGGCTACTTGGGCCGGAATGTTTTGCAGACACTCAACTGCTTTGCCTGTCTGGTGCCGCAGTTCCTTTCGACCTGGCAAGCGGGCTGGATGCACTGATGCCACAGGGCAAGGTTATCCAGCTTTGGGGGATGAGCGAACTTCAGGCCGGAGCGTTTGGCAGACCTGATGACCCGCCGGAAAAACGGTTCGCGACGGCGGGCCGCGCAGCGCCCGGCGCCGAGCTGCGTGTGGTCGACGAGGACGGCCGCATGGTCGCGCCGGGCATGGAAGGCGCTTTGCAGATGCGCGGTGAGTCGCTGTTTGAGAGCTATCTCAACAAGCCTCAGGAAACTGAAATTGCGTTTGACGATCAGGGTTGGTTCGGGACCGGCGATTTGGCAACACTCGATGCCCAGGGGTTTCTGACGATCACCGGGCGGACAAAGGAGATCATCAATCGCGGGGGGGTCAAATATAACCCCATCGAGGTCGAAGAAATCCTTCAACGTCACCCAGCAATTCAACAATGCGCCATAGTCCCACTTCCCGATCGTGAGCTTGGCGAACGCGGGTGTCTCTGCATCGTGCCAGGCGATGACGCCGCCGCAACCCTTGCCGAAATGTGCGAGCTGCTCAGGTCTGCCGGAGTCGCAAAATACAAATGGCCGGAGCGAATGATGATCCTGGCCGAACTCCCCATGACGCCGACGCGCAAGGTAAAGCGCGGTGAACTTGTTGAAATCGCCAAAAAAGGACAAATACATGACTGAACTGTTCACACCGGAAACCGCTCCGGAAGGATCCCAGGGGCTCCTGACGGATGTGCAGGCCAAGATGGGTGGTTTTCTGCCGAACCTCTATCGGCAGATGGCGGCTTCGCCCGCGGTGCTTGAGGCCTACCTGACACTGACGGGAATTCTGAGCAAGACCAGCTTCTCGCCTGCCGAACAGCAGCTCATCCTGCTGACCGCAAGCGCCCGCAACGGCTGTACCTATTGCGTGGCGGCGCACAGCTCGGGCGGGCGGATGGCCAAGCTTGATCCGCAGGCTATTGATGCCGTGCGTTCGGGCAGCCCCGCCGAAGACGAAAAGATGCAGGCCCTTCGCGCTTTTGTAGAGGCGGTTCTGGAGACACGTGGCAAGGTTTCCGAAGCGGGCCTCACGGCATTCACAGACGCCGGCTATTCGCGCACCCAGGCAATGGAGGTCTTGATTGGCGTTTCGATGAAGGCACTCTCCAACAGCTTCTCGCGCATGTTCGACACGCCGCTCGACCGCGTGCTCGAAAAGATGGCCTGGGAGGGCAACGACCGCGTCTGATGGGTTCGGGCCCGTTCCGTTGGATCGGGCCCAACTCCTGCCGGACGAAACGCAAGACACAAGAAAACATGACAGAGGGAGGACAGTCATGGGCGACATCATGAGGGATTTGGGGGCGGCGCTGCTGTCTGGTGACATTCGCATAGTCGATTGTTCGGGCGATCTGGGACCGGATACACCGATCCTGCAGTTGCCACCACCGTTCAAAAACACCCCGAAAGTCAAGATCCACAAGATCTCGGAATACGACGAAGATGGGCCGGTATGTGCGTGGAACTGGATGGTTCTGGGCGAACACTCGGGGACCCATTTCGACGCACCGAAACATTGGTTCACCGGCAAGGATCTGCCGCGAAACGCAACCGACACACTGGAACTTCAAAGAGTCGTTGCTCCGGTCAACTGCATCGACTGTTCAGCGCAATCGACAGAAGATCACGACTTCCTGCTGACGGTGGAGCACATCAAAGCCTGGGAGGCCAAACACGGTGAGATCAACGCCGGTGAGTGGGTCGTCATGCGTACCGATTGGGACAAACGCGCAGGCAGTGAGGCGGAGTTCCTCAATGTCAACGAAACCGGCCCTCATTGGCCGGGCCCGACCGCAGAAGCCATTCAATACCTGATTGAAAAAGGCATTGTCGGTTGGGGATCGCAGTGCATTGGCACTGATGCAGGCTGTGCAGGCGATATGGACCCCATGTTCCCCGCTCATAACCTGCTTCACAGGAATGATCGCTTCGGTCTGGCCTCGCTCGCCAACCTCGACGAGTTGCCGCCCAAAGGCGCGATCCTGATTGCGGCCCCTCTCAAAATCAGGAACGGCACTGGTAGCCCGATCCGCGCAATGGCGCTGGTCTCAAAAGGCTGACGCACTCATGGCGGCTGTCAGATACGTTTCCATCGGTTCCGGGATCAGCGCGCTGGTTGCGGTGGCATTGTTGTCGGCAAAGGGACACCGCGTGACGGTCCTGGAACGCGGAGACACACCTGGCGGGTGCCTGAAATCCGAACCGATCACCCTGCCGGGGTTTCACCATGACGTCATGGCGACAACTTTCGTGCTGTTCCTGACGTCACCCGCCTTCGGCGAGTTGGGAGAGGTGCTCGGGCGGCACGGGCTTGAGCTTTGCCATACACCCCAACCGACCACGGTTCTGCACCCAGACGGAACATCTCTTGTTCTTACCACCGGCACGGATCTGAACAAGGCCGCCATAGAAACCTACGCACAAGGCGACGGCACTACCCTTGCAGTCGCCACCGGAAAAATTGATGCCGATGCAGATTTTCTCTTTTCACTGCTCGGCGCGCCGCTTTGGTCGTGGAAGACGACCCGACTGCTTTTGGGTCAATGGCGTCGCAAAGGTCTTCTAGGCCTTAAGTCGTGGTTCGGCGAAAGCCTGCGACCCGCTCGGGTATGGCTTGAGAAGGATTTTGAGGCCCCGCTGACCCGGGCACTTCTGGCGCCCTGGCCCTTGCATGCCGGCCTGTCGCCGGAGACGGCCTATTCCAAGCAGATGGCTAAAGTCATTGCATTTGCTTTGCATTCCGCCGGCGCTCCGATTGTCAAGGGTGGAGCATCGCAGGCAGTTGCTGCCTTTGCGGCCTGGATCGAAGCAATCCTGAGCGCATACATCCGAAACTATGACAAAACTAAGCTTGCCCGCACGGACTATTCTCCTGCGGACCTAGAAGCAATGAACATCAATCTTGTGAATGGCAACCACTATGGCGGGGATTGCGCTATCGACCAGTTCTTTGTCTGGCGCCGCTTCACATCCACCCGCAACGCCGCGACCAAAGTCAGCGGCCTCAATCACATCGGCGCTTCTACCCATCCCGGTCCAGGGTTGGGCGGTGGTTCTGGTTACAACCTCGCCAAGTCACTGGGCGCCTGACGCCTCGCTTAGTTGAACTCCATGCTGGCAGCTGTGCCTGAAAAGAAAGACCGGAAAACGTAAATGGCCGAAAGATCATTCAAGAAAGAAGTTGAACATCTCCGGATTGGAGAGGGTGAAATCTTCACGGGCGAAGGTATTCTGGCGATTACCAAAGCCCTGCTGGAAAACGGTGTCGGCTATGTCGGTGGTTATCAGGGAGCCCCGATCAGCCATCTCATGGATGTCCTGTCAGACGCGCGTGACCTACTTGCCGAACTCGACGTCAGATTCGAGGCCAATGCCTCCGAGGCTTCGGCTGCAGCCATGTTGGCCGCTTCGGTACACTATCCAATCCGTGGCGCGGTGGCTTTCAAGGGAGCGGTTGGCGTCAACGTGGCCTCAGACGCGCTGGCCAACCTGTCGTCGTCTGGGGTCACGGGCGGCTCGCTGATCATCGTGGGCGAGGACTACGGTGAAGGCTCCTCGATTATGCAGGAGCGCACACATCCGTTTGCGATGAAATCGCAGTTCTGGCTGATGGATCCGCGCCCGAACCTTCCATCCATCGTCAAAGCTGTTGGGGACGGGTTCGAACTGTCCGAAGCCTCGAACACACCGGTCATGATGATGGTTCGTATCCGTGCCTGCCACGTTACTGGTAGTTTCGAGGCACAGAACAACCGCAAGCCCGAGCTCAGTGTGCGGCAGGCGCTATCGAACCCTCGTAAGGACTTCAATCGCGTAGTCATTCCTCCGTTTTCCTTCATCCAGGAACAGGACAAGATCAACAAGCGGTTGCCAGCTGCGGAAGAGCATATCTCCTCTAACAAACTCAACGAAATATTCGGACCTGAAAAGGCACCGCTGGGGATCGTGTGCCAAGGGGGAATGTATAACGGTGTTATCAGAGCCCTTCAGCGAATGGGGTTGGCCAATATCTATGGCGATACCCAGGTACCGATATATTGCCTGAACGTCACCTATCCGATCGTGAAATCTGAATTCGCAGCATTTTGCGAAGGGAAGTCATCCATTCTCGTTGTGGAGGAGGGCAGCCCGGAATTCATCGAACAGGAGCTTTCGACAATCACTTATCGGGCTGAAAATGGCCTGAAGGTTTATGGCAAGAATGTCTTTCCCCAGACAGGAGAGCTGACTGGTCAGGTAATGTTAGATTCAATTGCCGCCTATCTGAAGTCCGTGGCACCAGATATGTTACCAGGACAAGGACGCGCGCCGAATGCACCCGAGAACGACATTCCAGACCTGTCCAAAACCATCCCCGTACGCCCCCCGAGCTTTTGCACTGGATGCCCGGAGCGTCCGATTTTTGCCGGTATCAAACTAGCTCAGGCCGAGTTAGGCGAACACCAGATTTCGGGTGATATCGGCTGCCATCTGTTTGCTTCTCTTCCTCCGTTTGAAATCGGTGGAGCGACAATGGGTTATGGGCTTGGGCCGGCGTCGAATGCGGCCTTTGGCGGCGGTGGAGAGAAACGCGCCATCTCGATCATCGGGGATGGCGGGTTCTGGCACAATGGGCTCAACTCCTCCATCGGCAACATGGTTTATAACAAGTCCGACACCGTAGCGGTAATCGTCGACAACTTTTATGCCGCCGCAACCGGCGGACAAGATGTCCTCTCCTCGCGCGCCAATAGCACTGGAAACGCCACCAATAATTCAATCGCGGATGCTGTTCGTGGGATTGGCGTGAAATGGGTGCGCGAAATTGACCGGACCTACGATGTCGGCAAAGTACGCGACACGATGAAAGAGGCGCTGACGACCGATTATAGTGGTCCAAAGGTCATCATCATGTCGTCGGAATGCATGTTGAACCGTCAGCGCCGAGAAAAACCAGCTCGCGCCGCTGCGATCAAGGACGGCACACGGGTCGAAGTTCCCCGTTTTGGCGTCGATGAAGATGTTTGCACAGGCGATCACGCTTGTATGCGGCTGTCCGGTTGCCCGAGCTTGTCATTAAAACACTTGGATGATCCATTGCGCGATGATCCAGTCGCGTCGATTGATCAGACCTGCGTGGGCTGCGGAAATTGCGGCGAAGTCGCAGATGCCGCCGTTCTGTGTCCGTCTTTTTATCGCGCAGATGTCATCCATAACCCAAGCGGTTGGGACCGGCGCATCGCCAACTGGCGCAGCAGTGTCATCAGTTGGCTTCAAAGCCGGCGCAACAAAAAACGGATCCAATTCAAGGGAGGCGAGGCATGAGTGTGATGAACAATCTGTCAGCCGACAACCACGTACAAACCCGTGGGGAAATCATCAAGATGGCTTGTTTGGCCGTTGGCGGTCAGGGCGGCGGCGTTCTGGGCGGTTGGATTGAAAATACTGCACGCAGCCAAGGTTATGTCTGCCAGGCGACGTCTGTTGCGGGGGTGGCTCAGCGCACCGGTTCAACCGTCTATTACATAGAGATGGCGCCGCAAAGCGAACAGACCCCAGTTTTTTCGCTGGCCCCGTCGCAGGGAGATTTGGATATCGTTGTCGGGGCGGAACTGATGGAAACCGGCCGAGCGATCATGCGGGGCTTTGTCACTCCGGACCGCACCGTTCTGATCGGCTCGACGCATCGCGTAATCTCAATCGCAGAGAAAACCGTTCCGGGAGACGGGGTGATCGGACCAGACCAGGTGCTGGCGGCAGCCGAGATCGCAGCGAACAGGCTGTTCCTGTTTGATCTGGAACGGGTTGCCGTGGAAAATGGCTCAGTGATTTCAGCCTCGTTGCTTGGGGCACTGGCCGGATCACGGGCATTACCCTTCCCGCGCGAAGCCTTTGAAGCTTCGATCCGCAGAGGTGGCAAGGGAGTCGAGGCCAGTCTACGTGCATTTGATGAGGCCTATGCGCTTGCCAGCGTTGAGAGCATACAACACCCAGCTGGAACGGGGCGAGGCAGTGACCAAAAACTCAAGAGCGCAACTTCTCCGTGTCGCCTGCAACGCGATTGGGACAAATTGATTGTCCGTCTTGGCGAAATTCCTCAAGCGGTTCACGCAATGGCCACGGTGGGATTGCAGGCCGTCGTGGACTATCAGGGGCCGAGCTATGGTAGCGACTACCTTGATCACTTGATGCGCGTGCATCAAATCGACAGTGCCGAACACAACTGGGAACTTTCCAATGAGGCTGCGAAGTACATCGCCAAAGCGATGGCCTATGACGATGTCATCCGAGTGGCCGACCTGAAAACGCGGGCATCCCGCTTTGACCGGCTGCGCAACGAAATACGCCCCGCTCCCGGTTCGGTCTTGCAAATTACCGAGTTCATGCATCCAAGGGCGGAAGAAATCGTCGGGCTTTTACCCGCCAGGATGGGTCGCCGATGGGAGGTGAACCCAAGTCGTATGGCCTTGGTTGACCGGCTGTTCAACAAGAGCCGGCGAGTACGCTCGGACAGTTTCCGCGGGTTCCTCATGCTGCATATCCTCGGTGGATTGCGCGGATGGCGGTTGAAAACCCTGCGCCATGCACAAGAGATGGAGCATCTGGAAAGCTGGCTCGGTTTGGCGCTGAATCTTGCCGGGAGCGATTACAGGCTGGCGGCAGAGGTTCTGCGCTGCCGTCGCCTGATCAAAGGGTATTCGGATACTCATAAGCGGTCGAATTCCAAGTTCGACCGAGTAATAGGCGCGATTGATATGTTGAAGGGGCGCGACGATGCTGCCGACTGGGTTCGGCGATTGCGAGAGGCCGCGCTTGGCGATGAAAAGGGCGCAGCGCTAGACGGAGCGCTGAAAACAGTCGCTTCATTCGCGGTCAAAGGCCAAGCGGCATGAACCCTGTCGCGATCATCGTCGAAGCAGGCATAAACTCGCTGGTTGCGGCTGCGCATCTGTCGTCGAGAGGATGGCGCGTACGGGACCCGTGTTGATGTGAATGGCGGTGTCGCGTCTGTCCTTTTTGGAAGGTTGGCCATCGCCGCAAAACTCACGCGCTTGCTTCCGCTTTGGCCCGGTTCTGCTCAAGGACACTTCGGATGGCCATCTTTTGTATCATATTTCAAGGCGATGTGCGGGTCGATTGGGAAGCACGGGGGTCATTTTGTGCCGCAGTGGGCACTGGAGCATTCGCCAAGGTCCAGCCTTGTGGTGGTGTTGGTTGAGCGTTCATGACGCATGCCTGATCATCAGACATGCGTGCAACCAGATCGTCGACTTGCTCGGGCGTCAAGTCTTCGGGAATTGAGACCGCCGCGGGTGAATCCGTAGATGACGTGGTCGGTACCTGCGCGTGCAGCGGCCCGACCAAAAGCAAGAAGCCAATCAGGGTAACACTAGAGAATAGCCGAAACATATGTCCCATTTTGTCGATGAGTTAAGATTGAAAAGCTGGCCGCATCTGGTCTGGCTTGGACACCCAGAACCTGACCAGATCGACGATCTTACGCCACAGCATTCCAACGACTTGGAACGCTGCTATTGTTTCAGTGCAAGCCACCTCCGCGTTGCGCGTTGATTACAGTTTGCTCCAACGGGTTGTAGCCTTCTGGCACCGGGACGAGATTGACCTCTTCGGCGTATTCATCAAAAAACACCTGCATCTCTGCGACGAGGTCCGGCATCTCAGCAGCCAGGTTATTGATCTCGGACGGATCAGCAATGGTATCGTAGAGTTCCCATTCTCCTGTGCCTTTTGGCGGTGGATTTTGGGACAGCTTGTAGCGTCCTTTGAACACAGCACTGGAACCGGCCAGCTCGTAGCCGACTGGGTTGTCTTCATTGCGGACCGTATCGAGCGCACCTGTTAGAACTGGCACCATGCTAATCCCACTGGGTGGGTTGATCTCGCGACCGTCATAGGTCGAGCCTGGTGTCTCAACACCTGCCAGCTCGAGCAAGGTAGGGACAACGTCCAGGACAAAGGCGAAGCTTTCAATCTTTGTGCCTGCGGCTACCATTTCCGGGTAACGCACAATCAGCGGGACACGCAGACCCCCTTCTGTAGAGAAGGTTTTGTAATAACTGGCTGGTGTCGCTGCAGCTGCTGCCCAACTCGGACCATAGTCTGCGTAGACACCCTTCTGTCCCATCGACGAAAAGTCGCCCTCGTAGTCTTCCATCCAAACGGTCTCGTAATTGGTCTCATACCACTCACGGTAGTCGGGTGAGAGCGTCAGTTGGTTAGGATCTGGTCCGTTGTCAGACAGAAACAGGATGACAGTGTTGTCCAGTTCACCCTTTTCCTCGAGATAGGCGAAAATCTCTCCAATGTTTTCATCCATGTTGTCGAGCATTCCCGCATAGGTCTGCATCCGACGGGCATGGAAAGCCTGCTCTTCGCTGGACAGCGCGTCCCAATCCTCAAGCCGCCAAGGTTCGTAGCTGGTTTTGTCCATTGAAGTGTCGAGAGCGACCTCCGGAGAAACGATTCCAAGTTCCACCTGACGGGCCAACCGTTTTTCACGCAAATCGGCAAAACCACTGTCATAGACACCGTCATACTTGTCGATGTAGGGCTTTGGGGCCTGGTGGGGATAGTGCACCGCTTGATAGCCCACCCAGGCCAGGAAAGGCTTTCCATCATCTATGTTGCTGTCGATGTAGTCGATAATGGTGTCGGTGTAGTGCTCAGTTGAAAAGTAGTCTTCAGTGGGCAAAGACACGAGTTCGTTGTCTTCATAGTAATGAACGCGCTCGTAAAATGGCGCATAGGGCTGTTCAACCCAATTGTCCGCGCCGCTTTCGCCCAGCATGAAGGATCGATCAAAACCACGCGCATAAGCAATGGTGTCCTCATCATGCCCCAGATGCCATTTCCCGGCCATATAGGTGTGGTAGCCCGCGTCACGCAGCAATGTGGCGACAGTCACTACGCCGTCATTCAGGTGCCCTTCATACCCTGGTTTTCCAAATTGATTGTCGGCTTGGATCTCAAGCATGTTGCCCAGACCCGCCAGGTGGTTGTCTACACCACTAATGAGCATTGTACGTGTCGGTGAACAGGATGCACCAACGTGAAAATTGGTAAACAACATCCCCTGTGCTGCGAGTTGGTCGATATTTGGTGTCTCAATCTCGCTGCCAAATGCACCGACGTCAGAGAAACCCATGTCGTCAGCAATCAGAATCAGGAAATTTGGGCGGTTATCTTCTTGCGCAGCCGCAGATGAAAAACCAAGCGCCGCCAAAGCGAAAAACTGGGGGAAATATCGTCTCATACCAAACTCACAACAATTGCCGTTTTAAGCGCACTTCTAGAAGCGCAACACAGCTTATCGTTGCGTATTAGAGCTGTCGTTGCGATAGCCTGCAGCCAAGGTTTCACTTTTTGGAACGAGTGTGTAAAATTTTGAAATTGATATTGCGGCCCAGATTGTCGCATGGAAACTCGCCACAGTATCCGTGGCCGTCGAAGGGCAACAAACATGATTGACACGAAGTTGGCCGTTGCCGTTAAAGCTCTCGCGCGATTGGGAGGCTTTCGTGAAGCAGCCGCAGCTGCCGGGGTTTCGCCAGCCACATTGTCTCGTCGGATTTCACTAGCAGAAGAATATGCGGGACAACGTCTATTTGAGCGCAGCCGAAACGGGACCACTCTGACTGATGCCGGGCAAAAGTTTCTTCAGCTCTTATCCGATTTGGACACGGCCGGAAATGCCTTTGAACGCGGCGTCGCGGCTTTGCGCAATGAAGGCGCAAGTCTTCTTGCGATCGGGTGTGGGCCACTGACGACGCGAACCATTATCTCCCCCAGCCTCGAAAAACTCCTTTCTGAGATGCCCGGACTGCGGGTTCGGATCGATGTGAGGGCCACCAAAGAGCCGCTAGAAGCTCTGCGCAGCGGCCGCATCGACATTGCCGTATGCGACCTTACCCATACACCGGACTTGAGTGACCTTGAGATCCAGGTAGCACACCGTAGGCCCGTTTCATTCTGGGCGCGACCAGAGCATCCTATTCACGCAGAAGTACCGGTGCCTTTAGACAAACTCTTTCGGCAGCCACTGATGGCACCATTTTTGCATAAGCATTGGCGGGCAACGTTTGCAGAAATCCTTGGAGGTGATGCCGAAGCTAGTGAACTTGCGGAGCGACTCCCTCAGATCGAATGCGACGATTATGGAATGCTCATCGATTTGGCGTGCCGATGCGACATTGTCTGTGGCGGTATGACCGAAGCGTTTGCGGAACATGCAAAACTTGAACGCCTTAAACAGGTAGCCACTCAGACTGAAATTCAATGGAATATCTGTTTCGCGCGCCGAAGAAACCACCGCTTCAAATCTTTGGATGTGCTTTGGCAGATATTGCGGTCGGAGTTCGGGGAGTAAGTCGATTTACCAGATATATACCTTTGAGACGGACTACAAATATCGCACCTTAGCCATCGTCTTACCGGTTACACCAGCATGGCGCCCAAGAGACGGGAAGTTTCTTGGCTGACCGAAACCATGCAAGCCTCTTGTAAGTTAAGTTGGAACCGTGCACACCGCCAAGGACGATATGAGTTTCAATCTTACTAAGCCAAGATCATCTACAGGCCTCATCGAAACCAACGAAACAGTATTTTGAGATTGTTCGAACTCTTCAAAGCAAATCGAGACTGCAATCTGACACGGCTTCTTCCCGTCCGGCGTTTGGATCGTTCGCACGAACGCCCGACCGGGATACCTAAGGCACCCCAAACCGTTATCTTGCTTGAACGCGAGGTCGGTAACTACAATGAAATTTTGAGGGCCCGAAAGGAGCAATTTGGTAAAACACATGCTCGTTCGGGTAGTCAACTTCTATGAACGCAGCTACTGGCTACGCTCTTGCGGTATATTTTTTAGCGCATATCGGCGTTGCTATTTGGGCGAGATCGAAGCGCCGCGGAACAATCGAGAGCTATTATCTCGCTGACCGCGATATCGGCATGTTTGCCCTGACGGCCACCCTCGTTGCCTCCGCGGTGAATGCTCTCGCAGTCACCGGAACCCCAGCGCTATTCTACACTGGTGGTGTTTTATTCTCGCAGATGTTTGTAGCAGTTTTTGTGACGTCAGCACTCGTTTGGTCCTTTTGACCAACGATCGCCAAGCAGGGACGCCAAGGTGGAAGTGTCACCCAGGCCGAGTATTTCGGCCGTCACTACGGATCCCGGAACGTTCAATTATTGGCCGCCCTGCTGGGACTTCTGTCGCTGCTCCCGTTCCTGGCCACGCAGATTGTCGGCGTCGGCAAAATTCTCGCCGGAGTTTCCGGCGGTCAAATCCCGTTTGAAACTGGAGTGATGAGTTGTGCACTCGGCATCGCGGTCTACGTTTTCTTTGGTGGTGCAAGAGCCGTCGTCGCGAGCGATGTTCTGCAGGGCATCATCATCCTCATATTCCTACTCGCCGCCGCTTTTGTTCTGATCAGTGCGCAAGGGGGAGCAGTTGAGGTTCTCACCCAAATTAGCCTGTCAATGCCAGACAAGATCGTATTCTCCGCAAGCAATTTACCGCCCTTCATAGATAACTGTCTGTCCTGGTCATTTGCGTTCTTTCTCTGGCCGCACATGTTCCAGCGCCTGTTGATGGCGCGAAAGGAAACTCGCATCCGGTGCGTCGCTACCATGAGCTGTCTGTCCTATTTCGTTGTCGTACTCTGCATTCTAGCTACGGCGATGGCCGCGACGGTGCACTTTGGCGATGTTCAAATTGATCCGGATCGCTTGGTACCGGCCGCGTTGTCTGCGCTATGGCCAGTTGGTGGAACTATTCTTATCGTCGCTATTCTTGCTCTCGCCATGAGCACGATTGACAGCATTGTATTGACGTCCGGATCAATCGTGTCGCGCGATTTTCTGTCACAAACAACGCAATCTGGCGACGAAGTGCGCAATTCCACAATTTCGCGAGTTCTGGTTTTGCTTATTATGGCCCTGGCCACTTTAATTGCTGTGACCGAGTTTGGTACTCGAACGATCCTTCCATTGGTCACCTTGAGCGCATCAATTGCGACACTGGCGCTGTGGCCATTGCTCGGTACAGTTTGGCCAAAAGTGAGCGCCATCGGCGTTATTCTAACGCAAGTTAGTGGCCTGGCAGCTGTGGTCTTTGTGTTTTACGCGGGAAACAGTCCTTTTCAGCCGCTAGGCTTGGCCTCCACCGGGTTTAGTGTCTCGGCTGTAGTGTTTTTGGCAACGACGCTGATCTTTCCTCGAAAAAATGATTAGTTTTAGTGGATGTGTTGCAGGTCCCTACCCCCTCGCCGCGCAAAATTTTGCTTTTTTGCTCGTTACATCCGCCGCCTTTTAAATTTGCTTTTACACTTGATAAGTATCCCTTATTACGTGTTATTGATTTCCCGCCGATTTGCGCGCAGAGTGGCCGCCATGTCACCCGTGTTCTCGCGTCACATATTGCAAATTGCAATCTCGAGCCAGAATCGCGGCTCCTACCGTGACCTGAACGTACGAACCCGGACAAGACGCCGTGATGTTAGGCCCCGACAGCACTCCGCGAAACCGACTGTTCCAGAACCAACGTTAATGGCTGATTCCACATGCCTCGACCTCAAGTCCCTGCCCCGCCGGTTTCAGGTCACAGCTTCAAGGCAAGAAGACATATGGCAGGAATCCACTGCTGAGAACGCCCTGGCTTTTGCGACAAGACAACGGCGCCGGATTCGACCGGCGCCTTTTCTCAGACCTTCAAACCAAACCTTACCCGTGGGTAAGATCGTCTTCCTCGGGAAGAGCATCGATGAAAGCAGCTATTGCCGCCTCAAGTTTGCTGCGATCAACACGCGTAAAGTCCAAATCATATCTCAACTCAATTCGACCACTGGATGCCGAGCACTTGGCGATCCCTGCCCGCCCTGATACCTGAAACGTGGTCTTTGCACGTCGTGGTTTATCGGCGCTTTCAACCGGAGCCTTCTTCGCCACGCTTGTTTCCGGCGCGCCCAGAAATGACCTGAGGATAGCAACCTCACGCGCTCCGTCACGGTCCGGCTCGCTCATGACCGCGGCACTCACCTGGCGCACCAAACCGGGCGTTGCATCCAGTTTGCGCTTCAGCTCTACGCCTACGTTGCGCGGAATGTCGTTCGGATGTTTCAGAACCTTGTCCAACATCATCAGCAAACTGGCAAATGACCTAATGTAACTCCGCTTTGTGTAACTGGCGGATTTGAACAGCGTGGACACCGCCTTGTCTACATCCGGGCAATCATTTGCCGGGTCCTCGGCATACGCGCGTGCCAAAGCACCCATTTCCGCAAACGAGATATCCTTGCGGATCAGGTTCTCATCCACCATGCGCCGGTAGCTGCTGTCGAGATCGCCCGCCTCTGAAATTCCGGCTGGAATTCCGGCATAGGACTCATCGCCCGTTTCTTCATATAACGCCCGATAGGCAGACAGGCGCCGCATCCCCTGGATCAGTTCAAATCGTCCATCTGAGCGTCGCTCAAGTCGGATGGGGTTGGACAATCCAATTTCCTGAATTGACGCTTTTAGCTCGTCCAGTTCCGGATCCGGCCCTGGTTTGCGATCCCGCGTCAGCTTTTCAAACAGAATGTCATCCAGTGCTACGCGTTCGGTCACAAGACCTTCGGAACGCAGGCGCACAAGTTCATGCGCAAGACGATCGTTTTCTGCTCGAATGGTTTCTTCCGTCGATTGCTGGTCGCGCAGCGCATCGGCATTTTCCGAAATGGCCGCAGCCATCGGGCCCCGCCGCTTTTCAAGAACCTTGTCCGGAACCTTGCCGACAGGAATGTCATCCATTGCAGGCAGGTCGATATCAAACATTCTGCGCTTGCGGCTCATGCGTCATCCTCCAGCTTGTCCCAGGCAGACAGCATCACTCCCCGGAATTCTTCGTAAACATTGTCGAATGTCGAGCGGGCCCGACGCCAGGTTTCACGGGTCATCTCTCGGTAATCCATCTCGTAAACCGAGCTCAAAAAACGGCCGGATTGTTCGACCGCGCGGGTCATTTCAACAGGGTGCTGGGCGACGTGGTCTCCGAAAACCTTCTGAAACGCGTCGAACATCGCCAGATGCAACGCGTTTCCGGGCTCGTACCGTGTAAGCAGGAACCGCAGCTCGCAGAAGGTTTTGGGAAGACCAATCTTACCCGTGGGTAAGGTTTTGTCGAACCCGTAGGCCAGGTCCTCCAAAGCTTCTGCCAGCTGACCTATAAAGGACGTGGTCGAGTCGTATTCCCAGTATCCCGGTCCGGACGGGATGTACAACATGTCTGCCGCGAACACCGCGTTCATGGACTGATACCCAATGGCCGGCGGGCAATCGAACAGAATCAGGTCATAGGCGTCGTCGGGAATTTGATCCAGATACCGGGACACTGCGGCAAAGAAAGACCATTCAGGGTTCAAGTGGCGATACTGTGCCGAGGCAAATTCGACGAAGGCTGCGTTCGCGCAGGAAGGTATCGCATCGATGGTGGACCAAGACGTCCGTCTGATGAAATCGCTGATCCGCAGATCTCCAAGCCCCATATCGGTGATCGCCGGGGGCAATTCCCGGCGGGGCAGGGCGGTGCCGGACTCGGCCGCGGCAGGCCGGTTGTTCATGCGCTCGGTCTCGCGGATCAGGTCACGCGCCATGATCCCCCAGACAGTGTAATCCTCGGCGACATCGGTCAGGCCCATTGAATGGCTCAGCGTGGCCTGCGGGTCGAAGTCAACGACAAGAACACGGTACCCATCAAGCGCGGCGGCATGCGCAAGATGCAATGCCACCGTTGACTTGCCCGCCCCGCCCTTGAAGTTCGCCACGGCTGCACGAATAGCCCGCTTGCCCTCGGGACGCGGCGGCATGAGGGACTTGCGGTTCACCTTGAGCCGCCGCCGCAACTCATTCACCTCTTCCAGGCTGAACCAGCGCTGCCGCCCCTCGGGCTCAACCTCGCCTCCGGGCAGAGACGGATCAGCGGCCAGCTTTCCGCGAAAGGTTGACTGGTTGACCCGGAAGATCAGCTCGGACACTTCCCAGCTCGAAAACCGGCGGAGTGTCTTCTCCATCTCCGGGCTAAAGGTCTGCTGACGAATCCACCCCTGGAGTTTGAGAGATTGATTGCGCAATGCATTCAGGTCTTCGTGCGTGTACATGCCTCATGTCTCTTTGTTTGGAACGTAAATTTATGTTCGTTTCTTATTTACGCCCGATTTGCGCTTTACGCAAAAGAAAATATGATGAAACTCAAATCTTACCCACGGGTAAGAAAACAAGGCCCTGCAAGGCCATCGCCGATTCGGCAGTGCAGAAGAAGAAGGGTGACGATTCGCAACACGTCCTCAACCGTATTTAGGGGGGCATTCTTCCAGGACCGGCGACATATAGGGGGACATAACAGGCAAATAAGGGGTCATACAGAATGTCCCCCATCACCAATACTTCACCAGATTTCTTTTATTTTTTGATCTGGATTGGCGCAATTTTCTGACCTGTTTCAGACTCTTCTTGACAGAATCGAAGCTTTGGACGCTAATTAGGCCAAGATGACGAAAAGCGTTGGCAAACAGCGCAAGAACGGCGGGACACACCCGTCTGAGGCAGACAGAGCGGTGAGAACGGGTATGCAGCTGGCTAAACCGGTCGGGCGAAATGCGGCGGCCTTAAAATACGATATACTTTCTGCGCTCACCATATATGCGTTGTCAGGCGACAAGCATCGGCAACGCAGCGTACTTCGTATCATCGCATTGATTACGACACGATATAACTGGCGAAACAACGAAGTATCGATTGGGCGCGAAGAAATTTCGCGCCTTTGGTCAGTGAATGAAAGGACTGTAAAGCGCGAAATGGCCAGATTTCGCGCATTAGGTTGGGTAACGGTCAAACGGCCTGCTGCACGGGGTCGGGTCGCGGTCTATGAAATCGACCTCAAACAGATCATGATCGATACACAGGAGGTCTGGTCGATCATAGGTTCCGATTTCCAGGCCCGGATGACCGAGGATTCTGAGCCCGTTACAAATGTCGTGCCTTTCGCGGCAAAACCCCAGGGGCCAGAAATCGACACCCCCGAAGCCAAGCCCGAGGATGTCTGGTCGCAGGTGCAGTCAATCCTTCACGGGCGCGATCCCGAGTTGTGGGCAAGTTGGTTCCAGCATCTGTCCGAGTCGGAAAGGGCAGGGGGGCGCGTCATTTTGGTTGCCCCCTCGCGGTTCATGGCTGATTACATTGCACAGAAGTGGACGGCACGTTTGCTGGCCGCCTATAGCCGCGTCGATCCCAGTATCAGAACGGTTCATGTAAACGCAGCCGATTGAGGCTGTCAGGTGCGCAGCACGGCCCAGCAAAGGATGCATCATGATCAACCGAAATTTTCAACCATTTCGGGTCGAACAGTTCCTGTCCGAGACGGAACACGGGGTGGTCTTCAATTTCTCGGAAAGCGGCGTTCATCCCATGTCGTTGCAGGGATTGGTAGAACTGGCCGGGATTGATCTCGGCGCTCTGCTGAAGACGATGATCGACTATCCGCAAGTCAATGGAAAGCAATCCCTGCGCGACACCGTCGCAGGCTTGTATCCGGGGGCCTCGGCAGATGGGGTATTGGTCACGGTCGGCGCAACCGAAGCGAACACTCTGGTGGCCAACACCTTGTTGGAGCCCGGCGACAATGTTGTGTGTTTCCGACCGACCTATGAACAGATTTCAGGAAACGCCGCCAATCTAGGCAACGAAGTGCGTTGGGTAGATCTGATCGAATCCGAAGAGTGGGCCATAGACGCAGAGGCGCTTGAGCGGGCGGTCGATGACAGGACCCGCATCATCCATGTGGTGAACCCGAACAATCCAACGGGCCGTATTCTGACCGAAGCG
This sequence comes from Ruegeria sp. AL3, assembly GCF_056536065.1. Lineage (NCBI taxonomy): Bacteria > Pseudomonadati > Pseudomonadota > Alphaproteobacteria > Rhodobacterales > Roseobacteraceae > Ruegeria > Ruegeria sp. AL3. The sequence continues at coordinate 473,770 of NZ_JBQFJG010000002.1, forward strand.
GATCGCGCCCGTATCGTATCGGCTGCCGAGCGCGTTGGCGCCTGGATCGTTTCAGACGAGGTTTATGCCGGAACCGAGCGGGAAGGTGACACAGAAACCCCTTCGTTCTGGGAAAGTACGGACAGGGTTCTTGTGGTGAATTCCATGTCCAAGGCCTATGGGCTTCCGGGGCTGAGGCTGGGATGGCTGGTTGGGCCCGAAGACATCATTCAGCACTGTTGGCGGCGGCACGAATATGCCTCGATCGCGGCATCCATGTTGTCGATGGAGCTGGCGGACAAGGCGCTTGCCGAACCGGCACGGTCCAAGTTGAAGGCCCGCGCGCGCCGTCTGATCCGCACGGGGTTCGACGTTCTGACGGAAGAACTGGCGCGGCATCAGGGGGTGTTTTCCGTTGTACCACCTCAGGCGTCGGCCATGTCGTTCGTGCGGTTCAATCTACCGATCGCATCCGAGGCGTTCAGCATGCGCCTGTTGCGCGAAAAAGATGTGCTGGTCATTCCGGGGTCACGGTTCGGGGTCGAGAACCATTTTCGGTTCAGCTCGGCCCTGCCCGAAGATCATCTGCGCAACGGGTTGGCAAAGTTGAATGATCTTACAGGAGACATCCTGAACGGACGCTGAGAGTTTGCCGCCGAACTGGTGCGAGTGGTTCGGTGACATTTCTTTTGCCTTTTTCATACGTGTCGATAGGCTTCGCAAATGGAAGATTCACCTGTGCTTTCCGCCGAAAAACCGCCGCTGGATCACCTGGTCGGGGCCGCAGTGAAAACGCATCGCGCGCTGGCCGGATTGACTCTGGCCGAACTGTCTCAGCGGTCCGGCGTGTCCACGGCGATGATTTCCAAGATCGAGCGCGGTCAGGTGTCAGCCTCACTGGCGACGCTTGAGGCCCTGGCCGGCGGAATCGGCGTTCCGTTGATCAACTTCTTTGCCGGCACGGTTGAACGCACGGATGTGTCATTTGTGGCTGCGGGTGAAGGTGTAACCGTGCAACGGTTGGGCACCGGTTTCGGGCACAGTTATAAGCTGATCGGTCGGGCGGAAGCGAAACATGTCAGTTTCGAGAGTTTCAGCGTTACATTGGAAGGTCCGTTGGACGAACGCCCGCTTTACCAACATCAGGGTGTAGAATTCATCCACGTCACCGCCGGCGAGATGGTCTATGGCTGCGGTGAAGCCGCTTATCACATGCGGCCGGGCGACAGTCTGAGTTTTGATTCAAACGCCACTCATGGGCCGTTGGAGTTGAAAACTGACACGGTCAGCTTTGTCACCGTGGTTGCCAAGGCCGTGTCGGGCGACAATTGAAAAACGCCCGGCGACCGGGCCGGGCGTTTGGGAATCAAGGTGATCCGAGAAGAGTCAGAGACCCCATTTCTTGCGATTTTCCTCGAAGAACCCTTGCGCCTTTTTGACTTCGATCCAGTTGTTTACATAGTTGATCCACACCTGATCGGCCTGTGGCAGGATCATCGCTATGGGTGACGGCGAACGCGGGCCTGCGTTCTTCACGCGTACCACCGGAAACTTCGCCTCGAGGGTCGAACCTTCGATGTTCGACGTAATGAAGACATCCGCGCGTCCTGCGATTACTTCCTGAAAACCGCGGGCCGGGGCCTCGACCACCTTGATTTCTGCGTTCGGGAACCATTCGCGGACGCGCTTTTCGAATGTTGTGCCCAGGGTGGTCGCGACTTTTACTCCGGGTTGGTTGATCGAGTCATAACCGTCGAACTTGTCGGCCTTGTCCTTGGTCGTATAGGGGAAGAGTTCCACCGAAATATAGCTGTCGGAAAAACCTGCGACCTTCATGCGCGGCGGCGAAATCGATGCCGATCCGGTCAGGTGATACTTGCCTGCCACCACACCGTTGACCAGTGTTTTCCAGTCGGTGGGGACATATTCGACCTCGACCCCCAGATCGGCGGCCAGCTCGTTCATGATGTCGATGTCGTACCCTTTGTAGCTGTTGGTTGCAGGGTCGCGGAGCGACATGGGATTCCAATCGCCCGTGGTGCCCACCTTGAGCACGCCGGAATCCAGCACCTCGTTCAGTGCCGATTGCGCCTGCGCAGCGCCTGACAAGACAAGTCCAAACGCAGCGGCTGCCGCAGCTTTCCAAAAAGTGTTCATCGGTTTCTCCCGTTGGTGGCGTTTCGATCTTGTGGCCGTATTCTTCATTGATTTAAGCCCAAAGGGAAAGATAACCTCAAGAAAATATTATACTGGGACTAAAACAGGGGCAGTTCATCTTATGCCAGACGCCGCAATCGAACTTGTGGGCGTGAACAAGTGGTTCGACACGTTTCACGTTCTCAAGGACATCAATCTGACGGTCAACAGCGGCGAAAAGGTGGTGATTTGCGGGCCTTCCGGGTCAGGAAAATCCACCGTTGTGCGATGTATCAACCAGTTGGAAAAGCATCAGAAAGGAACCATCCGCGTAGACGGGATCGAGTTGACGGATGACGAGAAATCCGTGGCCAGGATCCGGTCCGAGGTTGGAATGGTGTTCCAGCAGTTCAACCTGTTCCCGCATCTGACCGTTTTGGAAAACCTGACTTTGGGCCCGATCAAGGCGCGCGGTCTCGGCCGCAAAGAGGCAGAGGAAAAAGCACGTCACTATCTGGACCGGGTGCACATTCCCGATCAGGCCGACAAAAAGCCCATTCAGTTGTCGGGTGGTCAGCAGCAACGCGTCGCCATCGCCCGGTCGCTGTGCATGGAGCCGCGTGTGCTGCTGTTTGACGAGCCGACCTCGGCACTGGACCCCGAGATGATCTCGGAAGTGTTGGACGTGATGGTCGAGTTGGCCAATGAGGGGATGACCATGGTGGTTGTCACGCATGAGATGGGGTTTGCCCGAAAGGTGGCCGACAAGATGATCTTCATGGATGCCGGTGAAATCGTCGAAGAAGGCAACCCCGAACATTTCTTCACCAATCCTCAGTCCGATCGGTGTCGCAAATTCCTGTCCCAGATCCTGCAACACTGAGAGCGGCCGATGAAAAAACTTCTTCTCATATTGCCTCTGCTTCTGCTGGCAGGCTGTTCGTCGTCACAGACCTGGGGCTGGTACGTTATCGATCCGACCACGGCCTCGGGGTGGACCAATGTGAAATTCCTGATCTCGGGGATGGGCGCGACGATCCAGATTTCCCTGATCGCCGCCGTTCTGTCGATCGTCATCGGATTGCTGGTCGCCCTGCCGGGATTGTCCGAAAAACGTGGCTGGCGGGTTGTGAACCGGGTTTACGTGGAGTTCATCCGCGCCATTCCCCTGTTGCCGATGCTGTTCTGGGTGTTTTACGGCTTGCCCATCGTGTTTCAGTCGATGGGTCTGAACATCCCCATCGATCCCTTTTGGGGGGCAATCATAACGCTGGCGATTTCAGACAGCGCCTTTACGGCCGAGATCTATCGCGCAGGTATTCAATCCATTGCGCGTGGACAACGCGAGGCGGCGCAGACCATCGGGCTGAACTATGTGCAGACCATGCGCTATGTGATCCTGCCGCAGGCGATCCGGCGCATTCTGCCGCCTTTGGCAAACCAGTTCATCTACATCGTCAAGATGAGCGCCTTTGCCAGCGTCATCGGGATGCAGGAACTGACCCGCCGTGCGAATGAACTGGTGGTGACGGAATACCGCCCGCTGGAAATCTATACCCTGCTGATTTTTGAATACCTGATCCTGGTTTTGATCATCTCAGCCGGGGTGCGCTGGCTGGAGCGTCGCATGGGCGCGGACGAGCGCGGATAAGGAGTGAAGAAATGAACTGGAAAGATTTCATGGCCGAGACCGAGGCCAATATCGGAACCTTCTCGAAAGAAGTGCCGGAAACCGTGCGCGGCTTTGGCATCATGGGCAAGGCGGCCAAGACTGACGGGGCGCTGAGCGAGAAAACCAAAGAGTTCATGGCGCTCGGCATTGCGATCGCGACCCGCTGCGACAGCTGCATCGGATTCCACGTGCGTTCGCTGGTTCGGCTGGGCGCCACCCGCGAAGAAATGTGCGAGGCGTTGGCCATGGCCACCTATATGGGCGGGGGGCCGTCCTATGCCTACAGCGCCAAGGCGCTCAAGGCTTTTGATGAGTTTTCGGAGTAAGAAACATGCGTCCTGATCTGGCCGGAGCAGAGGGGTTTATTCGCAACAGCTGGTACGTCGCCGGACGGTCCGAGGATTTTGGCCGCAGCCTGAGCGCCGTGCGAATGCTGGGCGATGAGATCGTAATCTATCGTGACACAGCGGGCAAAGCGATCGCGTTGGAGGATGCTTGCCCGCATAGAAAGCTGCCGCTGTCTCGGGGCACCATCGAAGGGGATCATGTGGTTTGCGGCTATCACGGTCTGACATTCGGCTGCGGCGGTGAATGTGTCAGCGCCCCGACACAGCTGGACAATCCTCCGCGCCGCGCCGCCGTGCATGCATACCCGGCCGAAGACCGCTGGGGATTTCTTTGGCTCTGGATGGGGGATTCGGACAAAGCCAGCACAGACGATATCATCGACATCCCCAATTTCGACAGCCTGTCTTGGGGCAGGACCCGGACCGGTGCGATGGAGATGGCGTGCCACTACCTTTACATTATCGATAACCTGCTGGATCCAAGCCATGTGGCCTGGGTGCATCTGACCTCGTTTGCCGGGGCGGGAACCGACAACCGCCCGCTGGATCTTGAAGAAACCGAAAGCGGCGTCATTGTTTCGCGCTGGATCGCGGATGAACCCGCGCCGCCCTACTATGCGCCGATACTGCCGTTCGGGCCAAGCTGCGACCGCAAGCAGCATTACGAATGCCGTCTGCCGTCCACTGCGATCAACATGTCCATTTACACTCCGGCCGGAGAAGGAGGGGCGGACCGGCCGATGTCGCCCAATGCCTTTGTCAATATTTCGTACAACTTCATCACACCGGTAGATGCGGAAACATCTCGGTATTTCTGGTTCCAGCACCGCAACATGCACGCGGATGACACAGCCATGTCGCAGCGCATGTTCGAAGGCGCGGTCATGGCTTTCAACGAGGACAAAGAGGTTCTGGAACACGTTCAAACCGGCATGGCGCGGCGCAAGACCGGCTATATCAACCTCGGGCTGGACGCAGGCGCGATGCGGTTTCGCGCACGGGTTGCAAAGCTGATCGCGCAGCAGGCCGGCTGATCATCAGGCCGACAAGCGCCCGTTCGCGCCCTGGCCCACGTGTCGGGCCGGGGCGTCGAACACCGCTTTGATGCAGGGATACCGGTCGAGAATTTCAGCCCCACCGGGCAACAGATCGGCCCGGAGAACACCGGCATCCCAGATCGCAACGCCATCCACCCGGATCGTCGGGTCCAGAACGTTCAGCGAAATCTCACCCGGCGCGTAATGCCCGCATGTGTGAAAGTGCAGCAGACGCGGATTGCCAAAGGCCGACCCGCTCCAACGTTCAAAATTGCTTCGGGCCGGGGTCTTGTAGGCGCAGCCCGGGTGGATGCCTGCGTGCCAGGAATGCATGGTCAGGGGGTCAAGGTCGAACATCTTGCCGACTTTTTCGTAATGCATCTGCGCGCAATGCACATCCATGGGATGGCCCTCAAAGCCGGTCAGGCGGTTGTTTTCGAACCGTATGGTCAGCGGTTCGCGCAGATCACAGCCGTATGGTTCGTAGAATTTCGAACCGGTGCCGACCAGAAACCCGTCCTGAACCAGCACTCCGGAAAACCCCTGTACGGGAACCGGGGCAAAGACCGACATCGGAAAACGCGCCACGCTGACATCCGCGGCACCTGCTGGGGGGAAGGCGGCGCCGGGGCCAGCGAAGTCGGTGCCCAATGGGCAGGTTACGTGGATGTGCCCGGCACTGGCCAGCAGCCGGTTGACCGCGTTTTTCAGTTCAACGAACCCGGTGTAGTTGGCGCGCCCAAAACCCGAGGCCAGCATTCCGGCGTCCAGCGCATATGACATGATGGGTCGAACGTCCCTCATTCCCGCGTCGAAACGAATCTGATCGCCGGTGCGGGACAGAAACAAGGTGCGATCCGCCGTTTCCATCGCCGTTTTCAGATCCGCTGGCAGCGATGAACCCATGGGATCAAATGCAAGGGTTCGAACTGCGGTCTTGATCCGGTTTTCCCGGGCGCAGTCCACGATAGCCTCGGTGATCTCGGCATCGTAATACCCGTTGGCCGCATCTTCGCAGACCACAAGCAACTGGTCGCCCGCCGTCAGGCCACCGCATCTGAACAACAGGTTTTCGGCACCCGCCATAAGCTCTGGACTGTGCATTCGCGTCGATCCTCAACAAATCCCTCGCGCTGATATTTTACATCTTTCACGTTTCTGTGATCCAGAAAAATTTCACCTTAAGAAAAAAATTAACTGACATGCCTGTGGGCTTTGTACATAAGCTGAGCCCGAACAGGACAGGAGACACAGCAATGAGCGCTTGGATCGAGATGATCTCGGACGACAAGGCCAACGGCCGCCTGAAAGAGCTGCTGGACAAGGCCCGCACCCCTCATGGCACCGTGGACACAGTTATGCGTGTGCATTCATTGCGGCCCGAAACGATGAACGGGCATGTGACGCTGTACCGTTCGGTCCTGCATTCCGATGACAACCGGTTGCCATTCTGGTTTCTCGAGGTTGTCGCCAGCTATACCTCGATCCTGAACGATTGCACCTATTCACTGACCCATCACTTCATGAACGTGCGCAACCTGCTGAAGGACCAGCCGCGCAGCGACCGGATTTTCGTCGCGCTCAAGGCGCATCGGCCCGAGGATGAATTCGAGGGCAAGGAACTGGCGCTGCTGCGCTATGCCGCCAAGCTGACGACGGATGTTGGCAAAATGGTCAAGTCCGACTTCGAAGCGCTCAAGATTGCAGGCTGTGAGGATGGCGAGATCCTGGAGGTCAATCAGGTCTGCGCCTATTTCAACTATTCAAACCGGTTGCTGAACGGGTTGGGTGCAACGACCGAGAATGATGTGATCGGCTATTACAAAGGTGACGACTGACGGGTTACGCCGGGTCTGGCCTTCGTGCCGAGGAACATCGTTTCGGGCGGGTCAGCCTGTTATTTCAGGCTGTGGCGGTTTCACGCCCCACGTGTTTTCTTCGGCTGTTTTGCGGATGATCGCACCGATCTTCAACAAGTTTTCGCTGAGCGGGTTGGTCTTTCGCCAGATCAGACCAATCGTCCGTGTCGGCGGCGTGTCCTGAAACCGGGCAATGGACACATCCGCGGATCGGGTTTCCAGCCCGACCGCCATTTCCGGTATCAGGGTCACACCGATGCCGGCGCCGACCATCTGAACCAGTGTGGAAAGCGAACTGCCCTCCATGATGTGCTGCGGTTCGATGTTGCGGATCGAACAGAAGGACAGGGCCTGATCCCTGAAGCAATGCCCTTCTTCCAGCAACAGCAGGCGCATGGTTCTGAGCTGCGAGGAACTTGGCATCGGCAGGTTGGCATCCTGCGCCGGGCGAACCAGCAGAAAATCTTCGTTGAACAGCGAGAACTCTCGGAGTTTGGGTTCCGAGACGGGCAGGGCAACGACACCGAAATCCAGTTTGGAATCCAGAATTTCGCCGATCAACGTCTTGGTTATCGTTTCCTTGGGTTCGATGGTCAGTTGTGGGAAACGCTGCGACAGAGCTTTGATGATCGAGGGCAGCAGATAGGGCGCGACCGTGGGAATGACCCCGATTCTGATGCGGCCGGACAGGGCGCCCGAGGGAGATTGCACCAATTTCCCCAAATCCTCGACCCGGGTCAGGATTTCGCGGCCATGTTTCAGCACGTCTTCGCCAAGTGCTGTCAGGCGGGTTTGCCGGGCCGCGCGTTCGACGAGCGGCCCCCCCATGATTGCCTCCAGCTCTTTGATTTGTATGGAAAGCGCGGGCTGCGATATTGCACTGGCCGCGGCGGCCTTGCCAAAGTGGCCGTGCGTGGCGAGCGCCTCGAAATAGCGCAGATGTTTGAGGGTGAGTGCCTTCATATGAAAAATTAATCACAACGATAGTAATTACAAATTTCCAATTATCGAAGCCGTGGGGTACGAGTCAAGATATCTGAACCCCTAGGTAAATACTCAGGAGATTTACAATGGACGGTACCCCCCACAATCATCAATCCGGCGGCTGCCCTGTCATGCATGGCGGCAATACTGGTACGGGCAATTCCGTCACCAAGTGGTGGCCGGATGCGCTGAACCTGGACATTCTGAGCCAGCACGACACGCGCACCAACCCGATGGATGCGGATTACAATCACCGAGAAGCGGTCAAGGGGCTGGACTTCAAGGCGGTTCGTGCCGATGTCGAGGCGTTGCTGACCGACAGCCAGGACTGGTGGCCGGCTGACTGGGGTCACTATGGCGGGCTGATGATCCGTCTGGCGTGGCACTCGGCCGGGTCTTACCGTCTGGGGGATGGTCGAGGTGGCGCCGGTTCGGGCAACATCCGGTTCGCGCCGCTGAATTCATGGCCGGACAATGCAAGCCTGGACAAAGCCCGCCGTCTGCTGTGGCCGGTGAAAAAGAAATACGGCAACGCGCTGTCCTGGGCCGATCTGATCGTTCTGTCGGGCACGGTGGCCTATGAATCCATGGGATTGAAGACCTTTGGTTTCGGTTTTGGTCGCGAAGACATCTGGGGCCCCGAGAAAGATGTTTACTGGGGTTCTGAAAACCAGTGGCTGGCCCCGTCCGAGAATCGCTATGGCGATCTGGAAACCCCCGGCACGCTGGAAAACCCTCTGGGTGCGGTGCATATGGGCCTGATCTATGTGAACCCCGAAGGCGTGAACGGCAATCCGGATCCGGCCAAAACCGCGCTGCATATCCGTGAAACCTTTGCGCGTATGGCGATGAATGACGAAGAGACCGCAGCATTGACCTGCGGGGGTCATACCGTCGGCAAAGCCCATGGTGCGATGCCCGGTGACAATATCGGCGCCGAGCCCGAAGCCTGCCCCGTGTCCAGCCAGGGTATGGGATGGGAAAACCCTGATCAGAACGGTAAAGCGGCCAACGCCTTTACCTCGGGGATCGAAGGGGCGTGGACGAAAGAGCCGTTGAAATTTGACATGGGCTATTTCGATTACCTGTTCGGTTACGAGTGGGAACTGGGAAAATCACCCGCAGGTGCCCATCAGTGGCAGCCCGTCGACATGCCCGAAGACGAAAAGCCGGTCGACCCGACCGACCCCACTGTTCGTCGCATGCCAATGATGACCGATGCGGATATGGCGATGAAGGTCGACCCGACCTACAACGCGATCTGTCAGAAATTCATGGCGGATCCGGACTATTTTGCCGATACATTTGCACGTGCCTGGTTCAAGTTGACTCACCGAGACATGGGTCCGCGCGTCAACTATTATGGCCCGGACGTGCCGTCAGAAGATCTGATCTGGCAGGATCCGATCCCGGCGGGTTCGACAGATTACGACATAGATGCCGTCAAGGCCAAGATCGCAGACAGCGGCCTGACCATCGCCGAGATGATCACCACCGCCTGGGACAGTGCCCGAACCTTCCGCGGTTCGGACAAGCGTGGCGGCGCAAATGGGGCGCGCATCCGACTGGCGCCGCAAAAGGACTGGGCGGGCAACGAACCCGAACGTCTGGCGAAAGTGCTGGGTGTGCTGGAGCCGATCGCGGCGGAAACCGGCGCCTCGGTTGCCGACGTGATCGTTCTGGCGGGCAACGTCGGGCTGGAGCAGGCGATCAAGGCCGCAGGCTTTGACGTGGCGGTTCCGTTCTCGGCCGGTCGCGGCGACGCGTCGATCGAGCAGACCGATGTGGACAGCTTCTCGGTACTTGAGCCGCTGGCGGACGGGTTCCGCAACTGGCAGCTGAAGGAATACGCGGTCTCGCCAGAGGCGATGATGCTGGATCGTGCGCAACTGCTGGGTCTGACCGCGGCCGAGATGACCGTTCTGGTCGGTGGTCTGCGTGTGCTGGGTGCCAACCATGGCGGATCGCCGCATGGCGTCTTCACCGACCGGTTGGGCCAACTGACAAACGACTTTTTCGTCAACCTGACGGATATGTCGCTGAGCTGGCATCCGGTTGACGGAGGCACCTTTGAACTGCGCGACCGCGCCTCGGGTGAGGTCAAGTTCACCGCAACCAGCGCAGATCTGGTCTTCGGTTCGAACTCGATCCTGCGCAGCTATGCTGAGGTCTACGCCCAGGACGACAATGCCGAGAAGTTCGTGCGCGACTTTGTGGCGGCATGGACCAAGATCACGAACAACGACCGGTTCGATCTGGTTGCCTGAATCATGTAATAAATCAGGCGGGGACACCCTCGCCTGATTTTCTTTTCAGGGGGTGCATCCGCTGATCCCCGCTTTGCCGAGCCTCGCTCACACGGTCATGAAGAGATCTTTGTATCGGTCACGCAGAATGTTCTTTTGAACCTTCCCCATCGTGTTGCGGGGCAGTTCATCCAGAACGATCAGCTTGCGCGGATGCTTGAACCGGGCCAGACCTTCGCGGACCGCGCCCGATATCGCCTCCGGATCAGGGGTCTGGCCGGGCTCTGCCACGATGACACCAACAACCGTTTCACCGAAATCGGGATGTGGCACGCCGATCACGGCGCTTTCCAGAACACCGGGTTGATCATCGAGAACCATCTCGATCTCTTTTGGGTAAATGTTGTAGCCGCCCGAAATGATCAGATCCTTGTTGCGACCGACGATATGGACGTACCCATCCTCGTCGATGCGGCCCAGATCGCCGGTGATGAAAAAGCCGTTGTCGCGCAGTTCGGCAGCGGTTTTTTCAGGCATCTGCCAATACCCTTTGAAGACGTTGGGCCCGCGCACTTCAATTGTGCCGATCTCGCCCGCAGGCAGGGTATTGCCGTCTGAATCACAGATCTTCAGTTCGACCCCGGGCAGCGGGTGCCCGACCGTTCCGGCGCGCCGCTCGCCGTCATATGGGTTTGACGTGTTCATGTTGGTTTCAGTCATGCCATAGCGTTCAAGGATGCGATGACCCGTTCGTTCTTCGAACTGCACATGGGTTTCCGCCCGCAGCGGTGCCGATCCGGAAACGAAAAGGCGCATATGGGTGGCCAGTTCCCTGGTAAAACGCGGGTCGTCCAACAGGCGCGTATAGAAGGTTGGGACGCCCATCATCGACGTGGCACTGGGCAATTTGTCGATGATCTGGTCCAGATCGAATTTCGGCAGCCAGATCATGCATCCACCTGCGGCCAGCATGATATTGGTCGCGACGAACAGCCCGTGCGTGTGAAAGATCGGCAGGGCATGCAGCAGCACATCCTGCGAGGTGAAGCGCCATTCCTTGACCAGTGTCCGTGCGTTCGACAGCAGATTGTTCTGGGTCAGCATGGCGCCCTTGGACCGGCCTGTGGTTCCCGACGTGTAAAGGAACGCTGCCAGATCCTCGCCATCGCGGGCGACGGTTTCGAAACGTGTCGGCATGGTCGCGGCCAAATCTGTCAGAGACCCGGTGCCATCCGCGTTCAGCGTCTCAACCCGGGCGCCCAGCTGCGCGCCGACAGGGGTGAGTTTTCCTTCTCTTTCGGTGTCGCAGATAATCAGCGAGGCCCCGCTGTTTTCGATGAAATAGGTCAATTCATCGACCGTGTAGGCGGTATTCAGCGGCAGGAACACCAGACCGGCCTGGGCGCAGGCAGCATAAAGCGCCAGCGCCTCGGGGGTTTTTTCAACCTGCGCCGCAACGCGGTCACCGGGGTTCAGGCCCAGATGCCTGGCCACATGCGCAATCTGCGCCGCTTTGCCGAGGAAATCCTGGTGAGAGATCGTTGTCCCGTCCAGCAGCTGCAAAAAAGGTGTGCCTTTGCCGGCGTGGATGCCGAACAGGCCGTCATACAGAGGGTTAGCCATCAGGTTTACCTTTCTTGAGATATGAAAAGAGAGGTGCATGCAGCGAGGAAATTGATCTCGAATGGGGCGATCATCTCATGGGTCGTGGCGAATTGGTTTTGCTACTGGGCAACACGGGTCATTTCATACAGGTAGTTCACCAAAGTGCCAACGGATCGGGCCGGGATTGTTGCCCTGAACCGAATGAACAAAAGCACTGTTACCCAAATGAAACTGTGCAATTGAATCCAGGGGCGTGTGCCTCATGCCCCTGACACTGCGCAGTTGCAACCGCCGACACCCTGCTGCGCGTCGTGCTTTCAGGGTATCGGCGGGTGTCGACTGATTTCCCTATGAGAAGTGTTCCGGCAGCAATGCATCCGGCAGATTCTGATAGCAGACAGGACGCAAGAAACGTCGGATCGACAATGTGCCCACGGATGTGGCACCGAAATTGGTCGAAGCCGGGTAGGGGCCGCCATGGACCATGCTGTCACATACCTCGACCCCCGTAGGGAAGCCATTGGCCAACACGCGCCCGGCTTTGCGTTCAAGGATCGGCAGCAGGGACCGCGCCATACCCATGTCGGCCTCGTCCATATGCAGGGTGCAGGTCAGCTGCCCGTGCAATCCGCGTGCGACGTCGTGCATTTCGTCGGGTGTCTCGGCGGTCACGATGATGCCCAGCGGGCCGAACACCTCTTCCGCGAGGGATGTGTTGGCCAGCCAGGTTGCGGCGCTTGTTCGGTAAAGGAAAGGGGTCGCATTGCGCTGATCGCATGTCGAAGCCAGAACCTCGTGAACGCCAGCGGTTTCAGCAACACGGGCCTGACCGTTGCGATAGGCTTTGGCGATGCCGTCGGTCAGCATGGTCTGCGCCGGAACTTCGGTCAATGCGGCCTGCGCGATCTCGGCGAAACGGTCCGTTGCTTCACCTGCTGGCATCACGACGACGCCCGGGTTGGTGCAGAACTGACCAGCGCCCATCGTCAGCGAGCCGGCCCAGCCTTTGGCGATATCTTCACCCCGGTTTGCCAGTGCCGCGTCCAGAATGAACATGGGGTTTACCGATCCAAGCTCACCAAAAAACGGAATCGGTTCGGGGCGCGCGGCGCACAGGTCGAACAGGGCGCGACCGCCCGCAAGCGATCCGGTGAACCCGACCGCCTTGATCAGAGGGTGCTGCACCAAGGCTGAACCCACAGCCGGTCCGCCGTCCTGGATCAAGCTGAAAACGCCGGGATGAATGTTGCAACGGCGGATGGCCGCAAGGATGGCTTCGGCGATGATCTCGCCGGTGCCCGGATGGGCGCCGTGGCCTTTGACGACGACCGGGCAGCCGGCAGCCAGTGCGGCGGCCGTGTCCCCCCCGGCGGTGGAAAATGCCAGCGGGAAATTTGATGCGCCGAACACAGCGACCGGGCCGATCGGGCGCTGGATCATTTTCAGATCGGGCCGGGGCAGGGGTGCACGGTTCGGCAACGCGCTGTCGTGGCGCCGGTCCAGATAATCGCCGCTGAGGATATGCGTTGCGAACAGCCTCAGCTGCCCCGACGTGCGGCCCCGTTCACCTTGCAGCCGAGCCTCGGGCAGGCCGGTTTCCTGAGTGCCAATCTCGGTGATTTCATCGGCGCGCGCTTCGATCTCGTCGGCAATGGCGTTCAGAAAGACGGCGCGTTCTTCCCGAGTGGAATAGCCATAGCTCCAAAACGCCTCTTCCGCGGCCTGCGCAGCGGCGTCGACGTCTGAAACTCGACCTTTCGAAAAGTCATGCGATGGCCCATGTGCGGGTTGTGATGCAAAGAAATCGTCACCGGCAAGCCAGTTGCCGGCGATCAGATGTTTGCCATGCGGAGTAAAGGTCATTTGGGCCTCGTATTTCGGGATATCCAGATTAATGGATAATGTATCCAAAGTGACAGGACATGCAAGACCGCCCTAGGGTTCGTCTGTCCCGCGCTTCGAGGCGATCATTTCCAGAAGCTGTTCCTTGGTCCGGCGAATATGCTGCGCCAAGACCTCGCAGGCTTTGTCCACATTGCCTTCCCGGGCTAGCCGCAACAGATCACGATGTTCCTTTTTTGCGGGTTCGCGCTGTTTCATCACGCTCAGGTGCATCCTGACATAGCGATCCGATTGCAGGTTGACGCGGTCCAGCAATTCGTTGGTCAGCTTCCGCTGTGATGCCGCATAAAGCGCCGAGTGATACTGATAGTTCAATATCCCCCACTTGCCGACGTCATTTTCATCATATGACGCTTCCATCTGCTTGAGGATTTCGTCGCAACGCGCAAATTCCCTTGGGCCCATATTCGGGATGGCCCGGCGGAACAGATCGACTTCGATCAGGATGCGAAGATCGAAAATTTCACCGATTTCGTCGAGGGAATGCTTGGTCACCGAGCCGCCGCGATTGTTGGCCCATTGCACCAGACCTTCGGCATTCAGGCGTTTCAGCGCCTCGCGGATCGGCATGCGAGAGACATCATATTCCTCGGCCAGTGCTTCCTGCCGGATCGTTTCACCCTCGGCGAGTTCGCCGCTCAGGATACGTTCACGCAGATCATTTGCGATGACGTCCGGTAGGCTTTGTTTCGTGATCGCGCGTTTTCCTGCCATTTCCAATATCCCGCCACGGTTTTTTGGATACAATTACCCGTAATCACCAACTTTTCCAAGCCGAACTTGGATTTCGACCCATGTTCGAATCCTGTCCGAGATTTGGAAAAAGCCTGAATCTGATGATGAAACCGTAACGAGGACGCGTATCTTCAGACTTCTCCGTTTTTGAAAAACGTGCCTACTGACATCAAACACCCCAGGTGTCAGACAGGCGATATCCACCGGGCCATGGATCTGCGGGGTCCAACATGTGCTGATGAATTCCGGTGATCCAACCGCGACCGCTGATTTCAGGAACGATCGCCGCGCGGCCACCGACCTGCGCAGTGTCAATGATCCGCCCGGTGAATCGTGATCCGATGATCGAGACAGCCTCGAAGGTCTGGCCGGGTTTCATCACCCCCTTGGCCGCCATCAGGGCCATGCGCGCGGACACTGCGGTGCCCGTCGGCGAACGGTCGACCTTACCCGGCTGGATTGCCACGGCGGACTTGCCGCTCAGACCGGTTTCCGTTTCATTCAACGGGCCGCAAAAGGCGCAGAACGATATATGATCCCAGTCCGGGTTCTCGGGATGCGAGAATCCAAGCTGCTCATTGGCGGCGTTTGTGATCTTTACCCCCAGCCGGGCTATGTCGCGGGCCTCGTGGTCGAGGATTGTGAACCCAAGCGCCTGCGCATCGACGACCACGAAACTGTCGCCGCCATAGGCGGTGTCTACCGTGATCGTGCCCAGTCCGGATACCTCAAGCGGGACGGACAGCTTGTCGGCGAAGCTGGGCAGGTTCTGGACAAAGATGCGTTGTGCCTTGCCATCGCGGCATTCCGCACGTACCCGGACCAGCCCACCCGGTGCCTCGAGCACCATGTGGGTTTCCGGCTCGTGCATTGGAATGATCCCACCATCCAGCAACACGGTTGAGACACAGATCGAGTTGGACCCCGACATGGGCGGCGTGTCTTCGGGTTCCATGATGATCCAGGCGGCGTCTGCCTCGGGGTGTTTTGGCGGAACCAGAAGGTTGACATGCCGGAACACACCGCCGCGTGGTTCGTTCAGAACAAAGTTGCGCAGGGTCTGGTCCCGCGCAATGAAGCTTCGCTGTTCCCAGAGAGTGTCGCCCGGCGGTGGGGCGACACCCCCAACGATGACATCTCCAACCTCACCTTCGGCATGGGCCGAGATCACATGTACGGTTTTTCTGCTGCGCATGTTTACCTCAGCTATATTGCGCGACGGGGGCACCCAGCGCGTCGAAGATCGGTGTCACGCCCAGACCCGGACGATCTGCTGCGGTCATCCGGCCATTGACACGCTTTGGCGCGCCTTCGGCGATGTCCACGGTACCATAGGAATTGAAATCGGTGGCCGAGAACGTGAACTCGGACGGTGTCGACCGCGCCAGATGAGCGATGGCGGCGGTGGTGATATCGCCCCCCCAAGTGTCTTCGATGGTCATCGGGATACCATGCGCGACGCACAGATCGCGCATCAGCCTTGCTTTGCTCAAACCTCCTACCTTGGAGATTTTCAGGTTGATCACGTCCATGGCGTCTTCGGCTATGCCGCGGACCAATGTGTTGGGCGTGTCGATGACCTCATCCATCACGAAGGGCAGCGCGGTGCGCCGGCGGATCGACACGCATTCCTCATAGGTCAAACAGGGTTGTTCCACATAGACATCCATGCCCGCGATGGCGCCTACGACACGCGCGGCCTCGTGCCGGGTCCAGCCAGTGTTGGCATCCGCCACCAGCAGGTCGGTCTTTTTCAGAACCGCGCGGGTGGCGTGAATGCGGTCGATGTCGTCATTGGCGTCGCCGCCCACTTTCAGTTGAAACTTCGTGTAGCCTTCGGCCGCATAACCTTCGATCTTTTGCGCCATGATTTCCGGTGCTTCCTGGCTGATCGCGCGATACAGCACCACGTCCTGTTGCGCGTCGCCGCCCAACAGGGTGTAAAGGGGTTGCCCGGTCGCCTTGCCCAGCAGATCCCAGCAGGCAATATCAACAGGCGCCTTGGCATAAGGGTGGCCACGCAGGGCTGCATCCATGGTGCGATTGATCTGGCCGATATTCAGCGGATCCTGCCCGATCAGATGTGGCGACAATTCCGCCAGCCCGGCCCTGACGCCCAGGGCAAAGGACGGAAGATAAGCCGATCCCAGCGGGCAGCATTCGGCATACCCCTTGAGACCTTCATCCGTGATGATCTCGAGAACGGTGCTGTCGAAGACCTCGACATAGTTGCCATTGGACCAGCTGTAGCGGCCTTCCTTCAGCGGCAGATCCACCTGATATACGTTCAGTGCAGTGATTTTCATAAGGTTTTCTCCTGATCAGAAGCGTGTGGATGCGAAAGGCTTCATGTCGAGCGCGGGCTTTGTGTTCGTGACCAGATCCGCGACCAGTTCCGCCGTGCCTGCGGATTGCGTCAGACCCAGATGGCCATGTCCGAAGGCGTAAAATACCTGTGGCGCACGCGCCGAGCGGTCGATCAGCGGCAAACTGTCGGGCAGTGACGGCCGAAAGCCCATCCATTGCGTGCCGCCTTCCAAGTTCAGGCCAGGCATGAAGCGCCCGGCCTTTGCCAGAAGCGCGTCGGCGCGTTTGTAATTGGGTGGCAGTTCCAGCCCGCCCAACTCGACCGCGCCACCGATGCGCACGCCGCCGTTGATCCGCGTCACCACAAAGCCGTGGCCACCGAATGTTAGATGGGTGCGCAGATCAAAGGCCCCTTGGGGCAGGGTCGTGTTGTACCCTCGCTCGGTTTCCAGAGGGATGCGATCGCCCAGGGTTTTCGCCAAGTGATTAGACCACGCCCCGGCAGCCACGGTCACCTGTCTTGCATCAATTTCACCGATCGAAGTCGTCAGGCGAACGCCCGCATCCATGGGCGTGAGCGCGCTGATTGTCGCGATTTCGACCTGACCGCCACGGGCGGTGAACCGGGTGGCCAAATGTCTTGTCCAGCTGGCCGGATCGACCGTGTTCATCCAGGTGGGCGTAAAACCCGCATGGGTAAATCGTCGGTCAAGCCCGGGCTGGATTTCCGCAATCGCGTCGGGGCTGTCCAGCAGGTCAAAGGGGATGCCGTGATCCTTGCGCCTGTCCCATGTGGGCAGACTGGCGCGGAATTCACCTTCACCCTCGAACACCTGCAACTGGCCGTCGCGTTGCATCAGCGCTTGGCCGTCGACATCCGCGATCTGGCGTTCCAGCGCCGTGCGGCTGTGATCCATCAAAGCAGCCTGCGCAGACAAGGCCGCAGCATAGCGATCCTGCCAACTGGCCCGCCAGAACCGCAGCATCCACGGCGCGATGTTCAAAGCGTAGGAGGGTGGAATTGAAAGCGGACCCAGCGGATCAAACAGCCATTTCGGAGCCTTGCGCATGATCCCGGGGGTGGCCAATGGCACGATGTCGGTAAAGGCAAAGGCTCCGGCGTTGCCCTTTGACGCCCCGGCTGCAACGCCTTCGCGATCCAGCACCAGCACGCGCCGGCCGCGTTTTTGCAATTCAAGTGCGGTGCTGATGCCGATGATACCGGCACCGATCACAACGATATCCGTCGGGTTGTCTTGCAGCATGGCCAGATCTTCTCAAACTGTGGCTCGGTTCCGGGGGCTGGATTGCGCCAGTCCCCGATAATTTTGTCAAAGAAGGATCCCACCGCGAAACGGATCGTTCTGCGCGAAAATCAATGTGCCCTCAGCCATGATATGCGCCTGCCCGGTCAGGGTCGGAATGACGCCGCCGTTGGGACCGGGCTGATAGCTCAGCCGGTAAGAGCTGCCGATCACGCTTTCCTGCACGATCTCTTGCCCCGGAACCAGAACCCCATCCGCCGCCAGACAGGCCAGACGCGCCGAACTGCCGGTCCCGCACGGCGATCGGTCATATTGATCGTCCGGGCACAGGACGAAATTCCTGCTGTGAACGTCTTTGTCCGGGGATTTGTCCTGCAATATCACGTGGTCCACCGGTTCCCCGTTCTCGCCACGCACGTTCTGGTCGATGCAGGCTTTGCGAATTGCAATGGTCAGATCGGTGAGGGCACGGATGTTGCCGGGCGTCACGTCCATCGGGCTGGGATCGACAATGAAGAACCAGTTGCCACCATAGGCCAGATCGCCGGTCACTTTTCCATGGCCTTCGACGTCAACCGACACCGAAGCCTTGACCCGGCGGCTTTCGATATTGGTGACGCGCACCGTATTGGCGTCCAACAGGTCAACCGAGATGACGCCGGCCGGCGTTTCGACCCTGTGCGTCCCAAGACCGATCCGGCCCAGATGGGCCAGAGTGACCCCAAGGCCGATGGTGCCATGACCGCACATGCCCAGAACGGCGTCGGCATCGAAATAGATCACGCCGGTTTCGCAGCCAGACGTTTCCGGGGCGACCAGAAGCGCCCCGACCATGCCGGGTTGACCGCGTGGTTCCAGAAGGACCGATTTGTAGAAAGCCTTGTGCTCGGTGGCCAGGCGTTGCGCACGCTCGGCCAGCGGGCCCGACCCCAGATCGGGGCCGCCGTTCAGGATGACCCGCGTGGGCATGCCTCCGGTATGGCTGTCGATCACATGCATTCAGCGATGACCCCGCCCTGGCTGGACCAGTCGGCAAACCAGGTGCGGAACAGTTTGTATTGGTGTTCGCAATAGTTGCGCTGGGCATCCGTCAGCTCGTCGGTTTCGTTGAAGTGCAAGCGGTATTCCTCTTCACCGTTCAAGACCAGCAGGTGCTTGTAGTACAGCACCAGATCGGTGCCTTCGTCAAAGCTGGCCAGCACGCCAAAGGCTTCTTCAAGCTCGCGCGCGCGCAGGCGCGCTTCGGCATGGCCCGCCGCCGCTTTCTGACACAGGGCGGCCAGCAGCAATGCTTCTTTGGGCAGGGCGGTGCCGATACCTGTAATCGAGCCCGTGGCGCCGCAGTTGACGAAGCCATGATAAACCTCGGTGTCCACGCCCACCATCAGCGTGACCTGATCATCTTTCGAGGTGATGTGTTCCGCGGCGTAGCGCAGGTCGCCTTTGCCTCCGAATTCCTTGAACCCGACAAGGTTCGGATGATCTGCACGCAATTCCAGGAACAAATCAGCGCGGGTGGCGAAGCCGTAGACGGGGCTGTTGTATATGATGGCCGGGATATCCGGCGCGGCTGACAGGATTGCCTTGAAGTGGTTGCGCTGTGCCGGGATGGACGATCCGCGCGACAGCACACGTGGGATGACCATAAGCCCTGCCGCGCCGACCTTTTGCGCATGTGCGGCCAGCGCTACGGCAGATTTCGAGTTTATCGCACCAGTGCCGACGACGACAGGAAGGCCGGCGTCGATCAGGCGTTCGACACCTTGCATACGTTCGGCATCCGACAGCAACGGCCAGTCGCCCATCGAACCGCAATACACCACGGCCGACATGCCGGCCTCGATCATTTCCTTGCCCTTTTTCACCAGGGCATCGAAATCCGGGGTCCGGTCGGCTTTGCACGGGGTCATCAGGGCTGGCATGGTGCCGGTGAAGATATTCTTGGACATGAAGGTGATCTTCCTCGTTGTTTCTGGGGGCCAGTGCACTCAGCGCACGTTGGCCAGGAATTTACGGGTGTGTTCGGATTGCGCAGCACCGAATATCTGCCTGGGCGGGCCGATCTCTTCCATCACGCCCTGATGGAAGAAAGCAACTCGGTCCGACACATCGCGTGCGAAACCCATCTCGTGCGTGACACAGATCATGGTCATCCCTTCTTCGGCCAAAAGGCGCATCGTGTCGAGAACCTCGCCCACCAGTTCGGGATCCAACGCTGACGTCGCCTCATCAAAAAGCATGTATTCCGGCTCCATCGCCAGCGCGCGGGCGATGGCCAGACGCTGTTGCTGGCCACCCGAAAGGGCAGATGGGTAGACGCCCAGCTTTTCGCCCAGGCCAACATGGGTCAGTTGGCGGGCGGCGATATCGCGGGCTTCTGATTTTGACAGTCCTTTGACGATCTTGGGGGCCAGCGCGACGTTTTCCAATGCGGTCAGGTGAGGAAAGCTGTTCCATTGCTGAAACACCATTCCCAGCTTTGTGCGCAGCTTGTTGATATCGGCGCCTTTGGCATGAACATCTGTGCCATCGACCCTGACCGAGCCTTGCTGGATCGGTTCCAGCCCGTTGATGCAATACAGCAGGGTCGATTTGCCGGAGCCCGATGCGCCGATCACCGACAGGACCTCTCCTTTCTGCACATCCAGATCGATGCCCTTCAGCACATGCAGCGCGCCGAAATACTTGTGCAGGTCGCGAATTTCGATCATTGGGCCCACCTTTTTTCAAGAGACGCGGAATAGCGCGAAATCGGATAGCTGAGCGCGAAATAGAACGCGCCCGCGATTGTCAGGATCAGGAAAGGTTCCTGCGTCCGGGTGATCAGGATCTGACTGGCCTTGAGCAGTTCGACATAGCCCAGCACCGAAACCAACGCGCTGTCCTTCATCACTCCCAGTGCGACACCGACCCAGGCCGGGAACACCGCGCGTCCGCCAATCGGGAAGACGACATAGCGCAGATCCTGCCAATAGGTCATGCCCAGACTGCGCGCGGCACGGCGCATCGGCGCACCGACGGCCTCGATCCCTCCGCGTGCGACATTCGCAACCAAAGCGGCCGTGTAGATCGACAGGATCACCACGCCCGAGGCGAAGGGGTCCAGATTGAGCCCGACAATGGGCGCAAAGTTGTAGAACAGCACCAGTTGGATGATCAGCGGGACGGATCGGAAGACATCCAGAAACGGGGCCACTGTCAGGGCTGCGGCCAGCTTGCCCTCGTACAGGATCCACCCGCATACCACGCCAAGAAGCGTTCCGATGGATATCGACAGAACCGAAATCCAGAGTGTCCGCAGGGCAGCTTCGCCCAGGAACCACAGATCATTGATGGTGAAGCCGCTGAAAAAGCTGACAGTGGGTTGCATCTGTGCCTCCTTCAATAGCGGAAAAGCCGGGACGCCAGCAGGCGCGAGGCAAGAAGGATGATTTTGACGATCACGTAATAAATGACCGCGGTGACGGCGAAATATTCAAAGATGCGGAAGGTGCGCGAGGCAAAGAACTGCGTCTCGCCGGACAGCTCGCGGAAACCGACCAGCATGCCCAGCGAGGACATGAGCACGGCCCAGACCATCTGATTGGTGATCGGGTGATAGACGATGCGAAACACCTGCGGGATCACCACGCGTGTGTAAGCCTGCCACGCGGTCATGCCCAGGGAACGAGAGGCCCGTAACTGCGTCTCGGGGACGGCCTGAAAACCTCCGCGAAAGTTCTCGGCCAGATAGCCGGCGCAATTGAAGGTCAAACCCGCCAGAACGATGAAATATGGCGACAGGTGCAGGCCGAATGCGCCAAGCCCGAAGCCGAAAAAGAACAGCTGAAACAGGGCGGGCGTGTTTCGGGCCAGTTCGACCCAGGCCGAGGCGAACCAGCACAGCGGCCCCTTCAGGTGCAGCCGCGTCAGTGCAAGGCACAGGCCGATGAGGATGCCCAGGATCATCGCCAGAACCGCGACTTGCAGAGTCAGCAGCGATGCCTCAAGCAAGTCCGGCAGGCTTTTCATGACCGGCCGCCAGTGGAAGTTGTAATCGAACACAGGTTTTTTCCGAATTGACCGGCTCTTTCGCCCGGCCGAAACCCGACGAAAGAGCACTGGGGGGTGAAATCAGTACATCACGCCGGGGATGCGCAGCTCGGGTGCTTCGCCTCCGACATATTTGCCCCACAGTTCCTGGTACCGGCCCGAGCGCACCTGATGCGTGACAAACAGGTTCAGGAAATTCAGCCAGGTGACGTCCTGTCGTTTGCCCACCACCGAGGTATAGTCGGTCGTCCAGGGCATACGGGGGCCGGCCAGCACCGTTTCATACTGCTGGGTGATCGGCAGAACAGCGGTGTTGGTGGTGATGCCGATATCGGCCTTGCCCTGCGCGACCGCCAGAAACACCTCGTTTTCCGACTGATAGCCCTGATAATTGCCTTCCTCACCCCATTCGGCGGCAATCTTCAGCCATTCCTGTTCCGGCACGGTGCCAATCGCGGCGGCGACGCGTTTGCCGCGGATGTCTTCGAAGGTTTCGATTCCGCTGTCCGCGTTTACGACGCCCTGCGCATAGTAGATTGCATAAGGAATGGTAAAGCCCACGGTCCGCGCCCGTTCAAGGCTGTCCGAGGTTGCGCCGAACACGACTTCGGCGCGCCCGGTCACGATGACCGGCAGGCGTTCGGCCCAGGTCAAAGGCAGGATTTCCGCCTCGACTTCAAGCGCCGCGGCCAGATCATTGCAGTAATCCACGTCAAAACCCGCCGGTTCGTTGTTGGCGTCGCGATACCCGATCGGCGGAAAGTCCAGAACAACGCCGCAGCGAAGAGTACCGCGATCCACGACATCGTCGAGCGTGTCCGCCATCGCAGGACCTGTTGTGAAAGTGGTGAAGGCCGCCAAAGCGACGAGTTTCTTGAGCATGTGATCCTCCCTGAATCAAAGATGCGATCACGAATAAAGGATATTGGATCCAACATCCATAAAAAAATTCCACCGGCAACGGACACGGGCCCGTACCCGGCTAAAGCATGGATCAATTGTTCAAGAAACGCCCTTGGCTGATTGATCGTCTTGGGGGTGGCGGTAAGCCGATGATCCAATCGTTCAAAACGTTGTGGAGACGCTTTTTACGCAACATCCGCATGAAGAACCGGTCATTCTGATCCGGTCCGCGTGGCGCAGCTTGCACCGGGCCAGGATGGATGAAGACAACCCCAACACGTTCTGGAACCGTCCGCCAGAAGACTGGGTGCCCAAGGTTCACGGAACCGACATGCACAACCCGGACAGGTGCCACAATTCGCTGTCAGACAAAGCGCAGGGAGATTTTCCGTTTCCCGATGCTGCCAATGGCGTTCAGTCTGTTCGGATGACGCCGGTTTCCACCCACGTGTCAAATCGCGACAGAACAGCTTGACAGAAAGCCGCGTCGTTGATGTGAACATCCAGCTCGGTCATCGGCACCCGGCCGGGCATGACCTTGCGCGCCTCGTCCACCATTTCGGCCAGAGCCTCTGGATCATGCGCCTCTTCGCCTTCCCTGTCCCAGGCCTCGACACCCTGAACGGGCAAAAAGAAATGCACCGGCCCGGTTGCGGCTTCCAGCCGTTTGGCGAGTTCCCGAATCCAGGCGCGCCGTTCGGCGCCGTTGAAGACCGAGCTTTTGATCAGGCGGTTGTGTTCGTGGAACGGGCGATCGGCATATTGTTCGGGGATGTCCTGCCAACCCGCAAAATCCAATAGATCCAGCGCACCGGGCGCCACCATCTGGGGCGTTCCTACGCGCCCGGCATTGGTGACCCGGTCATCGCCGCTGGATACGACAGAGCCCGCCATCAGGTTGCCAAATTCCTGCATGCAGAAGTCCATCACGCAGGCAAACGCGCCTTCGCCCGCCAGTTTTTCATAGGCCATGCCGCCCATGCCGGTAGAGTGGAACACGGCCACTTCAAAGCCGCGGTCTTCCAGTGCCGGTTTCAGAATTTTCATGTAGCGCAGGCAGGACGAACCAAGGCTGGTCATCCCGATCAGAGGTTTGCTGCGATCGGGGGCGGTCGCCGCCTTGGCTGCGCCCACGACGGCCCCGGCAGCCTGGCTGAGCGACGATTTGCAGATCGAATTCATGCCATACAGGCCGCCGGCCCACAGGATCATCTGAACATCCGGCGCCAACCGGTGCGGAGGGATCAGAGGCGAGAAGCTGACCGTTGACACGATATATTTGGGAACCCCCATCGGCAAAGCCTGTGCACAATCAAGTGCAAGGTCTGTGCCCATGGTCCCGCCCGTGGCCAGCAACCCGTCAAATCGACCTTCTGAATAGGCCTGTGCAACAACTTTTGCGGCCCCTGCGGACATCACGCGAAAGGCTTTGTTCTCGTCTCCTTGCGCGATGACCTGTTCTATTGTCATGCCACCGGCAGCGGCAACGTCGTGTTTCGAGATATCCGTCGGTTCGGACGGATCACCCAGAACCGATACATCCATGGTCAGCACGTCAGCGCCCTGCGCTCTGACCGCCTTTTCGATGAACCGCATTTCGGGCTCTTTCGTATCATACGTACCAATCAGCAGGATTGTCTTTTCGGCCATCGGTGCCTCCTGTCTAGATGTGCTGTTGAAGGTATTGGGACATCAACGCCCGGGCGGTTTCAATGAACCGCTCATTGCGTAAGCCCGATCCATCTTCGTTCAGTCGGGATGCAACCCATCCCACATAGGTTACGGCGCGCAGTGCCATGAACAGGTCGAGTTGTTGGGTACAGATCGTTCGTTCAGATCGATACCCCGCCAGCAAAGCACCGCGCAGCCGGTTGAAATCAGGTTCGTGCAGGTTCTTGAGAAGCGTCGTTGCGATATCAAACAGGCGAAAACCGAACCCGGCATCGTCGAAGTCAATCAGCCACAGTTTGTCACCGTCAACCATGACGTTTTCGCGGACAAGATCGGCGTGGATCAGCCCGTAATCCAACTGATTTTCCGCGCGCCGAAGGTCACGATCTGCGATATCCCGAAACGCCAGGAAAAGGGCCCGGTCCGTTTTTCCAAGCGTTGGGTTTTCCCAGAAACGACCCCAGACAGGGGCGGCTCCAAGCAGCCCGCTGCGATCCCATGACCAACGCACGAAGCCCTGAGGGGGTGCCCATTGGTCGCTGATGTGGTGCAGCCGTGCCATTTCCCGGCCAATTGAACAAAAGACGCCTGTCCGGTCCTGATGCGTCAAAGCCTTTTCGGTCGCACCCAGAGGGCGGCCCGGCAGCCAGTCGAGCATGTCGACCTGAATGCCGTCCACCAGATGCAGATAGCGCCCATCCGCGGCCGCGACGGGCGTTGGAACCCGGACCCCGTTTTTGCCGAGAACGGCCATCCACTGTAGCTCTGACCGGAGTTCGGCATCCGTTCGCAAGCCCTTGCGATGCAGTCTCAGGGCATAGACGGTCTGGCCTGCCTGAACGCGATAGACACGGTTTTCCCGAGCCGCCACGAGAGACGCCTGGCCATCAGCCAGCCCCCAAAGGGACAGCGCATGTTCCACGATCTGCTTCATGCGACCCGTGGCGTTTCCGCCAACACGTCGTCCAGCGTGTCGAAAAGAAGATCCGCGTTTTCGACAGAGAATGTCATGGGCGGGCGAATTTTCAGAGTATTCTTGTGACGCCCAAGCTTGGAGTGAATGATCCCGCGCTGGCGCATGGCGTTGATGATACGGTCAGTGAATTCACCGGCGGGTTCCTTGGTGTCGTGATCAAGGACCATTTCAGCCCCGAATATCAGCCCCGAGCCGCGTATGTCTCCGATGACGTCATACTTTTCTTTCAAAATATTCAGCCGTTTTCGCGCGTGGTCGCCAACGGATCTGGCATGTGCGACCAGGCTCTGGTCTTCGATCTCTTCCAAAACCGCCATCGCAGCGGCACAGGAAACAGGGTTTCCGCCAAACGTGTTGAAGTACCTATATCCCTTGCGGAATGCCGAAATGATCTCGGAACCCGTGACCACGCCGCCCACCGGATGGCCGTTGGCCATGGGTTTGCCCAAGGTCATGACATCCGGCACAACGCCCAACTTCTGATGCGCCCACATGTGGGTGCCGGTTCGGCCAAAGCCTGATTGCACCTCGTCGCAGATCAACAGGCCCCCGGCCTGGCGGACGACCTTGGCCGTGGGTGCCAGCCAACCGTCCGGGTTGTCGGGAAACCCCTCGTTCAGAAAGTAAGGGCAGAGGATCAATGCGGCAAAACCAATGCCGGCCTTTTCGTGTTCCGCAATCTGTTCCGCCACCGCATCGGCGAATTTTGACCCGTCCGGGTCGGGATGGCGATAGCTGTCGGGCGCGCTGACAAAGCGGAAGTACCGGCCCAGACCGAAGCCGACTGTCGGGATGTTCGATCTGCTCAACTGGCTGACCAGCGCGGTATTGCCGTGATAGGTGGCGTCGGTGCCAATGATCCCTCGTTTTCCGGTCATCGCCTCGGCCATTCGCAGAGCAATGTCATTTGCCTCGGAGCCGGTACAGGTGAGGATGGCCGAATCCAGGGATTCGTCCATCGTTCCGGTCAGTTTTTCCACATAGTCCAGAATCCCGTCATGCAGATACCGGGTGTGCGTGTTGAGTGTGCGCGCCTGACGACAGATCGCCTCGACCACGCGCGGGTTGCAATGCCCCACATGAGGCACGTTGTTGTAGCAATCCAGATATTTGCGCCCGTCCGCATCCCACAGCCAGACGCCTTCCCCTTTCACGAAATGAACGGGTTCGTCATAGAAGGTCGATACATTGGGCCCCAGCAACCGGGCCCTGCGTTCAATGAGTTCCGCGGATTTCGCTGAAAGGGTCATGCGGGCGGCCTTTTCTCAGAGTTTTATCCATGCGGTTTTCAGATCGAAGTATTTCTCGATCGCGTGCAGCGATTTGTCGTGCCCGTTTCCGGATTGGCGAACGCCGCCCAGCGGAACGGTCAGGTCGGCACCGCCATATGTATTGACATGCACAACGCCGGCGCGAATGCCGCCCACCATGCGATGCGCGCGGCTGAGGTTCGAGGTCCAGACACCACCGGCCAGCCCATAAACGGTGGCATTGGCAAGGCGCAGCGCTTCGTCTTCGTCCGCAAAGGGTGTGACGGCCAGAACAGGGCCAAAGACCTCATTCTGGAACAGGGTGTCGGTCTCTTTCACGTTGGCCATTACGGTCGGCGCCATGTAATAGCCTCCGGTCTTTGTCAGAATGCGGTTTCCGCCGGTACGGCGCTCGGCGCCTTCGGCCTCGGCCTTGGTGACGAAATCCAGATTGGCCTGAAGCTCTGGCAGGCTGTGGACCGCACCGATCTGGCTGTTCAGATCCAGCGGGTCGCCGACGCGAAAGCCTTCGGCGTGGCGGCTGATCTCGGCGACGAAGTCCTCGTAGATCTCTTGCTGGACCAACAGGCGCGATCCGGCGACGCAGACCTGACCAGAGTTGCGGAAGATGCCCGCCGCGGAAACCTTGGCCGCTTCGGCCAGATCAGGGGCGTCGGCAAAAACGATGTTCGGGGATTTTCCGCCCAGTTCAAGATAGCAGCGTTTCAGGTTCGACCGCGCCGAATACTCCAGCAGCCGCCGCCCGGTTGTACCCGACCCGGTAAACACCATGATGTCAACATCCATCGACAGGGCCAGCGCCTCACCCACGACCGAGCCACGCCCGGTCACGACGTTGAACACCCCATCGGGCACTCCGGCTTCCGCGGCAAGCTCGGCAATCTTGAGCAGGCTGAGTGAGGCGCTTTCGGCAGGTTTCAGCACGATGGAATTGCCGGCGGCCAGTGCCGGTGCAATTTTCCAGCTGCCGATCATCAGTGGGAAGTTCCAGGGCACGATGGTCCCGACAACCCCGACCGGAGCGTTATGCACAAGACCCAGAACGTCACCGCTTGTCGGGGCGATCTGCCCGTAGATCTTGTCGATCGCCTCGGCATAATACCGGAAAGTGGCAGCCGCCGAGAGCGTCTCGGCCTTGTAGGCCATGGTGATTTCGGTTCCGTTGTCGCGCACGCCCAGCACGGCCAGTTCAAGCGCGCGTGCTTCAATCAGGTCGGCCAGCTTCAGAAGCACTTTCTTGCGGCCGGCAGGGGCCATGCGCGACCATCGCCCGTCCTCGAAAGCACTGCGTGCCGCGCGCACGGCCATGTCGACATCGGCCGGTGTGCCTTCGGCGATCAGCGCCAGAGGTTGGCCGTTGATCGGAGACAGAACCTGATGCCGGGCCCCGGTTTCGCCATCCTGACTGCGGCCGTTTATGAAATGCCCGCGCGGAGCAATGTCCTGCGCACGCAGCGCATCAATCGAGGATTGGTCCATGGGGTTATCCTTGCTGAGTTGAGTCTTCGTCGAGAACCGGCTGCGGTCTGATACGTTCCTTGTGTTCCTTGATCAGTGAGCGAACGTGCAGCAGAAGGATCCCAAGGATCATGATGAAAAGTATTGCTGCAATCGGTCGGTCGATGAAATCAAGTGGCGACTTCACCCGCGCCATGGCGCTGCGCAGTTTGACTTCCATGATCCCGCCCAGAACCATGCCCAGAATGATCGGAACAATGGGCAGGTTCAGGCGCTTCAGGATCAGCCCGAACACGCCGAACCCGGCGGCAATAGCGCAGTCCGTGACTGAGTTGCGCAGGCTGAATACCCCGACAAAGGACAGCGTCAGGATCATGATCCCCAGAAAGCGCGTCGGGATCTGAATGATCTTCAGCAGCAGGTTGGTCGAGAACAAAAGAAAGACCAGAACGATCACGTTGAGCAGGATCAGCGACATGTACAGCGCCATGACAAAATCCATCTGGTCGGCAAAAAGCTGCGGTCCGGGGATCACGTTGTGAACGTAGAAGACGGACAGCATCATCGCGGTCAGCGCCTCGCCCGGAATACCCAGCGCCAGCAGTGGAATCATCGCGGCCCCGGGAACGGCATTGTTGGCCGCCTCGGACGCCACCAGACCTTCGGGTGACCCATCGCCGAATTTGTCCGGGTCCTCAGAGGTTTTCTGTGCATATGTGTATGACAGGAACTGTGATGTGAATTCGCCTGTGCCCGGTATCATGCCCATGAGCACACCCAGCGATGACGAAACCGTCGCTATTCGTTTCAGGCCCAGCAGCTCTTTGAGGCCCGCGAAGATGCTGCCGCGCACATGGGCTTGGCCCGGCGCGTGTTCTTTGTCGACCAGCAACAGCAGCGCCTGACTGATGGCGAACAGCCCAAGAACCACCACGATCAGATCGACACCTGACGAAAGCCAGGTTTGGTCAAAGGTGAAACGTTTGGTGTATTTGACGGGTTCCAGACCGACGGTGCTGAGGAAGATGCCGAAGAACGCCAGCATCGCGGCCGAGAAGGTTTGCCCTCGATGGGCCAGGATCACCAGAAGGATGCCCATGAGTGCGGCCAGAAAAATCTCGCGGCTGCCGAAATGCGGGGCAACCCAGGCCAATACGGGCGACAGGATGATCAGACAGAGGATCGAGAAGATGCCGCCAAAAAACGACGCTGAATAGGCCAGCGACAGGGCCCGGTGGCCCTCGCCGCGCTTGGTCATGGGATAGCCGTCATAGGTGGTCAGTGCGTTGACGGCCGTACCGGGCGTGTTGATCAGGATGGCGGGGATTGCGCCGCCATACATGGACGACCCGTAGATGCCCAACAGAAGGGTCAGGCCGACGATGGGCTCGAACGCGAAGGTGGCGGGCAGCAGGATGGCAATTGCGACAGCGGCGCCGACGCCGGGCAACGCGCCGATGATGACCCCGCCCACCGATCCGATGATCAGTGCCACGACGACCTGCCACTGTGCCAGAATTGCAAAGCCGGAAATCAGATTGTCCATCTTGGCCTCACAAGTAGGTCAGCGCAAAGGCGCGCAGCCCGTCGGGCAGATATTCGTATATCCGACCGGCAGGAATGTTCACCTGAAGCAACGCGCGGAAAACGACTGCCACGACCGCGCCGAAGCCAAGTGCAACGCAAAAAGCCCCGGGCAATCGAAACCCCAATCGTATCGTCAGCAGGGCTGCAAAAAGCATGGTCGATGGCAGGTATCCAAGCCACGGAACCGCCACGACATAGATCAGGAAGTAGGCAACGTATTCGAGGGACATCAACCAGAACGTCACCTCTCGCAACCGTCCGGGAATGCGTGGGGACAGGAAGGAGCCCAGCAAGTGGAGGCCGCTGAACAAAACCATGCCCCAGATCGCGATCTTGGGCCAAAGGGCGGGCTGGGCAAACCACTTGGTTCGTTTGACGGCCTGAGTCTCAGCGCCGATCTGGCTGAGAAGGAACAGGGAGAAGCCGAAGAAAAGGAAGGCAAAGACAATATCGCCAGGACGTCGATACCGTCGGAACATGTCTTGCAGCGTCTTTGCTATCATCTTGGCCTCCTGTTTGAATCAAACAGACCCGGCGTTGTTCGATCTGGCCGGGCCTGTTTCGGATTATTCGCCCAGAATCTCTTCGATCTTGGCGAAAGAGGCTTTGTCCTGCTCGATCTGAGCATTCGAAGCGTCCGGGTCCTGCCAGTAGATCAGGGCGCCCGTTTCCTCAGCCAGCTTTTTGGCCTTGTCCGAGGACAACGCTTTCTGCGCGGCAGCCGAGATCTTTTCACGCGCGTCGGCGGGCGTGTCCTTGTGCACGAACAGCCCGTTCCAAAGGGCCAATGGCAGATCCGGATTGAGTTCCACGATCGTCGGCGTATCCGGAACCAGTGAAATCCGCTCGCCGCCGATGCTGGCAAGGACGTTCACCTGATCAAGGCAGGGAAGGATAAGCTGTAGCGTCGTATTGATGACATCCACGTCACCTGAGGCCAGCGTGTTGCAATCCAGGGCGTCGAAAGCTGCTTCGCTGGCAAAGTCGAACCCGCTGCTGACCGCAGCTGCAAATGTGACCTGAGTGGGGGGCAGAACCGATCCGAAATGGCCAAGCGCCACGTCATTTTCCTTGCCGTGTTCGGCCAGTTCTTCCCAGCTTGAAAACGGCGCGTCTTTGCTGGCCGCGATGACGAAGGGATAGGTCAGGAAGATACCAATTGGATCAAAAGGATTCGGGTTGAGTTCGGGAATTCCGATTTCGGGGCCGATGACAGGTACGCCGATGACGAATGAGCCGATGGTGTAGCCATCCGCCGGAGCGGTTGCCACCTCGACCGCGCCGGGGAATGGGCCGCCTCCGCCGCCGGGTTTGTTCACGACAGCGGCAGGCACACCGTACATGGCCTGGAATTCGTCGGCGATCATCCGGGTAAGGACATCTTCCAGATCACCCGGAGGCCAGGGGACGACAAAACTTACCGGCTTTTCAGGGTATTCAGCCAGTGCGGCAGTGGCCGAAGCCGCAAAAGCGGCGGCTGTTAGAAATTTCTTCATTGACACCTCCCGATACTGGTTCATTAATTGAACCGCGTTAACAATAATAATGTTGCTTTGTTAAGTTAGTTCTGTCAAGTAATACCTGAGCAAGAGGACCACACGCACATGGGTACAGCCCTTAACGCCTTAAAAATGCTGGACTACTTTTCCAATGCCCGCCCAGAGATCGGGTTGAGTCACCTTGCGCGGTTGTCCGGGCTGAACAAAGCAACGGCATTGCGTCACCTGCGCGCGCTTGAGGAGTTCGGGTTGATCGAACAGAATCCGATGACGAAATCCTATGCGATCGGGCCGGCGGCTTTGCGTTTGGCCGCGCTGCGAGAGATCGCCAGGCCCGGCATTGAGGGCGCGCGCCAAAAGATGCAGGCCGCTATGCAGGTGGTCGGTGAATCCCTGCATCTGTCTTTGCTTGAGAAAACGGGGTTGCAGACGGCGCTTGTGGTGGAAACAACGCAGCACAGTGTCCGCGTCAGTCTGGATCCCAGCGAGATGCTTCCGCTCAATGCAACGGCATCAGGTCTTTGCATGCTCAGTTTCGGGCCGGCTCACCTTTTGGAGCAGTTGGATCAGCACGTGCAGGCACGGTTTACGCAAGCGACGCTTACTGATCCGAAGCTTATCAGGGAACGGGTCGCAAAGATCAGAGTTTCAGGCTGGGCCGACAGCCGTGGCAGTTACGAAGAAGGTGTTTTTGGATATGCCGCGCCGATCTTCGGCATCGATCAGGTCGCATTGGGAACCATCGCGATAGCTGTCCCGGAAACCCGGGCAACCAGCGACCGCCTTCCGGCAATACTGTCCACGTTGCATTCACTTTCGGTTGATCTGACTGCTGGTTTTGGCGGCCAGTTGCCCGACTCCTTTCCAACCGGATTCCACCCGTGACCCGGGGCGGATTCAATACTCGGAGACCCGCGACATGAAAGACTCCAACTTTCTGAAGGAAAACAACGCCCGGTATTTCTGGCACCCGATGGCGCACCCCGCCGACAGCCGGAAGAACCCGCCGACCATTCTCAGCGGTGGTGAAGGGGTCAACATCACTGATGTCGATGGTCACACGGCGCTGGACGCCGTAGGGGGGCTGTGGAACGTCAATCTGGGCTATTCCTGTGAACCGGTGAAACAGGCCATAGCGGATCAGCTGAACGCGCTGCCCTATTACTCGACCTTTCGCGGCACCAGCAACGACAAGGCGATCGAGCTGTCCTATGAGCTGGCCCAGTTCTTCGAGGCCGACGGGCTGACCCGTTCATTCTTTACGTCGGGCGGGTCGGATTCCGTCGAAACTGCGCTGAAGCTTGCGCGTCAATATCACAAGGTTCGGGGTGAAGCAGGGCGCACCAAGTTCATCAGCCTGAAGCAGGGTTATCACGGCACCCATTTTGCCGCCGCTTCCGTCAACGGCAACCAGAAATTCCGCGCGGTGTATGAGCCGATGATGCCCGGCTGTTTTCACGTGCCGGCGCCGTGGACCTATCGCAACCCGTTTGACGAAACCGACCCCGAGCGTCTGGCGCAGCTTTGCGTCAAGGCGCTTGAGGCCGAGATCGCTTTTCAAGGTGCAAACACTGTTGCCGCCTTCATCATGGAGCCGGTGTTGGGCGCGGGCGGTGTGATCCCGCCACACAAGAGCTTCATGCCCATGGTGGGCGAGGTCTGTTCGAAACATGGCATCCTGCTGATCTCGGACGAGATCATCACCGCTTTTGGTCGCACCGGCAGCGAAAGCGGTGCGCGGCACTGGGGTGTTCAGCCCGATATCATGACGACGGCCAAGGCGATCACCAACGGGTATTTCCCTTTTGGCGCGGCCATGATTTCCGGTGCGGTCGCAGAGGTATTTGAAAGCGATACCACGGGCCTGGCATCCGTGGATCAGGGGTACACCTATTCTGGCCATCCGGTCGGGGCGGCCGCGGCCTTGGCCGCCCTGTCCGAGATCAACCGGCTGAGGATCTGGGAAAACGCTGCTGCGCGTGGGGATGAGTTGTTTGACGGCTTGCAAAAGCTGGCCGACAAGCATGACGCTATCGGGGACGTGCGGGGCGGCGAGGGACTGATGTGCGCATTGGAACTGGTTTCGGACCGGGCGACCAAGGCGCCTGTCGCAAAACACCTGCCGCTTCAGGTTCAGAAAGCCGCATATGAAGATGGCGTGATGGTGCGTGTGTCTGGCAACAACATCATTCTGTCGCCGCCGCTGATCGTCACTTCGGAAGACGTGGCCAAAATTCTGTCGGCGCTGGATACCGGTCTTGCCACTTTGTAGGCGGTCAACCGACCCCTTCGGAACCTGGCGGGGTCAGACTTTGATAGCTTGCAGATCCTCGAGCAGGTCCAGCAACTGATCCAGTTTCTCCTTGCCCATCTGCGCTTCGATATTGCTGGAGATCGCAAGTGAAGTGGCCAGGTTTTCCCTGAGGATGGTGCGGCCTGCTTCGGTGATCTTGACCATGGTGCGGCGTTTGTCTTCGCTATCCTGACGGCGGGTAATCTGGCCGTCAGCCTCCATCGTGCGCAAAATGCGGGTCACGCTGGGCAGCAACAGGCACGCCTCGTGCGCGATGGTGCTTTGCTCCACTTCGCCCAACTCGTCCAGAACGCGCAGGATGCGCCATTTCTGCTCGGTCAGTTGAATGCCTTGCAGCATATCCCGGATCGGAGCCATGACGGTTTCGCGGGCACGCAGCAACGCGATCGGAAGGGACCGGGCAGTGCTTTTGGAGTGGCTTTGAGTGTTCATGCGGCCTTCTAGAACGCCGTTTTGGGAATTGCAAAGATTAACAAAGCAATCTCTTGACAGGGGGCGCATTAAAAACTAAACATGTTAACTAATAAAGGAGAGACCATGCCTCACTTCCATGTCGAATATTCCGGAAATCTTGAAGACAGGATCGACATGGATGGCCTGTGCGAGTGCATTCGGTCAACGGCGGCCGGGATCGAGACCTTTCCCATGCCCGGTATTCGTGTGCGCGCGACACGGGTCGATCATTACGCCATAGCGGACGGCAACCCGGCGCACGGGTTCATTGATATCTCGATCCGCCTGCGGGCGGGCCGATCCGCGGATGTCAAGGAAGATGCGACACAGCGCATATTCGAGGCGGTCAAAACATACCTGGTGCCGGTTTTTCCACAGCATTCCATCGCGCTCTCGCTTGAGATGCGTGACATCGACCCCAAGCTGTCGCCCAAGGCCGGTACGATCCGCGAACACCTGTCGGCGACCACGCAGGAGACCTGACGCATGAGTGCACTGGACACAAACATCGAAAAGCTGAACGGCTTTCTGGACCGGTTCCGGGAAACGGGCATCCGCAACCGTATAGCGGGTGAAGACCGGGACGGATCCGCCGGAGTGTTTCAGTCGGTCTCACCCGTCGACAAATCCGTGATCTGTGATGTTGCCCATGGCACGGCAGATGACATCGACGCGGCAGCCAAGGCCGCCCACGCAGCCTTTGCAGAGTGGCGAGACATGCCCGCCACCCAACGCCGTCGCATCTTGTTGAATGTGGCTGATGCCATTGAAGCGCGCGCCGAGGAAATTGCACTGTGCGAGTGCTGGGACACGGGGCAGACCCTGCGTTTCATGTCAAAGGCAGCTTTGCGCGGGGCAGAGAACTTCCGGTATTTCGCGGATCAGGTGATTCAGGCGCGGGATGGGCAGCACCTGAAGTCTCCGACGCTGATGAATGTGACGACCCGTGTGCCGATTGGCCCGGTTGGCGTGATTACCCCGTGGAACACGCCGTTCATGCTGTCGACCTGGAAGATAGCACCGGCCCTGGCTGCGGGTTGCACGGTGGTTCACAAACCCGCCGAGGATTCCCCTCTGACGGCCCGTCTTCTGGTGGAAATCGCCGAGCAGGCAGGGCTGCCCAAAGGTGTGCTGAATACGGTCAACGGGTTTGGCCCCGACGCTGGCAAGGCTTTGTGCGAGCATGCGCTGATCAAGGCCATTGCCTTTGTGGGCGAAAGCCGCACCGGCAGTCTGATCGTCAAGCAAGGCGCAGATTCCCATAAGCGCAACCATTTGGAACTGGGTGGAAAAAACCCGGTTGTCGTGTTTGATGATGCGGACCTGGACCGTGCTTTGGATGCCGTGATCTTCATGATCTATTCGATCAATGGCGAGCGCTGCACCTCGTCTTCGCGGCTTTTGGTGCAGGACACGATCAAGGAAGACTTCGAAGCCAGATTGATTGAGCGCGTCAACAACATCAAGGTGGGGCACCCCTTGGACCCCGAGACCGAGATCGGGCCGTTGGTGACCGAAGAACACTACACCAAGGTCACGAGCTATTTCGACATCGCCAAGGAAGATGGCGCAACTGTCGCCGCTGGCGGCGTCACGGTGGGGGATGCGGGCTATTTCGTCCGGCCGACCCTGTTCACCAATGCCACCAACCAGATGCGCATTGCGCGTGAAGAGATATTTGGTCCTGTCCTGACCTCGATCCCGTTCTCGACCGAGGATGAGGCGCTGGAGATCGCCAACGACACGCCATATGGCCTGACCGGCTATGTCTGGACCAATGATCTGACCCGCGCGCTTCGGTTTACAGACAGGCTGGAGGCTGGAATGATCTGGGTGAATTCCGAGAACGTGCGTCACCTGCCCACGCCGTTCGGTGGGGTCAAGGCGTCCGGCATTGGCCGGGATGGCGGCGACTGGAGCTTTGAATTCTATATGGAACAGAAACATATCGGCTTTGCCACCGGTCAGCACAAGATCATGCAGTTGGGTAAATAGATCACGCAGGTCGATCCCGGCCGGGGCAAGCCCATTACACGAGGAGGAATTGCCATGGGAAAGATAGTACAGGCCGCAAAGATCACGCATGTACCCAGCATCTGGATGTCCCACACGATGCAAAAGTACAAGGGCATCCGGCAATCCGCCATTGATGGATATGCACGCCTGCGTCAGGACGCGATCGACCGCGGGGTCGAGACGTTCATCGTGTTCGACACTCATTGGATCACCAATCAAGGGTTTCACCTGAACACGAAGGAACATCACAAGGGCCGGTTCATAAGTCACGAACTGCCGCATATGTTGGCGGATATGGAGTTCGACTATCGCGGCGATCATGAACTTGGGGAAACCATCCTTGACGTTCTGCGCGAACGGGGAGAGCGGGCGCTGGGCCATTCGCACCCCGACATGGGCATGGAATACGGCACCCTGCTGCCGATGCATTTCATCAATGATGGCGTGAATGCCCGGGTTTTGCCGGTGGCGGTCAATCAATTCTCGTCGATTGCGGAAAACCGGGCCTGGGGCGAGGCCATTGCCGAGGGTATCCGACGTTCGGACCGCAATGTATCCATTCTGGCGTCCGGCTCGCTCAGCCACGACTTTACGCCGAATGAACGCTCGGTCGACGGGCTGAATGCCGTGAATGGCGAGTTCAACCGCCAGATGGACATGCGCGTTCTGGAGCTGTGGCAGCAGGGCCGATTTGAAGAGTTTCTGGAAATGCTGCCGGACTATGCAAAAAAATGCACCGGTGAATGCGCCATGAATGACACTGCTTTGCTGTTTGGTGCGTTGGGGTGGGGAAGCTACAAGGGTGAGATCGACATCTACACCCCGTATTTCGGCAGCTCTGGCACCGGTCAGGCCAATGTCAGCTTTTCGGTGTGACGCACGCAACGGAACAAAAGGATTTGGCGGTGATCCCGTCACAAAGGAAAATCAGTAGATGAACTGGGACACGTTTTCGTATTGGGGTCAGCACATCTCGAAATGGGCGGCGGATTATCACAAGACACTTGCTGAACGTCCCGTGCGGGCGCAGACCGCGCCGGGGGAAATCGCGGCCCAGCTTGTTGCAACTCCACCCGAGACAGGCGAGCCGATGGACGCCATCATGGCCGATTTCGAACGGATCGTGATGCCGGGCATCACCCATTGGCAGCATCCGCGCTTTTTTGCGTATTTCCCGGCCAACGCTGCACCCCCGTCCATGTTGGCCGAGATGCTGGTGACGACCATCGCGGCCCAATGCATGTTGTGGCAGACCTCGCCTGCCGCGACCGAGGTCGAGGGCGTCATGGTCGACTGGCTGCGGCAGGCCCTTGGATTGCCCGAGGGTATGACCGGCGTCATACAGGACAGCGCCTCTTCGGCCACCTTGTCGGCGGTACTGACCATGCGGGAACGGGCCACCGGCTTTACCGGCAACCGGGAGGGCCTGAACGCGAAGGGGGCGTTGCGGATCTATTGTTCCGATCAGGTGCATTCGTCGATTGACCGGGCATGCTGGGTTGCCGGGATCGGTCAGGACAATCTGGTCAAGTTGCCCACGCAGGGGTCGAATTTCGGGATTGTTCCCTCGGCGCTTGAGGCCGCCATTAAGAATGACGTCGCCGCCGGACATATCCCGGCCGGGATTGTTGCAATTACCGGTGGCACAGGTGTGGGGGCCTGCGATGATCTGATGGCCGTGGCTGATATCGCCCAAAAATACGACCTCTACACCCATCTTGACGCCGCCTGGGCGGGTTCGGCCATGATCTGCCCCGAATTCCGCAGGGCTTTGTGGCAGGGCGCCAACCGCTATGACAGCATCGTCTTCAACCCGCACAAGTGGATGGGTGCGCAATTCGATTGTGCGATCCAGTTCCTGAGGGACGCCACGCCGCAGCTCGATACGCTGAAAATCGAGCCGGAATACCTCAAGACGACCGGAGCCGAGGTGACGAATTACTCAGAGTGGACTATCCCGCTGGGCCGCAGGTTCCGGGCGTTGAAAATCTGGTTCCTGTTGCGGTCATACGGGTTGGAGGGATTGCGCGAACGCATCCGCAATCACGTGACATGGGCCGGCGAACTGGCGGAGAAGATCGGTGCGATCGAGGGGTTCGAGATCACAACCGGCCCTATCCTCAGCCTGTTTTCCTTCCGCTGCCCAGGGGACGATGCTCAGCAGCAGCGTCTGGTGGACGCGCTGAATGACGATGGCCGGATTTACCTGACGCAGGGCATGTTCGACGGCCGCAAGATCATCCGCTTTCAGGTCGGGCAGTTCGATACCACCCGCGACGACGTGTTGATGGCTGCGGACGTGATCCGGGACGTGTGGGAGACCATGAAATGAGGTTTGCCACTTTCGTATCGGGCGAAGAACGTTTCTTCGGGGCAATCACCGACGGTGGTGCCATTGCCTTGAACCAGGAATTCCCGGAACACGACAGCCTTTATGAGGTGATCGCGGCCGGGGCGTTCGATCAACTGGCAGAGGCGGCCGGGGGGAAACCTGTCACCCATCCCGATTTCATCTACGACATGGTGATGCCGGACGCGCGACGTATCCTTTGCGTCGGGGTGAACTTTCCTGACCGGAACGCAGAATACAAAGATGGCAGCGCGCAACCCAAATACATGTCCCTGTTTCCGCGTTTCGCCAGTGGCTTTACAGGCCATGACCGGCCTCTGATCCGCCCGCCGGAAAACCACACGCTGGATTACGAAGGCGAAGTGGCCATCGTGATTGGCAAGGCTGGCCGCCGCATTCCACAGGAAGACGCGTATGATCACATCGCCGCGCTGACGTTGTGCAATGAGGGAACCATTCGAGACTGGGTTCGGCACGCCAAGTTCAATGTCACACAAGGCAAGAACTGGGACAGGTCCGGGGCCATTGGCCCGTGGCTGGTTCCGTTCACGGATGTGGCTCAGCTGGATGAGGCGCGTCTTCAAACCCGCGTGAATGGCGAGCTGCGACAGGATGATACGCTGAACCGCATGATGTTCCCGATCCGGCGCGAGATCGAATATATCTCGACTTTCATGACGCTTCAGCCCGGCGATATCATTGTGACCGGTACACCGACTGGGGCGGGCGCGCGGTTCGACCCGCCAAAATACCTGGCACCCGGTGATGTGGTCGAGGTCTCGGTCGACGGTATCGGTATTCTGCGAAACACGGTTGAGGATGAAATAGTATGACGCCCGAAGACCATGCGCGCGCGGCCGCTGACCTTTTG
The DNA here is from genome assembly GCF_056536065.1 of Ruegeria sp. AL3. Taxonomy (NCBI): domain Bacteria; kingdom Pseudomonadati; phylum Pseudomonadota; class Alphaproteobacteria; order Rhodobacterales; family Roseobacteraceae; genus Ruegeria; species Ruegeria sp. AL3. The sequence continues at coordinate 513,245 of NZ_JBQFJG010000002.1, forward strand.
CAGGCGGAACGAACGCATCAGCAGATTGGCCTGCTCAGCCTGCGCCACCCCGAGATGGGCATGGATGACGCTTACGAGGTGCAGAACGCCATCTCTCGCCAGAAACTGTCCGAAGGGCGCAAGGTGATCGGGTGGAAGATCGGCCTGACTTCGAAAGCCATGCAATACGCGTTGAACATCGATATTCCTGACAGTGGAATTCTGTTTGACGACATGGTGTTTGCACAGGGTGCCACCGTTCCGGCCGGGCGTTTCATTCAGCCGCGGATTGAGGCCGAAATTGCCTTTGTCATGAAATCGGCCATAGGCGGGGAAAACGTGTCCCGCGCAGATATCATCGCGGCGACGGATTATGTCGCGCCGTCCATCGAAATTCTGGATACGCGGATTCAACGGGTGGATCCCGAAACCGGCGCGGTCCGCACGGTTTTTGACACGATCAGTGACAATGCCGCCAATGCCGGTATCGTTTTGGGCAACGATCGCCACAGGGTGGATGCCTTTGATCTGCGATGGGTTGGCGCGCTGACCTTCCGCAATGGCGAGATCGAAGAAACCGGTCTGGGTGCGGGGGTGCTGAACGATCCGGTCGAAAGCGTCGTGTGGCTGGCGCGTCGCATGGCGCAATACGGTCAGAGCATCGCGCCGGGCCAGGTCGTTCTGTCCGGCAGCTTCATCCGCCCGGTCGAATGCCCCCTGGGAACAGAAATCCACGCGGATTTCGGGCCGTTCGGCTCAGTCGATATCAATTTCGCCTGAAAGGAGCGCCAATGCCTGCGCCAATCAATTCGTTCAAGGCCGCGCTGAGGGCGGGAACCCCTTTGATCGGGTGTTGGGTTGGGCTGGCCAATGCCTATACGGCCGAGATCGCCGCAACGGCGCAGTTTGACTGGCTGCTGGTTGACGGAGAGCATGCACCAAACGATCTGCGCTCGATCCTCGAGCAGGTGAGGGTGATTGAAGGATCTGGCAGTACCCCCGTCGCACGCCTGCCGATTGGCGAAACCTGGTTGATCAAGCAATATCTTGATGCCGGTGTGCAGAACATACTGGTGCCGATGGTGGAAAGCGGCGATCAGGCGCGCGAACTGGTGCGGGCCGTGCAGTATCCACCTCGTGGCGTTCGGGGCGTAGGTTCCGCTTTGGCGCGGGCTTCGCGTTTTGCGGCTATCCCGGATTATCTGAAAACGGCGGACGAGCAGATCTGTCTTTTGGTGCAGGTCGAAAACAGGCTTGGGCTGGAGGCGCTGGACGACATACTGGCGACCGACGTCGATGGGGTGTTCGTCGGCCCGTCGGATCTGGCCGCAGATATGGGCCATATCGGCGATGCCGGGCACCCGGACGTGATCGAGGCCGTTCTTGATGCGATCCGGCGCATCGTTGCGGCAGGCAAGCCGGCAGGGATATTGTCACTGGACCCGGTCATGCAGCGAAAATGCCTGGATCTGGGGGCAACATTCGTGGCCACGGACATCGATGTGACTTTGTTCGCCAAGGCAATCCGGGCCGCTGCTACTGATGGGCTCAGCCTGCTGCCCGATCAGGTGGCTTCGGGAATCGCACAGACAGGCGCGGCGTCGAAATACCTGCAACAGCTTTGCAAACACTGGTCGCGCAAGGCTCAGGTAACATTTGATGAAACGCAAGGCAGCGTGAGCTTTCCGGACGGGAACCGCGTCACGCTTTCGGCAGGTGATACCAGCCTGACCGTAACCGCCGCCACCCGGGCGCGCGGTGATCTGGCCCGATGGCAACAGGTCATCGAGGCTCATCTGGCGCGTTTTGCGTTTCGGGAAGAGTTCCGCATTGATTGGTCAGGATGAGGAAAACACGTTGCGGCCCTGAATCCGGCTCTGTGGCAACAGGACAAAGGCAGGCACACCTGCGTTGGATTTGAAACGGTTTTGCCCGAAAGGCCACAACTAGAGCTTGTGGATACCATGGACGGTCAGCGTACTGACCAGATCGGCATAGTCTTCGCGGGCTTTGGGGCCCGCGCCGGTGTTCCACATGTAATACCAGTTCAGCATCCCAAAAACTGACATCGTGGTGCCGCGCAGCTTGTCCTTGTCATCATTGAAGGCTGTCGGGGCCAGCTCTTTCAGGATGTCGCGCACAAAATTTACCAATTCCAGCTGATACCCGCGCAGAAGTTTCTGCTGTTCCTCGGTCAAGGCGCTCATGCCGCTGATCTGCACCCGGTGTTCGTCATCTGCGCCTTGATAGGCAAACAGGATTTCGCGCACCGCTTTCCGCAGCTTCTGTTCAGACGTAAGACCGTTCAGATCCACATTGCAGATACGGTCGCGAAGCTCGCGCAGGTAGGTTTCAAGGATGTCATACAAGATGGCATCCTTGCTGTCGTAATAGTGGTAGATGTTTGCCTTGGAAATCCCGCACTCTTTTGCCAACAGGGTCATCGAGGCGCGATCAAACCCTTGGTCGGCGAACACTTTGGCGGCCATTTTCAGGATTTGCTTCCGCTTCTGGTCGTGATCTTTGGCGATTGTACGGGCCACGGCTTATTCCTTATCGCGATTGTCGACGACGCGCTTCGCCTTGCCCTGAGAGCGTTCGACGTCGCCGGGGTCACCTACAACAATTTCCGTTGAGACGCCAACGACGTCCTTGATCCGCTTGGTCAGCATCCGTGCCGCGGCCGTCTTGGACAGTTCGTCGGTGGAATCCGGGGACGATTCAACATAAACCCGCATGGCGTCCATGCGGCCAGATTTGTACAGCTCTATCTGATAATAAGGGGCAAGGCCCCCCGTCGCCATGACCTGTTCTTCAATCTGGCTGGGAAAGACGTTGACCCCGCGCAGGATCATCATGTCGTCGCTGCGACCGGTGATTTTGGCCATCCGGCGCATGGATCGTGCTGTCCCCGGCAGCAGGCAGGTCAGATCGCGCGTGCGATAGCGGATCATCGGCAAACCTTCCTTGGTCAGGGTCGTGAACACCAACTCGCCGGTTTCGCCATCGGGCAGGACCTCTCCGGTCGTGGGATCAATGATTTCAGGCAGGAAGTGATCTTCCCAGATCACCGGGCCATCCTTGGTTTCAACGCATTCATTGGCCACCCCGGGCCCCATGATTTCGGACAGGCCATAGATGTCGACCGCATGCATATCAAACGCATCCTCGACTTCGGCGCGCATGGCGTCCGTCCAGGGCTCGGCACCGAACACGCCAACCTTCAGCGAGCTTTCACGCGGGTCGAGCCCGGCCTTGTGGAACTGTTCAAGGATATTGAGCATATAGGAAGGTGTAACCATGATCCCGTCGGGCCGGAAATCGTTGATCAGGTTGACTTGCTTTTCGGTTTGCCCGCCGGACATGGGGACGACGGTCGCGCCAAGCCGCTCGATCCCGTAATGTGCGCCAAGACCGCCGGTGAACAACCCGTAACCATAGGCATTGTGCACCATGTCCCCCTTGCGCAACCCCGATGCGCGCAGGGACCTTGCGCCCAGATCCGCCCAATTGTCGATGTCGTTTTTCGTGTAGCCCACCACCGTCGGCTTGCCCGTCGTACCGGACGAGGCGTGCAGACGAATGATCTGGCTGCGTGGAACGGCGAACAGGCCGAACGGATAGTTGTCACGCAGATCATTCTTGTACGTGAACGGAAACTTCGCCAGATCCGAAAGCTGCTGAAGATCGTCGGGATGCACACCGGATTCGTCAAACCGTTGCTTGTACATCGGAACGTTCTCGTAGGCGTGGCGAACGGACCATTTGAGGCGTTCAAGCTGCGTCGCGCGGATTTCGTCGATCGAGGCGATCTCGATCGGGTCCAGATCCGCTTTGTTTGGGGAAAGGTCTTCCATCGCGTCACTCCTCCAGTCGCGAAGCTATTCCTGAAAATTCTGCCCGCCGACCGCGCGGGACATTCCGCGAAACTCGGCGATCAGGGTGTTGTCTTGGTTGGTGACGTGCACGTCATAGATGCCACTGCGGCCGGTGACGGCAACCTCTGTCGCGGTTGCGGTCAGATGGTCCCCTTTTTTTCCGGGCGCGAGGTAGCTCATCATCGTATGCTGGCCGACGGTTGCCACGTTGCGGCTGTTGCAGGCGAAGGCAAAGGCGCTGTCGGCCAGGGCATGAGTGACGCCCCCGTGGCAAATGCCGTGCCCGTTGCAGTGATGGTCCCCGACTGTCAGGGTCAGAACTGCACGGCCTTCGTCGACTTCGACCAGATCCATCCCGAACCATTTGCTGGCTTGGTCATTCGCCCACATCGCTTCAGCGGATTTCGTGGCACGTTCCTTGGGTGTCATCATCAGCGTCCCTGGAAATTCGGTGTCCGCTTTTCAAGAAAACTGGATACGCCTTCGGCGTAATCCGCGCTTTCCCCGCAGGTCTTCATTGCGTCTGCTTCGATCTCAAGCTGATCCGAGAGCGACGTGGTGGCAGCGGTTTGAATGCACTGTTTTGTCAGCCCGAGCCCGAGGGTTGGGCCGTTTGCCAATTGCGCGGCAAGTGCGCGCGCTTCGGTCATCAATTGATCATCGGCCACCGCCTTCCAGATCAGCCCCCAATCTTCGGCTTGCTTGGCCGGAAGGGGTTGGGCTGTCAGGGCCAGCCCCTTGGCGCGCGCCTCGCCCAACAGGCGCGGCAAGTGCCAACTGCCGCCCGTGTCGGGAATCAGGCCCACCTTGGAAAAGCTCTGAATGAATTTTGCACTTTCCGCGGCCAGAACCATATCACAGGCCAGCGCCAGATTTGCACCCGCCCCGGCGGCTACTCCGTTCACGGCGCAGATCACCGGGATATTCACTGACCGGATCAACCGGACAAGAGGGGCATAGAATCTGCGTACCGTTTTGCTTAAATCCGGCGGGCCTTCCATTTTCGACGGGTCGCGATCGCCGAGGTCCTGACCGGCACAAAAGCCTCGTCCGGCACCGGTCAGCAATATCGCGCGGGCCCCGCCGTCGCGCGCGGCTTTCAGCGCATCCTGTAGCGCCAGGTGCATTTCTTCATTGAACGAGTTCAGCTTGTCCGGGCGGTTCAGGGTGATTTCGGCCCAGTTCCCGTTGTCTTGTACAAGAATCGTATCGCTCATGACTGTCTCATCTGGTCTCGTTTCAACTTAATCATTGCATTAACCGAACGGTTGGTCAATATATAAACCCGAACCGAATCTGAACCGATCAAAGGGATTGCAAATGTCGCAGTCGTCGCTGGTGAGCGTTGAATTTAAGGGCGACGTGGCGTGGGTCACCATTGGCAACCCGCCTGTAAACGCGACGTCGACAGGAGTTCGCCAAGGGCTGTCTGACGCCGTTGATGCGGTCAAGGGGGCGCGGGTGGCGGTGCTGTGTTGCGCTGGAAAAACCTTTGTCGCAGGCGGCGACATGTCCGAATTCGATGCGCCGCCGGTCGAGCCGCACTTGCCCGACGTGGTTCAGAAAATCGAAGACAGCGAGGTTCCGTTCATTGCCTGCATGCATGGCAACGTGCTGGGTGGTGGGTTCGAAATCGCCATGGCCTGTGCGTGGCGGATCGCAGCGCCGGGAACGGGTTTTGGTCTGCCGGAAGTCAATGTGGGCTTGATCCCCGGGGCAGGGGGCACACAACGATTGCCGCGTCTTGTCGGGATGCAGGCTGCAATTGACATGGCTTGTTCGGGCAAAATTTTCAAGGCAGAGACACTGGCCGAGCTTGGCGGCGTCGACCGCGTCGCCGAAGACCCCAGGGCTGCTGTCCTGGAGTTGATTGCCGACCTGCCCGAACGCCCAATACCTGTCAGCCAGCGTGCTGTGGCGGAATTTGCGCCGGATCTGTTGGAGACGAGCCGCGAGGCTTTGAAGAAACGCGCCAAGGGTCAGAAATCACCGTTGGAAAACCTGACGGCGCTTGGTTGGTCGGTTGAGCCATTTGCCACCGCACAACCGAAAGAGCGCGCGCGCCATCTGGAGTTGCGCCAAAGCCCGGAAAGCCGCGCTTTGCGCTACGCGTTTTTTGCTGAACGTGCCGTGTCCAAACCTTCGTTGATCAAAGGCGTGGCCGCCCGTGACATAACACGGATCGCCGTTGTCGGAGGTGGGTTGATGGGGGCAGGGATCGCAACTGCGGCCCTGAGCGGCGGGCTGTCCGTGACGTTGATCGAGCGAGACGCTGACGCCGCGGCCGCAGCGCACAATCGGGTCGAGGGTCTGCTGCAAGGCGCGGTCAAGAGAGGCAAGATGTCCGAGGCGCAGCTTCGGGATCGCTTTGCTGCGTTTCGTGCGGTGAACAGTTATGCAGGCGCTGCGGATGCCGAACTGGCGATCGAGGCCGTCTTTGAAGACTTGCCCGTCAAGCAACAGGTATTTGACGAGCTGGCAAGGCATATGAGCAGCGATGCGATTTTGGCCACCAATACGTCCTATCTGGACCCGCGCGAAATTTTCGCGGACGTCGGCAATCAGGCCCGATGCATCGGGCTGCATTTCTTCAGCCCGGCCCATGTCATGAAACTGCTCGAGGTCGTGGTAGCTCCGCAAACCTCTGCTGAAGTGGTCGCAACTGCGGTCGCGCTTGGGAAGAAGCTTCGCAAGGTTTCGGTGCTGTCGGGTATCTGCGATGGGTTCATTGGCAACCGCATGTTGGCCGCCTATCGGCGCGCGGCCGATTATCTGCTGGCAGATGGGGCGCTTCCCTATCAGGTGGACCGTGCAATGCGGGCGTTCGGGATGCCCATGGGGCCTTACGAGCTTCAGGATCTGACCGGTCTTCAAATTGCCTGGGCGAACCGCAAACGCAATGCCGCCAACCGCGACCCGAACGAACGTTATGTCACCATCGCGGACCAGCTTTGTCAGCGTGAGCGTTTCGGCCAGCGTGTCGGCAAAGGGTGGTACCGCTACGAAGAGGGCAGTCGTGATCCGGTTCGTGATCCCGAAATTGAGGCATTGATCGAAGCTTATTCCGACCAGCAGGGCATCACCCGCAGGGATTTTTCGGACGAGGAAATCTGTTCGCGGTTGCTGGCGGTCTTGGCCAACGAGGGCGCTTTGATCATTGAAGAGGGGATCGCGGAAAACGCCGAAGCTGTCGATATGGTTCAAATCCATGGATATGGCTTTCCCCGCTGGAGAGGAGGACCGATGAACTATTGCAACGAAATCGGCGTCAGCCGGTGCGCCGCAAATATGCTAACCGTAGTGAAAGAAAGCCCAGGTTCGTGGCGCCTCGCGGGCCAATTGGAAAACAATTAACATGTTGATGGTTACAAAAGTGACCATTAACGCATTCTCGAGTCATGTTTCACAGGGAGGAGACAAAACCATGAAGTTCACCAAGTTGAGCACTCTTTTGGCCTCGGCCGCGCTGGCTGTTTCGGGCACAGTGGCGCTGGCGGCGGATTATACGCTGACGATTTCCAGCTGGGCACCGCCAACCCACGGCATCAACGCGAAGATGTGGCCGAAATTCGTGGAAATGGTCGAAGAAGCCACCGACGGCAAAGTCACTGCTGAACTGAAGCTGGGAATTGCCCCGCCGCCGGCGCAGATGGATCTGATCATGGATGGCGCGGCGGATGCGTCGATCATCTTCCATGGTTACCAGCCCGGTCGTTTCGTCACCACCAAGATGATTGAGCTGCCCGGATATGAGGGCTCGGCCGAAGCGGCCTCGGTCGCGTATTGGCGTACATACGACAAGTATCTCAAGGCAGCGGACGAACATCGCGGTGTGAAAGTGATCGCCCTGCACACACACGGCCCGGCACAGCTTCATTCCAGCAGCTCCGTGACCAACCTCGACGAGGTATCAGGCCTCAAGGTGCGTATCCCGGGCGGCGTTGGCGGAGATGTCGGCACGGCGCTGGGCGCAACCGGAATCCAGGTTCCCGCGCCGAAAGTATACGAGACACTCGCGTCGAAAGCTGCTGATGGTGTGGTTATGCCATTTGAATCCCGTAAGGGTTTCAAGCTGACTGAAGTGGCGCAGAACGTATATGAAGTTCCGGGTGGCCTGTATCGCGGTTCATTTGCGTTCATCATGAACGAAGACACTTTTGCGGATCTTCCCGCCGATGTGCAGGCCGCTTTGGAAGAAAAGGTCTTCGGCGAACCGCTGAGCCGCGAAATCGGTAAAATCTGGGATGAGATCGACGCGATCGGCCGTGAGGCGACCGAACAGACCGAGGGCAACGCGATCAATGCAGCCTCTGCTGAAGATCTGGAAAAGTTCAACGCGATCGCTGCCGATGTGCGTGCCAAGGTCATCGAAGAGGTCAATGGCACCGGTGTTGATGCGCAAGCCGCTTATGACATGATCGTTAACGAAATGGCTGCCCAGTAACACAGCCCGGCTGGCGGGGTTGACCCGCCAGCCATCTTCACCCGTTGGGGGCCAATCATGCAATCTATCGTGACCTTCGCGCGTCGCGTCAGTATCATTCCGACGGTGCTGGCCTGTGTGGCGCTGTTCATCCTGATGGTGATGACCTTTTTTGACGTCATCCTGCGCTCAGTCTTCAATGCTCCGATCGAGGCGGCAACCGAACTGACGCGGATTCTGATGGCGATCCTTGTGTTCTCGGTTCTGCCGATGATTTCGGCCGGGAAAGGGCAAATCGCCGTTGACCTGACCGATGGAATTTTTTCCCGCCTGCGGCTGAGCAGGGCACGCGATGCAATTGTCTATCTGGTGTCTGGCATCATGCTGATCTGGCCGATTCAGCGCGTTTGGGTTCTGGCTGAACGTGCACGGGATTACGGGGACGTCACCGAATACCTGTCGATCCCTGTCTTCTATGTCGGCTGGTTCATCGCCGCCTTCACTGCAATAACGGCCGTTGCGATGGTCATCACCGGTCTTTTGCACATTTTTGCCCCCCAAACCTTGTCGGAGCACGCCTGATGACTGCCGCACTGATCGGTTTCGCCCTTGTCCTGGTTCTTGTGTTGGTACGCTTGCCCATTGTGTTTGCGATGGGCCTCGTGGGGACGCTTGGGTTCGCATATGAACGCGGTGGCAGCATCCTGTCCGAGCGCGGGCTGAAGGCCGCCATGTCGATGGTGGGTCGCCAGATTACCGATACGGCACAGGACTATGGCCTTTCGGTCGTGCCACTGTTCATCCTCATGGGTCTGTTCGTGAACAAGGGCGGGCTCGCGCGCGAATTATACGCGGTTTCAAACGCCTTCCTGGGCCACTTCCGAGGTGGTATCGCCATGGCGACGGTTGCCGCATGCGGCGGCTTTTCGGCCATTTGCGGTTCCTCGCTGGCAACGGCTGCGACCATGTCCAAAGTCGCGATGCCCGAGATGCGCCGGTACCGCTACGCGGATGAGTTGTCGACCGCGTCGATTGCCGCCGGTGGCACGCTGGGTATCCTGATCCCACCGTCGGTCATTTTGGTGATCTACGGCCTGTTGACCGAAACATCGATCGGCAAACTCTTCGTTGCGGGCATAATTCCCGGTGTACTTGGTATCCTCTTCTATCTGTTCGCGGTGCGCTGGACCGTTTGGCGCAGGCCCGAGGCCGGCCCCGCCGGTGAACGCCACGGCTGGGGCGAACGCCTGTCGGCCCTGCGCTCGGTCTGGGCGGTGTTGCTGTTGTTCTTCCTGGTGATCGGCGGCTTGTACGGAGTGTTCGATTTCCATCCTTTGAACCTGACCTTCAGCCCGACCGAAGCCGCTGGTATGGGCGCGATGGGGGCGTTCCTGATCGCATTGTCGCGCGGCGGGCTGACCCTTAGATCGACCTTTGAAGTGCTGAAGGAAACCAGCTTCACCGCCGCAGCGCTGTTCTCGGTTCTGATCGGCGCGCAGATCTTCTCGAATTTCATCAACCTGGCCGGTCTGCCCGAAGCGTTGATCGCCTTGGTCACCGCATATGAGGTGGAGCCCTTCGTCGTGATCCTGATGATCCTCGGGATCTACATCATTCTGGGATGCGTCTTTGAATCGCTGTCGATGCTGTTGCTGACGGTTCCGATCTTTTTCCCTCTGGTCACGTCATTGGGATACGATCCGATCTGGTTCGGCATCGTTGTCGTCGTCGTGACCGAGATCAGTTTGATCACGCCGCCCGTGGGTCTGAACGTGTTCATTCTGAAAGGCGTGGTCGGGGACGTATCGACCGGAACAATCTTCAAGGGGGTCACACCGTTCTGGGTGGCAGACATCTTCCGTCTGGCTCTGATCGTTCTGGTGCCGTGGCTGGTTCTGGTCCTTCCCGAACAAATGGGAGCGATGGGTCACTGATGTTCTCTCTGACTGCGCTTTCGGACGGGTTTCATGCGGATCCCTATCCAACCTACGCCGCGTTGCGCGAAGACACGCCCGTCTGCTGGCAGCCCGATGGTTCGGTGGTCCTGTCGCGGTATGACGATCTGGATCTGGTGTACCGGGATACCGAGCGTTTCATTTCGGATAAAAAGGCGGTTTTCGGCCCCAAATACGGTATCGATAGCCCGCTGTACGAACACCATACCACCAGCCTTGTGTTCAACGATCCGCCCCTGCATACCCGCGTCCGCAAGGTCATGGTCGGCGCTATGAACCCACGGGCGCTGGCGCAGATGGAACCGGGCCTGATTGAACTTGTGGATGGGCTGCTGGACGAGATGCAGGCCAAGGGCTCGGTAGAGTTGATCGAGGATTTCGCCGGTGCCATCCCGATCGAGATCATCGGCAACCTGCTTGGCATTCCCAGATCGGAACGTGGCCCTTTGCGGGATTGGTCTTTGGCTATTCTGGGCGCTTTGGAACCCCAATTGACGCCCGAGCAGGAAGAGTGGGGCAACCGGTCGGTATCTGATTTCAAGGACTATCTTCGGCATGTCATCGAAGATCGCCGGGCCATCCCCGGAGATCCTGCGACGGATGTCCTGACACGGTTGATGCAGGATGACACCGACGGTGGCTTGACCGAGGTCGAGCTGTACCAGAACTGCATCTTCATTCTGAACGCAGGGCACGAGACCACCACCAACCTGATCGGCAACGCATTGGAACTGTTGGAACAGCACCGCGACAAGCGGGCCGATCTTCTGGCCAATCCGGATCTGATCAACACGGCAGTGGACGAGTTTCTGCGGCTGGAAAGCCCAAATCAGTTTGGCAATCGTCTGACCACCGAAGATGTAACGTTCCACGGTCAGACCATTCCGGCCGGTACGGACATTCACCTGTGTATCGGCGCGGCCAATCGCGATCCGCGGCAGTTTGAACAACCTAATGAGGTTGTATTGGATCGGCGCCCCAACAAGCATCACGCGTTTGCCGGAGGTCCCCATACCTGCGTCGGCCTGACCCTGGCCCGTATGGAGGGGCGCGTGGCCGTCGGACGGTTTCTTACGCGATTCCCGACCTATCGCATCACTGACGGCGCCGAACGGGGCGGGCGCATCCGGTTTCGGGGTTTCGCGCGACTGCCAGCGCAAGTCTGAGATGTGCGGTTTGGGTGACAATTCGCCAATTTATTGACCGACCGTACGGTTTATATTATGATTTCGTGAGACGGGCATATGGCCGCGCGAAGTTCACACAACAAATGAGGAGACGCTCATGACAATCCAACAGATTTCCAGCTTCGCGGCCGGTGAATGGGTTGCGCCCGGTGCGGGTGCCCGCAATATTACAAGCGCAGTCACCGGCGAGGTGATCGCCACGGCCGGCAATAGCGCGTTGGATGTGCAGGGGATGCTGGACTATGCGCGCAATGTCGGCGGGCCGGCGCTGCGGCAGATGACGTTCCACCAGCGGGCCAAGATGCTCAAGGCGCTGTCCGTTCATTTGGGTCAGCACAAACAGGAAATGTATGACCTGTCTTTCAGCACAGGTGCGACCCAGTCCGACCACTTGATCGACATAGACGGTGGTATCGGCACGATGTTCGTCTTCGCTTCGAAAGGTCGACGCGAGATGCCGGACGGATATGTCTATCTGGACGGTGAGGTCGAGCAGTTGTCGCGCAATGGCACTTTTCTGGGGCAGCACATCTGCACCCCGTTGCATGGGGTGGCGGTTCACATCAACGCGTTCAACTTTCCTGTCTGGGGGATGTTGGAAAAGCTGGCTCCAACCCTTCTGGCAGGCGTTCCGGCCATCGTAAAACCGGCGACGAACTCGTGCTACGTCACCGAACTATGCGTCCGGCTGATGCTGGACTCCGGCATTTTGCCTGCGGGCGCGTTGCAGCTGGTTTCGGGTGGTCTGGGCGATATGCTGGACCGTCTGACCATGCAGGACGTGGTCAGTTTCACCGGATCCGCGGAAACGGCGTCGAAACTGCGTTCCAACCCGGTCATCCTGGAGAATTCTGTTCGTTTCGTAGCCGAGCAGGACAGTCTGAACTGCTCGATCCTGGGCCCTGATGCCGAGCCCGGAACGCCGGAATTCGACCTTTTCGTCAAAGAAGTCCAGCGCGAGATGACCACGAAGGCCGGGCAGAAATGTACGGCGATCCGCCGGATCATTGCCCCAGAGCCTCAGGTGCAGGCGGTGATCGAAGCCCTGTCCGCGCGGTTGGCAAAAACGGTCATCGGCGACCCGCGGCTGAAAACCACACGCATGGGCGCGCTGGTCTCGAACGGTCAGAAACGCGATGTTCTGGAAAAGGCGGCAATCATCGGGCAGGAAGCCGAGCGCGTTTTCGGCAACCCTGACGATTTTCAGGTTGATGGGGCGGATGCCGAGAAAGGCGCGTTCCTGCCGCCGATGTTGTACCACTGTGCCAATCCGGATGCGGCCCGACGCGTCCATGACACCGAGGCTTTTGGCCCGGTCAGCACGGTGATGGGGTATCGCGATCTTGACCATGCGATCGATCTGGCGAACCGCGGGCAGGGGTCGCTGGTGGCATCGGTCATAACTCGTGACGCGGATGTGGCGCGGCAAGTTGCCCTTGGGGCCGGGGTCTATCACGGGCGGCTGTATTTCAACAATCGTGACTCGATGAAGGAATCCACCGGCCACGGCTCTCCTCTGCCGCATATGGTTCACGGCGGACCCGGACGCGCTGGTGGCGGCGAGGAGATGGGCGGTGTGCGTGGCGTGAAGCACTACATGCAGAGGACAGCCATTCAGGGGTCACCCGATTTGCTGACCGCGATCGGGAACAAATGGGTTCCCGGCGCGACCGAGGTCGCAGGGCCAGCCCATCCGTTCACGCGCCGGTTCCACGAGCTGGCGATTGGCGAGACCCTCCACACGGCGCCCCGTACAATCACGATGGAAGACATCGAACACTTTGCCAATTTCACCGGCGATACGTTCTACGCGCATATGGATCAGGCAGCGGCGGAACGGAACCCGTTCTTCCCGGGCCGTGTGGCCCATGGGTATCTGCTTCTGTCATTTGCAGCCGGATTGTTTGTTGAACCGAACGAAGGCCCGGTTCTGGCAAACACGGGTCTTGACGGGTTGCGATTCATGAAGCCCGTCCAGGCGGGTGATACCATCAAGGTGCGGTTGACGGTCAAGGCCAAGACCAAACGGAACGAAGAATACGGCGAAGTCCGCTGGCATGTCACCCTGACCCAACAGGATGATGAAATGGTTGCGGAATATGAGCTTTTGACGATGGTCGCCTACTAGGCCGGGAACCCATTGAATTCGGCAGGTCAGCGTGTTCACGGTTCGAAAAACGAGCGGTGAACATGTCTGATCTTCGGGATGCGTGCCAGAATCCGGGGGCGCAAACAGTGCGGGTTGCCTGCAAAGCACGCTAAGCGGCGCAATCGCGTCAAGATATTGTTCGACAGAATCAAGGGCTGGCGGCGCGCCACGACCCTTTGCGACCGAGGCTCAAAGGTCCTCTCGCCCGCGCCGCCATGAGTTGGCTGTGAAACCTTATCCCGGCGCGCGTTAAACATGCACATCAACCTGAGTTCGCAGATTGGCCGGGCGCGTTCCATCAGGGTGGAAAAACGGCGGTCTTCTTTACCGTTCCATAAACAAAGCTGGTGTCGATCGAAGCAATCCCACCGATCGGGTGAATTCTGTTTCGTATGAATTCTTCATATGCCTCGAGATCCGATACCAACACCCGCAGCTGGTAGTCCATCGCCCCGGTCAGCACGTGGCATTCAAGAACTTCGTCGATCATCCGAACGCGTTTTTCGAAATTCTGTACGTCCGTTTCATTGTGTCGCTCCAACCGGACCCGCACAAAAACGGTAATGCCTATGCCGTATGCGGCGGCGTCCACATCTGCGCTGTAACCCTTTATGATCCCGCGCGCTTCGAGGTTCTTGACCCGGCGCAGACACGGCGACGGAGACAGGTTCACCTCGTCGGCAAGGTCCTGGTTCGTCATGCGCCCGTCCTTTTGCAGCGCCCGAATGATCTGTCTGTCTTTATCGTCCATTTCAACCTTAAAATTGGCAGAATCTGCCAATATAGATCGCTGTCTTGATACTATTTGCAAGCACAAGCCCAAAGTAAAGGTGCAAACTGGCGTCAGCTTGAAACAGGAGCTTGCAATGACTCGTTCAACCGGATTTGCCACCCGCGCCATTCACCACGCTTACAACCCTCTGGAAAATGACGGCGCCCTTACCCCACCGCTGCATTTGACGTCCACGTTTACCTTTGAAACCGCAGAGGCTGGTGGAGAGATGTTCGCCGGTGAACGCGCAGGTCATATCTACAGCCGTATTTCGAACCCCACATGTGACCTTCTGGAACAACGCATTGCGGTGCTTGAAGGGGCCGAGGCCGGACTGGCCCTTTCCAGCGGCATGGGGGCGATCACGGCAGTGCTCTGGACCCTGCTGTCGCCGGGGGACGAAGTCATCGTGGACAAAACGCTCTATGGCTGCACCTTCGCCTTCATGCGCCACGGTCTGGCAAAATGGGGGGTCACGATCACCCATGTCGACATGACAGACCCAGAGAACCTGAAAGCTGCCGTTTCTGACAAAACCCGCGTTGTCTATTTCGAAACTCCGGCCAATCCGAACATGCGCTTGGTGGACATCGCCGCCAGCGCCGAAATTGCGCATTCGGTCGGTGCAACGGCTGTCGTCGACAACACCTATGCCAGCCCCTATCTGACCCGCCCGATCGAGCACGGGGCGGATATCGTTCTGCATTCTGCCACCAAATATCTCGGTGGGCATGGCGACGTGGTCGCTGGTCTGGTTGTCGGCACCGCCGAACAGATCGCCGAAATCCGCCTGGTCGGAATGAAGGATATGACCGGTGCGGTCATGGCCCCTTTCAACGCGATGCTGATCCTGCGTGGTCTAAAAACACTGAACCTGCGTCTGGATCGTCATTGCGCGTCAGCCAAGGTCGTCGCTGATTTCCTCGAGGCGCACCCCGCCGTCGGTGAGGTTTATTTTCCCGGGCTGAAAAGCTTTGCCCAGCATGATGTCGCGCAGCGGCAAATGTCCCAACCCGGCGCCATGATCGCGTTCGAGATCAAGTCCGGCCTGTCCGGTGGGATCGAATTCATGAACCGCCTGAACATGATCCAGCGCGCGGTGTCCTTGGGCGATGCCGAAACGCTGATCCAGCACCCTGCATCCATGACGCATTCGACCTATACCCCGGAAGAACGGGCCGCGCATGGGATCAGCGATGGTTTGATCCGTTTGTCCGTCGGGCTTGAGGATGTCGAAGATATCCTCGCAGACCTGGAGCAAGCTTTGCCGTATCCTGCCCGCAGCGCCGCCTGAATCCGGAGACCGCCATGCACATTGATCCCACTCAGTTGAAGATCGTTGAACAACGTCTGCTATGGTTGTCGCATTGGATGATCCACAATGCCAACCAGATCCGACCAAAGGTGGATGGGATCAAGGTTGGTGGCCATCAGGCGTCGTCTGCTTCGATGGTGTCGATCATGACTGCGCTCTATTTTTCGGCCCTGCGCCCTGAAGACCGGGTGGCGGTCAAACCCCATGCCTCGCCGGTTTTCCATGCGATGCAGTATCTCATGGGCAATCAAACGCGCGAGAAGATGGAAAACTTCCGTGGTTTTGGCGGTGTGCAAAGCTATCCCAGCCGGACCAAGGATATCGACGACGTCGATTTTTCTACCGGGTCTGTGGGTTTGGGTGTCGCGATCACCTCGTTTGCTTCGATCATTCAGGATTACATCAAGGCCAAGCGCTGGGGCTCGGATGCTCCGATGGGGCGGATGGTGGCCCTTGTAGGCGACGCAGAACTGGACGAAGGCAATGTGTACGAGGCTTTGCAGGAAGGCTGGAAGAATGACCTGCGCAATACGTGGTGGATCGTTGACTACAACCGGCAATCCCTGGATGGCATCGTCCGCGAAGGGCTGTTCGAACGGATTGAAAAGATCTTCGATGCGTTCGGTTGGGATGTCGTGCGCGTGAAATATGGGGTTCTGCAACGCGCGGCCTTTGAAGAACCGGGTGGCGATCGCCTGCGCGACTGGATCGATGCGTGCCCCAATCAGGAATATTCGGCTTTGACCTTCATGGGTGGCGCAGTCTGGCGGCAGCGTCTCATGGACGATCTGGGGGATCAGGGGGATGTGACCGCCCTGATCGAACGGCGGACGGATGCAGAGCTGGCTGCCCTGATGGAAAACCTTGGCGGCAATTGCGTCGAGACCATGGCCCGGACATTTGCCGCCATCGATCATGATCGCCCGACCTGTTTCCTGGCCTACACCGTCAAAGGGTGGGGCACCCCCATCGCAGGTCACAAGGACAATCACGGCGGGCTGATGAACAACAGCCAGTTCGCCGCGTGGCAGTCGCATATGGGCGTGCCGAAGGGCGAGGAATGGGAGCCGCTTGCGACAGTGCAGGACCCAGCCGCATTCAAGGATTTTCTGGCAAAGGCACCGTTCTTTGCCAAGGGTCCGCGCCGCTATTTCGATGACAAGCTGGACGTGCCACGGATCGAGGTCGACACCAGCCGTGAAATCTCGACCCAGATGGCGTTTGGCAAGATCCTTGACGATCTGTCAAAAGGTGATGGCCCGTTGACCGAACGCATCGTGACAACCTCTCCGGATGTCACCGGCACGACGAACCTCGGGCCTTGGGTTAACCGGCGCAAGCTGTTTGCCCGATCCATGCAAGCCGATGCCTTCATAGAACATCGGATCCCTTCGACGGCGAAATGGGAGTTCACTCCGGAAGGGCAGCATATCGAGCTTGGTATCGCCGAAATGAACCTGATGCTACTTCTGGGAGCGGCGGGTCTGTCGCATTCCCTGTTTGGCAAACGGTTGATCCCGATCGGCACCGTCTATGACCCCTTTGTCAGTCGCGGCCTCGATGCGCTAAACTATGCCTGTTATCAGGATGCACGCTTTATTCTCGTCGGTACGCCATCGGGCGTGACACTGGCACCTGAAGGCGGAGCGCATCAATCCGTTGGTACCCCCCTGATCGGCATGAGCCAGGACGGGCTGGCCGCATTCGAACCCGCCTTTGCTGATGAACTGGCGGTGATCATGGAATGGGCCTTCGACTATCTGCAACGCGACGGTGAAGGGCAACCGGACGAGCGCACATGGCTGCGCGATGAAACCGGCGGTTCCGTCTATCTGCGTCTGACGACCAACCCGATTGAACAGCCTGGAAAGCGTGTCGACGATGAGTTCCGCCAAGGTGCCATCGATGGGGCCTATTGGTTGCGAAAACCGGGGCCCAATTGCGAAGTTGTAATCGCCTATCAAGGTGCCGTCGCGCCCGAGGCAATCAGGGCCGCCGGTATCATCGGCGAGGGCCGTCGCGATATCGGCGTTCTGGCCGTGACGTCCGCGGATCGGCTGAATGCCGGTTGGACGGCTGCACAACGCGTGCGGTCGCGGGGCAACCCCGCCGCACTTTCCCACATCGAGGCCCTGATGTCTGGCCTGCCGGCGCATTGCAATCTGGTCACCGTGATTGATGGGCATCCTGCAACATTGTCGTGGCTGGGCGCTGTGCGCGGTCATCAGACCATTCCGATGGGGGTCGAACATTTTGGCCAGACAGGAACGATCGGTGATCTCTATCGCCACCACTGCATTGATGCCGATGCCATCATCGAAAAAGTGAATGGTTTGACCCGTGGCAGAGTACTTCTTAGGGCAACAGGGGCTTGAGATCGGGCCAACAAGATCAGGAACGAACCCGCTCGGGCTCTTGTTTGACCCATGTCGCATCGACGACGGTCACGTCATCGAAATGATCGGCAAGATTGTGTGTGTCCGGTGCGTTTCTCCGACGCCCAACGGCAGGCATTTGCCAGCAAGATGTCGAATTGCGTACCCGCGTTGACCCAGGCTTGACGCGGCCCGGCCCTGGCGGTTGCGTCAGGGTCTGACCTGTCAGGGTGTTCCCTTATTGGAAGCTTTTCGGCGAAAATGCCCGTTTTCCCGTCTATACAACCGGGATGGCAGCCGGTAAGGGGCTGTCTTTACCCTTGGATGATCCGCTGATCGCAATTCCGCACAGCGCCTATCACCTGGCCGATACAAAGAACCACCACCGTGAAACAAACCATTGCAGATGCGCTAGCGCGCAAGGGCTATGATACATTGACCCAAGTTCAGCGAGCCGTCACCCAGCCCGAACTGGAAGGGCGCGACATGTTGGTTTCGGCCCAGACCGGATCAGGGAAGACCATTGGGTTTGGTCTGGCGATAGCACACAGGGTGCTGGGCGATGAAGAAACGCTCGGCAAACCCGAAGCGCCGTTGGCGCTGGTTGTCGCACCGACCCGCGAGCTGGCACTTCAGGTGAAACGGGAACTTGGTTGGTTGTATTCCGGAGCGGGAGCGTTTCTGGCCTCGTGCGTTGGGGGCATGGACATTCGGGATGAACGTCGCGCGTTGGCCCGAGGCGCCCATATCGTTGTGGCCACTCCGGGACGACTTCGCGATCATATCAATCGAGGGTCAATCGATCTGACAGCTATCCGAGCGGTTGTCCTGGACGAAGCGGACGAAATGCTGGATCTGGGGTTCCGCGAGGATCTTGAGTTCATCCTTGATGAAACACCCGCAGATCGTCAGACCTTGTTGTTTTCTGCCACTGTGCCACGCGCAATTGCCAATCTGGCCAAGCGGTATCAGCGCGACGCGGTACGTGTGAGCACGGTCGGTGAACAGACCCAGCACGCGGATATCGAGTATCGGGCCATGACGGTGGCGCCGCGTGATGGTGAAAACGCGATAATCAATGTGCTGCGATATTACGAGGCCCCCAATGCCATCGTTTTCTGCAACACCCGAGCAATGGTTTCGCGCCTGACCGCTCGCCTGTCGAACCGGGGGTTTTCTGTCGTGGCCCTGTCCGGTGAGCTGACCCAGAGCGAACGATCCAACGCGTTGCAGGCCATGCGTGATGGACGGGCCCGGGTCTGTGTCGCAACCGATGTTGCGGCCCGCGGCATCGATCTGCCCAACCTTGATCTGGTGGTCCATGCCGAACTGCCCAACAGCCATGAAACACTGCTGCACCGGTCTGGCCGCACAGGTCGCGCCGGGCGCAAGGGCGTCAGCGCCCTGATCGTCGCGCCATCATCGCGAAAAAAGGCAGAGCGCATTCTGAAATTTGCCAAGCTGACAGCAGAATGGGGATCGGCCCCGTCTGCCGACGACGTGAACGAGCGTGACCAGGTTCGGATGCTGGCATCAGAGGACTGGCAGGTAGAGATTACGGAAAGCGAACGGCCGTCTGTTGAAAAACTCATTGCTCGCTTCACGCCCGAACAAATCGCGGCCGCTTACCTCAGGCAATACAAACTGCGCCATTCCGCCCCGGAAGAGCTGTCGGCGGTCGATCAGACCACCCCAAGACCACGGGCATCCTTTGGGCCCGGCGTCTGGTTTTCATTGTCCGAAGGGCGCAATCAGAATGCGTCCCCCCGTCATATGCTGCCGATGATCTGCAAGGCGGGCGATCTGACAAAAGACGACATCGGTGCCATTCGGATTGCCGAGGACGTAACTTATTTCGAAATCAGTGAAGCCAGTGTCGACCGCTTTCTGACCGCCATTGGTCCAGAGATGAAAATCGAAGAAACCAAAGACCTTGTGCGGTTGGATAAAGCACCGGATCTGTCGTCAACCGGTCGGTCCGGTCTCAAAAGTAAGTTCAAAGGCAGACCTACGGGACACAAAAAGGAAAACTCTCCGGCTGAGCGGAAAGCCCACCGCCGCCAATCCAAGCCCGAGGCTCCGCCTGCCCAGACCGTGCCCGCGACCGAAACCCGCCGAGCGTCGGATGACGACGCAAAAAGCCAGTTCAGGGCTTCGGGCGCAAAACCTAAAAAGCGCAAGCCCGACAGCGTCGAGCAAAAGAGGGGTCGTTCCAAACAAGCCGGAGACGCGCCGAAAGGTCCGCCGCCACCGAAGGGCAAGCCAAACAGCAAGAAGAATCGTGCACGCGCGGCGGCCGTCAAATCCGCCAAGGGTGGCAACGCAGTTCCAAAACGTCGCAAACCCGGACCCAAGGGCAGTTGATTTCCGCCACGGACAAGGTTTGTCCTCTGGCCATTGGCAAGTGACCAGGTGCTGTTGATTTCGGTCCCGGCATACACATGTGCTTAACAGTTGCGTGATTTTTAGGGGTTGGAGCAAACTAAGCTTTGCTCTTCTTGCCATCTCAACCGAATACTGTGGTACAGGACATTCTTTTCGGGGTTTTCATGCGGTTCAGTGTCGGCATTGCTGTATCTATGCTGGTCGCCGTATCCATCGGCGTGTCGACCTTTGTTGTTCATTCGCTGTGGTGGACGACCGCGCGTGACAACAGCCGCATGCTTGCCGCTGAGATCAACAGCCAGATTGCAAACGCGGTCCGTATCGAAGTCGGGGCAACCCTCAGATCCGCCGAAGCCGCATGGTCGGCGGTGCGCACGATTTTTGTACAGAATGTCATCGCAACACGGCAGGCCGATAAACGAGAGTTCGTGTTTCTGTCTCAGTTGCAGGCGCAGCCGAATATTTCCTGGATTTTCTTCGGTTGGCCGGACGGCAATTTTTTCGCGTCGCATCGGTTGGGCGACAGCGGGCTTGAGATGATCGAGATCGACAAGGCCATCCGCGACCGGAACCTGCGAACCGATCGATACATTTTTGTTCCCGGGGATATTCAGTTCGAAGAAAGGACCTTTGTTCCGACCTCTTATGATCCTCGCGATCATGCCTGGTTCAACAATTTCATGTCCCTGGACACGATGGGATGGATCGAAGCGCGCGATCTTCCGGGCAGTGACAAGACCGTATACGCATTTGCGGGGCCGATCGATGTCAACCGGGCACGGCAGGGTGTCCTTGCGGTCGCAATAGAAACCGACCGTTTGTCACGCTTTCTGGCGACGCTCGAGCCCGGCGAATTTGGAGCTGCCTTTATTCTGGATGCTGATGGCAAAGTAATTGCCGTTCCCGACGCAAAAGCGGACGAAGTTACACCGGCGCGCATGGGCGAGGGTGAACTGTACGAGGTTGCCAAGATCTCGGGGGAAAAACTGTTGGGCGATCCGGATGGAAAGACAGCGGGCAGTTCGACGAAGCGCGTGGTGATCGATGGCGTCCCCTATGCGGTGGCCCTGACACCTTTGGGTTTTTACGGGTGGCGCGTCGCTACGGTCATTCCGGAGGCGGCGTTTTTGTCGGGTATCAATGCAACCTTGATAGACCTGATCTATATCCTGATCGGGGTCGTGATCGTCTCAACCGCTCTGGCGATCTGGTTGATCCGTCGAATTGTAGCCAATCCTTTGGCGCGCATTGCCGAGGATCTGAGCAAGATCGAACGCTTCGACGTCGAACGCATTCCACGCCGGCCTTCAAACCTTTCCGAGCTTGCCAATCTGTCTGCGGCAACGGCCAGCATGGCAGCAGGATTGTCCGCGTTCAGAAAATACGTGCCGACCGATCTTGTGAAAATGCTGGTCGCTGAAGGCATCAAAACGCAGCCCGGTGGCGACATGAAGCAGATATCCGTATTGTTTTGCGATGTGACCGGATTCACCGGGTTGTCGGAAAAACTCGGCCCCAAAATCATCCAGTTGATGGAGCCCTTTTTCTCTGCGGCCGCAGCTGCCGTCGCGCGCCATGACGGGACGATCGACAAATTCATGGGTGACGCGGTCATGGCGATCTGGGGGGCACCTCGCAAGGATGCTCGCCATGCCGAAAATGCCTGCCGCGCGGCGCTGGATCTTGTCGCGACCGTGGAAGATGCGGGCATCAAAGACGAGGCCGGAAATTCCCTGCGTGTCAGGATCGGGTTGAACAGCGGTGAAGCTCTGGTTGGCAACATTGGGTCAGAGCAGCGGTTGAACTACACGGCGATCGGTGACGTCGTGAATGTGGCCAGCCGATTGGAAGGGGCCAACAAGGAGTATGGTACGCGCATTCTGATCGGTCCCGAGACCCGGCACGAAGCCGCCGATGCAATTGTCGTCCGAGAGCTGGACACGCTCGCGGTCTTTGGCCGGACC
This sequence comes from Ruegeria sp. AL3, assembly GCF_056536065.1. Taxonomy (NCBI): domain Bacteria; kingdom Pseudomonadati; phylum Pseudomonadota; class Alphaproteobacteria; order Rhodobacterales; family Roseobacteraceae; genus Ruegeria; species Ruegeria sp. AL3. Next base: position 535,627 of record NZ_JBQFJG010000002.1, read on the forward strand.
GAGGAGCTGGTGGTCTATGAGCTGATTGCGATGGCCGACGGTTTTGAAGGATCCCTTGATTGGATCGAGACCTACGAACAAGGTCTTGCGCATTATCGTTCCGGCCGGTTCGAGCAGGCGATAGCTGCGTTTGAGGCCGCGGACAAAACGCGGGGCGGGGACCCTGTGTCCGTCGCCATGAAGCTGCGCGCAAACAAGCTTTTGACCAACCCTCCCTCGGGGGATTGGCGCGCGGTTACGCATACGAACAAGACGTGAGAGTGCAGGCAATGAGCGCATGCTAACAGCACCCATTAACAGAAAGGTCTGAGTGCCCGGGAGAGGGTTTCGGGTCGTCGTATCGATTTCGCAGCGAAGATGAGAATGAGATCCGGAAATCAGGGTGCAACGGTAGAAAGACTCCTCAAAGATTTCGGCAGAAAGACACTGTTGACATTAGATATTGTATTTTGGATACATTAGGCAGAGGGATCGCGACGACCTATGCTGTCACTGAATGCTCTGGCGACAAAGAGCCATGCGATTGTCTTTCAAAGTCCTTTTCTGGGAGAAAATCATGAACCTCAAACTTCTGGCCGCAACCACTGCGATCGCCCTGACGGGCGCCGTGGCGCAGGCAAATACACTTGTATATTGTTCCGAAGGATCGCCTGAAGGGTTCGATCCTGCGCTGTACACCGCGGGGACGACCTTTGATGCGTCTTCACATCCGATCTACAATCGGTTGCTTGAATTTGAAACGGGCACGACCAATGTGGTCCCCGGCCTGGCCGAAAGTGTCGAGGCCAGCGATGATGGTCTGGAATACACTTTCAAGCTGCGCCAGGGCGTCAAGTTCCACTCGAATGACGCGTTCACGCCGACCCGCGATTTCAACGCGGATGACGTGATTTTCTCCTTCATGCGTCAGAAAGACGAAAACCACCCTTATCATCAAGTGTCAGGCGGAACCTGGGAATATTTCCAGGGTATGGGGATGCCTGATCTGGTCGAGTCCATCGAAAAGATCGACGACTACACGGTGAAATTTACCCTGTCCAAGCCCGAAGCACCGTTTGTCGCCAATATGGCGATGGACTTTGCCTCAATCGTGTCGGCGGAATACGCTGCGGCAATGATGGAAGCCGGTACGCCGGAAAAACTGAATACGGCACCCATCGGCACCGGACCTTTCTCGTTCGTGGCATATCAAAAAGACGCGGTGATCCGTTACGCGGCCAATGATGCGTATTGGAACGACCCGGCGCAGGTCGAAAACCTGATCTTTGCCATCACGCCGGATGCGTCTGTGCGCTATCAAAAGCTGAAAGCAGGCGAATGTCATGTGATGCCCTATCCGAACCCTGCCGACATTCAGGCAATGAAGGATGATCCGGACATCAACATGCTGGAACAAGAGGGCCTGAACGTTGGTTATCTGGCCTACAACACCACCATGGCGCCATTCGACAATCCGAAGGTGCGCAAAGCGCTGAACATGGCGATCGACAAGCAGGCGATCATCGACGTGGTCTTCCAGGGCTCGGGCCAGGTGGCCAAGAACCCGATCCCGCCTACCATGTGGGGCTACAACGACGCCATCGTGGACGATCCCTATGATCCCGAAGCGGCCAAGGCGATGCTTGAGGCCGAAGGTGTTTCGGACCTGTCGATGAAAATCTGGGCCATGCCCGTCCAGCGCCCCTACAACCCCAATGCCCGTCGCATGGCCGAATTGATCCAGGCGGATTTCGCCAAGATCGGTGTGGGCGTCGAAATCGTCTCGTACGAATGGGGTGAATACCTGTCCCGCTCGAAAGAACTGAACCGGGACGGTGCCGTTCTGCTGGGCTGGACCGGGGACAATGGCGACCCGGACAACTTCCTGGCGGTTTTGCTGGGCTGTGACGGGGTCGAAGCATCCAACCGGGCGCAATGGTGCCATCAGCCATTCGAAGACCTGATCCTGAAGGCCAAGCAAAGCACGGATCAGGCCGAGCGGACCAAACTGTATGAAGAAGCGCAGGTTGTGTTCAAAGAGCAGGCTCCGTGGGCAACCATCGCGCATTCGGTCGTTTACATGCCCATGAGCAACAAGGTGCAAGGCTATAAGGTGCACCCTCTGGGCGGTCACATCTTCTATGGTGTGAGCGTCGAATAAACCACCACTCACAAACCGGAGCCACCTGATTGGTGGCTCCGGCTTTCTTATTGAGGAGGTCGGGCAGAATGCCGGATTTGTCCGAATACCGCCAATTGGCAATGGATATGTCAGTGGACGCAGTGGCCCTGGTGCCGGGTCCGAATTTCACCCGCGCATTGGGCAAATCCTTCATGAGCCACGAGCGCCCTTTTGTCGTGGTGATTCCGGCCCTGGGTGATCCGGCGGCGATCGTGCCCAATCTGGAACTCGCCTCATGGGATCTGGTTGGATTTGAGGGTGCCGTATTCGACTGGCGCGATCAGACCGGCTATGACCGCGCATTTTCCGCGCTGGCAGCGCATCGTCCGATCAGATCGTTGGCCGTCGAAGGTCAGGTGATGCGGTTTTTCGTGTCAGACGCGTTTGCCCGCGCAATTCCGGATCTGCGGATTGTGGACGGCGAGCGCGAAATCTCAGGCCTTCGCATCATCAAAACCGAAGAAGACATCGCCGCGCTGCAAGCGGCCATCGATATTTCGGAACGCGCGTTGGAGCGTGTGATTGCAGGTGTTCGTGCAAGTCAGACCGAAAAACAGATCGAGCAGGCGCTGATACAGGCGCTTTTTGCGGAAGGCGCCGAGTCGTTGGCCTTTTCCCCCATCGTGGCTGCGGGGGACAACTCGGCACGACCGCACGGAAAGGCGCGCGCCGACTACCGGATCAAAGCAGGCGATGCCTTGCTGTTCGACTTTGGCGCTCGAAAACATGGTTTTGCGGCCGACATTACGCGAACTTTTTTCGTTCAGGACGTCCCGGACGAAGGCCGGGATGTCTACGACACGGTTTTGCGCGCCAACAAAGCCGGGTTCGAAGCCTGCCGCCCCGGCGTGACAGCGCATGACATCGACGACGCCGTCACAGGCGTGCTTGAGGCCTCGCCCTTTGCCGATCGTATCCGGACCAAGACAGGTCACGGTCTGGGCCGGGATGTGCATGAGGCGCCGTATATCATGCGCGGCAACAGCCAAAAAATCCTGCCGGGCATGGTCTGGACCAACGAACCCGGTCTGTATGCATTGGACAAGTTCGGCGTTCGCATAGAAGATGACGTTCTCGTCACCGGGGATGGCTGTCGGTCACTGACCCGCTTTCCCAAAGAACTTACAATCATAGGTCGCTGATGCTTGGCTATTTCCTTACCCGTCTTGGCCTGTTTGTTCCGACATTTCTGGGCGTGACGTTGATTTCGTTCATGTTCATCCGGGTGCTGCCCGGCGATCCGATCATCGTGATGGCCGGGGAACGCGGCATGACGGAAGAACGTTATCAGGAAATGGTCGAAAAGCTGGGTTTCGACAAGCCGGTGTTGCAGCAGTATTGGGATTACCTCACCGGAGTGCTTCAGGGTGATCTGGGCGAAAGCTTTGTCACAAGGAAACCCGTATGGGATGAGTTCTTTTCGCTGTTCCCCGCAACGCTGGAGTTGTCCCTTTGCGCCATGATCTTTGCCGTTGCGCTGGGTCTGCCCGCAGGTGTGATCGCGGCGGTGAACCGAGGGAAGTTCTTTGACCGGGCGCTGATGTCCTCGGCGCTGGTCGGGTACTCGATGCCCATCTTCTGGTGGGCGCTGCTGTTGATCATCATTTTCTCGGGCAATCTGGGCTGGACGCCGGTCTCGGGCCGCATCGACCTGTTGTATTATTTTCCCAGCGTCACGGGCTTTATGCTGATCGACAGCCTGTTGTCGGGTCAGGAAGGAGCATTCGGATCAGCCGTGCGCCATCTGATCCTGCCGACGATTGTGCTGGGAACGATTCCGCTGGCGGTTATCGCACGCCAGACCCGGTCGGCGATGCTGGAAGTTCTGGGCGAAGATTACATCCGCACCGCGCGCGCCAAGGGTTTGTCACCTTCGCGGATCAATGGATTGCACGCGCTGCGAAACGCTTTGATTCCGGTTGTTACGGTGATCGGCCTGTCGGTGGGCACGTTGCTGGCGGGGGCCATCCTGACCGAAACCATCTTCAGTTGGCCGGGCATAGGAAAGTGGATGGTCGACAGCATCTTTCGCCGTGACTACCCGGTTGTTCAGGGCGGATTGCTGATGATCGCGGTGATCGTGATGCTGGTGAACCTGCTGGTCGATGTCCTTTATGGCATCATCAACCCCAAAATTCGGAGGCGGTGATGGCCGAACTATCTTCAACCCCGCCCAGAACGGAAGACCGCCCCAGCGCCCTGCGAGAGTTCTGGTACTACTTCAGCGAAAACCGCGGCGCTGTCATCGGGCTTTGGGTTTTTGCAGCCTTTGTGTTTTGTGCAGCTTTTGCGCCCCTTCTGGCCCCCTATGACCCAACCGAACAGTTCCGCGATCATATCCTGCAACCGCCTGCTTGGCAGGAGGGCGGAAGCTGGGCTTTCCCGTTGGGTACCGATCCGCTGGGTCGGGACATGCTGTCGCGCCTGATCATGGGCTCGCGCTATTCCTTCTTTGTTGGAATCGTCGTCGTCTGTGTGGCGGTGTCGGGCGGCGTGATGATTGGCCTGCTGTCGGGCTTTGCCCCCAAATGGGTCGATACGCTGATCATGCGGGTGATGGATATCGTTCTGGCCTTTCCGTCGCTGCTGTTGGCACTGGTGCTGGTGGCCATCCTTGGCCCGTCGCTGACGAACGCGATGATTGCCATCGCCATCGTTTTCCAACCCCACTATGTGCGCCTGACCCGCGCGTCGGTTCTGGCGGAACGTCAGAAGGATTATGTCACGTCGGCGCGCGTGGCAGGCGCTGGCAGGTCACGGTTGATGTTCATCACCGTGCTGCCCAATTGTCTGGCTCCCATCATCGTCCAGGCGGCGTTGTCCTTTTCGACAGCAATTCTGGATGCAGCTGCATTGGGCTTTCTGGGCATGGGCGCGCAGCCGCCCACCCCGGAATGGGGCACCATGCTGGCCGAAGCGCGCGAATTCATACTGCGCGCCTGGTGGGTGGTTACTTTCCCCGGTCTGGCGATTCTTGTCACCGTTCTTGCCATCAACCTGATGGGTGATGGCCTGCGTGATGCGCTTGACCCGAAACTGAAACGGAGCTGATCGCATGAGGCTTTTGCAGATCCGCAACCTGACTGTTGAATTCGCCACGGCCTCGGGCAAGTTCCGCGCCGTGGACGGTGTCGATCTGTCGGTCGACAGGGGCGAGCTGATGGCCATCGTCGGCGAAAGCGGCTCGGGCAAGTCGGTGTCGATGCTGGCGCTGATGGGGTTGTTGCCCTGGACCGCGACGATCACCGCTGACGAGATGCGCTTTGAGGGGCTGGATCTGGCCGGTCTTTCGGCCCGCGATCGCCGCAAGATCATCGGCAAGGACATGGCGATGATCTTTCAGGAGCCGATGTCGTCGCTGAACCCCTGTTTCACGGTGGGATTTCAGATCAAAGAGGCTCTGCGCATCCATCTAGGTTTGAACCGCAAGGACCGCCACCAGCGCGCGATTGAGCTGTTCGACCAGGTCGGCATCCCGGCCCCGGAAAGCCGTCTGACCACCTTTCCACATCAGATGTCAGGGGGCATGAACCAGCGCGTCATGATCGCGATGGCCATCGCCTGCAAGCCCAAGCTGCTGATTGCGGACGAACCGACCACTGCGCTGGATGTCACCATTCAGGCACAGATACTCGACCTGCTGGTTCGGTTGCGGGACGAGCACGATATGGGCCTTGTGCTGATCACTCATGACATGGGGGTGGTGGCCGAAACCGCCGAACGGGTTCAGGTGCAATATGCCGGACAAAAAGTCGAAGAGCAGCCCGTGCGTGATTTGTTCCGCACGCCGCGTCATCCCTATACATCGGCCCTGCTGAGCGCCTTGCCCGAGCGCGCGACCTCCAAGATCCTCCCGACGATTCCCGGCGTTGTGCCGGGTCAATTCGATCGCCCCGCAGGGTGCTTGTTCAGCCCCCGATGCCGGTTTTCTGATGCAACTTGCGCTGAAATACCGCCGACCCCCCATGCCGACGCCTTCGGCAAGGCGCGTTGTCACCACGTAGAAAAAATTGCGGCCGGAGAATTGGCATGACCGACCCCATCGTTCAGGCGAAAGATCTGACCCGGTTTTACACGGTGAAGGGCGGGTTGCTGTCCAAGTCAGCGACGGTAAAGGCCCTTTCTGGGGTGGATTTCGAACTGAAACCGGGAAAGACTCTGGCCATCGTCGGAGAGTCCGGCTGTGGCAAGTCAACATTGGCGCGATTGGTCACGATGATTGAAGAGCCGACGTCGGGCAGGCTGACGATTGATAGTGTCGACATTACCCCGTCGCGGTGGAGCAAGATGCGGCAAACGGTGCAAATCGTGTTCCAGGATCCGTATGGATCGCTGAATCCACGTCAACGCATCGGCCAGATCTTGCAGGAACCGCTGATCATCAATCGCCCGGACATGTCCGCCGCAGACCGCGAGACACAAGCGCGCGACATGATCGAGATGGTGGGATTACGCCCCGAGCATTATGATCGCTATCCTCATATGTTCTCTGGCGGGCAGCGTCAGCGTATCGCCATTGCACGCGCGCTCATGTTGAATCCCAGGGTCCTGGTTCTGGATGAGCCGGTTTCGGCACTCGACGTCTCGATCCAGTCGCAGATCCTGAACCTGCTTGTGGATTTGCAGGAACGGCTTGACCTCGCCTATCTGTTTATTTCGCACGATCTTTCCGTGGTTCGACATTTTGCAGACAACGTGATCGTGATGTATCTGGGGCGCGCTGTTGAAAAGGCGCCCAAAGAACAGCTGTTCGCCGCGCCGCGCCACCCCTATTCCAAGGCGTTGCTGTCCACGACGCCCCGAGCCGACCCTATGGCCCGAAAAGAACGGATCAAGCTTGAGGGCGAACTGCCGTCGCCAATGAAAATTCCAAAAGGTTGCGCCTTTGCGCAAAGATGTTGGCTGGCAACCGATCAGTGCAGGGCAACATTGCCTGAACTGGCCGGAGAAACGCATCAGGTCGCGTGTCTGTACCCCTTGTAATGCAAGTAGGTTTTTGCGTTGGTGTGAGACGGTGGCAAACAGGGCGGCCTCAAGAAAAGCGACGTTGACTTCTTGTCGGAGAACCTCCGTGCCCAGGCGCTGGCAGGAACGGCGCGCCGGCGTGGGCGACCATGCCACATGTTTGTGTCGCTATCGTCGAGACCGCCATCTTCGAACCCGTACGTAAGACAGGACCGTCTATTTCCCCAAGTGCGGCCCGAGCGGCCATATCCCTTGGGCGGCTTGGGCCTGATGACTTCGATGCACGGACGCGCGTGACAAGAATACTCCGCCCCTCTTCCGGACGGGTCTTGCCCGGAGAAGGGAGGCATGTGCCAGACCGAATGCAGGGGCTACTCTGCCACTTCCGCCGAGGGTTCGTGTTTTTTGAATTGCTGATCGAACAGGTTGCGGAAGGCTCCGTTCTTTTTCATCAACTCGTCCAGATTGCCCTGTTCCACGATCGAGCCATCCTGAACCACGATAATCTTATCCGCTTCCAGAACAGTCGAAAGTCGGTGCGCAATGACGACGACGGTCACATCCTTTGTCAGGGTGTCCAGAGCCTTTTTGACAAGCGATTCCGATTCAGCGTCCAGCGCGCTTGTGGCCTCGTCCAAAAGCAGGATCTCGGAATTTCTCAGTATTGCGCGTGCAATCGCAATTCGCTGTTTCTGACCACCTGACAGGAAGGTTCCGTTTTCGCCGACTTGCGTTTCGTACCCTTCCGGCAGGTCCATGATGAACTCGTGCGCATGTGCGGCTTTGGCAGCGGCAATGACCTCTTCCTCGGTTGCGTCAGGGGCCGAGCAGCGCAGGTTGTCCATGATCGACGTCGAAAACAGGAACGTATCCTGACCGACATAAGAGATTTTTTTTCGCAGGGACGCAAAGCTGACCTCGCGCAGATCCTGGCCATCGATCTCGACGCTGCCCTCATCGGGATCGTAGAACCGCATGATCAGCCCGAATATCGTAGACTTGCCACCGCCGGACTGACCGACCAGCGCGGTGGTCTTGCCGGCCTCGAACGTGACGTTCATGTTTTCGATCACAGGTACGGCACCCTGATATCCGAAAGTCACATCGCGCAGCGTGATCTGGCCGGGGCCTTTGATCAGGTCATGGGCTTCGGGGCTTTCCACCATCGTGTCGTCCTGATCCAGCAGGCCGAACAACATGCTGATACCTACCATGCTGGTTTCGATCTGAACGCGCATTTTCGACAGCCGCTTGGCAGGTTCATAGGCCATCAGCAACGCTGTGATAAAGGACATCAACTGGCCAGCGCTGGGTTGTTCCGTACCCGCGATTCCCATCGTGCTGACCAAAAGCACACCCGCCACGGCGAGGCCGGCCAGAAACTCCATGAGAGGACTGGCAATGGACTGCAACTTGGCGATGTCGTTCGACCGCTGTTCAACTTTGCGGATGGCGGTGTCCATGCGGTTGATCATCCGGTCTTCGAGGGAGAAAACCTTGATGACCTTGATCCCTGCCGAGGTCTCTTGCAGCACCCGAATGATTTCCGCCAGCGACTTGAATTCGGCCTGCATGATCGTGCGTACGCTCTTCAGCAGATAGCGAACACCCAACAGGGCAATCGGACCCACGACAAAGAACAAGACGGACAGAACGGGCTGCTGATACACCATGACCGCAACCAGCCCGACCAGAGTCAGGGCGTCGCGGACAAACCCGGTGACCAGCACATCGATCAGGCTTCTGGCCGCCTGCGCGCCATGGGTTGTACGCATCAGAAGGTCCGACGATTCATTGGTCGAAAAGAACGCGACCCCATGTCTGAGCAGTTTTCGGTAAACCTTGTCCTGCTGTTCCGCCACGATCCGATTGCCTGCGCGGGCGAGGTAGATAGCCTGAATATAGGATGCGACCGCCTTGACCAGAAACAGAAGGACAACCCCCAGCGCAATGACATGTGCCCAACCCTGCAAATCGGGGCTGGTCATGGCATCGACAATGTATTCCATCATATATGCGGAGCCGGCCGTGGTGACCGCCACGGCAATCATTGCCAGAACCGCAATACCATACAGTTTGCCTTGCGCGTAAAAGCTATCACCTACAAGGCGGCCCATATAGCCTGATCGCCATTTGTTCCAGGCGCGCTTTATCATTGCGTTCTCCAAATCGTGAAACTGTGCGCACGCTCAGTTAACCTATATTTTGTCGGGCCTAAAGGACAGATGCCAAGCTGCGGCAGAGCGGCCCATCCCGACTGTCTGAGCTGTACGCCCGCTAAATAATGGCTGGTTGACGATCGGACAAGAGTTGGAAGGCGCAAGGACAACTGCGATTTGCCCCTTTGTACGGCCGCAGGCAGGGTTGGTGGCGCGACAGGATTCGCAAAAAAACGTCGTAAAACACGGGCTGTTTTGCCACAAACGAGTCGTATGTCCGGCATGAACCCGCTGACAGAAGGCTGTATTTCCTGACTTTGAACACGTGTTGATCCGAAAACCAGACAGGGAACGGGCACAAGTATCGTATCCGATCCTGTCCGGGGCCGGTTGTTGGAAATCGAAATTCAGCGCTGCGGCCAGGTCTCTCGGGCGTTGCCTTCACCCCTCTTCTTGCAAATATGCAAGAAGGTTAACAATATCTTCGTTCTTTTTCAGGCCGCGAAACTGCATTCGATTGCCCTGAAGATACCTTTTGGGATCCGTCAGGAACGCGCTCAGGGTCTCATGCGTCCAAACGATGTCGGAACTTTCCAGCGCTGTCGAATACTTGTATCCCTCTGCCTGTCCGGCCTTTGTGCCGATAATACCGTGCAGGGACGGGCCAACACCATGGCTGCCTTCTTTCAATTTGTGGCAGGCACTGCATTTGCGAAACACCTTTTTGCCCGCCGTCGCGTCCCCCTGAACATCTGCGGCAGCAACATCCTCTGTGGCTTCCGATGCCGTCGAGGCCTGCTCTTCATCCGTGTTAAAGATCAGCCGGGCCGTAATAGGTACCGTTCGGGTGATGCCGGGCAGGCTTGCCAATTCCATAAGCTTGTCCACGCCGGCGTTCACACCGGCGTCTTCCGTGCTGAGAAACACCATGTCGTTTGTCGAAACAAGCACTGACGTCTCGGACAAGCGTGCGACGAACATTTCCGCGTCAAATTCAACTTCCGTGCCGGCCAGCGAAAGCACGGAAGCAGCTTCCAGAGTGGTGGTTTCACCCACGGCCAGCCCTGAAACCTTCGCCATGTCGAATTCGGCCGTCAGGCGCGCAGTGGGTGCTTGGCGGAATACAAATTCGATCATTCGTTCGTTGCGAATATCTATGTTGGTCTCGACCGAGGACAGGTCGATTTCGATTTCGGCTATGCCCTCCTGTGTCACGTGTCCGCTCAGGCCGGTGAAACTGTTGACCTCGCCCACCGCGTTTTTCTTGATCGTTCCATAGGCCAGATGCGAGTGGTCGGACTCCAGTGTCCAATCTGCTGCCCAAATGGGTGTTGCAACAATTGCCGACGCAAACGTGACTGCCTTCAACAGAAGTTTCATTTCTTTCCTCCGCGGTTTATGTCAGTTTTGGCCCTGCGGGCCGGGTCCGTTTCTGACAAACACACACAGGTCGCGTTTTATTCGATGAGTGCCGAGATGACTTCCGAACAGGCCGTTCGTGACGCCGTACAGATGCACTCAAGACGCGTCTGGCGGTTTGCTCTGGCGTTGTCGGGGGCATCAGATGTGGCGGACGATCTGGTGCAGGCTACATGCCTGCGTGCGCTTGAGCGGCATCATCAGGTAACATCGCATGATCGTCTGGACAGTTGGCTGATGACGATCTGCCGGTCAATCTGGTTGAACGAAGTGCGGTCTCGTTCCGTCCGGCGGGCACAGGCGCTGTCCGTGACCCCGGAAGCGGAACTGGTCGCAACTTTGCCGGATTCAGAAACGAATATTTTTGCGGCTGAAGTGTTTACTCAAGTGATGCAGCTGCCAGAAGCGCAGCGGGAAACGGTCATGCTTGTGTTCGTCGAAGGGTACAGCTATCGCGAAACCGCTGCATTGCTGGACGTTCCCATCGGCACAATCATGAGCCGGCTATCGAATGCCCGGCGGAAACTGAAAACCGTGATGCAGTTTGAGGCGGCAGACACCGCGCGACGGAGTGGCAAATGACGTTTTCCGACGAGACGCTGTTGGCGTATCTGGAAGGCACGCTGGATGAGGCTCAGAGCCGCGCCATCGAGGCCGCGGTTGAGGATGATGTCGAGCTTGAACGCCGCTTGATGGCGCTGGATCCGTTTGCGCCTGTCGTTGGGCAGGTCTTTGAGAAACTGCCCACCGCGGCGCCGAAGGTCGATTTGCCGGAACCCGTGGCGCAAAACACCAATGCTGGGTTTCTGCGCCTTCTGGTCGTGGCCGCGGGCGTCGGGGTTGCAGCCGTCGCCCTGACATTCTGGGCGACGCGTCCGGCGGAACCGGGCTGGGCGCAGCAAGCGGCAATCTATCAGTCGCTTTATGTGCCCGAGACGATTGTCTCGCTGGACAGTTCCGAGGCATCGCTGGACAAGCAGTTCGCGATGGCCGAGGCAGCACTTGGCAGGTCTCTGAACCGTGAAGCGCTGGACTCCCTGCCTGGGCTGGAGTTGAAGCGAGCACAGGTTCTTTCGTTCAAGGGAAAGCCCTTGGTTCAGGTCGTTTTCGCCGATGAGCAGGGTCAACCTTTTGCCTTCTGTGTTATCCGTCAGGGGCCGAACGCCCCGAAGGCAGAGGTCAAACAGGCCATTCTGAGCGGTTTGGCAACAGCGACCTGGGCGCAGGATGGCTATGGTTACATGCTGCTGGGCAGCTCTCCGCAGACCGATTTGAGCAGCGAACTGGATGTTCTGACCCGAACCTTTGCGGGCTGACGGAATACCCCTTGTGAACCAACGGGAATGCCCGAAGAATGCGGGGTATGACGTCGAAGAAACCCTTGCCCCTTCCTGAAGACGAGGCCGAAGATCTTGGCCCCGCCAGCATCTATGACGGCGATCCGTCCGAAGAGGACGACCTGTGGTTCTTGCCACCGGATGAAGTCGAGGAAGACGAGGGATTCTTTTTGCCCGGGCCGCGACGCGAACAGCGCCTGCTGTTCGATCCGCGTGATTGGCGGGCAGCGCAGTCCGACCTTTCTGCGGAACTTGCAGATCTGGCCCTGACTTTTGGCGCGCTGGATGAACGGTTGCGAGCGGGCCCCGAAGGCTGGACGCATCGCTTGGCATTGATGGAGACGTCCGATCTGGGGTGGTGGACCGGAGACCGGATCAGCGTGGATCGATTGGCCTTGTGGACCGGTTTGCGGATCGGCGCGACTCATGATGACGTGCAGGCCCTGTTCCGGGCCGGATGGGCTGTACGACGCTTGAGTTCGGGCGCGCCGCCTGCTGCCGGCGGTTGGGAACGGGGGCTGACCGCGTTTCTTGACCGACTGGCTCAGGGGGCCGACGCGACCCCGGAATCCATCATTGATCTGGCCGAGGTCATGCAAAACGCCGAAGGGCTGCATCCTGTGACGCAGTCGGCAATTGCGTTTCACGCGTGGCGGGCGGTGTCACAAGGCATCGGACAAGACACGGAAGCAGCCGTCATAGCCGCGCGGCATGCGGCCTCCATGGGGCGTGGCGGTGCGCAGTTTATGCCCTTGGCCTTGTCCGGGCCGCGTGCGCTGCGCGGCTCGGGGGATCCGGCGGAAAAACTGAGCGCATGGATCGGCGGCGCAGGGCAGGCAGCCCTTGCAGCGTTGTTGCACCTGGACCGGATCAGCGCGTGGGAGGCGAAAGCCAAAAAGGTCACGCAGGATCTGAGCGGCCGCACCCCGCCGCGCCTGATCACTGCATTGACGGCCTGGCCCATGGTATCCGCGCCTTTGGCAGAAGACCTGACCAAGGCTTCCCGCGCGGCGGTACAGCGCAATTTCGACCTGTTCGCGCAGCGGGGTCTGGTTCGCGAGGTCACCGGGCAGGGGCGTTACCGCGTCTGGACGGCGGCGCTGTAATCCATCAGCCAATCGCGAAACGTACGCGCTGCCGGGCGCAGCGCCGTGCGGGAGGGATAGACCAGATGATAAGCTTCCTGCCCCGGGCAGGAGATGTCCGGCAGACAAGGGACCAAGCCCGACAGTTTCATAATGCGATCTGACGCGGGCGCGCGCGCCAAGGCAATGCCGCATCCGCTGGCGCAGAGCTCGGCCGCCATCACCGAATTGTCGGCAAAAAAATACCGTGCCTGGCCTGCTGGCAGCCGCTGGTGTTCGAACCAATGCGGCCAGCTTGCCCGATGGGTCGAAACTTCGATCAAGGTGAAGTCGAACAAGTCCTTTGCCGTCTCGATCCGGGCAGCAATCTCGGGCGGGGCGATGGGATAGAGATGTTCGCGCATCAACTCGTCACTTTCCGAGCCGAACAGCGCGGGGTTTCCGAACACGATCTGAAGGTCAGTGAACCGATTGGCAAAATCCGACATGACATTGCCGGTCGAAAGCGAAAGGTTGATCTGAGGATGCGCCGCCTGAAAATCGGGAACACCCCCGGCCAGAATGCCATGTGCAAACAGCAGCACCGACTGCACGTAAAGCCTTTGCTCGCGGGTTTCACCGAACAGACCGGCGGTTGCCGTTTCCAACATGAGCAAGGATTGCTGTACCGACGGCAGATAGGCGCGCCCGGTCTCGGTCAAAGTAACCGCATGCGCGTGACGGTGAAACAAGGGTGTGCCCAGTCTTGTCTCCAGCGCCTTGACCTGCTGGCTGACGGCGGCAGGCGTCATGTTCAACTGGGTCGCGGCGCGGGCAAAGCTTTCGGTTCGGGCCGCAGCCTCGAATACGCGCAGCCAGTTGAGGGAAGGGACGCGGGCGTTCATTCCGACAGGCTAAGCAGAACTTAGCCTCACCGGCAAGACAATTAGGTCTGAGCTTTTGATCCCCCGCCTTAGGCTTGTAATCAGTGAACAGATGAAATGAGCCTTCTATGTCAGACCCCGCCCTGCCGCCACGAGCCAAGCGCAAGATCTGGAATTACACGCCTCAATTGCCGATTCAGACCGCACCCTATTGGGATTGGCCGATGAAACCTCTGGCCGCGTTGAAATACCTGCTGCAAAGCTGGAATCCGCTTGCATTGCGGGCGCTGCTGCTGGTCTTTGCGGTCATCAGCTGGACCTATCTGACGCCTTCTTTGAGCAGGATCGAGACCTTCGGCTGGGATTGGGTTGCGGAAATCTGGTTCCGCAATTTCTGTATCCTGATGGTGGTCGCAGGCGGTTTGCATCTGGCCCTTTGGAAGTTCCGCACGCAGCAGGACGAATACCGCTATGACATGCGCCCGATGATGAAGGGCGCCAAGGTGTTCACATTCAAAAATCAGGTCTGGGACAACATGTTCTGGACCTTGGGCCCGGCATTGACGTTCTGGACGTTCTGGGAATGTCTGATCCTGTATTCCTATGCCAGTGGCTGGATCACGATGATCACGTTAGACGGCAACCCGATCTGGTTCATCGCCATGACCGTCTTCGTGCCGATCTGGGCCGGGTTCCATTTCTACTGGCTGCACAGGCTGCTGCATGTGGGTGTGCTTTATACAAAAGTCCACGCTTGGCATCACCGCAACATCAATACCGGCCCTTGGTCGGGGCTTTCGATGCATCCGGTCGAAAGTTTCTTTCTGATGTTCGATACGATGATCTTCTTCCTGCTGCCGTCTCATCCGATCCACGCCATTTTCCTGCTGTTCCATCACGGCATCGGCGCTCCGACCTCTCATGCCGGGTTCGAGCATGTGAAGTTCGGCAACAAGGCCAAGTTCCAGGTCGGGGATTTCTTTCACCAGCTGCATCATCGGTTTTTTGACTGCAACTACGGCACTTGGGAAACCCCTTGGGATGAATGGTTCAACACGTTCCACGACGGCACCGATGAAGGCAATGACATGGTCAAGGAACGCCGCCGCAAGATTTGGGCCACCGAATAGCCCGTGAAGGCAGATCCCTGCCGGACCCAAGCGGGTCCGGTGGGCGCGTTTGATCCAACAGGCGGTGTGCGTTCAGCGTCCAACGCCGACATAGGTTTCAAAGCCGGATTTCAGCGCCTGTGACTTTGAATAGATATTGCGCAGATCCACCATTCGGGCAGAGTTCATGGAACCGGCCAGCTGGGTCAGGTTCAACGCGCGGAACTCGTTCCACTCTGTCAGCAACACCACAACGTCAGCCCCTTGAACCGCTGCATAGGGATCGTCGCACCATTCGACTCCGGGCAATAGTGCATTGCCTTCCGCTTTGCCCTGCGGATCGACGACGCGCACTTTGGCCCCTCCGCCGATCAAAGCGGGAATAATGGACAGTGATGGCGCGTCGCGCATGTCGTCCGTGTTGGGTTTGAAAGTGACACCCAGAACCGCCACCGTCTTGCCGTTAAGGCGGTCGTCGCAGGCGTCGCGGATTTTTTCGATCATCCGCTTTTTGACCTCGTCATTCACCCGAATGACGGTTTCCGTGATCTGCATCGGATATGCATGATCCTGCCCGATCCGCGCCAGCGCGGCGGTATCCTTCGGAAAACAAGACCCACCATAGCCCGGCCCCGCGTGCAGGAATTTGTTGCCAATTCGTCCGTCCAGACCGATGCCGCGGGAAACTTCCTTGACATCCGCACCGACCTTTTCACACAGGCCCGCGATTTCATTGATGAAAGTGATCTTGGTCGCCAGAAACGCGTTGGCGGCGTATTTGATCATCTCGGCGCTTTCCAGATCGGTGGTCAGGATCGGAAAGTCACGCAGATAAAGCGGTCGGTAAATCTCGGCCATCACTTCGGCGGCGCGATCGTTTTCGACACCCACCACAACGCGATCGGGGCGCATGAAGTCATCGATTGCGGCGCCTTCGCGCAGAAATTCAGGGTTCGAGGCCACGTCGAATTCGGCTGCGGGGTTGGCGGCCGCAACGACCTCCTGAACTTTTCTGTTTGTTCCCACCGGCACGGTCGATTTGGTGACAATGACCGTGTAACCGGTAACCGCTTGGGCGATCTCTTCCGCCGCCGCCATCACATAGGTCAAATCCGCGTGGCCGTCTCCTCGTCGGGTCGGAGTTCCGACCGCGATGAAAACCGCATCGGCGCCATCAACTGCTGTTTTCAGATCGGTTGAAAAACTCAGGCGACCAGCAGCAACGTTTTTTGCCATTAGCACATCCAGGCCCGGTTCATAGATCGGCACTTCTCCGGCCTTGAGCATGTCGATCTTTTGCTCAGCCTTGTCGACGCAAATCACGTCATGACCAAAGTCCGAAAAGCATACACCGGACACTAAGCCAACATAACCGGTGCCGATCATTGCAATACGCATCCAAAAATCCTTCTTACCAATTACCACGGACGGCGTGGGCACAATCAAAGAAACTGACGCCGGTTTCAATGGCCGTCAGCAGTTGTGTGGTGCATCCCATAGATTCTTGCGGATATTGAGGCAATAAGAACGCAGACTGTGCAAAGCCCTTCGAAACCGCGACCATGTCCGTTTTGTTTAGCGGAGCCGGGGATCAGGAAGACCGGTTGGTGTTGAAATTCGGTTGAACAGAGGGTGTTGTTGATGGCTGGAATAGCTCCTGCCTTAAGTATTGATGAGACGCGGGGGTGATCGCGCGTTCTCGCCACCAACAAGACGGCGTAAGGGATAAAAGGGGCCGCGTGACATGGCCCGGCAAATGACAGGTCGATCAGCTGTCCATTTTAGCGGCGGCTTGCAACAGCCAATTCTGAAACAGCCGGACCGGTGGCGAAACGGGTTTTTCCTTGAGACGCATGAAATAGGTCCAGGGGCTGTTCAGATCAAACCGGAAAGGCTCGATCAGCAGCCCCCGCTCGACATAGGACCGGGCCAGCGACCGGGGCAGGGCGACGCATCCCAGTGACTTGGCGGCCATTTCCATCGCCAGATTCGAGACATTCGTCCGCAACCCGCCTTTCTGGCTCAGATCGGACAATCCGAACTGCCGCGCCGCGTGTTCCCAATAGGAGGGGCGGCCCAGGATATGGATCAGCGGTGCATTCTGCAATTGCTTGGGGTCGGTCAGCGGCTCGCCATCGACCAGAAAGTCGGGCGCACAGACCAAGGCCAGTTTTTCGACCCACAAACGATGGGCGTCGGGCAACACATCGTCGACATGATTGATCGTCAGCGAGATGTCCGAAACATTTGGTTCGACATCAGCCCAGACAGTGCCGTGAACCGTCAGATCAATATCGGGATGCACCGCGTTGAAACCGCGGATCACATCCGGCAACCAGTTCTCGGCCAGACTGACCGGGCAAGATACCACCACTTTGCGGGTATGCGACCGCACGATGACCGATTGCGTGGCAGCGTTGATTTCCTGGAGGGCATGGCGCACTGACGGCAGATAGGCCTCACCCACATCTGTCAGCGACAGCGACCGGGGATGGCGCACGAATAGGGGGCGCTGCAAAAACTCTTCCAACGAGCGGACATGATTGCTGACGGCAGATTGGGTGCAGTTCAACTCTTCGGCTGCAGCGGTAAAGCTCAGGTGCCGTGCCGCCGCTTCGAACGAACGCAGAAAGGTCAGGTGTGGAAGATTCATCATGACGGATGTTTCTCAGGCAAGGCACATTGCAAAGAACTAATAAGCCCAGGGCTTGCTGTCTTGCCCATGAGCGACTCACACGTATGGTTCTGCCTCGAAACGCGATCTGGTCCTAGTCACAAATAATCCGGGGCCATTGCCCCATGATTGTTTTCGTGCCGCTGTGCGCAAATTCACATAGGCTTTTTCTTGTATCCGGAACCCGAAAGAAAAACCTCGACTGGACACCGTGACAGATACCTTTCAGACCGTTGCAGATTTTGCGCTGAAGCGTGCCGCGCAGGATTTTCCCGACACCGCACGCAAGGCAGCGGCGTTGATGCTGCTGGATACGCTGGGGATCACCATAGGATCGGGGCCGATGCAGGCCGGACAGATTGCGCGCGAGAGTGCGGTAGCGCTGTTTGGCGCGGGCGATCCGGGGCTGAGCGCGCGCATGCTTTTCGACGGTCGTCGCGTCAGCGTCGCGGGTGCGGCCTATGCAGCGGCCACACAGACCGACAATTTGGACGGACATGATGGATACAATCCGACCAAAGGCCACATCGGGGTTGTCGTCGTTCCCGCACTGGCGGCACTGGCTGAAACCGTTCAAGATTTTTCAGGCCTCGAAGCGCTGGCGGCGGTGATCGTTGGATACGAGGTCGCGGGACGCGCGGGCATTTCTTTGCATGACACCGTCAGCGATTATCACACATCCGGAGCTTGGAACGCGATTGGCGTGGTGGCCGTGGCGGCGCGTTTGCGCGGTTTGAAGGCCGAACAGATGCGGCAGGCCATGGGGATCGCCGAATACCATGGCCCGCGCAGCCAGATGATGCGCGAGATCGCCAATCCCACCATGCTGCATGACGGTTCGGGCTGGGGCGCTTTGGTTGGCATTTCTTCAGCGGTATTGGCCGAGAAAGGCTTTACCGGGGCACCGGCCATCACCATCGAAGCGGCAGACGTTGCCCCCCATTGGCAAGATCTGGGCGATTTCTGGCAAATGGAGCATCAATATGTCAAACCCTACCCGATCTGCCGTTGGGCCCACGCCGCAATTGATGCCACCCGTGCACTCATGCGTGAAAACGACCTGACTCACCGGGATGTTGCCGCGATTCATGTAAACACGTTTCGGGAAAGCGCCTGCCTTTTCAGGGGCATGCCGGATGATACGTCCAAGGCGCAGTATTCGCTGCCATTTGCCGTCGCGACAATGGTTGCGCATGGCCGGATCGGGGTCGAGAACATCACCGGCGCGGGCCTGGCCGACCCGCTGGTCGCCTCGATCGTCGAGCGTATCTCGGTTGCAGAGGCCGCACGCCATTCTGACCGTTTCCCCGAAAGCCGGTTCGCCGATGTCAGCATCACCCTGACCGACGGGCGGATACTCGAGTCGGGCGACGTACATGCACGCGGCGGACCCGAGGCACCAATGGATGAGACAGAAGTGATCGACAAATTCATGGAATTTGCGACACCATCACTGGGTGCATCCCGTGCTGCCGCAATTCGTGACGCGGTTCTGGGGCTGGGCGCGCCAGGTTCGAAATTCTCAGACCTTGGCGCGTTGATCTACGCCCCCGCCGACCAGAGGTAAAATCTGCCGAAGCTGCCGTATATACGCATTCCGACCGGCACATCCGCACCCTTGATCCTGATGACGGCGCGGCGACGGTCTTGCCGCCTGCTGCAAAGGTTGAATTGGAGCTGGGAACAAGTCTGGGTGATCCAAGACCGGTTCGAGGTGAGTTTGCTCCCTTACACTGTCGCCCTGCGCCCTGATCCGGTCAGAGCAGGTCGAACAATCGCCCCGGCAGCGCGTCGTGACGCGGTAGGTTCAGAGCCCGCATAAGGCAGAACATCATCGCCTGATTTGAGGTGACGACCGGCTTGCCCAGCGTTGCTTCAATTCGGTCGATCGCCTCGACCGAACGCATGTCGGTGCAGCTGAGAATTATGGCCTGTGCCTGCGGGTGATCGGCCTGACAGGCCAGTTCATAAACCTCGTCCGGGGTCAGCTCTCCCTGACCGTAATTGCCCAGCTTTCGGCCGACATCGGTGCATCGAACGGTCTCGATTCCGTTCTGGGCCATGAAATCCATCGCCTGAACGTTTATTTCGCCCAGATAGGGCGAGGAAAAGCCGACCTTTGTGGCCCCCAGTGCCTTGATTGCGGCGATTAATGATCCGGCCGCGGTCAGCGACAGCGCACCGGATTCCGATTTGATCTGTTGCGCCAGCTCAGCGTCGAAAGACGGCCCATGGGTCAGGGTGGCCGAGGTGCAGCCGTACAGCACCACATCGGGCCGCACCCCCGAGATCATCCGCAGATCGTGGCTGATATCCGAAGCACCCAAACCTGCCATTTGATCCGAGCCGGGAATTTCATCCACGTCATAGCCGCCCATGCGCTGGAAATGGATGGTGGTGTTTGGCGGTCGCAGCATCTCCATATCCGGTTCCAGATTGGTGTTGGTGAAGGGCACCAGAACACCGATCTTGGCGGCTGTGCGGGTCTCGGTCATGTCAGCGCTCCTTTCAAGATGTCGCGGGCCTTGTCCATCACCTGGGGCGCACAGATCGTGGCGCGCAAACAGTCCGACAAACCATAGCCGCCCATGCCGCGCATCATCAGGCCCTCCGCCCGCAGGGCCGTGTCGGCGCGCTGTGCCTGCGCGGTCGAGGCAAAGCGGATCAGCACGAAATTGGTGTGGCTTTCCGGCACGCTCAGGCCCAGTCCGCGGCATTCCTGCGCAAACCGGTCCCGAATCTCGGCTGTCCGTGCGACCACGTTGCGCATATAGGCCTGATCGCGCATCGCCGCCGCGGCCGCTGCCTGCGAGGCAATCGAGATATTGTTGGGATTCAAAAGCTTGCGGACCTCGCCCGAGATTTCGCTTGGGAAATAGCCCCAGCCGGCTCGCGCCCCAGCCAGCCCGTAGGCCTTGGAACATGTACGCGTGATCACGGTGTCGCCCCGATCCACCAGCGCAAAGATCTGCGCAGGATCGTTCGTGGCATCGGCAAATTCCGCATAGGCTTGATCCACCACCAGCAGTGTATCGCCAGGCAGATCCGATCGCAGGCGGACAATTTCGTCATTCGGGATCAGCGTGCCGGTGGGGTTGCCCGGATTGCAGACGAACACGATGCGGGTGGCAGCTGTGACAGCGGCCAGAAGCGCGTCCACCGATACGGTCAAATCGACCTCGGGCGCTGCCACATATTCGGCCTGTGCCTGAGCTGTCGCCGAGGCGACAAAGGCATAGCCATATTGTGTGCCCAGCACCTGATCGCCCGGCCCGGCAAAGGCGCGGATCAGACAGCCAATCAGTTCCATCGAGCCCGCCCCACATAAAATGCGCGCGGGGACGAGCCCGTGCACCTCGGCAATGGCCGAGCGCATTTCGGCCCATTCCGGATCGGGATAAAGGGCCAGATCCGCCAGCGCTGTCTGCCCGGCCGCAACGGCGGCGGGGCTTGCGGGAAAGGCGCTTTCGTTCTGCGCCAGTGAAACCGTGTCTGCGCCGTTCGGATCAGCCAGCGCATAAGCGGCCATGGCGCCAATGTAAGGAACCGGTCGGATCATGCGTCACCCGCGTAAATCCTGGCGCCTTGCGCAGTTACGAACCCGCGTTTGATGTCCAGCGCCAGCGCATCCGGGTCGCGTTCGGCAGGGTCGCCAAATCCACCGCCGCCCGGTGTATCGAAGATCAGATAATCACCGTGTTCCACCCGCAATTCTCCTTTGCCCGGAATATCGTTTGCGCCGTCCCTGAAACGGATGCGACCGGGCGCGCCGGGTCTGCCGCCCATACGGCCAAGCGCCGGGTATTTCAGCCGTTCGACCGACAGGAATACGATAAAGGGAGCACCGTTGGACGAGGTCATTTCGATCCGCTGCCCCAGCCCGCCGCGATACTTGCCCGCGCCGCCGGAATCTGGGCGCAGTTCGCGCCGCCAGATCGTCACGGGTGCGACGCTTTCGGTGATCTCGACCTGACTGCCGAACACCCCGGACGGATAGGCCGTGGCCGACAGTCCATCGGCCTGAGGTCGCGCGCCGGTTCCGCCATTGTGTACGGGTTCCACCGCGAATTCGCGACCGCCATCACGAGCCACTTCGGGCGCGTGACGCATGGGCAGGTCGAACATGCAACTTGCACCTTCGGCCGGGACCGCATCGGGCAGGGCCTGATGCAGGCAGCCCAGAACCAGATCGGGCGTGACCTGACCCAAGGTATGCCGCATCGCAACCGGCACCGGGCGCTGCGCGTTCAGGATGCAGCCCTTTGGCCCGTCAATGGTAAACGGCTCCAGCGATCCCGCATTGTTGGGAATGTCCGCGCCGACAATGCAGCGCAAGGCAAACACCGTATAGGCGGTGGCATAGTTCAGCGGCACGTTGATGCCCTTGCGCGAACAGCCCGAAGTGCCCGAGAAATCCACATGCATGCCGTCCTTCCTTACGGTCAGGGTGGCGTGCAGTTCCAGCTCATTCTCATAGCCGTCCATCTTCAGAACATTCTTGTAGACACCTTCGGGTACGTCGGCGATGGCCTCCAGCGTGCCGCGGCGCGACGTGTCGATGATGTACGAGCCGAGCGTCCCTAGATCGTCGAGGCCAAATTCCTCCATCATCGACAGCAGCCTTGCAACCCCGGCTTCGCAGCAGGCGATCAGTGCATAGATGTCGCCATCGTTGGCGACGGGTTCGCGGCTGTTGGCGCGGATGATGTCCAGCAGCAAATCGTTGGGGGTGCCCTGCTCAACTAGCTTGCAGGGCGGGATCAGCAGGCCCTCGTCATAGATGTCGGAACCTTCGGGGCCCATGCCCAACCCACCCAGATCAACGAGATGCGACGTGCAGGAGGTAAAGCCCACCACCTTGCCATCCTTGAATGCGGGCATCATCAGCAGAAAATCGTTCAGGTGCCCCGAGGCAAGCCATGGGTCGTTCGTCATGTAGATGTCGCCCGGCTTCATGGACTGAACCGGGAAAGCCCGGCGCAGGTGCTGCACCGCCTCGGCCATGGTGTTGATGTGCCCCGGCGTGCCGGTCACGGCTTGCGCCAGCATCCGGCCATCGGCGTCAAATATCCCGGCAGAGATGTCGCCGCATTCGCGTACGATCGGGCTGAAGGCGGCGCGGATCAGGGTTTGACCCTGTTCTTCGACCACGGCCAGCAGACGATTCCACATCACCTGCAATCGGGCGGGCGAAAGATCGTGTGAAAGATCGGACGACATCATGCGCCTCCTTTCTGGTCCCGAACGAGGACGAGGTTTCCAATGGCATCCACATGGGCCGAGAAGTCGGCGGACACGAGCGTGGTTGTCTGCGGCTCGGTGATCAATGCGGGGCCGTGAAGGTGGTCGCCGGGCTTCAGATCCGCTCGGGCAACGAAGGCCGCTGGTTTCGACACTCCGTCCACGTCACAGGTGATCGGACGGGTTTCCGGCGCCGAGATTGTCTTCAACCGGGGCGTTTCAGGAACCGTCGGCACGACGCTGTCACAGGTCGCGACACGTACCGCCCAATTGAGAATCTCGATCTGCATCCCCGGCACCGGGCGCGAGAATTGCTTGCGGTATTCCTGTTCGAATGCAGAGGTCAGCGGCACGATATCTTCGGCGGTCAGGGGGCGGTCGGGAAGGGTGATCTCGATCTCGTGCCCTTGTCCGTTGTAGCGCATGAAGGCAGTGCGCAGCGTCTGGGTCGGGACATCGCCGGCCCCTTGGAAGACGACCTCTCTAGCCTCGGAAATCATGGCTTCGAACAGCGTGTTGATCCCGTTCAGGTCCATGCTGCCCAGCAACGAATAGCGCGAGCGGACGATCTCGAAAGACACCGGAGCGAACAGGAAGCCGACGGCCGATCCGACACCGGGATCGGGCGGGATCACGATGCGGCAGACCCCGGCGGATCGCGCGACCCGGCTGGCGTGCAATGGCCCGTTGCCCCCAAACGCTATCATTGTTCGTGGGCCAAGGTCCTTGCCGGATTCCACCGCATGCATCCGACCCGCGCTGGCCATGCTTTCGTCGACGATACGGCTGACGCCATCGGCGGCGCCTACGGCATCCAGATCCAGCTTTGACCCGATCACCCGGCTCAGCGCCCGTTTCGAAGCTTCGGGATCAAGCTGAATATGCCCCTCGGCAAACGTGTCGGGTACGATATATCCCAGTGCAATATCACTGTCCGTCACCGTGGGGTCGGTTCCGCCGCGCATGAAGGCGACGGGGCCGGGCTCGGATCCGGCTGATTTTGGCCCTACGGTCAACCGTCCTAGCCGGTCAACCCCGGCAATCGAACCGCCTCCGGCGCCGATCTCGATCATTTCGATGACCGGTATTCGTACCGGCATTCCGGACCCTTTGATAAACCGAGCGGCGCGGGCAATTTCGAACTGGCGCGAGGTCTGGGGACGGGCGTTGTCGATCAGGCATAGTTTGGCGGTGGTACCGCCGACGTCAAAGGACAGAACCTGATCCAGACCGGCGCGGGCGGCGACGCGGGCAGCCAGAATGGCACCACCGGCAGGACCGGATTCCACCAGCCGGATCGGAAACCGCGCGGCGGTTCGCATGGTGCACATTCCACCACCCGCTGTCATCATCAGGATCGGACAGGTGACGCCCTGGGCCTCGAATTGTCGGACAAACCGGGCCAGATACGTTGCCATCAGAGGCTGGATATAGGCGTTGGCGACGGTCGTGCACAGCCGGTCGAATTCGCGCGCTTCGGGGCTGACGTCCGACGAAATCGAGACGGTCAGATCGGGGCGCCTGTCCGCCAGCGTATCGCGCAGCCTGCGCTCGTGCTCGGGGTTTGCATATGCGTGCATCAGGCAGATGGCGATGGCTTCCGCTCCGCTGGCGTCGATATCCTTCAACAACGCGTCGATGGCTGTGCCTTCCAGCGAAATCAACACCTTGCCATCCGCCGAAACGCGCTCGCGGACCGTCAGCGCGCGCTCACGCGGCACCAGCAGATCAGGTTTCTCCAGATTGATGTCATATTGCGAATAGCGCCGCTCGTAGGCGATTTCCAGAATGTCCCTGAACCCTTCGGTGGTCACGGTTGCCACGACCGCGCCGCGTTTTTCGATCAGCGCGTTGGTGGCCAGCGTGGTGCCGTGAATGAAACCGGTGACTTCGCTCAGACGGTGCCCTGTCTGTTGCATCACGCGCGTTGCGCCTTGCATGGCTCCGTCGGCGGGGTTGTGATGCGTGGTCAGGGTTTTGGTCGAGGCAAGTATCGTCTCTTCGCCAGAGACAAGAACCGTATCCGTGAACGTGCCGCCAATATCGATGGCCAGGCGCAGCGCTTGAGTTGTCATGAGGTTATCCGAAAAATCCGTAATCACAGCGTGATGCATATGGGCCAGAGGCCCTGAGATCAGGCTGGGATCACAAGGTCACAGCCGGTGGCACGGCGGTCCATGGGATTTGGAAAACAACTCTTCATACGTAGGTATTCTTGTTCACACCAGCATAGCGCAACAAGCCGGAAAGCGACAAAAATGCCTGCAAACGACAAAATTCGTCACGCTTGGCCGATTGCGGGGCTTGCAGTTGAGGGTCTTGACCCCTCGCACATCACCTGTGGTCGTCTATTTTGTGTGACCCAGCCGATGCAGATGTGTGGTTCGCAAGGGTGATCCTCTGCAAGACCCATTCGAACCACATGCCGTCACTCTGAGATAGGCGGGAGAAAGATCTGCAAGCGACCGCAGGGCAAACTCTGCCTCTTGAACGGCCACGATTGAACGGGAAGGGATGGTTTCTGGGGCAGCCATTCGACTGCCCCGTTGCCGATCAGGCCTGCTGAGCGGGTGAATCGTCATCGATGAGGTCGGGCTCGTCCGGCACGATGATGCGATGCTCAAGATCCTCTTTGGGGGCGAACACCGGGTAGACGTACAGAAACGCACCGATGATCAGATAGCCGATGGTTATCCCGTCGAACTGAGGCATCTGTAGCGTGTAGGAATGGATGATGCCGATCGAAGACATCAGCCCACCTGCGACAGCAAACGCGCCGGCCATCCGGAAGCGCCCGTCAATCACATCGGCCACGATGGCACCCCAGACCAGACCGGTGATGATCGCCCCCTGGCTCAGGGCAAGGTGCCCCTCGTAATGAGCCCCTTCCATCAGAAGGGCCGAGGTCAGATCAGGATCTCCCAAGGATGGCAGCCCTTCGACACCGCTGCTGCGCAGCGCGTTCATCAACGATCCCCATTTGACCATCAGGAAGGCCGAGATATGGGGCAGGATCGCGAAGGATACCGCAGCCATGTGCATCGGTTTCACAGCCCAGGCCGTGTTGGTGATCAGGCTGACTGATACAAAGACCAGTACCGGTGCGGCTGCGGCGATCGGGATCAGCCCCGCGAGGAAGGACAGGAACCCCAGAAAGGCGGCGGCGGCAATTACAACGGCCACACCGACAATATACCCCGCATGGGCATCCAGCCGTTTATAGGCCGGATGGCCGATGTAGACGGTTGTCGGGAATGGCGAACCAAACAGAGCACCCAGCATCGTGCCTGCGCCGTCCGTCACCTGGCAGAGCCCGACAGGGTAATGGTCGCCTGCCGCTTCGGCGGATTCCACGTTGTTCATCGTTTCGATGAAATTGTAGATCTGCACGGGGATCAGCACCAGGAACAGCTCAGGGTTGGCGAACAGGTATTGCACACCGGCGATCAGGTCACCGAAATACGGGATCGGCGGGTAGAACCCGATGCCGCTGACATCAATTTTGGACTCGCCAAGCAGAAGGGCGATCACGGTACCGGCAGCAATCGCGACAAGGCCGGCCGGAACATTGCCCGGCAGGCGGAAACGGCCGATCAAACCCCAGAGGATGAACAGCAGCGACGTAAAGCCGATGATGGGGTTCTCGAACACTTCGGCCAGCGGCACAGAGCCGATGAAGACCAGGGCAATGCCGCACAGCGTCCCCAGCATCCCCGCACGTGGCGTGATCCGCTTGAGATACGGTCCAACCACGGCGCCCAGAGCCGCGACGATGCCGCCCATGAACCCGGCGCCGATGCCTACTTGCCAGGCTAGCATTGGATCATTTGTCGCCCAATAGATGGGTCCGATCACCCCGAACAGGTAGACGAACATAACCGGCGTCGAGATGCCGTAGGGCAACGCGGTTACGTCTTTGCCCTGCGCGTTTGCCGCCCGTTTGGCGAGGTAAGTGTAGACAGCGACACCGGCCAAAATCGCGATGGCAGCGCCGGGAACGATGCGGCCAAAGACGATGTCCGCAGGCATTTGAAAAACGAATTGGCAGACCCCGGACAGGATCAGCAGGTTGACAAGGTTGTCGGTAAACAGCGCCCAGAAAGCGCTGAAATCGCTGCGGGTAAACAGCTTGTATTCATAGGTCCTCCCGTCCATGACGGTCTCCTCCTCTGATGTGACCGGTTTGGCCCGACAGGTGTCAGGCCGATCTCCCTTTCCGGTCGTGATGGTGGCCCCGCAGGGGTGCCTGGTTTGCCCCGGTCAGGGCGGTCGCGGCAGTTTCAGAGGTCAATTCAGCCATCACTTCGGCCGCCACGAAGGCGGCGATGACGCTGGGCCGCTTGTCGCGGCTACCGCTAGCCCCGATGGGGCATTTCAAATGTTCGATGGACTGTCCGTCACAGTGTTTCTGCGCCCAGTTCCTGAGCTTTATCCGCTTTGTGGCGGAACCGATCATCCCCACATAAGCGGCGTCATTTCGTTCCAGCGCGGCGGTCGTCAGCAGAAAATCCAGCCCGTGATCATGGGTCAGAACGACAAAGGCGCTGCCTGCGGGCGCGCGCCAGATTTCGGCTTCGGGAATCGCGCTGACCCGGGTTTCGACATCTGCGGCGCAAAGCGCGATCTCTTCGGGTCTGGTATCGACGAGGATGCAGCGCACCGGCAGATGCTGAAACTGATTGGCGAGGGCACGCCCCACGTGGCCCGCCCCCATGACATAGACATGAGGCAAAGCATCTTCGTTCCGGGCCGCGCGTTCCGTCGCGGCCCATTTGTCGGACGCACGCATACGGGACAGGTTCAGTTCGACCCGTCCGCCGCAGCATTGCCCGATCTCGGGGCCAAGTGGCACGTCCAGATCCTGATGCAACGCACCGTCACGCAGCATGTCCCGCGCGGCGTTGATGGCGAGGAATTCCAATTGTCCACCGCCTATGGTTCCCCACAACGCCCCGGGCGCGACGAACATTTCTGTCCCCTCATTGCGCGGCGAAGACCCGCGGACTCGGGTCAACGCAACGCGGATCACGCTATGCTGCGCGGACAGAAATTCGTTCAGAGAACCCGGGGCAACCATGGCTCAGGACCCGGCTTGCAGCCGCGCGACTGCCATCAGCACACGTTCGGGCGTGGCTGGCGCGTCAAGGCGGGGGCATTCCCGGTAATCAGCGACCGAGGCCACGGCCATCGACAGGGCCTCGAACACCGAAATTCCCAGCATGAACGGCGGCTCGCCGACAGCCTTGGAGCGTTTGATGGTCAGCTCGCGGTTTTCCGACCAATCGGCAAGGTTCACGTTGAAGATGCGCGGGCGGTCTGACGCGAGCGGGATCTTGTATGTCGACGGGGCATGGGTGCGCAGGCGACCGGCATCGTCCCACCAAAGCTCTTCAGTGGTCAGCCATCCCATACCTTGAATGAATGCGCCTTCGACCTGACCTTTGTCCAGCACAGGGTTCAGCGAACGTCCGACGTCGTGCAGCAGATCGGTGCGATCCACGCGGTATTCACCGGTCAGAGTGTCAATCGTGACCTCTGAACAGGACGCCCCATAGGCGAAGTAGTAGAACGGGCGGCCTTGTCCCTTGGCTCGGTCCCAGTGGATTTTTGGCGTCTTGTAGAACCCGGCCGCCGACAGTTGCACGCGCGCCAGATAGGCCTGTTTGATGAACACATCGAAGGGCAGAACCTCGTCGCCGATATGCACCTGATTGGCGTGGAAGGCCACTTCTTCGGGGGCGACATTCCAGGTTTCGGCGGCGAATTTCACCAGACGTGCTTTGATTTGCTCGACCGCGTTCAACGCGGCCATGCCGTTAAGATCGGTCCCGCTGGAGGCTGCAGTGGCCGAGGTGTTCGGAACCTTCTCGGTGGTTGTTTTGGTAATCTTGATCCGGCTGAAGTCAACCTGAAAGGCCTCGGCCACGACCTGCGAAACCTTGGTGTTGAGACCTTGCCCCATTTCGGTACCACCGTGGTTCAGATGGATCGAACCGTCATTGTAAACATGAACCAGAGCGCCAGCCTGATTGTACCAGGTCGCGGTAAACGAAATGCCAAACTTGACCGGTGTCAGCGCGATGCCTTTTTTCAGGATTGGCGATGTCTTGTTGAATTCAATTATGTCCTGACGGCGCTGGCGGTATTCCGATGTCTCTTCCAACTCTCCGATCAGCCGGTCGAGGATGCTGTCTTCGACCACTTGGTGATACGGCGTCACGTTACGGTCTTTGGTGCCGTAGAAATTCGCCTTACGTACATCCAGGGGGTCTTTCCCGGTGGCATAGGCAATCTCTTCGATCATCCGCTCTGCCGCGATCACACCCTGCGGGCCGCCAAATCCTCGAAACGCGGTATTCGACACCGTGTTGGTTTTCATTGGATGACTGTTCAGACGGACGTTCGGATAGAAATAGGCGTTGTCCGCGTGAAACAGCGCCCGGTCGGTGACAGGTCCCGACAGGTCTGCCGAGAATCCGCAACGCGCGGCAAAGCTGCCTTCGACTGCTTGAATGCGGCCATCATCGTCAAAGGCGACGTCGTAATCGATCACAAAATCATGGCGCTTACCGGTTGCCGTCATGTCCTGATCCCGGTCAGGGCGGATTTTCACGGCGCGGTTCCACTTTTTGGCGGCCATGGCGGCAACCGCGCAGAACAGGTTCATCTGGCTTTCCTTGCCGCCAAATCCGCCGCCCATGCGGCGAACGTTAACCACAACGGCGTTGGACGGTACCCCAAGGACATGCGCCACCATATGCTGCGCTTCGGACGGGTGCTGGGTGGAGCAATGTACGACCACATCATCGTCTTCACCCGGAATGGCAAAGGCGATGTGACCTTCGAGGTACATGTGGTCCTGACCGCCAACATTCATGCGGCCTTTGATCCGGTTTGGTGCCGCAGTCTGCGCCGGGGCGACGTCGCCGCGTTCCAGCTTGAGGGGGGCTGTGACATGCGGATATCCGGCTTCCTGCGCGGCAATCGGGTCCAGCGCGTGAGGCAGGGTTTCGTAGTTGATCTTTGCCAGTTCTGCGGCCCGGCGCGCGATTTCGCGGGTTTCGGCAACAACGGCAAACAAAGGCTGCCCATGAAACTGAATGGCATCGGTCGGGAAAACCGGTTCATCGTTCAGATGTGTCGGGCTGATATCATTGGCCCCCGGCACATCGTCTGCGGTCAGCACACCGACAACGCCGGGCGTGGCCAGAACGTCGGTGAAATCGATGTCCAAAAGCTTGGCATGCGCGACGTCAGAGACCCCGAGATACGCGTGCAGCGCGCCTTGTGGCAGCGCAATGTCGTCCGTGTAGTCGGCCTGCCCCGTGACGTGCTTGACCGCACTGTCATGGTTTACATTGGTGTGAGCCGATCCAATGATGGAAACGTTGTCTTTCATGTTGTCGTCTCCTGATCAGGCACAAGCCAGTTGAACGGGGGTGTCGGTTTCACGGTCGTTTTCAAGGAAGAACCGGCGCAGAAGGTTTTGGGCGGTCAGCATCCGATAGTCCGACGATGCGCGCCAATCTGTGAGAGGCGCGAAATCCTCGGCCAGCGCTTCAGCGGCGGCTTCGAAACTTTCGCGTGCCCAGGGTTGGCCGTTCAGCGCCGCCTCGGCTGTCGATGCGCGTTTAGGCGTGGCGGCCATGCCCCCAAATGCAATGCGCACATCGCTGATGATCCCGTCTGTGACGCTCATGTGCAGCCCGGCGGCCACAGAAGAAATATCCTCGTCTCGGCGCTTGGAAATCTTGTAAGCCGCATCCAGATCATTGGGTCGGGGCAGGGGCACGCGGATGCTTTCGACAAATTCGTCTGGCAGACGGTCCTGCTTGCCATAGTCGATGAAGAAGTCAGCCAGAGGCAGGGTTCGGCGTTCGGAACCGCGCCGCAGAGTGATTTCCGCGCCGAGCGCGATGAGAACCGGCGGCGTGTCCCCGATGGGTGAGCCGTTGGCGATATTCCCACCTACGGTTCCCATATTCCGCACCTGCCACCCTGCGATGCGATCCCAGTAGGAGGACAGGTGTGGCAGGTGTTCAGACAGAAGGTCCTGGCAATCGGTGTAGCTGGCGCCGGCACCGATCAGGAGGAGAGACCCCTGTCTTTCGACTGTTTTCAGGTCTTCGAGATGACCGGTGAAGATGGCGGGGCCAATGTCGCGCAGGAACTTGGTCACCCACAGGCCCACATCGGTGGCTCCGGCCACGATCGTGGCGTTTGGATAAGCTTGCAGGCATTCGGCAAGATCATCGACGCTGGATGGCAGAATGCTCAGGTTGTTTTCGGGTCCGGAGACCACGCGCCGCCCGTCCTTCAGGGCCGCCAGACGCGCGGTCATGGTTTCGCGTTCGGTGTTCAGATGATCAGATGACGGGGTGCCGTAGCGGCTGACGGCAATGGCCGCTCGGATGATCGGCTCATACCCGGTGCAGCGGCACAGGTTGCCCTGCAATGCGGTTTCAACCTGTACTTCGGTCGGTTCCGGAGTTTGCATCCAAAGCGCATAAAGGGCCATGACGAAGCCCGGTGTGCAGAACCCGCACTGGCTGCCATGGTGATCGACCATGGCTTGTTGAACCGGGTGCAGCCGGCCTTGAGGCCCGGACAGATGTTCAACCGTCACGACATGACAGCCGTCGACAGAGGCAAGAAACCGGATACAGGCATTGACCGGAGCATAGCGCAGGCCCGAGCGCCCAAGCCGTCCGACAAGCACGGTGCACGCGCCGCAGTCGCCTTCGGCGCAGCCTTCCTTCGTTCCTGTCAGTCGGCGTTCCAGGCGCAGGAAATCAAGAAGTGTCTGGCCTGCCGACACGTCTGGGACGGAGACATCCTTGCCATTGAGGACAAATTGGATGTGGGTGCGATGCGTCATGGAATTCTCCCTCTGCCCCTGCCTTCCGGAGGGTGGTCAGTGGAACCATAGGAGCAAAGATTGAGATGGAAAATCGCTGCAAATGGCAAATACTTTCAACAGATCGTTGAAAAAGATGGGGCTATACCGCATTCTTTCGCTGCTGGGAGGATCCAATGTCTTACATCGAAAGTCTGCGTGTTTTTGTCCGCGTGATGGAGCTGGGCAGCATCACCTCTGGCGGGCGTGATCTTCGGCTGACCCCGGCGGTGGCCAGCAAACGGTTGAAAGAGCTTGAAAACCATCTGGGTGTGCGGCTGTTCAACCGAACCACCCGATCGATGACCCCAACCGAAGTGGGGACGGTTTTCTACGATGAAGCCAAGGCGGTCCTGCTGGCGCTTGATCACGCCGAAGCGCGTGTCGCCAGCTTTTCCGACGCGCCGCGGGGGGCGATCCGCATCACCGCGCCTTTGGGTGTCGGGCGCAGAATCGTTGCGCCTCTGGTGCCGGAATTCTCGGATCGTTACCCGGAAACAGAGATTCGCATGCGCCTGTCCGATCGCAAGGTGGACATTCTGGCCGACGGTCTGGACATCGCCTTTTTCATTGGAGAGCCTGGCGATTCAACCATGAAACTGCGGAAGTTCGCGGATTGTGATCGTGTTCTGTGCGCTTCGCCCGATTACCTGTCGCGGTTTGGGATGCCCAAAACACCGGATGATTTGTTGCACATGCCCCATAACTGCCTGTTGCTGCGTTATCCTAGGTCTCCGGAATACTATTGGACTCTTCGCACTGACATGGGGCCGCGAAAGCTTGAAGTTGGCGGCAAATACGACGCAGACGATGGTGATGTTCTGACCGACTGGGCCTTGTCCGGTCGTGGGATCGTCAACAAGCCGCGCTTTGACGTGCGGGAGTTTCTCGAGGATGGACGGCTGGTCGAGGTCCTGCCCGAGACGCCCCCCTTGCCAACGATTTTCGGGTGTCTTTATCCGCACAAAAAGCTGCAAGATCCCAAGGTGCGCCTGTTCGTCGAACATATCGCACAGCACAGCAAACGCTTTTTCGCATAAAGAAAAAGCGGGCATCACGGCCCGGTTCGCTGTCATGGTTTCGCGCGCACGCGCCTATTGGTTTCTGACTTCACGCACCCATGCGATGATGGTTTGGCGTGCCTCTTCATCCATTTGCACTGCCGATGGTGGCGGCATTGCGTGGCTGATCCCGGCTTGCAGATAGATCTGGTCAGCATGTCGGGCCACATCTCCGGGTGTCTCAAGGTAAACTTTCTTCGGGGCCCATTTCATGGTGCCGTACACCGGCTCGCGGGCGTGGCACATCGAGCAATTGCCCAAGACCGTGTCATAGGCATCTTCGAAGCCCGCGGCGGACGCATATTTCTGCTCGTATGGTGTCAGCTCGCGCGCTTCGGCGTCTTCCCATGTCTCGGTGTTTCTCACCGAAGACAGCCAAGCGATCACGACCATTAGCAGAACCGTCACGCCCCAGGTCCAGTGCGGGCCTTTCCCAGTTGCGTGCATCGTGTTGAAATAGTGACGGATGGTGACGCCCGTCAGAAAGATCAGGCTGGCGATGATCCAGGAATACTCGGTGCCGAAAGCAAGTGGATAGTGGTTCGACAACATCAGGAACACGACCGGCAAAGTCAGATAGTTGTTGTGCGTGGATCGTACCTTGGCGATCTTGCCGTATTTGGCATCAGGTGTCCGACCGGCCTTGAGGTCTTCGACCACGATCCGTTGGTTCGGCATGATCTGAAAGAACACGTTGGCCGTCATGATCGTTGCAGTGAAGGCGCCAAGATGCAAAAGCGCGGCACGACCGGTGAAGATCTGGTTGTAACCCCAGGACATGATCACCAGGATCACGAACAACAGCAGCATCAGAACGGTCGGGTGATCGCTCAGCTTGGATTTGCACATCTGATCGTAGAGAAGCCAACCAATGGTCAGCGATCCGCCGGAAATCAGAATCCCCTGCCACAGCGCAAGGTCCACTTTGGTCGGATCAAGCAGGAACAACTCGCCCCCGACCCAGTATATGATCATGAGCAACGCCGCACCAGACAGCCAGGTCGTGTAACTCTGCCATTTGTGCCAGGTCAGGTGCTCGGGCATGCGCGAGGGCGCAACCAGGTATTTGACAGTGTGGTAGAAGCCGCCGCCATGTACTTCCCATTCTTCGCCGTAGGCCCCGTCCGGAAGGGCTGGGTTCGGCTTTAGCATGAGGTCCAGCGCGATAAAGTAGAATGACGCCCCAATCCACGCCATCGCGGTGATCACATGCAGCCAGCGGACGGAAAAGGCGATCCACTCCCACATTACGGCCAAGTCATACATGGCTTTGCTCCTAAGATTCTTTGCTTCCGGTTACTCTATGCGAGTGTGTTTTGTTCTGGTATTGCTGGTAAAGACCAAGCAGTATCAAAAAATGCAAAAAAATGTCCTACCTTGATAACATCAGAACCTTTGTCCGGGTCTATGAATTGGGCAGCATGTCCGCCGCGGGCCGTGATCTGAGGGTTTCGCCAGCCGTCACGTCGGCGCGTATATCGCAACTGGAAGAGCATCTTGGCGTGCGTTTGTTCCAACGCACGACACGCAGCCTGACGCCCACCGAGCAGGGAAAATCTTTCTATCGCGGCGCGGCAGAGATCCTTGAAGCGGTCGAAAGTGCCGAAGCCCAGATCGTCAATCTGACCGAAAACCTGAAAGGGTCACTCTATGTCGCGGCGCCGTTGGGAGTCGGGCGTCGGTTGATTGCGCCGCAGGTCCCGAAGTTTCTTGCCGAGTACCCCGAGGTGAACGTCCGGTTAAGGCTGACCGACCGAAAGGTTGATCTGACAACCGAAGGTCTGGACCTGGCATTTTTTCTTGGTCAGCCAGAGGACAGCAACCTGCGTATTCGCAAGATCGCGGATGTCGAAAGAGTGCTTTGTGCATCCCCGAAATACATCAAAAGGCGCGGGATGCCCGAAAGCGGGGACGCGTTGATCGCCGATGAGCACGAATGTCTCAATTTGCGGTTCCCGGGCGCGACCGAGTTTCAATGGCTTTTGAGGACCGATACGGGGCCAAAACGGTTCCGGGTTTCCGGGCGCTACGAGTCAGACGATGGCGACGTGCTGACAGACTGGGCCCTTGGCGGACATGGTATCGCGTTGAAGCCGATTTTTGAGATCGCTCAACATCTCAAGGCCGGGACATTGGTTCCGGTGGCGGAAAAGACGCCGCCAGAACCGATTCAGATGGCATGTCTGTTTACGCACCGCCGTATGCAGGACCCCAAAACGCGGCTTTTCATGGAATTCATAATCGAACGCATCGGGTCGTCGATTGCGGCGGCAAATACGGCCCGGTAGGTCGCTCAGCTGCCGCGATAGGTCGAGTACCCGAAGGGCGAAAGCAGCAGAGGCACGTGGTAATGCGAATGTTCGGACATTCCAAACCGGATCGGGATGACGTTCAGAAAGCGCGGGTTTTCAGGTGGTGTGCCGCAGGCATCAAGGTAATCCCCGGCATGGAAGACAAGTTCGTAGTCACCTGTTGAAAACTCTGCTTCGGGCAGAATTTGTTCGTTGGTCCTGCCGTCGTCATTGGTGAACAGAGTTTTCAGCAACTGGCGGTCTGCACCTTCAATGCGGAACAGTTCGATTTTCAATCCTTCGGCGGGGCACCCCCGGGCCGTATCCAGAACATGTGTTGTAAGGTAACCGGTCATTTGCGCTACTCCTCAAGTTATACAGTTACTAGTCTGTTTTCGCATCCAGGAGCAAAGGCAGTCTGTGGGAAGCTGCTTTCTGCATTTTTTGAAAAACATCTTTGATTATCTGGGGTATTGATCAATTCAAGAAGAAGGAAACCGATGTGAAGCCTTATCCACGAGACATGACCGGTTACGGTGGGCAAGTTCCCAAAGCAAACTGGCCGAACGACGCCAAAATCGCCATTCAGATCGTGCTGAATTACGAAGAGGGCGGTGAAAACAACGTTCTGCACGGCGATGCCGCATCCGAAGCGTTTCTGTCCGAGATCACCGGCGCCGCCCCTTGGCCGGGGCAACGGCATTGGAACATGGAATCGATCTATGAATACGGCAGCCGCGCGGGGTTCTGGCGCGTGCATCGCCTTTTGCAGGATCTGCCTGTCACCGTCTACGGTGTTGCAACCGCTTTGGCACGTGCACCTGCACAGGTTGCGGCGATGAAGCATGCCGGGTGGGAGATCGCCAGCCACGGTTTGAAGTGGATTGAACACAAGAACATGGGCGCAGAAGAAGAACGTTCCCAGATCCGCGAAGCAATCCGCCTGCACACAGAGGTTACAGGTCAGCCGCCCCGTGGTTGGTATACGGGCCGCTGTTCGATGAATACGGTCGAATTGGCCGCTCAGGAAGGCGACTTTGCCTATATCGCCGACAGCTACGCCGACGATCTGCCATACTGGATCAAGGCAGGGGGCAAGGATCAACTGATCATGCCCTATACACTGGACTGCAACGATATGCGCTTTGCAATTCAGGCGGGGTTCACCAATGGGGAACAGTTTGAAAGCTATCTGAAAGACAGCTTTGACATGCTCTATTCCGAGGGTGAGGCGGGCGCGGCCAAGATGCTCTCGATTGGGTTGCACTGCCGTCTGATCGGTCGCCCCGGTCGCGCCATGGCGCTAAAACGCGCACTTGATTATTTCAGGAAACACGAAGGTGTCTGGTTCGCAACGCGCGAGCAGATTGCCGAACACTGGGCCATTGAACACCCGCCGGTGCAATGTCTGACCCCGTCCGAAATGGATCGACCAACCTTTGTGTCGGAATTCGGCGGCGTGTTCGAGCACAGCCCGTGGATTGCCGAAGGTGCGTATGAACTGGAAATGGGCCCGACGCATGACAATGCCGCTGGTGTCCACAACGCGCTGGCGCGTGTGTTCCGTTCCGCCTCGCCCGAGCAGCGCCTTGGCGTTCTGACAGCCCACCCGGACCTGGCTGGCAAGCTGGCCGCCGCCGGCCGCCTGACCAAGGAAAGCACCGCGGAACAGGCCGGTGCGGGTCTGGACATGCTGACCGATGAAGAACGCGCAACGTTCACGGCGTTGAACGAAGCCTACACGACCAAGTTCGGCTTTCCTTTCATCATTGCCGTCAAAGACAACACCAAGGCCAGCATTCTGGAAGCCTTTCGCCGTCGCATCGACAATGACCGCGACAGCGAATTTGCCGAAGCCTGCCGTCAGGTCGAGCGCATTGCCGAATTGCGTCTGATCGAGAAGTTCGCGCAATGACGGCTGGCTTGAAACTCCGTCCCTTGACGTCAGAGGCATTTGCACCATTTGGCGATGTCATCGAGGCGGCTGGCCGGGTGGACAAGCTTATAAATCAGGGCAGATGCGCCCGCTATCACGACCGGGCCGTGTTGGATTTCCACGATGGGCGCGCGGGTATCAGTGTGTTTCAGTCCGAAGCCTTCAGCCTGCCGATCAAGTTGGAAATGGTTGAACGCCATCCGGATGGCAGCCAAGCCTTTTTGCCTTTGTCGGAGAAACCATTTGTCGTGGTTGTGGCCCCGGATGAAAACGGAAAACCCGGTCGGCCCATCGCCTTCAAAACAGCGCCCGGACAGGGAGTGAATTATCATCGCAACACTTGGCATGGCGTTCTGACCCCGCTTCATGCGCCCGGACTTTTTGCGGTGGTCGACCGAATTGGAGCCGGGCCCAACCTCGAAGAGCATTGGTTCGAGGAGGCGTTTGAAATCACAGAATGAGGCGCGTTGCCGGAAGAGGAGCCGGCTGCGAACCTCAAGGGAGGAAAGACCAAATGTCAGATGCATCCATCGGATCGCCGGAACAACTCCGCGATCCGAATTATACTCCGCCGCTGCTTAAGGCGGTGCCGCTTGGAATTCAGCATGTGCTGGCGATGTTCGTGTCCAACGTCACGCCAGCCATTATCGTTTGTGGCGCGGCCGGTTTCGGCTTTGGCTCGAACAGCCCCGATTTCCCGCAGATGATCTACATGATCCAGATGTCGATGTTCTTCGCGGGCGTCGCCACGTTGTTTCAATCTGTTGGCATAGGCCCGGTCGGTGCCCGGCTGCCGATCGTACAGGGAACATCGTTTGCCTTTATCCCGATCATGATTCCACTGGTGGTGGGCAAGGGCGTTGACGCAATTGCCGTCCTGATGGGCGGGGTCGTTGTCGGTGGCTTGTTCCACGCCTGCCTCGGGCTGTTCATAGGGCGCATTCGCTTTGCTCTTCCGCCGCTGGTTACAGGCCTTGTGGTGACCATGATCGGCCTGGCCCTTGTCAAAGTCGGCATTCAATATGCCGCCGGCGGCGTACCCGCCATAGGCACCGAGGAATATGGCTCGGGTCTGAACTGGTTCATGGCCGGAACCGTAATCGTGGTCACGCTTGGCCTGAAATTCTTTGCCCGGGGCATGTTGTCGGTGTCGGCGGTTCTCATCGGACTGCTGGTCGGATACGCCGTGGCCTTCCTGCTTGGCCAGGTGAATCTGGGCAACGTCGGCAACGCGGCATCCTTTGCACTGCCGAACCCCTTGCATTTTGGCCTTGAATTTTCGGTCGCGGCCATCATCGGTTTCTGTGCAATGTCCTTTGTTTCCGCCGTTGAAACCGTTGGGGACGTATCCGGTATCACCAAGGGGGGCGCTGGCCGAGAAGCTACCGACAAGGAAATACAGGGCGCGACCTATGCTGATGGTCTTGGTACTGCGATCTCTGGTCTGTTTGGGGCGCTGCCGAACACGTCGTTCAGCCAGAATGTCGGGTTGATTGCCATGACCGGAGTCATGAGCCGCATGGTCGTGACCATCGGCGCGGTTTTCCTGATCATTTGCGGGCTTATTCCAAAGATCGGGGCGATAATCTCGTCCATTCCGATTGAGGTTCTTGGCGGCGGCGTGATCGTGATGTTCGGCATGGTTGTTGCCGCAGGGGTTTCGATGCTGTCGGACGTGAACTGGAACCGGCGCAACATGGTGATTTTTGCAATCGCCCTAAGCCTTGGACTGGGTTTGCAGCTGGAACCCAACGCGTTGCAATACTTGCCCGGCACATTGAAGGTTCTGGCGACATCAGGAATCCTGCCCGCCGCCGTCATCGCCATTGTATTGAATCTGGTGCTTCCCGAAGAACTTTCCGACGAAGCGATGGAAGAGGTCTCGGGCGGCATGGCCGGACATGGTCTTGGGTCCATCGAGCAAGACGACCACGTCTGATGCGTTCGGCGTGATACACTGATCGTTCTGGAAAAAACATGAAGCGGCGCGCCTAGGCGCGCCGCGTTTCATTGTTTGGTCACCATTGAATTGAGATCTGCTGTCAAAAGCTCTTCGGCAAAAAGGACCGCTGAGACAATGCCCAAGAAGGTGGCGGCGTCTGGCTTCAGAAATCGACCTCGATCGCGACCCCTTTCCGAACGGCGAGGTCAACCACGGACGCGGCGACCGCAAGATCTTGAAGGCCCACACCCGTGCCATCGAACAGCGTGATCTGATTGTCCGATATCCGGCCCGGATCGGTGCCGTTGATGACCGCGCCAAGCTGCGCCACGTCGCTTTCCTGGATCAGGCCTTCGGCCACCGCGTGCTGCGCTTCGCCGATGCTGACGGATTGCGCGACTTCGTCCGTGAACACGCTGGCCCTGGCCAGAAGGGCGGCTTCGACTTCCTGTTTTCCTTTGGTGTCCGTGCCCATGCAGGCGATATGAGTTCCGGGGCTGACATGGTTCGCCATCAGCGAGGGCGCAAAGGCCGAAGTGATCGAAATGATCACATCCGCCTCAGTCATTTCGTCAAGCTCGACCGCCTGGAACGGAACACCGGCTTCATTGGCGACCTTCTCGATATTCGGCAGCATTTCGGGGTGGTAGTTCCAGCCAATGATCTTTTCAAAGGCGCGCTGCTCCAAAGCCGCGCGAAGCTGAAAGGCTGCCTGGTGGCCAGCGCCCATCATGCCTATGACCTTGGCGTCCCTGCGTGCGAGATGCTTGATCGATACCGATGATGCTGCCGCCGTTCGAAGGGCCGTCAGAAGGTTCCCGCCGACCATCGCAGATGGCTTGCCGGTGTCGGGGTCGAAAAGAAAAACGGTGGACTGGTGGTTGATCAGCCCGCGTTTTTCCAGATTGTTCGGCCAATAGCCGCCCGCCTTCAGTCCCAGCGTCAGGCCGGCGCGGTCAAACCCCCCTTTGAAGCCGTACAGTGCATCTTCGTGCCCGATGGCTTCACGCACGACAGCGAAGTTGTAGGCGTCGCCGGACGCCATTGCGGCAAAGACCTGTTCGACCGCGTCAAAAGCCGCTTGTCGGGTCATAAGGTCAGCGATCTCACGCTCGGGTACGATCAGCATTTCATTCTCCAATCAAACATTCGTGCGCCCGCGTGCCACCGCCGGAAGGAGAGCATACACGCGGGCGGCTGTCTGGCTGCTTCCGAGCCAGCCCTCCCAAACACGGCAAGTTCGGATCAATAAGCGCGTCCGCGGGCGGATACGGGCCAGACGGTCTCGACCTTGCCGTTGCGAACGCCGACATACCAATCATGTACATTTGCGGTTGGGTCGCAGTGCCCCGGAACCAGCCTGAGCTTGTCGTTGACCTTCAGCACACCCTTCGGGTCCATGACGACGCCGTGTTCGTCCGAACATTTGATGTACTCGACATCATCTCGGCCGAAGATAACGGGCAGACCGCTGTCCACCGATTGCGCCTTGAGGCCCGCATCGACGATCGCCTTGTCCGCCTTGGCGTGGCTCATGACGCTGGTCAGGATGAAGAAGGCGTTTTCCCACTCGCCCTGATCGATCCGGTTGCCGTCCTTGTCCAGGATACGGCCGTAATCGGCATCCATGAAGGCGTAGGACCCGCATTGCAGTTCGTTGTACACGCCCGAGTTGGACTCGAAGTAGTATGAACCGGTGCCACCGCCCGAGACCAATTCGCACTCGATGCCTTCGGCTTTGAGGCCCTCAACTGCGTCTTTTACCATGGCAATGGCGGTGTCGAGCTTTTCCTTGCGCGCTTCATAGCTGTCGAGGTGCTGCATGGCCCCCTGATAGGCCTGTATGCCGGTGAATTTCAGGTTCTCGGCTGCTTCGACCGCTTTGGCGATTTCGATCACGTCGGATGTTGTCGTCACACCGCACCGGCCAGCGCCGCAGTCGATTTCGACGAAGACCTCCAACTGTGTTCCGTGATCCACCGCCGCGCCTGAAAGATCCGCGACATTGTCCAGATCATCGACACAGACGATAATGCGGCTGCCCAGCTTTGGCAGGCTGGCAAGACGGTCGATCTTGGCGGGGTCACGCACCTGGTTCGACACCAGAACGTCCTTGATGCCGCCGCGCACGAACACCTCGGCCTCTGAAACTTTCTGGCAGCAGACGCCCACGGCGCCTCCGATCTTCTCCTGCAACTTGGCCACGTCTACCGATTTGTGCATTTTTCCATGCACGCGGTGGCGCATGCCGTGCGCCTTGGCATAGTCGCCCATCTTCTTGATGTTGCGTTCAAGCGCGTCGAGATCCAGCACAAGAGAGGGGGTCTGGATATCTTCTTCATCCATTCCGGGCTTGGCCGGAATGTCAAAGCCTACTTCGAATTCGTCGAGTTTGGTCATATCTTTCATTTCCGTATTCCTATGTCGGGATTGATGTCACGCGTTCAGCCAGGGCAGCCTGTCCAGATCGACATTACCCCCGGTTATGATCAGGCCGACACGCTTGCCTTTGAATGCGTCCGGGTTCTTCAGGATCGTGGCCAGCGGAACGGCCGAAGATGGCTCCATCACGATCCGAAGGTGTTTCCACGTCAGCTTCATCGCGTCGATGATCTCTTGCTCTGATGCCGTGTAAATCTCGGATACGTGGTTCGACACGAAATGCCAGGTCAACTCTTTCAGCGGCACCAGCAGCCCGTCGGCGATCGTCTTGGGTGCGTCATCCGCGATGATGTGGCCGGCCTTGAAGCTGCGATAGGCATCGTCGGCCTGTTCCGGTTCCGCCGCGATGATCGCGGTTTCCGGGGCGAGCGTCGAAAGTGTCAGACAGGTGCCGGACACCATGCCGCCGCCGCCGATAGGCGCGACAACCGCATCCAGACCATCGGTCTGCTCGATGAACTCGCGCGAACAGGTGCCTTGCCCGGCAATCACGCGCGGATCGTTGTAGGGATGGACGAAATCCCCGCCCGTGGCGGCCTGAACCTCGGCAAAGGTTGCTTCGCGCGACGAGGTGGAGGGCTCACATTCCGTGATCTTCCCACCATAGCGCCGCACCGTGTCTTTCTTTGCCTGTGGCGCTGTGCGCGGCATGACGACATTGCACGGTATGCCCCGCTTCATTGCCGCATAGGACAGGCACGAGGCGTGGTTGCCCGAAGAATGGGTTGCGACGCCTTTCCTGGCCTGTTCGTCGTCAAGGCCAAACACGGCGTTTGCAGCGCCGCGAACCTTGAAGGCGCCCGGTTCCTGAAAGTTTTCACATTTGAAGAACAGCTGTGCACCGGATAGCTCGTTCAGATAGTCTGATGTGCGGACCGGTGTGCGGCGGATGAAAGGTTCAATCCGATCATGTGCCGCCAGCATGTCCTCGTAGGTAGGGATATACATGTTGCAGTCCTTCATCACGCGGCGTCCTTTTGAATGGCGCCCGAATGACCGCGATAGT
Source organism: Ruegeria sp. AL3 (assembly GCF_056536065.1). Taxonomy (NCBI): domain Bacteria; kingdom Pseudomonadati; phylum Pseudomonadota; class Alphaproteobacteria; order Rhodobacterales; family Roseobacteraceae; genus Ruegeria; species Ruegeria sp. AL3. Next base: position 578,214 of record NZ_JBQFJG010000002.1, read on the forward strand.
ATTCCTGCGCAGCCGCCACGCCCGAGCCCAACTGGATGTTCAGGCCCAGGTCGACCATGCACATTTCAGCGGTGGCAATCCCGGACAGGGCCATGACATCCGTCAGGCTTCCCAGATGCCCGATGCGGAATACCTTGCCCGCGACTTTGCCAAGACCGACACCGAAGGCAACGCCGTATTTTTCGGCCGCGTGCGTGACAATATCGGTGGCGTTGAAACCGTTTGGCGTACGGATCGCGCTGACGGTGTCAGAATAAACCGAAGGGTTCACCGCGCACAGGTCCAGCCCCCAGGCGCCCACGGCGGCGCGCACGCCTTCGGCAATACGGTGATGCCGGGCAAAGACGTTTTCCAAACCTTCACCCAGCAGCATGTCACAGGCCTGATTGAGGCCATTCATCAAGCCAACCGCAGGTGTGTAAGGGTATGCGCTGTTGGCATAGCCTTTCGCCATGTCGTGCACGTCAAAGAAGGTGCGGGGCAGGGTCCCTGTGCTGGTCGCGTCCATTGCCCGCTGGCTGAACCCGACGATGGCAAGGCCCGCAGGCAACATGAACCCTTTCTGCGAACCCGTGACGGCCACATCAACGCCCCATTCGTCAAAACGGAAATCCATGGATCCGATCGATGAAACACCATCGACGAACAGCATTGCAGGGTGCCCGGCAGCGTTCAGAGCCTTGCGTACAGCGGCAATATCCGATTTCACACCGGTCGCCGTTTCGTTATGCGTGGCAAGAACAGCCTTGATTTCGTGGCTTGTGTCGGCGGTCAGAATCTCTTCGTAACGATCGGCTGGCAGCCCTTCGCCCCAAGGGGTTTCGACGATCTCGACATTTAGACCGTGGCGCTGGCACATATCGATCCAGCGATGGCTGAACATGCCGTTGCGCGCCGCCAGAACCTTGTCACCGGCCGACAGGGTGTTGGTCAGCGCGGTCTCCCAGCCTCCGGTTCCGGTCGAAGGGAAAATGAAGATTTCGGCGCTGTCGCTTTTCAGAATTTTTTGCACACCCGCGCGGGCTGGGTGCAGAATCTGCCCGAACAGCGGCGAGCGGTGGTCGATCGTGGGCATGTCGCAAGCCTTGCGCAGGCTTTCGGGGATATTGGTCGGGCCCGGAATGAAAACGGGATTTTGAAAGCTCATGGGTGGTCTCCTTCCGTCGTTGACCACACAATAAGTTCTAGCCGCTCCGCCCGATATATTTTTGAAAAAGCCTTTCAAAACACCGCGTTTTGAATTTAATTTATAATTGTCAGAGCCTTATATTTTTCATATCATGAATTAGTCTTTCACGAATGATCAAAGGGTTTTTATGGATTCTCAAGACAATACTCGCGAAGTCCGCAGAAAAGCCCGTGGAAGACCACGGGGATGGGACGACAAGACAGCGCAAAACACGATCAAATCTCTCGACCGTGCGATGGAAGTTTTTGAGTATTTGAGTGAAGCGCAGGGCAAGGCGTTAACCGCGCTATCCGACGAAATGGGCCAGTCGCCCGCCACAGTTTACCGAATTCTCGTTACACTAGAGGGGAGGGGACTTGTCGAGTTCGATCATGACGAGCAGGTCTGGCACATCGGTCCTCGTGCGTTCGTAATCGGCTCGCGCTTCCTGCGTCGCACCAGCCTTGTGGACCGGGCCCGACCCGTGATGCGAAAGCTGATGGAGGCCACCGGCGAGACCGCAAACCTGGGGGTCGAAAAAGAAGGAATGGTGTTGTTCCTGAGCCAGGTGGAAACCCATGCCAGCATCCGGGCGTTTTTCCCACCGGGCACGCTGTCTCCGATGCACGCATCGGGCATCGGGAAAGCTTTGTTGGCATATATGGATGAAGATCGGCTGGACCGGCTGTTGGCCAAGACGGAACTGCGGGCCTTCACGGACCGGTCGATTACCAGCCCGGCCGCGCTGAAAGAAGATCTTGCCATGGTCAGGGCACAGGGCTTCTCGATAGACAACGAAGAAAAAAACGCGGGTATGCGATGTATCGCTGCGCCGGTTTTCGATATCAACCGAGAGGCTGTAGCCGGGATTTCGGTATCCGGACCGACAAGCCGCGTCAGCGAAGCCGAAATCGCGCGCCTAAGCCGCCCCGTCATCGAGGCGGCGCGTCAGTTAACTCTGGCCATCGGCGGGACTATTTCTGCGCCGCTGTCTTGAGGCTCCGGTGCTGCGGATAAGCCGCTGGTCCCGGCCGCAGGGCCATATGACGGTTCACGTCTTTGTACAGCAGGTAACGGAACTTACCCGGTCCGCCCGCATAACAGGCCTGCGGGCAGAACGCGCGCAACCACATGTAATCGCCGGCCTCGACCTCTACCCAATCATTGTTCAGCCTGTAGACGGCCTTTCCCTCAAGAACATACAGACCATGTTCCATCACATGTGTTTCAAGGAAAGGAATGACGGCGCCGGGCTCGAAAGTCACCACGGTCACGTGCATATCGTGCCGCAGGTCACTTGGATCGACAAAGCGCGTCGTGGCCCATTTGCCGTCGGTTCCGGGCATCGGCGTCGGCGTGATCTCATTTTCGTTGAGAACCAGAACGTCCGGGCGGTCAAGCCCTTCCACCGCTTCATAAGCCTTTCGAATCCAATGGAAGCGCAGGGTCTCACCGCCTCGGTTTCGTAAGGTCCAGTTGCATTCAGCGGGCAGGTAGGCATAGCCGCCGGGCGTCAGCTCATGGGTCGTGCCGTCGGCCGTCAAGGTCGCTGTGCCTTCGACCACGAACAAAACGCCTTCGGCTTCGGGATCGGTCTCGGGCCGGTCAGAGCCACCGCCGGGCTGAACCTCCATGATGTATTGCGAAAAGGTTTCGGCAAAGCCGCTTAGCGGGCGGGATATCACCCATAAGCGGGTGTCGTCCCAAAACGGCAGAAAACTGGTCACGATATCCCGCATCGTTCCCTTTGGGATCACTGCATAAGCGTCAGTAAATACGGCGCGGTCAGTCAGCAATTGCTCCTGACCAGGGTGCCCACCGTGTGGAGAATAATACTTGGCGGTCATGCATGCTCCTGAAAAATGTCATATGCCTGAAATATGCGCCGAAGGATCGGTGCGGACCACCCGCAAAAAGTTGACAGCTCTATTCGTGAAGATTTGAAAAATCAGAATTTGGCCGTCGTTAAGCGCGCGCAGCATTGGCATCATGCGTGCGCTGCGCAGCCGGTCGGACCAACAAGGATTGGGTCAGGGTTGCACCGGTCTGACCCCGGACAGATCCGGGGCAATCCGTATCATCTGCGACAGGTCAGGTTTCAGTCCTGTGCTTTTACCGGAAATCACCCCAAGCGGAACGCTTGTCGCTGCGGCGAGTGCATCCTGAACGGGGATCCCAGCTTGTTCCGTCAGAACCCGCACCGCTTTTGTCAGGCACAAGTCTGCCCCGGCCAGAGTGCCGTCCTCCAAAGTCAGCCTGCCGTTTTCCCGCCGGATGCGGCGTCCTTCCAACTGAAACTCGGTCAGTGACGTTCCGGCGACCGCCATCGCATCGCTGACAAGGAAAATCCGCCCTGGTCCGCGTTTGGCGGCCCAGGCAATCCGCATCGTATCGGGATGAACGTGGATGCCATCCGCGATCAAGCCCGCCGATAGCGATCCGCAGGATAGCGCCGCGCCGACCAGTCCCGGTTCACGACTGCCGAGCTGGCTCATTGCATTGAACAGATGCGTTGCGCACTGCGCCCCGGCCCTTGAAAACGCCTGGCAGGTTTCAAAAGGCGCGTCCGTATGCCCCAGAGAAACGATGACCCCCGCGCGTTTCAACTCTTCAACCTGTTGCGGGGTTGTGCTTTCAGGTGCCAGCGTGACCATCAATGCAGGCAGGTGTTTTGCAGCGTCGATCAGAATTTCCAGATCGGTTTGCTGCATCGGGCGGATCAGGGCGGCATCATGTGCGCCCTTGCGTCGCACAGACAGGTGCGGACCTTCCAGATGCAGGCCCGCAATGCCGGGAACACCCGTCTGAACGGCCTTGATGGCGGCATCAATCGCGGCCCGGGTTTTCTCGGCCGTGTCCGTGATCAGGGTTGGCAGGATGCGAGTGGCACCCAGCGCGCGATGAGCGCTGGTGATTTGGGTCAGCGTGTGAACCGATGGATCGTCGTTGAACATCACGCCACCGCCGCCGTTGACCTGCAAGTCCGCATAGCCGGGGCTGAGGATGTCGCCATGCAGATCCTCGATCTGGTCATCCTGTGCGATCTGGGCCTCAGGTAGCAACGCATCCAGCACGCCGTTTCTGAACCGTGCGGCATATCCTTCACGCAATTCAGTGCCATCGAAGATCGGGCCGCCCGCAAAGGTAACAGTAGAGCTGGTCATACCGTTTCCGTCACTTTTTTCAGATGGCGCGGTGTGTCCGGGTCGATCCCGCGTTGTGTGGCCACCTTCTCCACCATTCCATAAAACGCAGCGATTGTCGGTATCGGGTCCGTCATCCAATGCGACGTTCGGACATGGGGCAGTTCCGTGGCGTGTTTCACGCGGCCGGTTGTGGCGAAAACCACAGCGCCCTTGGACGCCAGTGCGTCCGCAACTTCGGCCAGATTGTCCTCTGCTGCATCCCCGGACGACAGGGCAAGCACTGGAAAGCCCTGATCCACGATGGAAACCGGGCCGTGCAGAACCTCGGCCGCCGAATAGCTTTCTGCGTGGATCTGGCAGGTTTCCTTGAATTTCAACGCGGCTTCGTTGGAGATTGCCAAAGACAGGCCCCGGCCCAAGGTAAACAAAGAACGCCCATCCACCGCGTCCGCCACGGCGCTCCAGTCGCAGGCGATTGCGGTCGACAAACTGTCCGGCAGCCCATGGATTGCGCGCAACAGGTGATCTTCGCGCTTCACCTGCGCAATCAGCCACAGCCCGGCGACCAGAGACGTCACGAATGTCTTTGTCGCCGCCACGCTCAGTTCGGGGCCCGCGTGAATGGGCAGCGTTGCCGCAGCCGCCTCGGCCAGGGCAGAGGCAGGGTTGTTCGTGATCGCGACCGAGTAAGCCCCGCCGGATGTGAGCGACTGCGTTAGCTGCACGATATCCGGGCTCTGACCGGATTGTGAGACAGAGATGCAGATTGCATCCTCGCAGCGCATGTCGACCCCGTAGATGGATTTCACCGACGGTCCGACCGAAGCCATCGGCAAACCAAGCAACAGTTCCGAGGCGTATTTCAGAAAGCTGCACGCATGATCCGAGGATCCGCGCGCCACCGAGATCAGGAACCGCGGGTCGCGGGCCCGGATCTCGTCGGCGGTTTGCGCGATCAATTCCGCGCCCTCGGTCAGAAGGCGGTCTACGGCGTCGGGAATCTCATCGATCTCGCGCCGCATCTGAGTGGTTGTGTCAGGCATTTTCCCAGGCTTTCAATTTGACAGGCGCAGTTCGGCCACAAAGTCATAGGCGTCACCGCGGTAGATCGAGCGGGTCAATTCAGCGACCCGCCCGCTTTGCAGATATGAGGTGCGTTGAATCCGAAGCCCGGCCGTACCTTCCGCAACATCCAGAAGCTCTGCCTCGGGCGGTTCGAGGTTGATGGCCGAGATTTTCTGGATCGCGCGCACCGGTCGCAGACCAGATTGTTCAAGAACAGAGTAAAGCGACCCCGTCACGTCGGTGGGGTTCGGCAGGATATCGAGCGGAAGGGCCGCTTTTTCCAACGCCATCGGGCGTCCTCCTGCCTCTCGCAGGCGGTAGATACGCGCGACCTGTTCATTTGCCGACAAGCCCAATGCCATCATTTCTTCCGGGGATGGCAGGAAAACCCCGCGCTCCAGCCATGTAGAGGTCGTCTTGAGCCCGCGCCGCTCCATGTCTTCGGTGAACGATGTCAGATGGGACAGCGATTGTTCAACCTTCGCTACGGGTTCGCGAACAAACGACCCAGACCCCTGTCTTTGCTCGATTGCACCTTTGCGCACCAGCTCATGAATGGCCTTGCGTACGGTCACACGGGACAGGTCGGTGATCTCGGCGATTTCTCTTTCAGGGGGCAGCGAACTGTTGGGAGGCAGGATGCCGTCCTTGATCCCTTGTTCAAGGCGTTGACGGAGCTGTACATAGCGCGGGCCCGAGCTGTGCCCCAACCATCCTTCGGGCCGCAGGAAATCAGCTATGTTCATGTTCGATTTCCTCCAGATACGCCTGTGCCAATGCAAGTGCGCCGGACAGTGGATCGCCTGCGGGCTGGACCAGAGCAGATTGCATGTTCGCAGGCAGGTAGGGCGCGTAAAGGGGGCCAATTCCGCCGGTCAGACAAACGGGCAGGCCAACGTTCCAGCCCATTTTCTTCATCACGTCGATCAGATAGCCCGCACCGTCCTGCAGGATGGATCTGGCCAAGTCGTCCCCGCGATTGGAAATCTCGGTCACAAGCGGGGCGAGGGCGCCAAAGTCCGATGGCGTCATGTCAGCGGCGGCCCGTACAATTCCTGCGGCATCGCCAAATCGAGACAGCAGATCCTGCGCCAATGCCGAAGGGCCGGTCGTGCCGTCCGTGTGCTCCAGCGTCTTGGCCAGCGCCCGTTTGCCAACCCATTGCGCGGAAGCCTGATCGCCCAGAACAGGGCCCCACCCGCCGGCAAACTTCATCGTGCCACCCCTTTGCATTGCGACAAAAGAACCGGTACCGCAATGTGCGACAAACCCGTCCATGGCCCCCAATGCGCCGCGCAAAGCTGCTGCGCGATCATCTTCGATCCGGACGTGCCGAAATGGCAATGCCGTCGCAAGTTTCCGGGCAATTGCGTCACCTGTTATCCCGGCCAGGCCCAGATAGGCGGGCGCTTGCGCAAGCTCCTCGGGCGAACGGCCCGCCTGAACGGCCAGAGCTTCCAGACCGCGCTGCAGCTCGATGCAGGCGGCCTCGAAATCCGTGGACACGTTTGCTGCGCCGACTTCGACTCTGTGTGTTTTGCCATCAACAAAAGCGGCGACGCGGCAACGCGTTCCGCCCCCGTCGGCGGCCAGGAACATGGGTTTTGATGACTTTGCCATATACATACCTTTATAATACCTTTAACGTGTTTTGAAGTCCTAATTGCGACCAAAGCGGCGAATTTCATGCTATATCGGCCAAAAATATGGAAAAAAATAAATGGTAGACTAATGGTATTTAAAAGGTATGATATCGAGAGTTCTTGGGGGAGAATCACTTGATTACGCCGGCGACAGAACAATTGCATCAGGATGCGCATGGGCTTGATACCCGTCCGCTGGCCGAAGTTGCCGGCCTGCTGGCGAGGTCGCAGGTGTCAGCGGCAACGGCAGTGCTTGATGCGCTTGGCCCGATTTGCAGCGGGGCGACGGCCATGGCCCAGACGATCCGGTCGGGCGGCAAGCTTCGATATCTTGCGGCGGGGTCTTCCGGCCTCATGGCGGCCTCGGACGCGCTTGAGCTTGGCGGAACCTTTTCCATCCCGTCGCAGCAGATCCGCATTCATATGGCGGGTGGAATGCCGATCACGGCAGACATGCCGGGGGATGTAGAGGACGCTGTTGATGGGCTGGCGCAAGAGGTGTCGGATATGGTTGCCAACGATACGCTCATCGCGGTCTCGGCCAGCGGCACCACGCCTTATACCGTCGCTGCCGCAAAATTGGCGCGCGACCGGGGGACGCCCGTGATCGGGATTGCAAACAACGCGGGTTCGCAATTGTTACAACTGGCGGACCATGCCGTTCTGCTTGCGACCCCTCCGGAATTGATCTCGGGATCAACCCGGATGGGGGCCGGCACTGCGCAGAAAATAGCTCTCAACACGTTGTCGACGCTGATGGCCATTGAGCTTGGGCATATTCAGGACGGCATGATGATCAATCTGCGGGCGGACAATGACAAATTGCGCGCACGCGCCAACGGAATCGTGTGCCAGCTTACCGGCGTATCACCGGAACGTGCTGATGATGCCCTGAGGGCCGCGGATGGGAACCTGAAATGCGCGGCACTTGTCGCCGCAGGTGCCGCATCGGCAGAGGATGCACAAAAGCGACTGGCTGAAACGAATGGCCATCTGCGTCATGCGATGAACCGGCTGAATGAAAATAACGAACATAGCAACCTGGGAGAAACCAAATGAAACGCAAAGTTCTGAGCCTAGCTCTGATGAGCACGGCGCTGGTCACAAGCGCCTATGCGCAAGACGCCACGCTGACAATCGAAAGCTGGCGCAACGACGACCTCGCTCTCTGGCAGGAAAAGATCATCCCTGCTTTCGAGGCGGCCAATCCAGGTATCAAAGTTGTTTTCTCGCCTTCAGCCCCGGCGGAGTACAATGCGGTTCTGAATTCGAAACTGGAAGCCGGATCCGCCGGTGATCTGATCACCTGCCGCCCGTTCGATGCTTCTCTGGCGCTGTACGAAGCGGGCCATCTGACCGACCTGTCCGATTTGGATGCGATGGACAATTTCTCGGACGTAGCCAAATCGGCGTGGCAGACAGACGATGGGTCGGCCAGTTTTTGTGTTCCGATGGCATCGGTGATCCACGGTTTTATCTACAACAAGGATGCGTTCAACGAACTGGGTCTGGAGGTTCCGACCACCGAGGCAGAATTCTTTGAGGTGTTGGACAAGATCAAGGAAGACGGCACCTATATTCCGATGGCAATGGGCACCAACGACCAGTGGGAAGCCGCAACGATGGGCTATAACAACATCGGCCCAAACTACTGGAAGGGCGAAGAAGGCCGTCTGGCCTTGATCAAGGGTGAACAGAAGCTGACCGACCCACAGTGGGTTGCACCTTTTGCGACACTGGCCAAGTGGGGCGCGTATCTGGGCGACGGATATGAGGCGCAGACCTATCCCGACAGCCAAAACCTGTTCACGCTGGGCCGCGCTGCGATCTATCCGGCAGGCAGCTGGGAAATCGCAGGTTTCAACACGCAGGCAGATTTTGAGATGGGCGCCTTCAAGCCGCCGGTCCAAAATGCCGGTGACACCTGCTATATCTCGGACCATACCGATATCGGCATCGGTCTGAACGCTGCCAGCGAAAACCAGGAGGCTGCCCGCACGTTCCTGGCCTGGGTCGCAAGCCCGGAATTCGCCAGCATTTTCGGCAATGCGGTTCCCGGTTTCTTCCCTCTGTCCAATACTCCGGTTGAACTGGAAGATCCCCTTGCCAAGGAAATCGTCGGATGGCGGGATGAGTGCGAGAGCACCATCCGTTCGACCTATCAGATCCTGTCACGTGGCACGCCCAACCTCGAAAACGAGACCTGGGGTGCGTCCGTTGCAGCCATCAAGGGCACCGAAAGCCCTGAGGCTTTGGGCAAGAAACTGCAAGACGGGCTGGCCAGCTGGTACGCACCGCATCAGTAAGACCTGAACCACTCTCACCGGACGCGGCCCGTCGCGTCCGGCACCTTTTCCCCGGAGATCCCCATGCAGACCCGCCGCATACGCTGGCACATCGCCGTTTTCCTTGCACCTGCGGTGCTGGTTTACACGGCGGTGATGATCCTGCCCTTGTTCAACACGCTCCGCCTTGCGCTGTTTACCGAAGTCGATCAGGCGCGTGTGTATGTGGGGTTGGAGAATTTCCGAACCTTGTTCCTTGATCCGCTCTGGTCCGAGCAATTCTGGAATGCGCTGGGCAACAACTTCTGGTTCTTCCTGATCCACATGCTGGTGCAGAACCCCATCGGCATCGCTTTGGCCGCGATCCTGTCACACCCGAGGCTGCGCTTTGCCGCACTGTACCGGTCGGCCATTTTCATTCCCACGATCCTGAGCTTCGTGATCGTGGGTTTTGCCTGGAAACTGATCCTGTCTCCGCTTTGGGGGATTGCGCCCTCGATGCTGGACGCGGTTGGCTTGAAATCCCTGTTCGCGCCTTGGCTGGGCAAGGAAGAATACGCGCTGACAACTCTGGCGCTTGTCTCGGTCTGGCAATTTGTCGGCATCCCGATGATGCTGATCTATGCGGCCCTTCTATCGATCCCCGAAGAAATTCTTGAAGCCGGAGAGATCGACGGGATCACCGGAGCTTCGGCTTTCTGGAAAATAAAACTGCCGCTGATCCTGCCTTCGATCGGGATCATCTCGATCCTCACATTCGTGGGCAATTTTAACGCGTTTGACCTGATCTATGTCTCTCAGGGCGCGCTGGCGGGGCCGGATTTTTCGACCGACATCCTGGGCACTTTCATGTACCGCACGTTCTTTGGTTTCCAGCTGCAACTGGGTGATCCGTATATGGGGTCCGCCATTGCCGGCGCCATGTTCGCCATCATCCTTGTGGGTGTTTGCATTTACCTTTTCGGCATCCAGACCCGGATGCGCCGGTATCAGCTGTGAGGGCTCTGCAATGAACAAGGCACGCTCCAATCCACTGAACACCGCCGCAATGCATGGTGCGCTGATCCTTTACACTCTGATCGCGCTGTTCCCGGTTTTCGTGATCATCATCAACAGCTTCAAAACGCGCCGGGCCATCTTTCGCGAGCCGCTTGCCTTGCCTGATGCCGAAAGCTTTTCCTTGATCGGCTACCAGACGGTGATGAAGCAGGGGGATTTCTTTCTCTACTTTCAGAACTCGCTGATCGTCACCGTTGTTTCACTGGCCTTTATCCTGCTGTTCGGCGCCATGGCCGCCTTTGCCCTCAGCGAATACCGGTTCAAGGGCAACATGTTGATGGGCCTGTATCTGGCGCTTGGGATCATGATCCCGATCCGCATCGGCACCGTGGCGATCCTGGAGATGATGGTCGCCACAGGGCTTGTGAACACGCTCTGGGCCCTGATCTTCGTCTACACGGCACAGGGTTTGCCGCTGGCGGTGTTCATCCTGTCCGAGTTCATGCGCCAGGTCAGTGATGACCTGAAGAATGCAGGGCGCATCGATGGGCTTTCGGAATACACGATCTTTTTCCGGTTGGTGCTGCCTCTGGTCCGGCCTGCCATGGCGACCGTCGCCGTGTTCAACATGATCCCGATCTGGAACGATCTCTGGTTCCCCTTGATCCTGGCACCCGCTGAAGAGACCAAAACCCTGACGTTGGGCAGCCAGGTCTTCATCGGCCAGTTTGTGACCGACTGGAACGCGGTTCTGTCCGCGCTCAGCATGGCGATCCTGCCAGTTCTGGTGCTCTACGTCATCTTCTCGCGCCAGCTGATCCGTGGTATCACCTCAGGAGCTGTCAAATGACCCGGGTTCTGATCGCTGGTCTTGGCAACATGGGCCTGAGCCATGCCTTGGCCCATCATCGCCACCCCGACGCACGGATCGTGGGGCTGGTCAACCGCACAGGTCATGTAGACCATCCCGAACTGTCAGGCTATCCGGCCTATTCGGATTTTCAGGCGGCACTGGCCGAGACAAACCCAGATCTGGTCGTCGTCGCAACCTATTCCGACAGCCACGCAGACTTCGCCTGCGCCGCAATGGAAGCAGGTGCGCATGTCTTTGTTGAAAAACCACTGGCCACGACAGTTGCGGACGCCAGACGCGTGGTCGCAAAAGCAGTGGAAACCGGCCGGAAACTGGTGATCGGATATATTCTGCGGCACCACCCGTCATGGATGCGACTGATCTCGGAGGCGCGCGATCTCGGCGGGCCGTATGTCTTCCGTCTGAACCTGAACCAGCAAAGCAGCGGGGTCGAATGGGAAACCCACAAGGCCTTGATGCAGACGACATCGCCTATCGTCGATTGCGGCGTGCATTACGTCGATGTGATGTGCCAGATCACCGATTCCGATCCCGTCCGCGTGCATGGCATGGGCCTGCGGCTGAGCGATGAGATTGCCGAAGACATGTATAACTACGGCCAATTTCAGGTGATCTTCGAAGACGGCTCGGTCGGCTGGTACGAGGCTGGCTGGGGCCCGATGATGTCCGAGACTGCCTTTTTCGTGAAAGATATCGTGTCCCCCAACGGATCGGTATCAATCGCCGATGGCAACAAGGGCGCATCCGCGGATATTGACGGCCACACCAAGGTTGGCGGTCTTCTGGTCCACCGCCCTGACGGCGACCGGACAATCGAAATGCCGGATGAGCCCGGCCATCAGGAACTCTGCGACGCTGAACAGGCCTATATGCTGCGCGCCATCGCCGAAGATTTCGATCTGACCCGCCACATGAACGACGCCGTGCAATCGCTGGCCATCTGCCTGGCCGCTGATGAAAGCATCCGTACTGGCCAACCCATTTCGCTGAAAGAGGCACGCACATGACCGCCCTGACGCTGCAAAACGTGAACAAATCCTTCGGCACCGTCGAGGTTCTGAAAGACATCAATATCGAGGTGGAAGACGGCGAATTCGTCGTCTTCGTCGGCCCCTCGGGGTGTGGCAAGTCCACCCTTTTGCGTGTCATCGCGGGGCTCGAGGATGTGACGTCGGGCGAAGTGCGCATCGGCGGAGAGCTCATGAACCTCACCCCGCCCTCGAAACGCGGTATCGCGATGGTGTTCCAGAGTTACGCTCTCTACCCCCACTTGAACGTGCGCAAGAACATGTCATTGGCGCTGAAACAGGAGGGCCAGAGCAGGCAGGTCATCGACGAGCGTGTCGAAAGGGCAAGCAAGATGCTGAACCTCGAACCTTACCTTGACCGGTATCCTTCCGAACTGTCCGGTGGACAGCGCCAGCGCGTCGCCATCGGTCGTGCCATCGTCCGGGAACCAAAGCTGTTCCTGTTCGACGAGCCTCTGTCCAATCTCGATGCGGCTCTGCGTATGAATACACGGTTGGAAATTGCGAACCTGCACCGGCAGCTTGACGCTTCGATGATCTATGTGACCCACGACCAGACCGAGGCAATGACTCTTGCCGATAAAATCGTCGTTCTGCGCGACGGGTGTGTGGAACAGGTCGGCAGCCCGATGGAGCTTTACAACAATCCCGCCAACCAGTTCGTGGCCGGTTTTCTTGGGGCGCCGTCGATGAATTTCTTTCCTGCCAGCATGATCGGCGAAAGCGCGGACATTACAACGGGTATCCGGCCGGAAGACCTGTTTTTGTCTGACGACGGTCCGGTGGTCGCAAACGTCACCCATGTCGAGCATTTGGGCGGTGACACCAACGTGATTGCCATGATGCAGGATCACCAGATCACCGCGCGCCTGTTCGGGCAGCATCAGGTTGAAGCCGGTCAGAGCATCCGATTTGGATATTCTCCGGGCAGGGTCTATCGCTTCGACGCACAGGGCGCGCGTCTCGCGTGACACTCACTGACGCAGGGCTCTGGGGGCCGAAGTCAGCCGACTTTTCCATGCAGCGCCGCCTAAACACCACCGGCTATTCTGGTGTTTCGGGTGAACATGACCGGCCCGGATGATGAGGCCGCGCGGAAATCAGCGGCGCGACCCGCCAAAGCGCGATAGAACTGGCGCAATCCGGGTTCGATATCTGCGGCAAGTTCTTCGCAATGCTGACACATGCGCACGATGTCGCCCTGAGGTTTTCGGGTTCTCAATGCTGCAATCAACTTACCGTGCCGTGCAACGAGTTCCTGGAACGCGTCGGTCCTCCGCAAAGCGGAATCTCCAACCAGAACAAAAACGGGCTCTGGGTTGGCTTTGCCTTTCAGGTCAACTTGGCCTGCCTGCAAAAATGCCAGGTCATCTCGCCCGGCTTGATACGCCGCGTCTGAAACGACAATGTCATACTCGACCGTTCGACAGCATTGTTCGATCCGTGCCGAAACATTCACGACGTCTCCAATAACCGTATAGTTGAACCGTTTTTGCGATCCGATGTTGCCGACGCAGGCCTGCCCCGTGGCGACTCCGGTTGCCAGCGCTATCGGCTTTCGGTTCCGCATGATCTCGGATGCATTGAACTGTGCCAAGGCACGCCGCATCCTGAGCGCGGCAAGCCCTGCGCGGCACGGGTGGTCCGCAACAGGTAAAGGCGCGTTCCAGAAGGCCATGATGGCGTCACCGATGAACTTGTCGATCGTACCACGCTCATGCAGGATCTGATCTCCGAGCTTAGAAAACAGCGCGTTCAGCAAGGATACAAGTTCCGTTGCCGACGCGGACTCGGACAGAGCGGTAAATCCCCGGATATCCGAAAACATCACGGTGATTTCCTGACTTTTTCCGCCCAATTGCAGCTGGTGGCCCGAATTCTCCATTTCATCAAGGATTTCCGGGGCCACGTAATGCGAAAAGACTTTTCGAATCTGGCGCTTTTCGCGCTCGGTCGAAACAAAAAGATACCCCGCCAGCAGACCGAAATTTGCGATGCCTCCAATCAGGGGGAAGGTGGCATCGAACAGGATGGATTGGTTTTGAAAAACCAGCCAACTGATGGCAAGAACGGCTGCGGCGGCTATGCCACCGGCGATGAAGGATGCGATGGCACCAAAGCTGGACATGACGGCAATCACCACAAGCCCCAGAAACGCAAAGGCAAGCAGTTCCTGTGCTGCGGTTATGTCAGACCGGCTGAGCATTTCCCCGGTCAGAGTCTGCTCGATCATTTGGGCATGAATTGAAACACCGGGGACGCTTTCGCCAAGTGCCGTCTGGTGAATATCGAACAAACCGGCAGCGGAGGTTCCGATCAGGATAATTCTTCCTTCGATTTCGGATCGCAGCCCGGGGTTATCGGAACCTTCCAGAACATCCTTGGCTGAAATGTAAAGGTCGGGGCTGTCCCGCCGGTACTTCAGCCAAAGCTCGCCATTCTCGGTTGTCGGCAAACGGTATCCGGCGATTTCGACGGCCAGCATGATGCCAGCCTCGTCAGGCGCGCCTTCCACAAAAATGCTGGTCTCACCCAGGGCGACCCTGAGGGCTTCGACGGCAAGGCTTGGCAGCGGACCGTCCGGACCGTTCCAAAGAACCGGTGCACGTCTTACGATGCCGGTCCCACCGATGGGCGAGACATTGACCCCGCCGACACCCGCCGCCGCCCGATCCAATGGTGGCGCGATCGGCGTCCAATGCGGAACCGAGATCAGCCCCTCGGCGGGGCTTTCCCCGAATTCAACGATTCCGGCCTTGGCCGCAATGGGTTCACCTTTGGCTGACAATCGCGCGGCAACGCCCAGCACCACGGGCCAGTAGGCCATTTCCATCCCAAGCAAGACATCGTTGTCCAGCTTTTCGGCATGGCGTTCCACAGTCAGTACGCCCGCCAGCGATGGATCATTGAGAAGGCGAGACGGCGAATACCGGTCAGGTTCGGCAAACAGCATGTCGAACGCAATCGTCGCGGCGCCGTAGTCACCCAGATTTTGAACCAACTGCGCAACCAAAGTGCGGGGCCAGGGCCATTGTCCAAAGCTGGCAAGCGAAGCTTCATCAATATCCACGACGCGCACGGGGAGTTCGGGATTGAACTCCCGCGGGGATAATCTTTGCAAAACGTCGAAATAGATCAGGCGCGTCATTCGAACCGGGTACGGATCCCACGCCCGGATGAAGCAACCCAAAAGGATCAGCCCCAGCCCCACGAGGCGGAAGGCCCATCGCCCGTTCCTGGATTTCCGCACCTTGTCGCTCACACCATCCTCCAGACAAATGGAACTGGAACTGCGTGTTAAACAGCAATTCCCGAGCAATTACGGATCAGTTTCTTCCCGCTCTGGTTCGTCCCGTTCGGGCTCCTCAGGTTCCGGTTCGTCCCGTTCGGGTTCCTCATGTTCAGGTTCTTCCCGTTCAGGTTCTTCCTGCTCCGGTTCTTCTCTGTCGGGCTCTTCCTGCTCTGGTTCTTCGCGTTCGGGTTCCGCAGGGTCCGGTTCTTCTCTTGCCGGTTCATTGTTCGCGGAAGGCGAAGGTCCAGTGACCGTATTCTGCGCTTCACGTTGCTGAGGAGGGTCTCTACGGGCTTCCGACCGGTCTGTCTCGATGCGCCGTATGGGCGCTCCATCACCTGAGCACCCTTCAACGCGTACCTGCAAAGGAGGCAGCAGCCCTTCCTGAGACTGAACGAATGGAAACCCGCTTTTCAGCGCTTGTTCGTATTGCGCCTGATCGGCAGGCCGTCCAACTCCTCCGTCTCCGCTTGTTGCGAACATGCTGCATTGACGCCCCGAAGACCTGCACGCGCCCTGACTGCCGCACATGCGGACCGTACCTTGCAGGACAAGCATCGCGCTTTGCTTTTCCGACACGATCCACATGTCGAAGGTGGTGCCGCGCACGGCCATTGTCGCCGACGGAGTCCTGATCGAGTATGCTTTCTTCCGGCTTTTTCCGGAAATAAACCGAAAACTGCCACCCAAGGCCTGAACGGCAAAGCTCTTGGCTTTGCGGTTACTTCGCAGCATGGACACATCCAGCACCATGCGTGCGTTGGGGCCGATGGCAATCTTGGTGTCATCCACAAAAACGATCTGGATTACGCCAGTCTGATCAGTGCTGAGCGCGTCGCCGGACGCAACCTCCATTCCTGAATAAATGGGTTGTGCTTTTCCCGCGCGAACGACTTGGGCGCCTTGTTTGACGCTAATAATTTTTCCGATGTTGGCGATGGTCTGCGACGGTATGGCCACGACAACGCAAAGAACCATTACAATCTTTAACAACGACAAACTCGAACCCCTTCCCCCAATGGGCTTGAAAGCACGGAAACCGCGCTGTGCTCGACGCTTGCCTCTCGAAAAGCATGTTATTATTCATATGCATTAAAAATGTAGACAAATATGCATTATTTTTCGCGCTTTTAGCAAGAATTAAGTGAAAACGACGTTCCAAATCCGCTTTGGGGGCGCTTCTGTGCAGCCTTAATCGGGCGCAGTTTCGAACCTTTTGTTGCGGCTTAAGCACCTGTTTGGAAAAAGTGCGACTTTTCAAATTAGATCCGACATCAACTTGCTGGGTGTCCAGATGCGCTGAGCAGCATTGTGTGCAGTTGAAATTCTGATTGCGCAGCGTATGTCTTGCCGTGAACGTACGTATATCAACACGCGCTGACGACCCTTTTACTTTGCCACCCTTCGCGGCTCTTTAATGTGACATGTCCCTCGGGTAGAAACGCAGATGGGCAAGCTGACGGTCGCTGCCCGATTGTTCCAGCGCTGCAACACGGAGTCTGTTCATGCTGTTTCGTCGCATTATGGTCGCGGCCATGTTTTCTGGCTGTTTGCTGTCCACAGCGCCTGCACAATCCGATTCTGCTGCACGGCTCTTTGTGGAGCTGAACTCGGCCGAGAATGTCGCCAACGCGTGCAGGTTGACGTTTCTGGTCAAGAATGAAACCGGGCAGCCGATCGACGGTGCCGTGTTCGAAACCGTCATTTTCGACACCGAAGGTGGTGTTTTGAACCTTTCACTTTTCGACTTTCGTGACTTGCCCGCCGACCGGCCCCGGGTGCGCCAGTTCGACCTTCCCAACAGAACATGTGACACAGTTGGACAAGCCTTGATCAACGGCGCGAACTCCTGCGTCGTGGATGGTTCCGAAAGTGACATATGCGACAGCACCCTCACGCTCAGCAGCAGGGTGGAAATGGAGTTGTTGGGATGAGTCCTGTAGCCGCACTACGTGAGATATTTGACCTCGGCGGGCCGGTGGTGGCGATATTGATCGCCATGTCGGTTTTGACGCTGGCCGTCACCCTCTACAAACTCTGGCAATTTGCAGCCTGCGGTGTCGGGCGGCACAAGGTGCTGTCTGAAGCTCTGGCAGCCTGGGACGCAGGAGATCACAGTGCCGCGCGCGCAAGGCTGGCGGACAGCAGCAGCTATCTTGCCCCTATTGTGGGCGCGGCGATGAACGCATCTGGTGTTCCGGGGGCCGATGACCGGCTGGATGCCGAAGCGGGTTTGGCGCTTGCCGGTCTGGAACGTGGTTTTCGTTTGCTGGACACCGTGGCGCAGCTGGCGCCTTTGCTGGGTCTTTTTGGTACGGTTCTGGGTATGATCAGTGCTTTCCAAAGCTTGCAAACCGCTGGATCATCGGTTGATCCGTCTCTTTTGGCCGGCGGGATCTGGGTGGCCCTGATCACCACGGCCGTTGGTCTGGCCGTTGCGATGCCAACGTCGATGGTTTTGTCCTGGCTTGAAAGCCGAACCGCACGCGAGCGTGTTTTTGCGGACAAGGCTTTGCGTACGGTTCTGGTTCCCGGTCATTCCATCCAAAGTACAGAGGCAGCGGCACAGGCCCCGGTCGCCCCAGAACATGCGTAACACTGCGCCTTTTGTGCGGCGGCGCATGTCGATGACACCCCTTATCGACGTGATCTTTCTGCTGTTGCTGTTTTTCATGCTGTCCTCAACGTTTTCGCGGTTCAGCGAGATCGAGTTGAGCAGCGCCGCCACAGGCGGGAATGCCGACGCAACGCCGCCCGAACGCCTTTTCGTGCAACTTGGCTCCACACGTGTTGTCCTGAACGGTCAACCCCTGTCGCTTGAGGAATTGTTCGATCAGGTCCAAGCCGGTCAGGTGTTGGTGAGCCTTGATCCGGAGACAACTGCGCAACGTCTTGTGGACCTGCTTGTCCCATTGCGTGGGCGCGAAGGTTTGACGGTCAGGGTGTTGGAGTGAGGCAATGATCCGTTACATCCGACCCGGTCGAAATCGTGATTCCACCATTCCGCTGATCAACGTCGTCTTTCTGATCCTGATCTTTTTTCTGATTACGGGTACGATTGCACCGCCATTGGATCCCGATCTGGATCTGGTGAATACAGCGGACCTTGACGGCCGCGAGCCGCCGGATGCGCTTGTTCTTCATCGGGACGGGACATTGAGCTTTCGCGGCAATCCGATCGAGGCGGAAGCTTTCATGGCCGCGCATGACTCGGGGCCTGTGCGGATCGTTCCGGACAGGAATGCGTCGGCCTCTCGATTGATGGAGATCACCAGCAGTTTGCGCCGGTTGGGTGCGCCAACCGTTTTTCTGGTGACCGAACAGGCCCTAGAATGATCAGGCGGTCCATTTCTGTTGCAATCATTGCAATTTCGATTTCCGTACTGGTGCATCTGATCGGCTTGATTGTCACGGTGCCAGAGTTGTCAGATCCGGCTTCCGGGGAACCCGGTACCGACACAATCGAACTCAGCAACGCGTTCGAAGAGTTGGCCGATACCAGGATCGAACCCGTACCGCCCGCGCCGGATGAACCGCCAACCCCTCCGGTGGAACCGCCAACCCAGCCGCAGGAGGCAGAAGTTCCGACAAGTGATGCCCGCGTGGCCTCGCCGAATCCGCAAGAGACGTTCACGCCCGATACCGGGAATTCAACGATTATCCAGCCGAGGGCGCCGGATGAGATTGTCGTGGACCCTATAGACCAGAACCTGGAGGACGAAGGCGAAGCCGCTGAAGCGGAAGGCGCTGCGTCGGCAAGGCCTGAAGCGTTGGCCGAAACACCCGAGGTGCCTAAGGAAGAGGCGGTTGCTCCGGTTGAGCCTTCTTCTGCCGAAGAACCGGTGTCCAAGGAACAACAACAGATCGCCGCGTTACCGGTCGAGGTGGCTCCGGTTGTTCCGGAAAACACGTCCCCACTTGAACCTGTGATACCGGAAGAAGCGTCAGAACCTCTGGATGAAGACGCCGAATTGACCGTACCCGATGCCAGCGTGGACGGATCCGAACAGGCCGTAGCCACGTCATTGCGGCCTCGCCTTCCAGACCGACGCCCGCAACCCACCCTGCGGGGTGCGTTGGATCCGTCAAGCAACTTTGACGCTCTGAGATTTCCGGAGCAGACGATTGAATCACCGCTGGCTACGTATCAAAGAGAGGGTGTCGACGCCTTCCGACAAAACCGGGGCGGCACACGTTCAGGCGGGCGGGGGCCGGGAAATTCAGACACCACGAACTATGCAGGTCAGGTTCTTGTTCATCTGAACAGGGCGCCAATCGTTTACGTTGCCGGTCGAGGTTATGCGCGGGTGTTTTTCCAGATTGACCCGGATGGTTCATTGGCCTGGGTTGATGTCGTCGAAAGCTCTGGCTCGCCGGAAATAGAGCGCGCAGCCAAAGAACAGGTTCGAACCGCCGCACCTTTCCCGCGCCCGCCGGGGGGCGTCAGCCGGAAGCTTTCATTTTACTATCAGATAAGATGATCCGACGGGTCTTGTCAGGTGAACACGATTAGCGATCACCCTAAGGGCTTTCGCCGAATTCCCTGATTGCGCGGGTTTGCAGCTCTGAGATTAAAATACCCTTTGGCCGATAGAATGTGATATAAGAAAATGGGAATATAATAATGGCGCGATGAAATTCGCCCTCATAGCTAAGTATTCCTGAACTGGGAGGTCACTTTGTTTCGGAAGTCTGCTTGCATAATCTCACTCATATTGGTCCCCGCTGTTGTTGGTGCCGACGCCGTACCCAGCGAAGATGCTGCCGAGGGATTGTTTTCTGATCAGCCCTATTCCCCTTACGCCCAACGCACATTTCCTGAACGTCCATTATGGGGGGACACTCACCTTCACACCGGGCTTTCGCTGGATGCGGGTGCTTTCGGGAACACCTTGCTGCCGGATGAGGCGTGGCGTTTCGCCAAGGGTGAGCAGGTCATTTCTTCAACGGGTCAGCCTGTAAGACTGTCACGACCATTGGATTGGATGGTTCTCACGGATCACACGGATCTGATGGGGTTCGCGCCGGATTTGCAGGCTGGCAAGCCGGGCGTTCTTTCTGATCCCAAAGGACTGGAGTGGTACAAGGGGTACAAGGCCGGCGGGGAAGAAGCCGGTAAAGCGGCTTTCGACATCATCACCAATTTTTCGCAAATGACACTGCCGGAAATCCTGTTGGAATCGTACAGCCCCGGTGCCGATGCATTTGCCTTTACCTGGGAAAGCATCGTTCTGGCGGCAGAGCGGCACAATGACCCCGGCACCTTTACCGCTTTCATCGGCTTTGAATGGACCTCGGTACCGAAAGGGTTCAACTTGCACCGTAATGTCATGCTGCGCGATGGCCCAATCAGGGCGCTTCAAATGGTGCCGCCGGTCACGCAACCGCCCTACGGTGATACGGATCCAAAGGCGCTTTATGCCTGGCTTGAAGAGTATCAGGAAAAAACGGGGGGGCGTGCAGTTGCCTTTGCCCATAACGGGAACCTGTCGAATGGGTGGATGTTCCCGACCGAAGACACCTATCACGGCGGCAAGGTTGACGAGGAATATGTCGCGGCCCGCGCAAAATGGGAGCCCCATTACGAAGTCACCCAGATCAAGGGTGACGGTGAAGCGCATCCTTTCCTGAGCCCGGATGATGAATTTGCCGATTACGAGAACTGGGACGTCGGCAATCTGGACATAACCGAGTTGAAAACCGATGACATGCTGGCCGGAGAATACGCCCGAGAGGCATTGAAACGCGGATTGATGCTGGAAGAAAAGTTTGGCGTGAACCCCTATAAATTCGGCATGGGGGGTGCGACGGACAGCCATACCTCTTTGGCCACGGCCGAAGAAGACAACTTCTTTGGAAAATCCGTCAGCGTCGAGCCCTCAGCCTCGCGTATCAAGCATCCGTTCATAGCCAATGACCTTGGTGAAATTCCCGGCGACCTGCTTGTCGCCTCCGGATACACGGCTGTCTGGGCTACTGAGAATACACGCGCGGCGATCTTTGACGCGTTCAAGCGCCGCGAAACCTATGCAACGACCGGGCCAAGGATCGGCCTGCGGTTCTTTGGCGGATGGGATTTCAGTGAAGCTGATGTTGAAACCCGTTTTCTGGCCAATGTTGGCTATACCAAAGGGGTGCCAATGGGTTCGGACCTGCGCCCGCGCGAGGGTGAGGCTGCGCCAAGCTTCCTGATCGCCGCTCTGCGCGACCCGGTTGGTGCCAATCTTGACCGTGTTCAAGTGATAAAGGGATGGCTCGATTCTGAAGGTGCCTTGCAGGAAAAGGTCTACGACGTCGCATGGTCGGATAACCGCGAGGTCGATCAAAACGGCAAAGTCCCTGCGGTTGGAAACACTGTGGACGTGGATACTGCCAGCTGGACCAACACAATCGGAACGGCCGAACTTGTCACCGTATGGTCAGACCCGGATTTCGATCCGAATGCGCGCGCATTTTACTACGTCCGCGCCATCGAAATTCCAACGCCGCGTTGGATCCTGTATGACAAGTTGAGATATGGTATCGAATTGCCCGAGGATGCAGTGCTTACGCATCAGGAACGCGCCTATTCGTCCCCGATCTGGTACACCCCGGCAGAGTGATCCGTTCTGCGATTGGAACACAAGCCGAGTTAATGACCTTACCTCGGTGCGTCCTCCGCGTTACTGTAACACGCGGAGGGCATCATCATGCAAAACCCGACCCGATGACGCCAACATCTGAACAAACAATCTGGCCACGTTTCACGCAGGAGGCTTGATGCGAGTACTGAAAGAACCTCTGCTCCATTTTTTTTTGATTGGAGCGGCAATTTTTGTTTGGTTCCATATTGTAGCGCCGGAAAGCGAGAACGTTGAAGATATTGAGAAAATAACACTCGACCAGGATGACGTTGCGCTTTTGTCCGCTCGTTTCGAAGCGCAGTGGAAACGCCCTCCAAGCGATGCGGAACTGAAGGCTTTGGTCGACGCATCCATTCGTGAAGAGGTTCTGGTCCGGGAGGCAAGACAACTTGGTCTGGATCGCGGAGATCCCTTGATAAGGACCCGGCTGAGCCAAAAAATGGATTATCTGACCGAAGCCATTGCCACTTCCATCGTTCCGAATGACGAAGATCTGGAGGTTTTTCTTCAGGAAAACGCGGAACGCTATGCAACGCCTGTCATGGTGGCTTTTAATCAGGCCTTTCTTGGAGAGGAGCCCGGAGAGGCCGAAATCGAGAAAGCCCTGGCCACCCTGCGCGCCAAGCAAGACATCTCCGATCTGGGCGGTTCGACCTTGCTGCCGGCATCAATGCCTTTGTCCGCGACGCGGGTTGTCGAGTCGGTCTTTGGAGGAGGGTTTTCGCAAAGCATAACAGAGGTCGAAACAGGTCAGTGGACGGGTCCGATCCGGTCAGGTTACGGTATCCACCTTGTCGAGGTCGTTGCGGTCGAGCCCAGCCGAACACCGCCACTTGCTGAAATTCACAATACGGTGCTGCGGGACTGGCGCCGCGCGATGAGTGAAGATCTGGCGCAAGCGCAATATCAGTCTCTGGCCGAAAAATACGAGATTGTGGCCCCCGATCTTTCAGGCCCGGCTAAATGAGAGCTTTGATCTGCTTCCTGTTTGCGCTGCTGTTTGTGTGGCCTGCAAATTTCGCTGCTGCGCACGCGCTTGATCCGGGATTTCTGGAAATTCGTCAGATTGCCTCTGACACCTGGACCGTTCATTGGCGAAAGCCCGACGTGAATGGCCAACCGATGGCGATTGACGCAGTTTTGCCAGATGGCTGCACTCCGGCGCGTGGCCCGGATCCCATATCCGACGGTCGAGGGTGGGTTTCGTCCTGGGTCGTCGAATGCCAGGCGGGTATCGCGGGCCAACCCATTGCCATTGAGGGCCTTGAGACTCAGAGAAACGACGTGCTGGCGCGTGTGCATCCCCAGGATGCGCAACCTACTACGTTTCGTTTTACACCGGATATCAATGTTCAAATCATACCTTCTGAACAGTCGACATGGTCAGTGTTTGCCGCATATTCCCAGTTGGGATTTGAACACATACTGGAAGGTTGGGATCACCTTCTGTTTGTCTTTGCGCTGTTTGTTCTGGTCCGCGATCCATGGAAACTTGTCGGAGCCGTAACAGCGTTCACACTTGCGCATTCAATAACCTTGGCGCTGGCAACGATGGGCGTTTTGAATGTTCCCGGACCACCGGTCGAGGCCGTTATCGCACTGTCCATCGTTTTTCTGGCGATTGAGATCGTCAAAGGTGGCGAAGGACGGTTCCGGCTTTCAAAACAGAAACCCTGGATCGTATGCTTCGGGTTCGGGCTTTTGCACGGCCTAGGTTTTGCAGGGGCATTGGCTGATATCGGGTTGCCCCCTAACGATATTCCCGCGGCATTGCTGGCCTTCAACCTCGGTGTCGAAGCCGGGCAGCTGAGTTTTATTGCTGCCTTGGCTCTTTTGATGGCGACCTGGCGGCTGATCGCGTTCCCGGTTGGCAAACATGCCACGGTCTTGACCGCGTATGGGATCGGCTCAGTGTCAATGTACTGGCTGATAGAACGCATAAGCGGTTTTTGAACCGTGGCGAAGTCGCGAGAGTTGAGCAAGATTTTGTGGATCATGACGGCGCATGTGCCTGAAATGGAATGCGGCCCGAGCCTGACCTGCTGAGCTTTTGCGCGGTTTCGATTTTGCTTCCATGAAAGGCCATGGTCACAAACAGCACAAAGCCAAGTGTTTTCAATCGACAGTGGCCGATGGCAATTCGCCGAAACACTTTTTGTAATCTTGTGAGAACTGCCCGATATGCCAAAAGCCATATCGGTTTGCGGCGTCAGAAATTGACAGATCTTTGCCTTGTTCTGCAAGCAGGCTGCGAACCCTGTTAAGGCGGAACCTTGTGTAATAGGCCTTTGGGCCGATACCGAATTTTTCGTTGAACGCGCGTTCCAATGTGCGCAATGACACACTGATATCCCCGCAGATCTCGCTGATGGGGACGTTTTCGTCCGGGGTCGCCGTCATCCGATCAATGGCCGCAGCAAGTGCCAGAGCTTTTCGGTTTATCCGCGGTTCCCTGCGATCCGCCCCGCCCCCCAAAGCGATCCGCAGTATCTCTTCGATCAAATGGGTTTCGCCCTGTTCTGACGAATTTGGGTTCGCCAACAAAGTCTGAATGTCGTTCAAAAGCGCAGCCGAGCGATCAGGTGGCGTTGCAGGTAACAAAAATGCCCGGAATTCCGTATCAGAAACTGCGATCCCCAGCTTCTCGCCTATTTTCATCGCATTCTCAGTTTCAACGGTCATCGTATATCCGCCGAACCCGCTGTCGCTGATACAGTCGAACTCATCGCCGCTGCCGAAGGACAGAAACGGTGGCGTTTCGATGCTGGTACCGTTCCAGTCCGTCAGTCTTGAATGGGTAGGGATGCCAAATGTGATGTGCCCCTTCGGAGACGCGCCGATCTGGTGCACACGCCGCGAGAAACCAAACTTCATAACGGAAATAAGCGGGCCGGATCTAACCTTGAAATCAGCCTGCATTTCGCCGTCTTCGATCTGACGGAAATCCATATCCCATTTGGATATTGCGGCGATCTGGTTCGGATCACGGAAAGTGGCCGCAAAAAACCGGGGCGCTTCGGGCGGGGCCAAGTCTAGTTTTGTCGATTTTTTGATGCGGTGCAAAATATCTCCCCTGTAGTTTGCATGAAAAGCTTAGTCGAAACATAGGAATATGTTCAAATGAAATTGCCCGATCCGCTTGCCGCGCCCAAACGTGGTCGCCCTCCGCTTCCGAAAGCAGAAGTGCGGTCGGAACGGATCGTGACCCTTCTTACACCCTCACAGCGTCACAGGCTTACGCGTCTTGCGGATTTAACCGGTCAGACACTTTCCAGTGTCGCCCACGATCTTATCGCACAGGGTCTGGAGCGAGAAGAAAACCCAAGGAAAAAGGAAACCTAAAGAAATGGATCTCAAGTTGTTTTTGCTGGGTTCTCTGGCGATCAGCGCACCTGCCTACGCGCAGGATGCACCCATTGCGCATGATTCCGAGTTTTATATCCTTCAGGCCCAGAACAAGGATGCCTGGGAACAGGACGATACAGCCGTTGATCAGGCTCTCGCGGCATTTCGAGACGAGAACGGTGGCAACCCCCCGAACATCATCAGTATTCTGGTCGATGACATCGGTTTTGGGGATATGGGTATCCCAGAATTGAACGCGGTACGCGGCATCAGTACCCCAAACATCAACGATTTTTCTGACGAAGCGATGCGCATGGTGCGCATGTACACCGAGCCTTCCTGCACCCCGACACGTGTGGCCCAGACGACCGGTCGTCTGCCGGTTCGGATCGGAATGGGTGATACGACCGTCGACATCGCTGGTTTCGGTTTGCCCGGAGAAGAAGTGACGCTTGCCGAGGTATTGAAGGCCGAAGGATATGCAACCTCGCATGTCGGGAAGTGGCACATGGGTGACATTGCCGAGAGCTGGGCAATGAACCAGGGGTTCGACTATGCGCAGCACGCCGTTCATCAACAGGGCCAGTTGACGATTTTCAATGACGATGCAATCCGCGAGCAGGTTTCGGTTGGTATCGCAGATTTTGTCGACGATTACACGATCGACGACTGGTTCCGCCCCGATGCATCGGCCATGGCCACGGTGATCGAAGGAAATGCCGGCGGACCTGTTCGTGAGATTCGAATGGAGCCGGGGGAGCGTTGGAACGCAGCCAAATATGATGAGATGAACCAAGCTTTTCAGGACAAAACCCTGAGTGAACTGGAACGCTTGGCCGGCGGTACTGAGCCTTTCTTCCTACAGTATTGGCCGATGATCCCGCTGGACAATACGCGGGCCGGGCGTGACGGACCGGAAAGCGTCAATGGAGGTCTGTACGCCGACAAACTGCAAGAGCTGGATACGTATTTGGGCGAAATCTTCACGCGCATGGACGAGCTTGGCGTGGCAGATAATACGATTGTCGTGTTGATGGGCGATAACGGCCACTTCACCAAGTATTCACCGGCATCTGGTTTTACGCCAATGGTCTATCGCGGAGGCAAAGGCGATACGACCGAGGGCGGCGTTCGCGTGGACGCTTTCATAAGGTGGCCGGCTCTGATTGAACCAGACAGCATGATCAACAACATTATTCATGTGTCTGATCTTTATACGACGCTGGCTCGTTTCGGCGGCGCGGTTCAGCATATTCCCCGAGACCGGTTGATTGATGGCGTGGATCAATCTGCCTCGATCCTGTTTCAAGATGAAAGCAAAGGTCGGCGTGATCACGTGATCATCTATTCGGTGAATACCCCAAAGGCGGTCGTCAAGGACAAGCTGAAGCTCAACCTGCCCGGGCCGGGTCAAAACGCGATCATTGCAGATTTCTTTGATGTGATGCGCGACACGCACGAAAAGTACCCGGTTTCGACCGAAGTTGGTGCTTGGGGCGGGCAGGAGTTCGTCCGCATACTGGGACGCCACATGGCGAGAAAAGAGCTGTTCCCCGATACAGGCCCGGCCACAGGAATGCCGTATGAAGGAATTGAAAACCTGCGGCCGGAAACGCAACAGGCAGTCGAGGCTTTCATGGTCAAACGATCTTCGGCGCAACAATGAAACAAGGCCGCGCGCGTCAACAGAAATGCGCGGCCGCGAAATCGACACGCAAATAGGGCAAGCGTTGGCGTACTTCTTGGCCGCATCCGAAACCAATCTTGCGCCCCGCTGGTATCAGCAGCTCTGCGCAATGGAGTAAACATATGCTTATTGTCTTAGGTCTCTATTTCGGAGTGATCTGGGTGGTGTTTTCCAAGCTGGGGCTGCTTCCATGGAACCGGTTCTGGAAATCTGTCGTCTATGGGGGTGCCGCAATCATTGCTCTGGTTGTAATCGGTGCCCTCAACCACACCACACCGACAGGGCCTGTTTCGGTGCAAGGCGTTGCCACCAACATTGCCCCCAATGTGTCAGGTACTGTTGTTGACGTTTCGGTTCGCCCCAATGAGCGGGTTGCGAAAGGGGATCCGCTGTTCCGGATTGACGATACACCCTTTCGGATCGAAGTCGCCCGGCTGACAGCCAGTCTTGAAACTGCGCGTTCTGCGGCAGATCAGTTACAGTCCGATCTGGCAGCGGCGGAAGCCGACATTGAATCCCTCACCGCGCAATTGACCTTTGGCGTCCAGCGCCGTGACGACATTGTCGATCTTGAGAAGCGGGGGGCATCGACGACCTTCCAGTTGCAGGAAGCCGTGTCTGCCATCGATCAATTATCCGCAAGCCTGCGCGCGGCCGAGGCGCGCAAAGCCGGTCTGGAGCGGCGGATTGCCGCCAAGATCGACGGCATTGATGCCGGCGTGGTCGAGGCTGAGCAGGCTTTGGCGCAGGCGCTTTGGAAGCTGGAACAAACAGTCGTGCGCGCGCCGGAAGACGGCTTTGTCACCGCCGTTTCTCTGCGTCCCGGAAATCGTGTATCTATCGCACAGGGGGCGATCTCTTTTGTTGTCCCCGATGACCGCCATCTGATCGCAAGTTTGCCCCAATCAAGTCGCATGAACGTTTCCGTCGGCGACCAGATCCGCCTTGCGCTGCGAATCCAGCCGGGCGGTGAAATACCTGGGACCGTCATATCGTTGCCCGTAGGAACGGCAGAGGGCGTTGTTGACTCGCGCACGGGCCTTCCTTCACTGCGCGATCTGGCTGGCGTGTCCAGCTATCCGGTGCTAATCGAAGTTCCGGACCAGATCAATATCGAAGATTTTCCATTCGGGACTTCCGGCACTGCGCTGGTGGTTACGGACAAGGCGGGCGCAATCGGTGTGTTGGCGGAAATCCTGTTCTGGATCACCAAAATGCTGAATTACATCTGAAATATTGGAGGGACGAGATGAAAACAGAACTGGCATTAAAAGGCGCGGGTTTGGCCTTGGTTGCGGCGTTTGGCACAACCGCTTCCGCGCAGCAAAGCGATTGGTCCCATGAAGCGACGATTTACCTTTTCATGCCTGAAACGGAAACGTCTATCGAGACCCCGTCAGGAACATTGGACGGCACGTTGAGTTTTTCTGACGCTCTGAGCAACCTGGATTTCGCCTTTATGGGCGCGTTTGCGGCGTCCAATGGGCGTTGGAGCCTGCTGGCTGACTATAATTATACAAATTTATCCTTCAGCAACAGTGGTGCCGGTCCGTCTGGATCCACTCTCGATACATCATTCACCACCCAGTTCCTAAGTGGGTACGTGGCCTATCGGGTCTATGAAGATCCTTCCGTTCAACTGGACATTGCCGGTGGTTTCAGATGGTTCAGCACCGAAACCAATTTCACACTAACGTCCGGTTCGGCACCTGGGCGCACGACCGTTGTGGACGACGATTGGGTAGACTCGGTCATTGGCGCAAGAATACGTTACGTTTTTTCCGACAAATGGACGGGAACCGGGTTCGTTGATTATGGCGGCTTCCGCAGTGACAGCGAAACGTGGCAGGTTCTGTTGACGGCAGATTATGCTATCAATGACAGATGGGTGATCCGTGGCGGATATCGCTATATCGCCTTCGACCATGAGATTGGCGGCAATGATTTCGAGTTCCATCAGTCCGGGCCGGTGATCGGGGCGACCTACCGATTCTGATTGATTGTAAACGACTATTGTCTTCGGCTTTGACTTGGTACGAGACGTCAGTCGGGGAGGCGTGCATGTTTGGTCGGTGCAAACTTTTTCTTACAAGTTGTTTGCTGCGTTCCGTGAGCGGGCGCTCCACCAACCATCCTGCTTTTGCCGGTGTGATGAAGGGCTGCAAATCTGGTGGCGCGGGTAAACGCGGAACGGGTTGCAAGCGATCTGCGGTCGGAATGGCCGCCTGATCCGGTATCCAGGCGGCCCTGCCTGTCAGAACCAGCGGCCAATGGCTGTGACGGATGGCGCCAGGGCTGCCGAATCCGAGATCGCCGAGAAGACGATGAATGTCGATTGCGACGACGAAGGTGTATCAAACCCGGTAAACCGGGTTGCAACGCCTCCAGTGCCGTTCAGGTTCGGGGGCGTCGAAAAGTCAGCCGGAAAATCCCAGGTTATTGGGCCGTTTTTGAAAAGAGCACCCTCAGCAGTCGTGCAGGCCACGGGCGCAAGAGTGGCCGTACAGATCTGAGTGCCGTCGGCAAACCGCACATAATCTCCGTTGGCATTGCTGCCGCGCTCAATGACAGCGCCGGTCGGAACACCTGCGTTTTCCGCCACTGTTCCAAGAAGGTTTCCAGGGCCGTATCCGTAGTCGGCGCGCATCAGTCGGCCCGAAGTCGTGTCGCTGGCGTCCGCCTGAACAGCTGCCCCCGACACGGTTCCGGCTACGGGATCAAAGGTCATCGCTTCAGTCCAATTGCCGCCGTCAGGAGATACTTTGATGGAAAATCCGGTAGTGCCAGACAGTCCCATTTCGGCGTGACCCGTCCAGTTCGATTGGAACAACAGCGACGCGGTATCACCGGCGCTGGCTTTGTTGATCTTCAGCTGATGCCCGCCGCCTTCGTGGCTCAGCAAGGTCGCCGGGCTGCGAACGGACAGACGGTTCGTACTGTCTGAATTGGTCGCAACCCCGACTCCGTCCAGGTTCTGCGTGCTGACAGGCAGGGGGGCCCAGGCTGTTCCTGTCCAGAATTTCAGATCTCCGGCCGCTTCATCCCAGGCGCGCCAGCCAATGTCGGGGGTAACGAAATGCCAGGCGTTGTCCAGCCAGGCGGCAAGTTCACCGGCATGTCCTGCCCAGTCCCCGGTCGGGTTGGCTCCAAGAGCATGAACTTCGCCTTGCGCGGGAACAACAGGAGGTGTCCCGGAATCCGTTGACCGTACCGAGAGTTGCACGACCAGATCGAGCCGTCTCAGGGCTTCGTTGTGGGTAACGTGTTTTTGCGCCTGTGCCGGTTGCAGCAAAGGCAGGTTCAATCGGGGGGATGTTTGTGACACGGGGGTCCTCCTGTGGCGTCGGTCCGAAGCTTCGGTTGCGCGCTACCCTGCCGCAAAGCGCGTCAATCCTGTCTGACCGGGCCGACCGCCCAGGGAAGATTTTGGTAAGATTCTGATGTCTGCGGGGAACCCGCCGATGGGTGTTCCCGTGCAGAGCAATGCCCGAGAATCAATCTCGGGCGTAGATGTCGTCGTATCGGATGATGTCGTCTTCACCCAGATAGGTGCCAGTCTGAACTTCGATCAAAACCATGGGAACTTTCCCGGGGTTTTCCATTCGGTGTGTCGCTCCCAGCGGGATATAGACGGATTGGTTTTCGGTTACCAAACGCTCCTGATCACCGATGGTGACCTTGGCCGTGCCTTCAACCACGATCCAATGCTCGGAACGATGATGGTGGGATTGCAGGCTGAGCGACGCGCCGGGATGAACATGGATGCGCTTGACCTGAAACCTGTCTCCGATCACCAGGCTTTCGAACCAGCCCCACGGACGATGATCCACCGGCAGGGATTCTGCCTGTTTCACCCCTTTGGCCTTCAGCGCTGCAACGGCCTGTTTCACGTCCTGGGCCTTGTCCATGCTCGCGACCAGAACCGCATCGGGCATCGCAATGGCGATTACGTTTTCAAGACCCATTGCCACGACTTCCTGCGCCGGCGACTCGGACCGTATCAGTGCATTGCGGCAGTCGATTGCCGTTACTTCACCGTTGGTCGCCACACCGTCTTCATCGGGGTTCGACAGCTCTTGAACCGCGGTCCAGCTTCCGACATCGGACCAGCCAGCGGAATAAGGCACCACGCTCAGGTTTAGGGCCTTTTCCATCACGGCGTAGTCTATTGAAATATCTTCCACGCCCGCCCATGCCGCCGGGTCCAGTCGAAGAAAGCCCAAGTCCGTTTTTGCCTCGGCAACGGCCTTTTGAACCGGCGGGATAAGTTCGCTCGCATGCTGTTCAAAAGCTGCCAGGATATCGCGAACGGCAAACAGGAAGATGCCCGAGTTCCAAAGATAGCTGCCATCCGACAGCATCGCCTCGGCCGTTTTCCGGTCAGGTTTTTCCACAAAACGATCCAATGGGACAACCTCATGGGTCGATTCCGG
This sequence comes from Ruegeria sp. AL3, assembly GCF_056536065.1. Classification (NCBI taxonomy): domain Bacteria; kingdom Pseudomonadati; phylum Pseudomonadota; class Alphaproteobacteria; order Rhodobacterales; family Roseobacteraceae; genus Ruegeria; species Ruegeria sp. AL3. Next base: position 609,802 of record NZ_JBQFJG010000002.1, read on the forward strand.
AGGATGGCGGAGTTTGAGATAGCCGTAACCGGTTTCCGGGTGTGTCGGAGTGATGCCAAAGGTAACCAGATCGCGTCGTTCATTTATTGCCCGTACGCCTTCGGCGACGGCTTGATGAAAGGCGTCCATGTCCGGAACCACGTGATCAGACGGCGCCACCAGCATGATGCCATCCGGATCTCGTGCCGCCAGATACAAGGCTGCGGCAAGAACGGCGGGGGCGGTGTTTCGACCTTCGGGCTCGATCAGAACTGGGCCGGGGTCAATTCCGACGGCCATCAATTGTTCGGGGACAATAAAGCGAAATGCCTCGTTGGTCAGAATCAGGGGCTTTGCATATGGCTCTTGAGATGGCCCGAGCATCCGTTCCGCGCAATTCTGCAACAGGCTTGTTTCGCCGACCAGAGGAACGAATTGCTTGGGATAGCTTTTGCGTGACAGGGGCCACAAACGTGTTCCCGATCCACCGCAAAGAATGACGGGGTAGACTGTATTGGTCATGCACGTGCCTTCGAATTGCGGGTGACTGACGGTATTGCCATGTTTTTAGACAAGTAAAACAATCTGTGGCTACTGAGCGGCTTTCCCCGTGGCGACAATGTCATTCAGATATTGGCTCAGATCATCGCGCAGGTCTTCGCGGGCAAGAGCAAAGGCAACGGTGGCTTGCAGAAAGCCTGATTTTGAACCGCAATCAAAACGCTGACCGTCGAATTTGTAACCGAAGGCCGGCACTCCGGCGGCAATGTCCTGGGCGATGGCGTCGGTCAGCTGGATTTCGCCGCCGCTTCCGGTTTTTTTTGCGTTGAGGTTGTTCAAAACGGACGGCCGAAGCACGTACCGGCCGATGACTGCCAAATTGGATGGCGCTTCTGATGGGTCAGGCTTTTCAACCATGCCTCGGGTGGGGACGACGGACCCGATATTGTCGCCAACATCGAGCACGCCGTAAGAGCTGGTCTTTTCCTTCGGAACTTCCATCGCCGCGACCATGTTGCCACCGGTGTCTTCGTAGGCCTCGATCATCTGTTGCAGACAGGGTTTGTCGGCGGCGATGACGTCGTCAGGCAGCATGACGGCAAATGGTTCATCGCCGATCAGCCGCCGGGCGCACCAGACCGCGTGTCCAAGCCCCAGTGCTTTGTGCTGGCGGATATAAGCGATCGCGCCGCTTTCCATATTCGTTTTGTTCAGCACGTCCAGAAGTTTGTTTTTGCCTTTGGCTTTCAGCTCCTGCTCCAGCACCAGGTTGTGGTCGAAATAGTCTTCCAGCGCGGATTTCCCGCGTGACGTTACAAAAATGAATTCCTTGATCCCGGCTGCACGGGCTTCGTCAATTGCGTATTGCACCAATGGACGATCCACCAGCGTCATGATTTCTTTTGGAACGGATTTTGTCGCTGGCAAAAAACGCGTTCCCATGCCCGCTACAGGAAAAACCGCTTTGGTAACTTTGCGTGTCATGGTGCCTCTCAATTATCAAGTTTTGCCAGCAGAGCAGGAAATGTCCGGAATGTCCTCATAGGCCGCAATGCCCTGTCAATCAATGATGCCTGATGGATCAGGTTGCTATCAGTCAAATCCTGCCACCTTGCCAGGGAGGAGTCAAAAGTCCGCTCTGATGCGGTATCCATACTTAATTTGCGCACCATGTGCTTGGATCATTGGCTGACTGCACGGTGAAGAGCGGGATATATCGCATTGGTCCATCACGAAAAATTCATAGGCTTGTTCTTCGCGGCGTATCTTGCAGATCACGAGGTCCCCCGAACCGACCCGACTGTGTTGCCGCACCGCGTATCGTGTTATTTTTGCGTGGTTTTCCCAACCGGAAACCGCGACCCGCCCAAAGCAGCCCACAACCCTCATTTTCGGAAGCACGGGGTCTGAAGGACATACCGCGTCAAAGGGTGCAGACGGACAGAGTTTCTTACTTCCACAAGGGCGGCTGACCGCCTTGTTCAACGCATCCGAGTTTTTGATTTTCCCTTTTAGAGTTTGTTTTCGAATGGGCAACAATTGTTACTAGGTTCCGTTGATAGGTTCTGGAAGCGCCTGATTGTTGCACATTGGATCGATGAGCCGGCCGGGTGTCAGAGTCGGCTGAACAACTTGGTTTGCCTCACGGGGCCAGGCTTGTTTTCATCAGCGCATCCGGAAAGCAGGTCTGTTCGATGCCCAGGGTCTCTTGCCATCGACCTATCGAACGACGCGTTTTGAACCCCGGCAGTCCATCGACCCCTCCGACATCATGCCCTTTCTGTTCCAACGCCTGCTGCATCTTGGCGATATCAGATCTGTACAGCCCGCCGACCTTTCCCCAAGCGCCATTGAAATCTCCGATACCGTATTGAATACGGTCGCCAACATGGCCGACAAACAAGGCATACAGGTCGCTTTTGTTGTATTCCTTCAGAACGTAGAAGTTTGGCGTGACCAGAAATGCCGGACCATGTCGTCCTGCGGGCATCATCAAGTACCCGTCACCACGCAGCTCATGGGCTAAAAAGGGTTTGCCCGAGACGCGACGTATCCCCATCTCAACCCAGTCCTGAATAGGTCGCCCCTGATCGGGGCCTTCCAAAGCGCAAGAGACATTTTGGGGTACGACAACTTCGAATCCCCAATCCCGTGCAGGAACCCAGCCGTGTTTCATGAGGTAGTTTCCGATTGACGCAATCGTATCTTCGGGTGACCCCCAAATATCAGCCGCCCCGTCGCCGTTGCCGTCGACAGCATAGGACAAATAGTTGGACGGCATGAACTGAGGCTGACCCAAAGCGCCAGCCCAACTGCTTTTCATTTGCCGGGCGGGCTGGTGTCCTGCTTCTGCGATTTGCAGCGCGGCAACAAGCTCGGCTGTGAAATAGTCTGCCCGAGTGCTCATGAAAGCCTTAGTCGACAGTACCCGGAAAGCATCATGTCGGATCGGAACCTGTCCGTATCCGCTCTCTCTTCCCCAGATCGCCAGAATAATGCGGGCAGGAACGCCGGTTTCAGCTTCGACCGCCGCCAGAGTTGCGGCATGGCGCCGTGCCATTTTCCGTCCTGCCGATGTTGCGCCTTGTACCGACCCCGGATTGAAATAGCGACCGGGTGAGCCAAACTCGGCCTGCTTCTGGACCTTGGGCGTTTTGCGCGCGCTTCCCGGAGGCACCAGATCAGGCAATTTCCAGTCAAGGGTCACGCCGGAAAGGGCTGCTTGCATCGTCTCGCGTGTCACACCTTTGGCCTTTGCCCGAGGCCAAATGGTTTCTTGCAACCACGACTGAAACTGGCGTTCGATCGCCGCACGATCCTGTGCCAACAAGGGCTGAAAGAGCAGGATGAACCCGAAAGAGAATACCAGAATACGCATCGTCATTTTGTCTGTCCCGGTTGGGATTGCAAGTCAACGGGAAGATGCCGCAGTGGCTTGGGCCCATTTACCCGAAGTTGAATCGGGATAGACTTGGGCAATTGGTGGTTTGAAAAACTCTTGAGAAAATTCACGCACTTGTCGATAGTCGAATGATATTTTGTTTGAGGAAGGGGCAGTCAGTCATGGCACATGTAAAAACGCCCAATCCAATCCCTTTGCTTGCGATGGCGGTGATCCTGTTTGTGTCGATGCCGCACATGGTTTCCGCCAGCGACAGTTTCATGGATCCGCAAGGACCCATTGCCGCCATCCAGAAAACGCATCTGCTGCGGGCGACCGCTTTGATCATGGTGGCTGTTATCCCTGTGCTGATACTGGTACCGTTGATCGCGTTTCGTTATCGTCGCAGAAGGAACAGTCACGCAGCTTACCGACCGGATTGGGATTTTTCCGCGAAACTGGAATTCCTCATGTGGGGTGTGCCCGTTGTGATTGTGGCGCTCCTGTCGTTCTACCTTTGGAAGGCCACCCATCGGCTTGATCCATACGCGTCGGCGTTTGGTGAAGATCCGGCCTTGCGCGTGCAGGTTGTCGGGCTGGATTGGAAGTGGCTGTTCATCTATCCCGATCTTGGTATTGCCAGTGTGGGCGAGTTCGGCATTCCCACCAAAAAGCAAGTGGCTATGACGCTGACCACCGATACCGTCATGCAATCCTTCATGATCCCTGCGCTGGCGGGCCAGATTTACGCGATGCCGGGAATGACCACCCAACTGCATCTGGTCGCGGACGTCCCCGAGGTCATGCAAGGCGAGAACACGCAGTACAACGGGCGGGGTTTTACCAAACAGAAATTTCGTACCGTTGCCATGAACAGTGATGAATTTGAAAGCTGGGCCCAGAAAGTGCGCGAAAATGGTATCCGACTGGACCCGGAAACGTATCAGATGCTCGCGATGCGGACAGACAGGGATGAGGTGCAGGCGGCGCTGGGCACCGACAAAATGCCAAAGGACGCGCTGTACTTCACGATGGAACAAGATTTGTTTCAAACGATCCTGCACCGCTATCACAGCGGCAAAGCGCTGCCGGTTGATCAACAGCCGGGAACGGCATCCTTCGGGCAGGTGGTGCAGCAATGACGCCGTCCTATTCAGGATTCCTCGGCCGCCTCGACTGGGATGCGCTTCCGATCACAGGGTTGATCCAGAACCCGAACGCGAATGAGATCGTTGCCAACGCCGCGGCCGCAATCGTCTTGGTTGGCGTTGTCGTCGTGGTCAGCCTGCTCAGCTGGTTTCGGTTGTGGACGCCCCTCTGGCGCGATTGGCTGACCAGTGTTGATCACAAGAAGATAGGGATCATGTATGTCGTCTTTGCCATCGTCATGCTGGCGCGCGGCGTGTTGGAAGGCGTTGTCATGCGCGCGCAGCAAGCCGCGGGCCCGGGCGACGGGTTCCTGGAAGCCGAACATTTCGCCGAGCTGTTCAGCACCCATGGCACGATCATGATTTTCTTTGTCGCGGTGCCTTTTGTCTTTGGTATCGCGAACTATGTCGTCCCGCTGATGATCGGGGCGCGGGATGTGGCGTTCCCTCGCTTGAACCAGATCAGTCTGGGCCTGACGGTGTCTTCCGGTATGATGCTTATGGTTTCGCTGGTCGTGGGGCGGTTCTCGACCGGTGGTTGGACGGCCTACCCACCGTATACCGGGGCCGCCTTCAATCCGGGCGTTGGGCCGGACTACTGGATCTGGGCGATCGTTGTATCGGGTATCGGCACGACGCTTACCGGTATCAATTTTGCCGTGACGATCTACAAGATGCGCGCGCCGGGCATGACCTTCATGCGGTTGCCGATGTATTGCTGGACCATCATATGCAGTTCGATCCTGATCGTCTTTGCCATGCCGCCATTGGGCGTCGCGGCGCTTTTGCTGGCCGCGGACCGCTATTTGGACTTCCACTTTTTCACCAATGACCTCGGCGGCAACATGATGAACTATGCCAATCTGTTCTGGCTGTTCGGCCACCCCGAGGTTTACCTGCTGGTTCTGCCTGCCTACGGCATCTACTCCGAAGTTTTTGCGACTTTTTCGGCCAAGAGGCTCTACGGCTACAACTCGCTCGTCATCGCCACGATGTCGATCGCGGTTCTGTCGTTTACCGTCTGGCTGCACCACTTCTTCACCATGGGGCAGAGCGCCCTGATCAACGCCGTTTTTGGTATCGCAACCATGCTGATCGCCATTCCCACCGGTGTAAAAGTCTATGACTGGATGGCGACTTTGTGGCGGGGGCGCATCCGGTTCTCGGTGCCGATGCTGTATGGTTTGGCATTTTTGATGTTGTTCGTGATTGGTGGCCTGAGCGGGGTGATCCTGGCCAATCCGACCGTGGATTATCAGGTACACAATACGCTGTTCCTGGTGGCCCACTTCCACAACGTACTGTTGCCGGGTGTGCTGTTTGGACTTTTGGCCGCCTATAACTACTGGTTCCCCAAGGCTTTCGGCTTTCGCCTGAACGAGTTCTGGGGCCGCGTCACGGTTGCCCTCTGGACCATAGGATTTTTGTTGACCTTCATGCCGCTTTACTTCGTCGGGCTGATGGGGATGCCGCGCCGTTCTTTCAGCTATGATGACCCATCTTTCCATCCCTTCATGGTGGTGGCGATCGTCGGGGCGCTGGTGATTACCTGCGCGTTGTTCTCGGTTCTGATCCAACTTTGGGTCAGCATCCGTGACCGCGAAAAGACCCGTGTTCCCGTTGGAGATCCATGGGATGGACGGACGTTGGAATGGTCTGTTCCGTCGCCGCCGCCGCCGTACAACTTTGCGATCATCCCAACCGTTACGGACCGGGATGATTTTGCGGCAGCAAAGGAAAAGGGGGCAGCCTACCCAACGCCCGACGCCTATGAAGATATCGATTTGCCGCGCAATACAGGCATTGGGTTCGTTCTGTGTGTCATGAGTGGTATCTGGATGTTCGCGCTGGTCTGGTGGATTTGGTGGTTGGCTGCATTGATGACGGTTCTGATGATCCTGGCGGTGATCGTCTGGACGTTCGACGACAGTACCGAGCTGACCATACCGGCGGAAGAAGTGCGCAAGGATCACGAAGCCTGGCTTGCATTGGTTCACGGTGAAAAGGCGGTGGATCGCGATTTCGAGACGTCTTCGGAAAATCGCGGCCTCGCCCGCCCCGATCTGGAGGCGGTGACATGAAGCGCGCGCCCACCCACAGCTATCCGGGTATCAACCTGGGGGAACGTCACGCGAGTGCTGACAAGGCGACCGAGGTCGTCACCTTCGGGTTCTGGGTCTTTTTGATGAGCGACCTGGTCTATTTCGGCCTGATGTTTGCGATTTACATCACGATGATCGATGCACAGGCCGGTGGTCCCGGCCCGCACGAGCTGTTTGATCTCAAAAGCGTCTTTGCGCAGACGCTCATCCTGTTGACAAGCAGTCTGACGGTTGGCCTTGCCATGCTGGCGCTGAAATACAATCTGCCGCGCGCTCGTATTGTCTTGTGGTTTGGCGTCACGCTTTTTCTGGGCATCAGCTTCCTGGTGCTAGAGGTGCGTGATTTCATGGCCATGGCGGAACAAGGTGGCATTCCGCAGCGCAGCGGTTTCTTGTCGGCTTTCTTCGGACTTGTTCCGCTGCATGGCTTGCACGTCGCCGCTGGGTGCTTGTGGCTGATCGTTCTGGGTATCCAGTTGCGTGTGAAAGGGATGACGGACGTCATTATATCGCGCGTGGTACGGTTGGCTCTGTTCTGGCATTTTCTGGACCTGATCTGGATCGGGATCATCACCATCGTTTATTTCGGAGGTCTGACCTATGGATAAGCGCTCTGAAATGCACCGTCGCGAGCGTCGGCGCTATGTGATCGGATACGGTGGTTCGCTGCTGTTGACTTTTGCGACCTTCGGCGTGGCCCATCTGTTTGGGATCGAAACCCCCGGTGTTTACCTGACAATTGGATTGCTGGGTCTGGCCCAACTTGTTCTGCAACTTGTTTATTTCCTGCACATCGATCGCCGGCGCAGCAGCCGCGAAGACCTGCATCTGGTTCTGTTTTCCACGATGGTTCTGTTGATCATGATTTTTGGAACGGTCTGGGTGCTGGGCAATCTGGCAATTCGAATGCACATGCATGTGATGTGATGCGCATGGGGCGCGTGCAGAACGGGATATGAGAATGAAGCCACTCAAAATCGCAGCCGTGGCTTTGATACTTGCAGCAATTGCAGTCGGTCTTGTTCTGTTCTGGAGGCACGAAGAGCGCTACCCGTCCACTCAGGATGCATATCTGGGCGCGAACATTATCTACGTCGCTGCGCAGGTGACTGGGCAGGTGGCCGATGTACATGTGATCGAAAACCAGCCCGTGAAAAACGGCGATCTGCTTTTCACGATCGACGACACTCAATTCAAGGCTTCTGTGGATGCAGCCAAAGCCAATCTGGATAGTGCGATACAACAGGCCAAATCCTATTCCACACAGATTGCGGCAGCTGAGGCTTCGGTCGACAGCGCCCAATCGGCCTACGATACTGCATTGAAGAGTTTTGAACGTGCAAAAGCCCTGTTCGCATCAGGCGATATCGCGCAGGCATCGCTGGATCAGACGGCATCGGATTTCGCCCAAGCCTCTGCAAGGTTGACGACCAGCCAATCCAGCCTTTTGGCACTGAAAAGCGGGTTGCAGGCAAAACAGGATGATATCCTGTCTGCGCGGGCACAACTTGAAATTGCGCAAACCAACCTTGCCTGGACCAAGATCCATGCTGCGGCCGACGGATGGATCGCCAATCTGACTCTTCGACCAGGATCCTCGGTGTCCGCCAATGCCCCGCAATTCTCGATTGTCGAATCGTCCGATTGGTGGGTGGACGCGAACTTCAAAGAGACCGCATTGGCGCGCATTCGTCCGGGGCAGCCGGTCACAATACGTGTCGATATGCTCCGCGGAACGACGCTTACAGGTAAGGTGGCGTCAATCGGGCGAGGGTCTGGGGACACGTTTTCCTTGTTGCCCTCGGAAAACGCGAGCGGGAATTGGGTCAAGGTCACCCGGCGATTTCCGGTTCGGATCGCGCTTGACCCGACCGATGCGCCCTTGCGTGTCGGAGGCAGCAGCAAAGTTGTCGTAGATACAACAGGTCCGGTGGACGGCAAATGACCCCTGCGGCGTCCGGCCATGTGAACATGGTGATCGTGATCGCCGTTGTTCTCAGCGCCATTCTGGAAGTCCTGGACAGTACGATTGTCAATGTGGCGTTGCCGCATATCCAGGCCGCATTCGGGGCGACGACCGATCAGGCGACATGGATTCTGACCAGCTATATCGTTTCCGCGGTGGTCATCATGCCGTTGACAGGGTTCGTCGCCCGACGCGTGGGCCGACGACGGTTGATCCTGACGGCGGTGACTGGTTTTGCCGTCATGTCGATGATGTGCGGCATGTCCTGGAGCCTTGAGGTCATCGTTGCCTTTCGGCTGGCTCAGGGCATGTTCGGCGCTTTCCTGATCCCTTTGTCCCAGTCCATTCTATTTGATGCCTTCCCGCGGGAAAAGCGCGGACAGGCAATGGCCATCTTCGGTCTGGGCGTCGTGGTGGCGCCGGTACTGGGGCCAACGGTCGGTGCAATCCTGACCGAATATTTTTCCTGGCGGATGGTCTTCTTTGTCAATGTTCCTGTGGCGGCCCTTGCGCTGCTTCTGCTGGCCGGAGAATTGCCGGAAGACAAAACCGAGGAGGTTCAGATCGATTGGAAAGGCCTTGCTCTGCTGGCTATTGGAATCGGGTGCCTTCAATTCGTTCTGGATCAAGGCGAGACACTGGACTGGATGTCGTCCCGCGTCATCCAGGTGGCTGTGATCGCAGCAGTTATCGGGGCGTTTGGTTTCATTTTTCACGCGTTGACCTCTCGCAATTCGGTTGTGGACCTGCGTCTGTTCGCAGACCGAAACTTTGCCCTGTGCAATCTGATCATCGCGGGTTTTGCCGTGTCTCTGTTCGGGGGCATCGCGATTTTGCCGACGCTTGTTCAAAGTCTGCTGGATTTCCCAGTCATCGCGTCGGGCCATCTGTTCATTCCGCGTGGCCTGACCGCAGGGCTGTCCATGGTTCTGACCGGCGCAGTTCTGGTAAACCGCTTCGATCCGCGCCTGCTGGCGGGCATCGGCCTGTTGCTGACAGCAATAGGGAATTTCATGATGGGGGCCATCAACCTCAATGCCGGTTTTTGGGAGCTCGCATGGCCGGGGGCCATCAGCGGCCTCGGGATGGGTCTTGTGTTCGTGCCCATGTCGATACTGGCTTTCGAGAGCATCAGTAAAGGCCGGCAGGACGAAGCTTCTGGTCTGTTCAACGTGACAAGGCAACTGGGGTCGTCGGTTGGCATCTCGCTGGTCGGCACCTGGGTTGTACGCGGGTTGCAGACCAATACGGCGGTGCTCAGCCAGAATGTGACGCCCTACAACCCCGCGGCCCAGGCGTATCTGAGCCCGCTTGGCCTTGCGCCGGACAGCGCTGAAGGTGCTGCCATTCTGGGCCAGGAAATCATGAAGCAGGCCGAGATGATTTCCTATTTGACCGTATTCAACAATCTGGGTCTGCTTGCCTTGGCGACAATTCCATTGCTTTTCTTTTGTCGCGCTCCGAAGCCCGGGTCACATGTTGCCGCTCATGTGCATTAGCGCGTCAAGGTCAGCCCAAGCCACAGGGCGAACCAGCACAGCACCAGGCTGATCAGGATATTGCCAGCTGCCAGAACCAGAGTGCGCTCGCGCCGAAGTTCAAGAGATTGATAGGCAAAGCTGGAAAACGTGGTGAACCCGCCGCAGAATCCAAAGACCAGCCGTCTTTGATCCTCGGGGATGTCGACAGGGCCGCCCAGATAGCCGATCCAGATCCCCAGCAGCAGGCTGCCCAATACATTGACGATCAACGTCGAAAAGGGCAAATCGTGCCGCACTTTCAAAGCCAGCCAATGACGCAGGACCGCCCCCAGGCCTCCGCCCAGTCCGAACATCGCATGAAGATAGAGGTCATTCATGACGGTGACCTCTCGGAATGAAAATGGTTGCCCAGCTTCTCTCCGACCAGGGCAGCGCCAATGCCTAACGCGACTTCCAACCCGACAGCAAGCGGCACGGCCCAAAGATCACTTTCGGCAATACGTTCCAGATCAGCTACAAAAGATGAAAAGGTGGACAACCCACCACAAAATCCGACCGCGCCCAGATGCAGAACATGCGCGTGCACCTTGTGACGTATTGAATACAGCCACCCCAAGACGAAACAGGCCGCCACGTTAATGCCGAAGGTCGACGTGAGGAAACTGAGGCCGGGGATTTCCAGCGCGAAAACTTCGCGCAACAACGATCCCAGCGCTCCTCCGGCAAAGACGGCGAGAAACATAAGGCTCTTTCGGTCGCGTCGGGGTTGGGAATGCGTCTTTGTCAAGTGTATGCCTGTCGCCTTCTGGTATGCGTGGCATATCCACTGGCGACACCCTGTTCAACTGTTGAGCCACCGTAACGCACTTTCACGTTTTCGTCTTTGGGCGGATAAATTCCCGCGAAAGCTTGCAATTAAAAATCAATCTGTTTCACGTTGAGTGCTGTTGGAACGCGCAACCACCGGTCGGAAACATGAGGAGACAGGAACATGATTGTACGCAGGATCTACTATTTTCTGAGCTATGTCTGCCTGCCGTTCGTGTTGCTGTTGGGGTTCTTCTGGCCACCCGTACATTGGCTTTTGGTCATCTTGGTGCCCTACGCGGTCATCGGCCTTTATGATGTTTTGACTACCAAGCACAATGTGCTGAACAACTATCCGGTTCTGGGGCATTTCCGGTACATGCTTGAATTCGTCAGCCCGGAAATTCGACAGTATTTCGTTGAAACCAACGAAAGCGGCCGACCTTATAACCGGATCGTACGCGGCCTGGTTTATTCCCGCGCCAAGGGCCAGATGGATACGCAGGCCTTCGGAACGCAATACGACATAAACGAGGTCGGATATCACCGCGCAAATCATTCGCTTGCGCCCAAGCACGTGGACAAAAGCGAAGATCGCGTCATGTTGGGCGGGCCACAATGCACAAAGCCTTACAGCGCCTCGCGTCTCAATGTTTCGGCCATGAGCTTCGGCGCCCTGAGCGCCAACGCCATCCGCGCGCTGAACGGCGGGGCAAAGGATGGAGGTTTCGCCCACAATACCGGTGAAGGCGGGTTGTCTCCTCACCATCTGGCCGAAGGCGGCGATATCATCTGGCAGATTGGGACGGGCTATTTTGGATGTCGAACGCCGGAAGGCGGGTTTGACAAGGACAAGTTCGCCGAAAAGGCCACAAAGGATGTGGTCAAGGCAATCGAGATCAAGTTGTCCCAAGGTGCCAAGCCTGCGCATGGGGGCGTTCTGCCCGCTGCCAAGGTCGATGCCGAAATTGCCGAAATCCGCGGGGTGCCCGAGCATCAGGATGTGATTTCCCCCCCAACTCACAGCGCTTTTGACGGGCCCTCGGGGTTGATGCACTTCGTTCAAGATCTTCGCGAAATGTCCGGCGGCAAACCTGTCGGCTTCAAATTGTGTATTGGCAAACCTTCCGAGTTCATGTCGATCTGCAAGGCCATGCTCGAGACAGGGATTTTGCCGGACTTCATCACCATTGACGGATCAGAAGGGGGTACAGGCGCGGCCCCGGTCGAGTTCACCAACCGTCTGGGTATGCCCCTGAACGAGGCGCTGATTTTCGCAAACAATTGCCTGCGTGGCGTTGGGCTGCGCGACAAGATCCGGATCATTTGCGCGGGCAAAGTGGCGACCGGATACGACATGGTCGAGAAATTCGCGCTTGGTGCGGATATGTGCAACGCGGCACGGGCGATGATGTTTGCGGTGGGCTGCATTCAGGCCTTGCATTGCAACACCAACCGTTGCCCGTCCGGGGTCGCCACTCAGGATCCCGTGCGCGGGCGCGCTGTGAACATCCCGCAAAAGCGGCGGCGCGTTCACCGGTATCACGACGCAACACTCGAAAGTTTCCGCGAACTCTTGGGTGCGATGGGAAAGGAAAAAGTGTCCGAGCTGCATCCACGCGACATTTTGCGGCGCACGGCGGACGAGCATGAGCGAACCTATGGTGACCTCTACACCTATCTGGAGGATGGTGCGCTGCTGGCAGGTGTTGTGCCCGAGGAATTCGCGGCGGATTGGGAACGCGCTTCGGCATCTCGTTTCTGAGACCCGATCCGTTAACAACCGTTTACCCAGAACAGGTGTGGGCGAACTGCGCCCGCACTTACTGTTTTGACATGTGGCTTAACTCAACTGGGGTTCGATCTGGGATTGTTGGCCACATGCGTGCTGATCCTGCGAATGCTCCATTCAACAGAATCTCGCATCGCGCGCCCCAAGGCCAAATCAAACGCTTTGATCAGATCTGATGTCTGGTCGCTTGCGGCAACGACATTTTCCTGAAACGAATTCGAAGCGATGATCTTGTCGTCGTATTCATCGATGACCTTGATGTTCATGCGCACTTCGATACGGATTTTATCTCCGTTCTCGGGGTCCGCGACAACAATCCCCTGAAACTCGCGCAGGTCCGGTGCGATCACGTAATCAGCACGCAGACCGACCGTTGACCGGCCAACGGCAGCGACTTTGCCAGAATTCTCAAAGCTTTCGATCAACAGCGTCTGAACGATCAGGGGTGCGCGATCCACCCAACGTGCCCGCGGCAAATACTGAACCTGGAACGGGGTGGGCTGAATGGCGATCTGATCCGTATTCACAGCGGCGGTTGCTGTTGGTTCTTCAACTACGATCTGTTTTTGTATTCGCGGCAACGCCGACGAAAATGTGCTTTTGGGTGTCAACAGATACAGATCGTTGGGTTTCGCGGCTTGTTTCAAAGTGCCCAAACCGGCACATCCACCGACCAATGCAAACGTCAGAATTGCAATTGCAGGCTTGATCATTGACGGAACTCCGATGCTTGGGTGCCCAGCAGAAACCGCGCAGGATCACGTTCGACCTTGTCCACCAGACGGTCGAGGCTGATTACCAGGCGTTGGGATTCTTCGACGAAGCGAATAAATTGCGGCAGACCCACCCGCAAGAAGTCTGACACCTGCCGGCGGTTGGTCTGAACGATGCCGTCAATTGTCCCCAGCAGCTCTGACGCAGAGTTCGAAGCGCTCAGGACATCGTCTGAAATCTGATCGATCTTACCGGTGATGTTCGAGACTGTTTCGGTGACCTGGTTGGCCGCCTTCCGGATATCTTCCGCTACGGGCGCCACGTCTTCTTCCATGACGCGGTTGGCCGATTCAAAGGCCGTTTCCGCCGAAGACAGCGCACCTTTGGCCGTGTCCATTGCAGATGTGATCGAACCAAGTGTCGTGTTGGCGTTCAACACGGTCTCGTTCACGATCCCCAGCGTGACGCTGCCTTCGTCCGACAAGAGGGTCAACCGTTCGGCCAGTTGCGACCCGCGTTCGATGAAAGGTCGAACGTCCTGCTGCAAGATGCGGTCTGCCGTTTCGATCGTCGTTTTCGCTTCGTCCAGCGCAGCCCTGGCTGACTCGGACGCGGACTTGACCGAATTGAGCGTGTCCGTGCCGGTCTTGAGGGTCGTATCCGCCGTTTCGATCAAAGGGTCCAGACGTTTTGAAAATTCACCGATATCCTTGGCTGCACTGCCTATGTCGCTGGCCACGGATTCAAAGCTTGTCAATGTTTTGTCCAGCCGGCCAGTCGCAGAGGCAAGGTTGTCCAGAATGCTGCTCACGGCTTGCCGGTTCTTGTCGTCGACGACCTTGTTCAGGCTTTCCAGAAGTGTAACGGCCTCGTCCAGCACTTTTGGTGCGCCTTCAAATAATGACTGGATGGTGCTGCGCTTGCTTTTGATCACGCTGTCCTGCGGCAATCTTTCGGCAGTAGGCGACCCGCCAGTAAGTTCAACGTAACCGACGCCGGTAACACCCAGCGATTGAAGCTGGGCGATCGTTTCTTCGGTGATCGGAATATCTGCATCCACTTCTATTCGCACGCGAACCTTGGACGGATCGTCCTCGTCCAGGTTCAGAGAGATCACCTGCCCAACAGGAAGGCCGTTGAAATTCACCCCGCCCGCCGCCGAAAGCCCCGAGACGTTATCGAACAATACATCGTAGTAAGCGTATTGCCGGGTCACTTCGAATTTCGCCAACCACAGGAAAAAGCCGAATACGCCCAACAGTCCCGCAAGGGTGAACGCGCCGATCAGGATGTAATTTGCTCTGGTTTCCATCGCCTTTACCTGTCCTGACCCTTCTGTTGCGCCGCGCGGGCGCGGGGGCCTGTGAAATATTCCTGCACCCAAGGATGATCCACCTTGGTCATATCCTCAATCGGACCTTCAACCAGCACGCGTTTTTCTGCAAGCACTGCAATTCGGTCACAGATGGCGTAAAGGCTGTCCAGATCATGGGTGACCATGAAAACAGTCAACCCAAGTGCCTGCTGCAATTCGCCGATCAATTCATCATACGCAGCCGCGCCAATCGGGTCCAATCCGGCAGTCGGTTCATCCAGAAAAACGATTTCGGGATCAAGCGCCAGTGCCCGTGCAAGCGCCGCGCGCTTTCGCATGCCGCCTGACAGCTCCGATGGAAATTTGCCGCAACTCAGCTGGGGCAGACCCACAAGGCTGATCTTCAACGCACCCAGAGATTCCATCAGTTTTTCACTGATGCCCGTATGTTCTCGCAGTGGGGCCATCACGTTTTGCAATACGGTCAGCGATGAAAACAGCGCACCGTCTTGAAAGGCCACGCCCCAGTGGCGTTCGATCCTGCGGCGTTCCTCTTCGGGACCGTTCAGGACATCCACTCCCAACACTTCTATACTGCCAGCAGCAGGTTTGTTCAGACCCACAATTGTACGTAGCAAGACGGATTTTCCGGTTCCGGACCCGCCAACAATGCCCAGAACCTCGCCGCGCCAGACATCAAGGTTCAGATCGTCATGAACCACCTGCGTTCCGAATTGGTTTCTGAGACCGCGAACGCGGATCACGGCGTCACGCTGCGCTGCGTTCTGTTCCGTTTCGTGTTGCGTGCTATCGTTCATGTCAGATTCCGATTTCGGAAAAGAAAATCGAAAACAATGCGTCGATTGCAATCACCATGAAAATGGATTGCACAACCGAGGCGGTTGTACGCTGCCCCACACTCTGGGCCGACCCTTTGACCTGCAAGGCCTGCCAGCATGCTGTGACCCCGATGACCAGCGCAAAGAATGGTGCCTTGATCAACCCAACCGCAAGTTGCCAGACATCGGTGTTTTCTTTCAAACGGGTGACAAACATGCCAGGGCTTACGCCCAGATCGATCCAGCTCATCAGCGCGCCGCCGAAGAGGCCGGCAACATCTGCGACAAAGCCAAGAATGGGCAGCATGATCAGCAACGCCAAAACACGTGGAATGACAAGAACCTCGATCGGGTCAAGGCCCAGCGTCCGCATGGCGTCGATCTCTTCCTGTACTTTCATCGAACCGATCGAGGCCGTGAATGCAGAACCCGAGCGGCCGGCAACAATAATCGCGGTCAGCAAAATTCCCAGCTCTCGCAGAATCGAGATTGAAATCAGTTCGACCACGAAGATCTCGGCCCCGAACTGTTTCAGTTGTGTCGCACCCTGAAAGGCCAGCACGACACCGATCAGAAAACCCATCAGGGCCACGATGGGAAGGGCTTTGACCCCGGTTTCCTCCATATGAGTGACAAGGGCCGCTTTGCGCAGACGCCACGGCATAACCAGGGTCCGAAACAAGCGGTGCAGGGTGAGGCCCAGAAATTCGAGAATCGACAGGGTATCCTTCCAGGCTCCGAATGTGCCCTGACCCACATGTGCGACCCAGTCCAGAAATCCACGAGGGTCCCCAAGCTTGCCGGGTTTGTCCGGGATGCTGCGTGTCACCGTGTCTATCAGTGTCGCATGTGCGGGTTTCACACCTTGAAACTCCAGCGTGGCACCGTTTGACGTGAACCTCCGGCCCAGGTCCGCAACCAGCCAGGCTCCGCCCGTATCCAATGCTTCTATACCGGACAGATCAATAACGACTTTGCCCCCGCAAGGTTGGACCGCAGCAAAATCACGCTCCACGGTTTGCAGGGATTGTGTGAGCAACTCACCAGAAATGCGCACTTGATTGCCGCTGGCGTCGCGCTCTGATGTGATCGTTGGCTGCGTCATGGTGCCATGTGAAGTAAAACATTCAATGCCTGCAATGACTTTGTGCCCTTTGACGTGGTTTTTGCCGCACAGGATGGCCTTGGCGTCACGCCGGACCATGAGTTGAAGCAAGCGTAACTGTAAACAGGGGTGTTACTTTTCTCGACTCAAGTCAGGCCGGAAAAGAAAACGCAGGGCTGTTGGACTAATCGGTTGCGCGAAAAACGGAAGCGGGACACATTCCGCTGCGGAACCCTGGGTGCGGAATTCGGAGAAGTCGGTATGCATCACGCCAAGAACGTTCTGTTCATCATCATCGATCAATTGAGGGCAGATTGCCTGAATGGCGCTCTGGCCGAGCACGTGCAGCTACCGAACCTTCGGGCTTTCATGGACGAGGCGGTAAGTTTTACGCGCCACTTCTCTGTCACCAATCCCTGTGGGCCATCCCGCGCATCGATTTTGACCGGCCAATACGCGATGAACCACCGTTCCGTGCGAAATGGTACTCCGCTGCGTCATGACACGCCGAACATCGCCACGGAAATGCGAAAGGCGGGTTATATGCCGATGCTGTTCGGGTACACCGATACCTCTGCCGATCCCCGAGTCCATGATCCCAACGATCCCGTGCTCAAATCTTACGAGCAATCGATGAACGGGTTCCTTGAAGTTGTCGAAATGCGCCTGGAAGAGTCATACCCCTGGCGATCATATTTAATGAAAAATGGCTATACGTTCGATACATATTGGGATGTTTACAAGCCTGTCTCACCGGATGGTCAAACGCCCAAGCTGAACGACCCGGCCATGTATCGGGCAGAACACAGCGACACAGCCTTCCTGACCGATGCGTTTCTGGACGGGATTGCACCTCATCAAGGCGAGGGATGGTTTGCTCATCTGACTTACATCCGTCCTCATCCACCTTTGGTTGCGCCTGCCCCGTATAACGACATGTACGATCCGGCGGAAATCCCTCTGCCGAAACGCCTGCCAAGCGAAGCCGCTGAAAAGGCACTGCATCCGTTTTTCGGACCAAAGCTGGACGCCTATACGGCAGAAAAGTTCGTTCATGGCTTTGCTGACGTTGAGCCAACGGATGAAAACATCCGCACTTTGCGCGCCGTTTATCTGGGATTGGCGACCGAGGTCGATCACCATATCGGGCGCGTCGTTCAGTATCTCAAGGACAGTGGGCAATACGACGATACCATGCTGGTCATAACGGCTGATCATGGCGAAATGCTGGGCGACAGGTACAGCTGGGGCAAAATGACTGTGTACGACGCGGCCTATCACACACCGTTGATGATACGTCTGCCGGGGAACGAGGCCATGGCCGGCGCGAAAGTGACCGTTCCTACCGAGTCGATTGATGTCACGCCGACTATCCTTGATTGGATTGGGCAGACTGTTCCAAACGCCATGGATGGCAGGTCTTTGTTGCCCTTGTTGCAAGGCGACGTTCCCGGTGATTGGCGCAGCTATTCCTTCAGCGAGCTGGATTTTTCGGAACCCGAAGAACCGACCCTCTGGCAGCGGCGGTTGGGAACGGGCAACAGTGATTCCTGTCTGGGAATATTGCGGGACGAACGATTCACGTTGATCGAATTTGCAGCCGACCTGCCGCCGATCCTGTTTGATCACCAGGGACAAGGAGAATTCGAAAACCTTGCGGAAAACCCCGCTTTTGCGGCTGATCTTGCCCGGTTGGGCAGACAGATGCTGCGCCATCGGATGCGAAACATGGATCATACCTTGTCGTTGCACTCCATCACTTCCGAAGGCGCGAAGTCCCGTTCCAGATATTAGGATTACTGCACGCTTTCGCGCTCTTTTCAGTTGGATCATGGAAGTTGCATGAGACGTTTTGTCGTTCATCAATTCCACTACCGGCGCATCAATTCTGATGGTACCCATGGGGCGTGGAGAAGACGAACCTGGACATCACCGAACAGCGCATAAAGGCGATGACGACTGCCGGACTGAATCTCATCGGTCAGGCGCTTTCGATCTATGACAGCAACCTGAAACTGGTGCTGAGCAATCGTCGGTTCAAGGAAATGTTCGACCTGCCGGACGAGCTGGTCGAACGCGGAGCCTTGTTTCGGGATACCATCCATTTTCTCGCCAGCCGTGGCGAATACGGTGACGAAGAAAGTGTGGAAAAAATGGTGAACCTGCGCGTCGAGCA
This sequence comes from Ruegeria sp. AL3, assembly GCF_056536065.1. Taxonomy (NCBI): domain Bacteria; kingdom Pseudomonadati; phylum Pseudomonadota; class Alphaproteobacteria; order Rhodobacterales; family Roseobacteraceae; genus Ruegeria; species Ruegeria sp. AL3. Next base: position 628,608 of record NZ_JBQFJG010000002.1, read on the forward strand.
GGCTTTGGCTTTCGAGCCTCATTACATGGAACGCGTAAGGCCCAACGGGCAGGTTATCTCGATAGAAGGCGCGCCGTTGCCACAGGGCGGATGGGTTGCGGTTTACACTGACATTACCGGCACCCGGCGTGCAGAAAACCTGCTGCGGGCGCGATCGGAAGAATTGTCGGAACAATTACTCGGCCACGCCGAAGAACTGTCTGCAACCAACCGAAAGCTTGCGGCCACGATCAAGGCATTGGAAGAGGCCAAACGCGAGCTGACCGAAATCGAAGCCCGCACACGCATGATGACCGAAATGATGCCGGCTCATATCGCGCATTTGGATAGCACTGGTCGATATGACTACTCCAACCGCCGTTTGAGCGCGGTCCTTCCCGGACGTCCGTCGGAGGTTCTTGGGCTTCACATATCCGAAGCTCTTGGTGCCGCCGCGTATCGGCGGGTCAAAGCGCATCTGGCAAAAGCATATGACGGAGAAACCTCCGTATTCGAGTTCACCGAGGATCAGGATTCCCGCCGTATCCGCGTTTCATTCACGCCCGATGACGCCGGTGGCGTCTATGTAATGTCGGTTGATATCACCGAAGAAACGCAGGCGCGCGTCGTTTTGCAGCAAACGCGTCGGCGGGCTATGGCCGCCCAGATGACCAGTGGATTGGCCCATGACTTCTCCAACTTGCTGACGATCATTCTTGGGATGCAGTCCAAACTGAACAAAATGGACCTGTCGGATGAAGCACATGAGCTGGTTGCCGCGACACAGCAAACGGCGCGTCGGGGTGGGCAATTGCTGAACCGGATTGCGGATATGACCGGGAACCGAACGCCACATCCTCAGGCCACGGACATGAAGGCGCTGTTGGAAGACCTGAGAATATTGGCCTCGCCTTCCTTGCCGCGCGGCGTCGGTTTGTCGGTGGTCAACACTTTGCCCGACCGGGCTTTGATGCTGGACCCGGGAATGGTGCAGGATGCGTTGCTGAACCTAGTGCTGAATGCGCGGGATGCCTGCGGCAGTTCGGGTCAGATTACAATCAGCGCGCATACCATCGGAGAAATCTGGGTTGAAATCACCGTATCGGACACTGGCCCGGGCTTTACTCCAGAGGCGCTGGAAAAGGCGCTGAACCCGTTCTTTACCACCAAGGGAAGCGACGGGTCGGGGCTTGGTCTGCCCATGGTGTATGACACTGTCAAGCTGGCCGGGGGCGATCTGAATCTCAAGAACACGGTATCAGGCGCGTCCGTCGTTTTGCGGTTGCCCTATCGGCCAGCTCCGCCCGTGCAAGACGGTCTGGTACTTCTGGTCGAAGACAGCGAAGATTTGCGGGGGCAGTTTCGGGATATGCTGGTAGAGCTGGGCTTCGCCGTCATCGAGGCCAATTCGGTAGATGAGGCGCTGGCGTTGATTAACAGCGTTGAAGACATTTCTCTTGTCCTGTCCGATATCCGTCTCGAAGGAAGTGGTACCGGTCTGGACATTTTGCGGCAGGTGAAGCCAGGATTGCCATGTATCCTTATGACATCGCTGCCCAGTTCGGACCGGTTGTACCAGCGCGCCCTTGCGTTGGCCCCGGTGTTGCGTAAACCGTTTTCGCAGGCTCAATTGTCAGCCCTGATCCAAACCGAGGCCGCCTGATGACGCAACCGCTGGTTACCATCCTCGACGACGAACCCGAAATCCGGCGCATCCTGACGGACGCTCTGGAGGATGCCGGTTTCCGTACGCAGAGTTTTTCCCGCGCACGAGAGTTCGAGGCTGCGCTCAACCGTGTGACACCCGATGTCTGTCTGGTCGACCTGTCATTGCCGGATACGGATGGGCTGGCGTTGGTTCATCGTCTGGCGTTGGAACAAGGCGCGGCAGTGATCATCATTTCGGGGCGCGCGCAGGTGCAGGACCGTGTTACGGGGCTGGAACTTGGGGCAGACGATTATATTACAAAACCGTTTGACCCTGCGGAAGTCGTGGCGCGGATCAGGGCAAGATTAAGAACACCTCGCACTCAGACCTCTCATTCGGATACGGCGGAATTCAACGGCTGGACCGCACATTTTGACCGATACGTCCTTGAAAGTGAATCAGGTGACGAAACGCCTTTCAGCCATGCAGAGGGGGAAGTCCTGCGGCTGTTTCTGGAAAGCCCCAAGCGGCTGATCAGCAGAGGGCAAATGCAGGAGTCCCTGGGTGGCGCAGCCGGAGACAGTTTTGACAGGGCGATGGACGTTCGGATTTCCAGGTTGCGCACCAAGCTGGGAGAAGATCCCAAGAACCCGCGGTTGATCAAGACGATCTATGGGGCGGGGTATATATTCTTGGGTGATGTCGGTTGGAAGTAGTCGCAGATCCAACCGGCCGAGACTTGGTCAGATGAGTTGTTTTCCATGTTTGTTTGACCCTTTCGAGCCTTCCGTGCTGAAGCTGCTGACACCGAGATTTCCGTATCGGAAGTGACACGTCTGTCCCCAATTGCCCCATCGCTCATTCGCGCAATGCCTGATCCTTTATCTTCACAACCGGTTGCAGAATATAGTCCAGCACTGTTTTGCGACCCGACAGAATGTCGACTTCGGCGATCATTCCAGGTATGATTTCGACTGCTATGCCATTCCCATCAAGCATGGTGCTTTTGGTTCGAATCTCGACCACAAAGACCTCTTCGTCATTCCGCTCAGATCGAGTGACCGTGTCTGCTCCGATGCGGATGATTTCCCCATCCAACGCTCCATATCGTGCAAAATCATAAGCCGTGATTTTGACCTTCACAGGCTGACCAGAATGCAGAAACGCAATGTCCTCGGGCTTTACATAGGCTTCAACCAGCAATGTGTCGTCCAGCGGCACGATTTCAACAAGGTCCTCTCCACTGCGGGCAAGACCGCCAATGGTAGAGCGATGAATCCGGTTTACAATGCCGCGTACCGGAGACCGAACCTGCGCCCTTGAGGCCCGGTCGCGCAAAGCGGGCAGGGCGGGTTGCAAGGCAGCCAGCTCGGCAGTGGCAAGCGCCAGGTCCGTCAGCGCGGCGCTGCGAAACCGGCTTCGCACCGCTTGAATTCGATCGTCGATTTCGTCCAAGCCCGTTTGCAACCTGTTGGTTACGGCTTCTGCCCGCACCTTGCGACCGCGCCATTCGGCTTCACTTCGTCGCAACGCAAGCAATGTTGTTGCAGGCTCCATTTGACGCTCGACCAGCGGCGCCATGATCGCCCTTTCTTCAGCCAGGACCAGCAAGGTTTCCTCTGCCGTCACTTGATCGACCAGGCCTTCCTCAAATTCTCGCTGTTTTTGCTGACGCTGACGCTCCAAGATGGCTATTTCTGCCTCCAACTCGGCCCGCCGGCCTTGGTACAGTGCAGTTTCAGATTGCACGACGGTAGGCGCGCCGTTGATCAGTTGAACATCGAAATCCAGTTGTGTCCCATCAATTTCGGACCGAAGGCGTTGGATGCGCGCCATCAGCCCGAACGCGCGTTGCTGTTCCTGACTGAGCTGACTGTCAATTTGGGTTGTTTCCAGTTCCATAAGCAGAGAACCTTTTTCGACCAGTTGGCCTTCGCGCACATGCAACGACTGCAATACGCCGGGCTCGGTGGCTTCGATCAGCTGGATGTCTCCGGAAGGCACGATCCGGCCGTCCACGCGCGTGACATCGTCCAGTTCAGTCAGGTGCGCCCACAATAGGGCGGCGATCAGGCAGAGCAAAATCACCAAAAGCAGCAAGGAACTCCGAACAGGAGAGCGTCCCTGCATCTTGCGCGCCAGGGTGGCCAGATCAGGATGCTGCGACATTCAGGTGCCTCCCTGTCCGGCGAACATGTTGCGTCAGCATGCTTTTGGGGCCATCCGCCGCGATTTTCCCGTGTTCAAGGATGATGACTCTGTCAACAAGCTCCAACAGGCTGGTTCTGTGTGTAATGACAACCATGGTGGACTCTACCGTGCATTCTTTCAGACGTTGGATAACCTGGGCTTCGGTTTTGACATCCATCGCGCTTGTTGGTTCATCCAGCAAGAGAACCGGCGGACGGCCTATGAGTGCCCTTGCCAGGGCAATGGCTTGACGCTGTCCGCCAGAGAGGCCTTCGCCGCGTTCCGCGAGTTGAAGATCGTAACCCCCGGGATGGTTGGCCACGAAATCCTCAACCCCGGCGGCGCGGCCTGCTTCGATCAGTTCGTGATCTTTTGGCCGGATTGCACCGCTTGCGATATTGTCCCGGACTGATCCGGAAAAGAGCCATATGTCCTGTAAGACGGATCCGATATTGCGGCGCAGATCGCCAGGATCGATCTGGCGGATATCAAGACCGTCGAACGTAACAGATCCAACACGCGGCGCGTACAATCCCAGCATCAGACGTGCGATGGTGCTTTTACCGCAGCCAATCTGACCAAGGATCGCCACTTTTTCACCCGGTTTGATCGTGAATGAAACGCCTTGCAGGGTATCTTCCCCTTGGTCAGGGTAGGAAAAATACACGTTGTTGAAGGCGATCGCTCCTTTGAAATGGGGCCGGTTCACCCATGTTCGGCCTAGTGGGCGTTCGCTTTCCGCCATCATCAGCGCGTTGAGGTTTCGGTATGCACTTCGGGCTTGGTTAAGCCTTGTCAACGTTTGCGCTAACTGGCCCAAGGGTGCCAGGGCCCGCCCTGTCAGCATTACTGAAGCAACCAAAGCGCCCATGCTGGTCTGGCCGTCTGTGATCAGAAAAACACCATAAAACACGATCAACACCTGTGCCGCTTGTTGCGTAAAACCGGTCAGGTTGAGAGCAAATTGTGTAACGGTCCGGCTCTGAGCACCGTGCGAGGATTGCCGTTCTATCGCCTGCTCCCATCGGGAACGCATTTGCCGGCCCGCTGCTGTTGTCTTTATCGTTTCAAGGCCTGAGACGGCTTCTACGAGGACCGACTGTTTGGACTGCCCGTCGGACAGGCTCTTTTCTGCCATGCGCGACAGAAGCGGCTGTACGGCCAAACCTGTCAGCAGAACCACAGGCACGGCCAGAGCCGGGACCAATGCCAGTTGTCCGCCGACCAGGTAAATCACAAATACGAACAACCCGATGAACGGCAGATCCACGACGGCAACAAGCGTTGCGGATGTGAAGAACTCACGCAGGGTCTCGAACTCACGGATGGTACTGGTCATGGCGCCGGTGGAACCCGCGCGTGACTTCATCTGGATGTTCAGAACGTGGTCGAAAATTCGCCGCCCCATGAACAAGTCGGCTTTTTGCCCGGCCTTGTCGATAAACGCCGCTCGCAGCAATTTCAGCACGAAGTCAAATAGCAGCGCCAGAGCTACGCCCGCCGTCAAGGCAATAAGCGATTCGGTTGCCTCATTGGGCAACACGCGATCATAGACAACCATGATGAAAACTGAGGTCGACAAGCCAAGAAGGTTTGCCAGAGCCGCAGCGAGAGCAACCTGTATGTAAGTCCATCGATTGGCGGACAACGCCGCGCGAAACCAATGACCTCGGTTACCCGTGTGACCGGCGTCCAGTTCATCTGTATGATTTCGCCGAAACAAGACCGCGAAACCGGTGTATGAATTGGCCAGCTGTTCTTCTGAAACTTCGCCGATTCCTTCACCAAGTTCCGGGTCATAGATCAGCAAGGCACCGTTTTTTGCGCGGCCATGGTACACAACAGCCTTGTTTTCGGTCATCAGCAACAAGGCCGGGGCCAATGCTTCGTCAAAACTCGCGATGCACCGCTCGCCATAGCCCGCCTGTAGACCAGTGTTTTCCGCCACCGAGAGGATGTCACGAACAGTCAGATCCCCGTCCGAACCGGTCTGCGACGCCTGGATCGTTGCAAGGGTCAGAGGGCGTTCAAGCGTCGCTGCGATATTCAGAATGCAGGCTTCGTAGCATGTCAAACGGGCGCGGTCCTGCATTGATTTAAACGTGCTCATTTCACCTCGATCCAATTGCCAAGCGAAATTCCGAGCAGGTCCAGAATGTCTCCGGTAAGGCTCAGAGCCGCGTAGTTGGTCAGAAAATAACTCTGTTCGGCCAGAATCAGGCGTTCTTGCGCATTTACGTAATCGCGTTGAGCGTCCAGGATTTCGATCAGGCTGCGACGCCCGATCGAGAACTGTGCGCGGGATGCAGCAACACTGTCGGCATTGGCACTTGCCGCAATACGGGCCGCGCGCAGCCGTTCCGCGCCTGCTTTTTGATCGGATCGAATAAAGCCCAGCTCCCGCATGATTTCGCGAACCAATTGCTCTCGCGCGAACTCCGCTTCTTTCACCTTTGCTTCTGCGGCGGCGATGGCGGCGCGGCGTTGGCCGGTGCTGTCCAGCTCGTAGTTGAAAGAAAGATCCACGCCAAAATTTGCATCCCGAGTGTCATCCTGGTTGGCAAATGCGGCGACCCGAACGTTCGGTTTGCGCCGTGCCTGAGCGGCCGACCATTCAGCTTTGGCTGCCAGCAAGCTGGCATCCGCCCTACGGATCTGAGGGCTGTTCATCACGATCTGGGCATCACTTCTATTCAGCGGTGGGGCTGGTACAGGAGGGGGCAATGATCCGGGAAAAGTCCCGAACACTTCTCGAAACCGCGCTTCGGCCCGATCAGTTCGTGATCGCGCATCAGCCAGTCTTGTGCGTGCATCTGCCATTCTGGACTGAGCGGCCAGAACATCTGCATTTGAACCGGCGCCGCCCGCTGTGCGGTCCGAAATCTGACGCACCAGTTCTTCATGAACCGAGACATTGTCGGCCACGATGCGGAGTATTTTTCTTTGATCAATGACAAGCACATAGGTCTCGATGGCGGCCAGCGCCGTGGCCGATGCCGTCTGAATCTGATCGCCCCGTGTTTCCAGAATACGTGCCCGGGCTGCCGTCAGATCCCCCGAGGCAGCCCCACCGTCATAAACCAATTGTGAAATTCTCAGATAGGGTGAAACATCTGCAATATCAGATTCGACCCGTTCAGACCGTGCATTTATTCCCAACGAGATCTGCGGAAGAAAGGCGCCTTCCGCTGCATCTTGATTGGCTGATGCGATATCCATCCTGGTATTACTTTGCGCCAGTGTCGGGCTTGTCTCCACCGCCTGGCGCACGCGTTGCCCGAATGCACTACTGCTGAGCTTTGCCGATGGCTTTGCTGCCCCTGCACCGGTGGTCCCGGGTGCAAAGGACACTGCCACTGGAGTCAAATCAGGAGGGGGCGTGCAGGCGGACAACGCTATTGCAAGCAGAGCGAACGCAACCCAGGACAACACTGCTTTACAGGAACGCATGATGACCCTCCTGACTGCAATGGTCCATGGCTTCTTCTTTCTGTTGTGCCGCAACCAACGCGTCCAAGAACCCTGAAACACCGGTGGTCTGTTGTGTCAGAGAACTATCAGCTTCCCGATGTGCGCGGGCATGTGCATGTGTCAGCCAGATACTATGGGTCAGCGAAATCTGATGAGCGTGAATCAGTCGCAACCCCCCATTCGATGTAAGCAGTGACAAGTGCGCGCGGGGAATTTTCTCCAGGGCTTTCTGCGTGACGCCAAAATGCCCGCTCGGAAACTTAACCCCCTGAAAAGAGGTAAGCGGACCAAACAATCCCATGTCAGCAAGAACACGACACAGATGAGTTGTGTATTTCATCGACTCTTGCAGGGCGCGAAAAAAGGCTGCGACTTTTTTCAATTCCGGCGCAAATTGCCCAGATTTGTCGAAGAATACCTCGTCCTCCGGATTGTCAGTGATAAGCCCCGCCGTTTCGTCGACAAGCAATTCGTCACTGCCGTCACCATCCGATTCAATCAGTCGTGGCCGAAACGGAGCACAGCGCAAGACGCATGGGACATAAGTCGCCAGCCATTTGCCATGCGCTGATACAAATGGCGTAGGCTGGTCTGGTTGCATGGACAAAACAGCCACTGGGTAAAAGCCGTGTTCAGATTTCCGAAAAGTGATTGGAAATGTGGCGGCGGCCTGAAGAATTTCTGCTTCGACCACAGGGCAATCTGCCATAGTCCCTGCGAAATCGAACGAGGTGAACCGCCGCCAGAACCGATGACCATGTCGTCCAAGACTGACCGGAGTTAAGCCATTCTGTGCCATAACTGCCTCATGATGTTGAATTACGTCTGTATGCGCGCCGGTCTGGATCAGGCCGTTGCCCCGGTCGGGTCGGTGTGCAGGATGTTATCTGCGGTCAGGCCGCTCAGATCGCTCAGGTCTTGGAACGTGGCCACGGTTTCAACGCTGGCATCGTTCGCCGCCTGGAAATCTACCTTGACCAAAACACTGTTTGTTCCGTCGGTTGCCATCACGTAAAGTTCATCGCCCGCCATGGCTCCGGCAAGACTCTCGACAGCGGCTTCGATTGTGCTGAGGTTGAGGTCTGTGAGTACCGTGCTGAGGCCGACAAATCCGGTGTTTGTGCCCAACGTGTCCCCGGTGGAAAGCAATTCGAATCCGGTGCCATCACCGCGAAGCGTATTGGTGTCCAGCCCGTGGAACATCAGTGCGTCAGTTACATCCGCAGCCGGGCCAATCGTAAAGCCAGTCACAATATCTGTACCATTGCTGGCCGGGTCCGCCTCGAAGACGACGATGTCTCGCCCTGCTGCAGAAACATCAATGGTATCGTCGCCGTCACCGCCGCGCGTGATAGTGTCCGTATTCGCAGCGTTGAGCGTGTCATCACCATTGGTGCCAAACTGCACTGTCGTTGGCCCGCCATCAGACGTTTTGATCGTCAGTTCAATAGGCTGGCTGGAGTCCTGGATCGTCATCGTGAAAGTGACAAGCGGCTGAGAAAGATCTGCAAAGGTTGTCGCGGCCCCGGCAAAATTCATCGCGCCCCCGGCGCCTGGGCTGGCCAAAAACAAATCGAAGGCGTTGTTTTCCGAAACCGATGCAGAGTTGAAGGTGACAACCGAAGGGTCAAATCCGAGCTCTGCCGTCAACGCCAGACCACCAGAGATATCGCGGTCGGCTTCGGCATAGATTGCGAACGTCACTGTAGATCCCGAGCGCCCAACTTCAGAAATCACATAGGCGGCGGGTTCGTGCGCAACGGCTTGCTCGGAAACCGGCAGCGGATCTGGTCTACCCGCAACTGTCGCCTGCGCGGAAAAGACAAGGTCATCACCTGCCTCTACTGCCGAAAAGTTGGACGCTGCGACAGCCAGCGACCAGGATCCGTCTGCGGCCACCGTTGCAGATCCGACCGAACTGCCGTTTAACGTGACATCCACCGACTGGCCGACTGACAATCCGGTCGATGACCCGCCGATAGTAATCCCGGAGGCCTTGGCATCGGCAAGACCAATCGAATTGTTGACCCCGACATCGTTCAACGTCAACAAGGGGCGAAAATCTGTGGAAAGTGAGCTGTTCGCCGCGGCCGAGCTGTTTCCGGCCAGATCGTCAACAGTGGCGGAAATGGAATAGCTCGTTCCGTCAGAGAGCATTCCAAGATCATTTGCTGGAACGGTAACTGCCCACGAGCCATTTGATGCGACGCCAGTATAGGTTTGCCCGCCGAATGTGACCGAAACGGTCTGGCCATCTTCAGCCGTGGTCGTGCCTGAGATTGCAAGATCCACGCCCCTTTCGGTCACGTCCAACACGGCACCCACAGGCAGACTGTTTATGGTTATTGAAGGTGCTGTGAAGTCAGTGGCAAAGCTTGTCGTGGTTTGATTGTGGTTTCCCGTCGCGTCCGAGATCGACGCATTGATATTGTAAGTCTCGTTGTCTTGCAGGGCAGACAAATCTGTCACGGTTGCCGTATAGGTCCAAGTACCCCCGGTTACTGTTGCCGTTCCGGTGACGTCCGTAGTGCCGTCAGCGCGCGTGACTTCGACGGTAACAACTGTTCCGTCGGGCGCATCGGACGTTCCTGACACCGTCAGGTCGGTTCCTTGTTCAACGACGTTCATGACGGCCCCGTCGGATACGGTTGAAATTCCGATCGTCGGTGGCGTGAAATCGGTGGTAAAGCTGTTGTTCGCTTGCAAGGCCGGATTCCCGGCAGCGTCCGAGACATCCGCGGTTACGGTGACGGTCGCCGCGTCAGAAAGACCTGCCAGATCCGAAGCAGGTACGGTTACGCTCCAATTGCCGCCAGAAACCGTTGCGCTATAGGACTGCCCGTTCAGACTGACGGTTACGATTTGTCCGTCTTCAGCTGTCGTACTGCCCGAGATGGAAAGATCCGTGGCCCGCTCGGATGCGTTCATGACAGCTCCGTCCGAGAAACTGTCGATGCTAAGCGTCGGCGCGGTCACATCCTTGGAAAATGTCACTGCGGCCTGCGGTGCCGTGACGCCACTGGCGTCGTCGACATCTGCGGTAACAGAAAAGTTGCCTCCATCCGACAAGGACGCCAGATCCCCAGCTGGCACAGTCACGTTCCAGGCCCCGCCAGATACTGTGCCGGAATATGTTTGACCATCGAGGGTTACAGTAACTTGCTGACCATCCTCAACGTTTGACGTCAGCCCGCTGATGGTCAAGTCGGATCCGGCTTCGGCTGCGTTCAGTACGGACCCAACAGGAAGCGGTGATATAGAAATGGAAGGGCCGGTCAGGTCCACGGGAACCGATACAAGAAGCGGTACTGCCGGATTGCCCGACACGTCCTCGACGGCTACCAGAACAGATGCCGGCACTCCGGTGGAAAGACTGCTCAAATCGGAATTGGGGATCGTTACACTCCAGCTTCCGCCAGACGCGGTGCTTGTATGCACTTGTCCGTTGAACGTGACGATGATGGTCTGACCATCCTCTGCCGTGGTGGAACCGGTCAAGGCCAGGTCGCCGGCTACGTCGATCAGTTCTATCGAGCCGCCAGCCACGGGATCCAGAGAAACAGTTGGTGCGGTGAAATCAGTATCAAAGCTTCCGCTCGCCTGTGGTGCGGAATTTCCCGCCGCGTCGGCAACATCCGCGGTAACGTCAATCGTCGCGCCATCAGGAAGGGCCGAGAGGTCTGCCGCCGGGACAGTGACGCTCCAGTGTCCGTTGGATACCGTGCCCGAATAGTTTTGCCCGTTCATTGAGACGGTAACGGTCTGCCCGTCTTCTGCATCGGTTGTTCCGGTGACCGTCAGATCCGTTGCCTGTTCGATCGAATTCAAAACAGCGCCATCGGAAAACCCGCTGATCGACAGGGTTGGAGGAATTGTATCAATATCGAACTTGACGGATTCGGTTGACAGTTCCGTGCCTGAATCGTCCAGATGCCTGACTGTCACCGTAGAAACGCCTTGCGGAAGCGCATTGGCTTCGGCCGACGTGAGAGAAACGCTCCAACTGCCGTCATCGTTGGGCGTTACGGTTTTGACAAGCGAACCTATCGTGACCTCGACTGTCGATGTTCCTTCGGGTGCGGCAGCATTGGTAAGGGCGCTGTTCAATGCCGTTGCCTGAAGTTCGGCCAGGTTCAGGCTGGTATAGCTCGGTTCCGGTTGGGGTTGGGGTTTAGGCTCTGGCGCGACAGGTTCCGGGGAATCGCCGCCGCCGCCGCCACCTCCGCCCGCAGCGGCAGCTGCACCAGCCAGCCCGAGGCCGCCCAGTGCAGCCCCGGCGCCGCTGATTCCGCCAGCTGCTGCGCCAGCTTCAGCTGCGCTGAACTGGGCGATTTCAGCAACCGCCTCTTCTGCGATCATGATTGCGCCGCTGTCCAGGACCTGCACGTTTTCCGCCGCCACGATCATCGTCCGACCGTCAGCCATTTTCAGAAGAACATCGCCGTTTTTCAGCAACTTGGCGGAGCGCACACCCGGAATTGTCTCTGCAAACTGGAAGGCGTAAAGCTCTTCGATGGTTGCTTGTGACAAGGCAGGCAAGGCCATCAATGTGGACATGAGGCCGCCAGCCGCGCCGCGACCCGCCCAACGACCAAGCTTTCCCTTGATCCATTGTTGAACTTGAGATTTGCGATCTCCGTCCGTTGAGTCAGCCGCCGGACGGTTGTTGGCCTCAGGTGCTTTGGTCATCGTGCCCTCGCATGTGGTGTCCGCGATCATCGCAACAGGAAACGATGTGCTGTTTGGCGTTTTGCTCATCTGTCTTTCCCATTTGTTGCCGTTGCGATCGGACCTGAAAAAATTGAGTTAAACTGAAACCGAACTTCTCGTTTTCACCACAATTCTGCTTCGGTTTCGGTCTGCTCATCTGGTCATCTTGCCGTAACTGCCAGGGGTGGCGCAGGAGGTGATGGCTGTGATGCTTCAGTTCGAAAGTGTAGTGGCAACGGGGAGCACGGCGCTCGATTCAGGTATCGGCGATACGGCTTTAAAAACGCTTAACGGGAATACGTATCTCTACACGGTGACCGGCCCGGGTGGCGGTGTCGCGGTCTGGCGGCTGGCCGACGGTGCCCTGCCGCAGCTGGTTGATACCGAGTATTACAGCGGTTCGATCACCTTCCAGGTGGGGCGCAGTGCCACGCCGATAACGCTGGCGGGAACCGAGCAGATCGCGCTGGATATCAATACTGCCACGGGCCTGGTCGGGTATGACGTGAACGCGGACGGAACGATCGGTAACCTGAAGGAAACGGGTGTGCTCAACGGAGGCGGAGATATCTCGGCCATCATACAGTTTTCACTGGGGTCTTCGGATGTCCTTGCGATGGCGCATGAGGGTACTGGCAATATCGGAACCTATCATGTGAACGCGAACGGGACGCTCAGTATTGCGGGTTTGATTGCCGGCACGGCGGATGCCATGCAGACGTTGCGGTCGGGTTCGGAACATTTTCTGATCTCAAGTGACGCGGCAACAAACTCTGTCTCGACATATCGCATCGATTCCGGCACCGGCACGTTAACCGAGATCAACAATGACTCGGCTCTCGGAACCCTAGGTGTTTCAACCCCAACAGATGTCGAGACCGTAGAGGCATACGGCAAATCCTGGGTCGTGGTGGCAGGGTCCGGCAGCAACTCTCTCAGTGTTCTTCAATTGAGCAGCGATGGAAGTTTAAAGGCGACGGACCATGTGCTTGATACGCTTCATACGCGGTTTGAATCCGTTCAGGATCTGGCGGTCATAGACGTGAACGGTCGGGTCTTTGTGGTTGCAGGCGGCGGCGATGATGGCCTGTCTCTGTTCACTCTGACACCCGAAGGTCAACTTGTTCATATGGACAGTTTCGCGGATACGCTGGCCAGTGGATTGCAGAATGTCGAATCGCTGGCGGTTGCACATGTGGGCGACGAGCTGCAAATTCTCGTGACATCACAACAGGATGCCGGGGTGAACGTCCTGACGGTCCCGGTCGATGATCTGGGTGTGGTGCGCAAGGGGTTCGGTACCGTGAACGGGAGCGCGTCGGACGATATCCTCAGCGGCGGTATTCTGGACACGACCCTTTTAGGAGGCGCCGGAGACGACATTCTCATCGCGGGGAAGGGTGCGACGACGATGTCAGGTGGTGCAGGGGCCGACATCTTCGTGATGCAGTCCGGTAGCGGTCTGACCACAATAACCGATTTTCAGGCGGGCCTGGATCGTCTGGATATGTTCGACTACCTGCTGTTGCGGTCGCCTCAGCAACTGACCTTTACTAGCACAGCAAACGGGGCTCAGATCGAATATCGCGGCGAGATCGTGCAGGTCCAATCCGCGTCGGGCGGCGCTTTGACAAGCACGGATATCTTTGGCGCAGGCATCGCCGGACCGGATCACATCCCGGTAGATTTCGGGGACCTGGGCGGGCTGACACCGGGCAGCTCTGATGGATTGGTCGGGCAGATTACGGTGGACAGCCAGGTTGCGAATCCGGGGCTGACGGATGCGGAAATCCGGTTCACGCCGGACGGCGGGGGTACGGTATCCGCCACCGCAGATAGTCAGGGGCGGTTTGATCTGGAATTGCCCGATGGCACCTTTCCCGGAGTGCTGGACATCACCAAACACTATTCCACGGCAAGCGGGAAGATTGACGCGCTGGACGCTTTGCAAGTGTTGCGTATCTCGGTTGGTCTTGACCCGACATGGGGTCCAGCGACCGCGGAAAACCTGATAGCGGCAGACGTCAACAGGGATGGCACCGTGAACGCCCTGGATGCGCTTGCAATTTTGCAAGTCGCCGTCGGGCAGCCCACGGCCCATGACCCTGAATGGGTATTTCTGGATGAGAACGCGGACCTTTCCGGAATAACCAAGGACAATGTAACCTATCAGACGGGTGTCGATGTTGTGGCGGTGGATGGGGTCATCAACGTGGACATGACCTCCATCCTGTTGGGAAATCTCGAAGCGGCCTGAGTGCCGAAAGATATCTAGGCCAAAGCAAAGTTGTATCTTTTTTAGCGGTAAGGTGCGGATTGGCTTTTGCCGCCAAATCGACACGACCCAGCCTCAGCGTTCGGATGCCGCCCCATGACGCGGTGCTTTAGCTTTCGGCCCAAGTGTTGTCGCGCCGGCGGCTTCGTTATCTGTTCCATCCCTGTGCTTTCATTTGCAGATGGTCCAATAATTTCAATGAATTCTACCAGAATCGCAAGTTGCCTGCGATAATCGCCTGACCTTTGGAACCGATAAGCCGCTCAAATTGCTGGTCGGACAACATAGGTCTTGGCGTCGGTGGAGCAAATGTGACATAGCAGGCCGAGACTTCAACACAGAGATGAAAATTAGTAACAATGGAAATATTGGCGCTTTCCATTCCGGAAGTGAAACTGATCACCCCGAAGCGTTTTGGCGATCACCGCGGGTTCTTTGAGGAAACCTACAATGTCGACAGCTTTGCGGCACAAGGGATTCATACGCAATTCGTTCAGGACAATCATTCCCTTTCGAGCACGGTGAACACGGTGCGCGGATTGCATTTTCAGGCTCCCCCAAGAGCGCAGGCCAAGCTGGTGCGCTGCGGTCGTGGACGGCTGTTTGATGTCGCGGTCGATATCCGCAAAGGTTCGCCCACCTATGGTTACTGGGTCGGCGAAGAACTGAGTTTCGAGAACGGGCGGATGCTGTTGGTTCCTGCGGGGTTCGCGCATGGGTTCGTGACGTTGGAGCCGGAGACCGAGATCGTCTACAAGTGTTCTGATACCTACGCGCCGGAAACTGAAGGCGCGGTTCGTTGGGACGATCCCGATATCGGCATTGAATGGCCACAGAGCAATTCAGAACCCCAGCTGTCCGAGAAAGATCGGATCGCACCACTTCTGCGCGAAATTGAATCTCCTTTCGTATTCGAGGACACACAATGAAAATTCTGGTTACGGGCGGGGCGGGCTTTATCGGGTCTGCCGTTATCCGTCGTGCGATTGCCGATGGGCATTCGGTCGTCAATGTCGATGCCCTGACCTACGCGGCCTGTCTGGACAATGTTGCCTCTGTCGCGGATGCGCCGGGATACGTTTTTGAACATGCGGATATCCGGGATGCCGCCGCCATGTCGGCGATACTGGACAGACACCAGCCAGACGCGATCATGCATCTGGCCGCTGAAAGCCATGTTGACCGTTCGATCGATGGCCCAGCCGCGTTCATCGACACGAACCTGACCGGGACCTATGTATTGTTGGAAGCCGCACGCGCCTATTGGGTGGGTGCCGGCCGGCCCGAGCATTTCCGGTTTCACCATATATCAACCGACGAGGTCTTTGGGTCCTTGGGTAAAACCGGGTTTTTCACCGAAGACAGCCCATACCAGCCGAACTCACCCTATTCGGCCTCGAAAGCGGGATCGGATCATCTCGTGCGGGCGTGGCGTGAAACATACGGCCTGCCAGTGGTTCTTACCAATTGCTCTAACAACTACGGCCCTTACCAGTTTCCGGAAAAGCTGATCCCCGTTGTCATCCTCAGTGCGCTGGCGGGCAAACCGATCCCGATATACGGGAAAGGCGACAACATTCGCGACTGGCTGCATGTCGATGACCATGCCGAAGCCCTGTTGCTGGTGCTCGAAAAGGGTGAACTGGGCCGCAGCTACAATATCGGTGGCGAGAATGAGATGACCAATCTTGATCTTGTCAGAATGCTGTGTTCGATCCTGGATCGCCTCAAGCCGGGTGAAACGCCCTATGCGGATTTGATCACGTTCGTCGCTGACCGCCCGGGTCACGATCAGCGTTATGCCATCGATCCGACCCGGATTCGCACCGAACTGAACTGGCGTCCCTCCTACACGCCCGAAACCGGGCTGGAACAGACGGTTCAGTGGTATCTGGACAACAGTGCATGGCTGAACGCCTTGCAGGCCCGCAGTGGCGTGGGTGAGCGGCTGGGTGTTGCCAAATGAAGGCGCTGGTGTTCGGCCACGGGGGGCAGGTGGCGACCGAGTTGCGGCGTCGCGGACAGGCGCATGGTGTCTTGGTTGAAGCTCTGGATCGCGCCGCGGCGGACCTGTCTGACCCGTCGCAATGTGCAGACGCCATCCGGCATACGGATGCGGACGTGATCATCAATGCGGCCGCCTATACGGCGGTGGACCAGGCCGAAGAAGAAAGCGACCTGGCGCAACGGATCAACGGAGATTCACCCGGAGCAATGGCGCGTGCCGCCGCGGCCCGCAACCTGCCTTTTCTGCATATTTCCACGGATTACGTTTTTGACGGCTCTGGTCCGACCCCCTGGAACACCGATGACCCGACCGGGCCCTTGGGGGCCTATGGTCGAACCAAGCTGGACGGCGAACACCAGATCGCAGAGGCTGGCGGTCACTATGCCATTTTGCGCACAAGCTGGGTGTTTTCGGCACACGGAAAGAACTTTGCAAAGACCATTCTCCGACTGGCAGAGACTCGTGACAAGCTGACCATTGTCGCTGATCAGATCGGCGGGCCAACACCTGCTGCCGACATTGCCGAAACCTTGCTGAAAATGGCCAAGGCCGGCCTCGAAGCCAAAGGGGGGGTGTTTCACTATTCCGGCGCACCCGATGCCAGCTGGGCGGATTTCGCCCGTGAAATTGTTTCTCAATCCGGCTTGTCGGTCGAAATCGAGGATATTCCAACCGAGGCTTACCCAACGCCGGCGCCCAGGCCGCTGAACTCACGTATGGACTGTTTGCGGCTGGAAAATGTGTTCGGAATCCAGAGACCCGACTGGAAAGCCGGACTGGCCGAGATATTGAGCGAGTTGAAGTCAGCGACCAGCTGAACCTTGAAAGGACAGATTATGCAGCGCAAAGGCATTATTCTTGCCGGTGGGTCCGGAACCCGGCTTTACCCGATCACCATGGCGATATCGAAGCAATTGCTGCCGATCTACGACAAGCCGATGATCTTTTACCCGCTGAGTGTTTTGATGCTGTCGCAGATCCGCGAAATCGCGATCATCACCACCCCCCAGGATCAGGATCAGTTTCAGCGCCTGTTGGGGGATGGCAGTCAATACGGATTGTCCTTGACATGGATTGTGCAACCGTCTCCTGACGGTCTGGCGCAGGCTTATACACTGGCCGAGGATTTTCTGGACGGTGCCCCGTCTGCGTTGATTCTGGGTGACAACATCTTCTTCGGACATGGCCTTCCGGACCTGCTGCTCGAGGCGGATCAACTGAAGCGCGGCGGTACGGTTTTTGCGTACCGGGTCGCTGACCCAGAACGCTACGGAGTTGTGGATTTCGAAGGGAACAAAGCCCGCGCGATCGTCGAAAAACCCAAGGTGCCTCCGTCGAACTACGCGGTGACAGGTCTTTATTTTCTGGATGGCGACGCTTCGGCCCGCGCGCATGAGGTCAAACCGTCAGATCGCGGCGAGCTGGAAATCACGTCACTGCTGGAAATGTATCTGGACGAAGGTTTGCTGGATGTGCAGACTATGGGGCGCGGTTTTGCCTGGCTGGATACCGGCACGCACGGGTCTTTGCTGGATGCGGGAAACTTCGTGCGAACGATCACGGAACGTCAGGGTATGCAGACCGGCAGCCTGGATGAAATCGCCTGGGCGAATGGCTGGATCGACGACGAGGCTCTTGAGGCGCGTGCGCGACTGTTCGCCAAGTCCACGTATGGCACCTATCTGAAAGGTCTTTTGAGCTAGGCCGCGAACTGTATCATGGGTACGTGTGCAAGCGGAAATTTGCACGGGCGGTAAGCTGCTTCACGCTTTGTGATCAAGGTCTGAACGGGGTTGGTCGGACATTCCGGCCATGCCAAACGCCACGCAAGAAGGCCCATTGTTTGGCGCGTTTTCTCGTAGAAAACAACACAACCGGTGACAGCATTTGCAGAAGCGCCGATGCCAGGGCTCGACCAAAAGCCATCGGGACTTCATGCTTGCGGGCGACATAAACGCGTGATTGCCCCATATACCAGCCCTTCAGGCCAGCGATGGCTGGGCTTCCCGGCGAGGATTTGCCTCTGGCGTGGCGCATCTGAGCGTTGTGGACATAGTACAGTGGCCCGCAAACGGCTTTGAGCCGCAGGCTCAGATCATCGTCCTCATGATACAGAAAGATTTCGGGATCAAACCCGCCGACCGCTTCGAATGCTTCGCGGCGGACCAGGAACGCGGCGCCGACGAGGACCGGCAATTCAAAGTCGGAATCGGCTGTTTTCCTGGGCAGGGTTTCATTTCGGGGAATGATCACACTGTATCGCCTGAAACGAGGTGCCCCTTTCCGGTCCAGAATTGCAGGGTTGAAGGCTGACGCATCCGGATGATTGTCAGCCCCCTCTTGCAACGCGTCCAATGCTCCGGGCAGCAAGTGGGAATCCGGGTTCAGAAATAAAAGCAGGTCCGTTGTTGCCTTGGCGGCACCAAGGTTGCATGCGCGGCCAAACCCGATGTTGTCGCGGCTTTCGATCAGAGTTGCGCCATGTACCTCGGCCATTGGCCGAACCGCTTCAATATCATCCGAGCCATTGTCGACCAAAATTGTCGGCACGCCCTCTGGGATGGAATTCAGCATCTCCGGCAGCACGCCACTGCTGTTGTAACAAACGCTTATGATCGTAATCTGTGACAATCCTGCCTGCCGTATCTGTGGAATGGGCCTGATCGTTACTTCCTCTCAAACACAGTTAGGGTCAACCCCGGTTACAGTACGACGGAACCGGGCTGCTGCAGCGGTCCGTGATCTTGTGCGCTCCGCGACGACAATCTGAGAAATGATTGAAATGGTTCTGCCCCTACGAAGCGAAGGCGGGAAACCGATCATCAAGCGCGGCCGGATGGCGAAGCCGCGTCAGGGGATGCAATGCCTGTTTGATCAGAGTGATAAGATTTACCTCTTTGGAAATTTTCGATTTCCGGTGGCCGTGGTGAATGAGCAGATTGTTGCCAGTCGTCGGGTTGAAACCAGTAAATCGCAAACTTCCTTGAAGGTGATATCGAAATTCCGGCGCCAACCACTTGCCGGAATGAAGGCGTTCGCGGTTCTCAGAACGTTCTGCAAATGGTTGCGGACGCAAGCCTGTGCGCTCAACACCCTGCGCGCGTTCGCATGATCTCACAGTGCCAAAGCCGTGGTTTCCAGTGATATCGGTAAGCTGTTGAAAAGCGTATCAAGCATACCTCAACTGAAATGCGGCAGGAGCCCACGAGGTTCAATCCGACGCCCACGCGGATGCCGCTTCTTTTGCAGAAAAGGCCACGAAACAGAACCCTTTCAAAACATGCTTCTTTGAAGATGGTTGCGTGGCGCCCTTGGTGTGAATCATCCCCGGGTGGGTGGTCATTGCTGCTGGGGGCGTTTTGTGCAACAGTATTCTCTGAGTTGAACGTTATTTGGGTACAACATCCAAAGCCTTAGGTATCGGTTTGGTATTGGGGATTGCAGAACCAGACCAAACTATATAGCAGCCGAACTGAAGCACGAAATAAGCATCACGGAAGAATTGCAGTGCGCGATAGACATACTTACGATTACGACATTGATGTGAACAGTGATGTAGCACCCGCACGTGTGTTGCGCATGGTAAAGCCTGGGTCCAAAGTGCTTGAGATCGGGGCCGGTCCTGGCTCGATCACGCGCCATCTTTCCGGCACGTTGGAATGTGATGTTGTGGCGCTTGAGATCGACCCTTCGGCGATCGAAAAGCTAAAGCCGTTTGCCCGTTCGGTGTACCCGATGGATCTCAACGATGCTTCATGGAGTGATATCGTTCGCGAGAATGACGGGGTATTCGACTACGTGATCGCAGCGGACGTTCTGGAACATGTTTACGACCCGTGGAGCGTTCTTTCAGGCATGAAGTCGCTTTTGAACGACACAGGATCGGTTATTCTTTCGCTGCCGCATGTTGGCCATGCAGCCGTTGCCGGTTGTCTTGTCGATGAAGATTTCGAATATCGTGACTGGGGCTTGCTGGATCGGACCCATGTGCGGTTTTTCGGCATCAAAAACGTTCAGCACCTGCTCAATTCGCAGGGCATGAGCATTGAACAAGCCGAGTTTGTGGTTCGTTCGCCAGAAATGACGGAGTTTTGTCAACGCTGGAGCCGTCTGCCACAGGATGTTCAGGCCGCCTTGCAGCGCAATCGCTATTCCCATGTCTTCCAGGTCGTAAGCAGATCGGTCCCCAAAGAACGGGCAGAGAATGACATCTACCTCATGGGCTTGCCCGTCGAACAACCCGATGAAAAGACCCGGCAGCATTGGACCAACATGATGGCAGGCCTGCCCCTGTCCGAAGAGATTGATCTGCAATCGACTATCGGGCCGATGGACACGAGCAAGGCTTCCCGAGTCGAGCCCGGCCCACTGGCCAAGAAGAAAAAAAAATCGCTGGCGCGGCTGTTGGGGTTGAAGAAGTAATGTCCTCAAACACCACGGATCGTGAATTCGGCAACATCAGGACAATTGCCTTCTACCTTCCTCAGTTTCATCCGATCCCGGAAAACGATGAATGGTGGGGCAAAGGGTTCACCGAGTGGACAAATGTCGCAAAAGCCAAGCCGCTTTTCACCGGGCATTATCAGCCTCATCTTCCTACGGATCTGGGGTATTATGACCTGCGTGTCCGCGAAACGCGGCTTGAGCAGATCGAGATGGCCAAGGCCAGCGGAATTGATGGATTCTGCTACCACTATTACTGGTTTTCCGGGAAAAGACTTCTTGAGCGGCCCGTCGACGAAATGCTTGCGGATCCCGAAAGCGATATGCCGTTCTGTCTTTGCTGGGCGAATGAGAACTGGACGCGCCGCTGGGATGCGGCCGAGCACGAGATTCTCATTGAGCAGAAGTACAAGCCCGAGGATGATCTGGAGTTCATCAAGTCGATCGAGCCGTTTTTCCGGGATCCCCGTTACATAACAATAGATGGCGCTCCGATCCTGATTGTTTATCGGCCGCAGCATTTGAAGAACTCGCGCAAAACCGTGCAGGTCTGGCGTGACTATTGCGCGTCTGTCGGAATTCCGAAAATCCATCTGGCCTGTGCGCTTACGCACCGAAACTGGGACTATGCGTCATACGGGTTTGATTCCGGTGTGGAATTCCCGCCCCACGGCATCAACGTGCCCAACCTCTCGCCAGAAGTGGACTTGTTCGACGATTTCCAAGGCCATTGTGTTGATTTTTCTGCGATCGCAGAACAGTACCTGGGTCACAGCTATGGGCCTGAGAACAACGTTCATCGATCGGTTTTTCCGTCCTGGGACAACACGGCCCGGCGGAAGGAAAATGCCATGGTCGTTTTGAACGGAACGCCGGAAAACTATGAATACTGGCTTTCGCGGGCCTTGCACCAAACCGCTCAGGATTTCCCCGACCAGGAACGTTTCGTTTTTGTGAATGCATGGAATGAATGGGCTGAAGGATGTCACCTGGAACCGGATCGCGAGTACGGGCATGCGTTTTTGCACGCCACCAAGGCCGCTCTCCAAGGTTCAAAGCTGATCGACTGGACGCATGTGGGTGTCCCGGAAATTTCGCGCCGTGGCGAAACCACGGAAGGCATCGCGCATCCTGTTCCATATGGTGCCAACAAGCCGTTGGCCAAACGGGCTTTCCGTCTTTTGCGCGATACGGTCAGCGGTCGGTTGCTGAAACAATGGCTGTCCGCGGCCCGCACAAAATAGAAAACCACGCCGGATTGAGTTGCATGAAAGTCCCAAGTACTTGTCATGCAACTCAGTCTCGTGCTTTGCGTGAAAAAAAGGGTTTTCTTTGTCATAGTCGGCACGACGCGCCTTAGTACGAGAAACTGCATGTCCATCAAAGATACCCTGCTTTACTATTTGCTGACCGCTGCGTCGAAACTCAGCCCACCTTTGTCGCCACGTACGGCAAGGCGGTTCAGAAATTCAGCCAAGAAAAGAGACCCCAAACGGGGTTGGGACAAACCGGGGCAATCCAACAGGCAGGGTTTTGAAGCCATCGGTCAGGCTGAAGAGTTCAAACCCTTCGACCCGCCTGCGAAAGCTGAACCCGCAGTACGGGCAATTGCGCATTACCTGCCGCAATTTCATCCCTTCAAAGAGAATGATGAATGGTGGGGCAAAGGCTTTACCGAATGGTCCAATGTCGGAAAGGCCGTCCCGAATTATCCGGGCCATTACCAACCTCATTGTCCGATTCATCTGGGTTACTACGACTTGCGGTTGCCAGAAATCATGGTCGAACAGACGCGGATCGCGAAGTCTTACGGGATAGGAGGGTTCTCCTATTACTACTACTGGTTCGGCGGAAAGACCTTGATGGAGCACCCGCTCGAACAAATGTTGGGCAATCCGGAAGTCGACATGCCTTTTTGCCTGACATGGGCAAACGAAAACTGGACGCGCCGCTGGGACGGGCGGGCGCACGACGTTCTTATCGCGCAAAACCATTCGATCGAGGATTCCCTGAACCTTCTGCGTCACATACGCAAATATTTTGATGATCCGCGTTATATTCGGATAGATGGGAAACCGGTTTTCATCGTTTACCGAGCGAACATCATACCGAATATCGAGGAAACAACCGCAGCATGGCGAAAAGAGGCACAAAGCTGGGGCGAGCCGGACCTGTATCTCATAGCTGCCCAGACTTTTGATATCGGCGATCCTGAGAAACTGGGTTTTGACGCTGCAATGGAGTTCCCGCCGCATCAGGTAAAGCGCACCGACATCACGGATGAGATGGGGATCTACAATCCAGAGTTCACGGGTGCCGTTCTGGATTACCAGGCCGTGGTCGAGGCAGAGCTTCAAAAGCCGGAACCCCGGTACAAGCTGTTTCGGTCCTCCACGCTCTCGTGGGACAATACCGCGCGCAATCAGGATGCCCCTCGGATTATGGGACGGTTCACAATCGATGCATACAAGCGCTGGACGGAACATTTGTGTCGCCAGGTTCTTGCGCAGGAAAAATACAGTGCCGACGAAAAAATCGTTTTCATAAACGCGTGGAACGAGTGGGCAGAGGGGACTCATCTGGAGCCTGACCGAAGATATGGCTTTGCCTATCTTCAGGCGACCTATGACGCGTTACCCAAGAAGTCTGAAAGTCAGATCAATACGTGATGTTTTCGACCTTGAGGTTTCGAGGACCTGACGGTTGGCGCCTCTGATATCCGGACGTCACACGTTGCCCGGGGTTCCGTATCAATTCTGATCGACCCTATGATGCTGTTCCGTATCGTTCGCTCTGACGGTGCGACTTGCGATTTGGTCGAACATCCATTGTACGGCTTCGTCGCCGTCGGACCGGATATGCCGATAAAGGCGAAGTTCGATCGGAGGCACATCAACCGGCAGCCTCAACATGCGCAGCCCCATTTCACGCGCGCTGCATTCGGTCAGCGTGGCAACCATATCTGTCTTGTGCAGAATATCCCGGATGTTCAGATAACTTTGCATCTGAAGCCCGAGTTTGCGCCGTGCGCCCAGTTTGCGCAGGACGATGTCGACCGGGCTCGCCCCCTGAGGCCGTGAGGAAACATGCAGATGTGTCAGCTGAAGATAACGCTCCAGCGTCAATGGGCCCGAACCCAGCGGGTGGCCGGGTCGCATGGCACAGACATAGCGGTCCTTCATGATGGTCCGGCTGATCAGATCCGAACTGTCCGGCATCGGAATGTCCGACGTGATGTCGATCGTGCCCTGCTTTAACGCCTTGCGCGTATCCCGGCGGGGAATGCGCACGAGGCTGAGTTCGACCTGGGGTGCCGTGCATTGAAACCCGGACAAAAGCCCGGGCAGGATGATGAGGCTGTGAAGGTCGACCAAACTGACCCGGAACAGCCGTTTGCTGGTAAACGGGTCGAACCGTTCACCCTGCGCCGATGCGGCTTGCAACTGGTGAAGAGCGGCTGAGACCCTGTCCGAAATGCTCTCTGCCAGCGCCGTGGGCTGCATCCCCGTGCCGGTCTTCACGAAAAGCGGGTCGTTCAGTGTCTTGCGCAACCGGGTCAGGGCGTTGCTGACGGCCGGTTGCGTGATCGACAGGCGTTCGGCAACGCGGGTCAGATTTCGTTCGGTATAGATGGCGTCAAAAATAACAAAAAGGTTCAGGTCGATCTTGTTGAGCTTGGTCGTCATGTCATTCACCAGAATTATGCTGATGATCATGCAAGTAAATTTCACAAATGTCATTGAGGGCGGTAAGCTGAATGGTATCCCGGCGGAATACGGAGTTTCATGCATGACCTCATCCGGCCTCGAACTCGATACCCAGCGGCTTTCGACATATTTGGGGCGCCATATCCAAGGTTTCGCCGGCCCATTGTCCTATCGGAAGTTTTCGGGCGGGCAGTCGAACCCAACCTATCTGCTGAAGGCCGGTGGTTCGAAATACGTGCTGCGCCGCAAACCGCCAGGTGACCTGCTGCCTTCGGCCCATGCCGTGGATCGGGAATATCGTGTTCTCAGGGCACTTCATGGCACTGCGGTTCCGGTCGCCAAACCTTACGTGCTGTGTGAGGACACGGATGTCATCGGTTCCATGTTCTATGTCATGAGCTTCCAGGAGGGCCGGATTTTCTGGAACCCGGCGCTGCCCGAGTTGGACGTGGCCGACCATCATCCGGTGTTCGATGAAATGATCCGGGTTCTGGCCGCGCTGCATTCGGTTGACACAGGCGCCGTCGGCCTGTCCGACTTCGGCAAGCCGGGAAACTATTTCCAACGCCAGTACAGCCGCTGGACCAAACAGTATCGGGCCGCAGAAACAAGTAATCTTCCCGAGATGGAACAGCTTATGGGCTGGCTGTCCCGCAACCTGCCCGATGGTGACGGTTCGGTCAGTCTGATCCACGGTGACTTTCGCATAGACAATTTTATCTTCGCTTCGGATGCCCCGCAGATCACCGCGGTTCTGGATTGGGAACTGTCGACGCTGGGCCACCCGATGGCTGATCTGGGCTATTTCTGTGTGTGTCTCAGATTGCCGCCCACCGGTCTGATCCGGGGGCTGCAAGGGCTGGATCGCGCTGCTTTGAACATCCCTTCCGAAGCTGAGATGATCGAGCGGTATTGTTCGCTGCGTGACCTGCCAGAGATTGAAAACTGGACCTTCTATCTGGCGTTTTCCTTTTTCCGGATGGCTGCGATTGCACAGGGTGTTTACAGCCGTGCGCTGGCGGGAAACGCATCGAACGAGAACGCAATGGCGTTCAAGGGGCTGGTGGCCCCTCTGGCGCAAATGGCGCTCGACGAAATCGCTGCTGCAACGCACTGAAGAGGATCACAATGGATTTTGCTCCATCGCCACGCGCCACGGAAATGCATGACCGGCTGAAAGCCTTCATGCAGGCGCATATCTATCCGCGCATTCGCGACCACAAAGAGGAAATAGAAGCCGGCAATTTCCCCGTTTCGTTCATGGAAGACCTCAAGTCGCTGGCCCGCGCCGAAGGGCTTTGGAACATGTTCCTGCCCTCCTTGCGGGATGATGAGCCCGGAACGCGGCTCAGCAATCTTGATTACGCGCCCCTGGCCGAGCTGATGGGCCAGGTGAGCTGGTCTTCGGAAGTCTTCAACTGCAACGCGCCGGATACCGGGAACATGGAATTGCTGCACATGTTCGCCACACCCGAGCAGCGCGAAGACTGGTTGGTGCCGCTGTTGAACGGCAAGATCCGTTCGGCCTTTGCCATGACCGAACCCGACGTGGCCAGTTCGGACGCGACTAACATAACAACATCCATCCGGCGCGAGGGTGATAAATACGTCATCAATGGCCGCAAGTGGTTCATCACCAATGCGTGCCACCCCAACACCAGACTTTTCATCGTCATGGGCAAAACCGACCCGAACGCCGATCGCCATAAACAGCAAAGCATGATCATCGTTCCAAAGAATACGCCCGGTTTGGAGATCGTGCGCAATCCGACGATCCTGAACATGCACGATCCCGAAGGCCATGCTGAACTGGTGTTCAAGGACGTGCGCGTCCCGGTCGGCAATCTGCTGGGCGAAGATGGCAGCGGTTTTGCACTGGCTCAGGCGCGGCTTGGGCCCGGGCGAATTCATCATTGCATGCGCTCGATCGGGGCGGCGGAAATGGCACTGAACCTGATGGTGGAACGTGCTCAGGAACGGAAGACCTTTGGCAAGCAACTCTCGGAACAAGGCGTGATCCGTGAATGGATCGCCAAATCCCGATTGGAGATTGAACAGGCGCGGCTGTTGACCCTGAAGGCGGCCTGGAAAATAGATCAGGTGGGGGCGAAAAAGGCCTTCCGCGAAATATCCCTGATCAAGGTCGTGGCGCCCCAGGTACATGCAAAGGTCACGGATCGTGCAATGCAGGTCTTTGGCGCAATGGGCATGACACCCGACACGCCATTGGCCGACAGTTACACTTGGGCCCGGGCGTTGCGCTATGCGGATGGACCGGATGAGGTCCATCTTCAGGCCATTGCCAAACAGGAGTTGAAGAATTCCAACTATGGGATGTCGGCGCAGTGGCTGACACCGCCTCTGCGCTAGGTCTGGGAAGGGATGGCATCACCGGAATATCCCTAAGATACGTAAGCCGAGTTGCCCAGTTTTCCTGGCATTCGGATACGCGGCCTGCCGCGCTATGTTCCGGCGGCAAGCAAATCGCTCGCCTTTTCTCCGATCATGATCGCGGGGGCGTTTGTGTTGCCGCTGACGATTTCCGGCATGATCGAACAATCCGCGACCCGCAGGTTTCCGATGCCGCGCACCTTTAGCGCGGGGTCTACGACTGCGGTTTCGTTCGCACCCATCGCGCAGGTCCCCGTTGGGTGATAGATCGAAACGGAATTCGATCTGACCCAGTCCAGCGTGCCCTCGTAATCGTCGGTCGAGAGTTGGGATGTCGGGCGGAACTCTTCGGAAATCTTCGATGCCAGCGGATTGTGCTGTGCGATTCTGCGGGCGATGTTCACGCCGTCAACGATGGTTCGGCAATCCGTTTCCGTCGACAGATAGTTCGGAATGATTTTTACATGCTGTGATGGATCCGGGCCGTTCAGATGCAGTTCACCCCTGCTTTCCGGCCGCAGCTGGCACACGGACATGGTAAAGGCGGAAAACGGGTGTACGCCTTCGCCGGGGCTGTCGGCGGACCACGGCTGTACATGGAATTGAATGTCGGGTGTTTCTACGTCCGGGCGCGTTTTCATGAATCCGGTCGCAAGGCTGGCCGCCATGGTCATCGGACCGGCGCGGAACAAAGCGTATTTGAGCGCGATACGGGCCTGATTGATCAGGCTGCGCACCTCGTCATTCAATGTGGGCTCATTGCATTTGAAAACGAGACGGGCCTGCAAGTGATCCTGAAGTCTTTTGCCGACATTGGGCAAGGCATGGACCGGATCGATGCCGTTTTTCTTCAGGTGGTCCGGGTCGCCGATACCCGACAGCATCAGAATTTGAGGAGAGTTGATTGCACCGCCGGACAGGATGATTTCGCGCCGAACGTTCAAGGTTTTCTCATTGCCTGCGCGATCCCGATAGACAAGTCCGGTCGCCTGTTTTCCATCCAGCGTTATGCGTGTCACCAATGCGTTGGTGATGATGTTCAGGTTTTGTCGGTTTCGAATGGGTTTCAGATACGCCACAGCCGAGCTGCACCTGCGCCCATTGCGGGTGGTCAGCTGAAAATACCCTACGCCTTCCTGATCTGCGCCGTTGTAATCCGGATTGAACGGGTATCCGGCGGCTTGCGCTGCCGCGACCCAAGCGTCGCAGATCGGTCGCTGAATGCGCATGTTCGACACCGACAGCGGCCCACCGACACCGTGATACGGGTCTTCGCCGCGTTCTTGATCTTCGCTGCGTATGAACAGCGGCAGCACGTCGTCCCAGCCCCAGCCGACATTCCCCATCTGGCGCCAGCGGTCATAATCTTCCTTTTGGCCGCGCACATAGAGCAGACCGTTCAGAGAGGATGAGCCGCCCAGCACCTTGCCGCGTGGCCAGTCGATCGAGCGCCCGTTCAGGCCCGGATCGGGCTCGGTCCTGTAACACCAGTCCACCGAAGGGTTGTGCATGGTTTTGAAATAGCCAACCGGGATGTGGATCCAGGGGTTGGTGTCGCGGCCGCCGGCCTCTAACAGCGCGACGGTAGTGTTGGGATCGGCGCTGAGCCGATTGGCGATGACACAGCCCGAAGACCCCGCGCCAACTACCGCATAATCCACTTCCATGACCGCCTCCTTCCAACGTCGTTGAAAAAAACTCTATGCAAGATGCAAGAAATATACTAGCCTTTTTTGATACAAAACGTCTCAATAATTGCGAACAGGGAGGTAAGCAATGGAGATTGGTCGGAAACTGAGTGGTATTTCGCGGCGGGATTTCTTCCGGGTAGCGGGGCGCTATGGCATGAGCTCGACGTTGCTTGCAGCAGGAGGGTTTGGCGGTGCGATGAGCCTGGCCAATCTGGCGCAGGCGGCGGAATCCACGTATGAAAAACGCTTTTCGAAAGAACCGAAGTACACGTTGAAATTTGGTGCGTCGGGCTTCAACACCCGCAACCTGCTGATCGAGCGCGCCGGCGCCATCGAATTTGCACGCGACCTCGAAGAACGCACCGATGGCGAGATTCGCATCGAGTTCATCGGCGACAACCAGATCTGCGGACAACTCAGCTGTGTTGAAAAAACCCAGCAGGGAATCGTCGATATCTACGCAGCTTCGACCCAGAATTCGGCCGGCGGTGCGCCTTATCTGAACGTCCTGGACTATGCCTACATGTTCCCCAGCCGGGCGGCGCAGTATCATTTCTTCTACAGCCCCGCCAGCCAGCGCATCCTGCGCGACCCGCTTGAAAAGCGTCACGGGCTGAAATTCCTGTTCACCCATTGTGAACTGCGCGGTCTGCAAATGGGCTCGACCTTTGCCGACAAGCCGACCGTCACCAAGCTGGAAGAGCTGTTCGGCACCAAGAACCGCGTGACCGGTACGCAGCTGGGTCGGATCGCGATGCAACTGCTGAACCTGAACCCTGTTCCGGTGGCATGGGAAGAAACGCTGGATGCGCTCAAGACCGGTCTGATCGATGGTGCGGAAACCTGGGCCTCGGCGGTGGCATATGCGAACATGGCGCCTGTGGTTTCGCAATCGGTGAACCTGAAGTTCTTCTGCGGTACCGAACACACTTCGATGTCTGCCAAAGTATTCGATGGCCTGGGCGGTGAATTGCAGGATGCCGTGATGGAATCGTCCTATTTCACCCAGGCCCTGATCCAAGGCGCGAATGAGGCGGCACTGCTGAACACGGTCGGATTCTCGGATCCGCAATTGCCGCAAACCATTTTTGCGGAAAACGGCGTGCGCCCGGCCTTCCTGCCGGAGGACCAGATCAAGCTGGCCGAAGAAATGTGTGCTCCGAACTACAACCCCGAGCCGTGGGCGCAGTGGCGCGAGCGGCTGAACAAATGGGCCGGTGGCATCGATACTTACCAGGAGATCTACGACATCGCGCGCGAGATCCCAGCGGACACGCTGCCGGAAAATGTCGAGCCGCGCCGCTGGTGGAAGGGCGAGGCCTGATTAGACTGCCAGAACCGGCCCGAACGGGCCGGTTCAATCAATACCCACTGGGAGGACGGGCTTCATGTCACTTTGGGCAGACATTGGCGCAATATTCAGCGCTTTTCTCAGCCAGGATTCTTTCGAGATTCAACTTGCTCTGGAATCCGACGCGGCTTGGATCGTTGGTGCGATCGTTGCCGCGATCGGGGGTTTGCTGGTCATGCTGATCTATCGCATGGTGCCGTTGATCGAACGTCATCTGGAACGGTCGGTCATGGTGTATTCTTATCTTGCCATCGCACTGATCATCTTCTGGGGCGTGATCGACCGGTTTGTCTTCAATGATCAGGAACCCTGGTCCACAACCATTCCTCCGCTTCTTTTCATGGTGATGGCCTGGTTTGGTGCGTCCTACAACGTACGCTTGCGCACGCATCTGAGTTTCAGTGAATTCCGCACCGCCATGCCCCGCGGCGGGCAATTGGCCTGCCTGTTTCTTGACGCGGTGCTGTGGTTCATCTTCGCGGTGATCGTCATCGTGACCACCTCGCGAATGGTGGCGCTTTCGGCCTCGAACTTTCAGATCGTACTGGGCACGGACAATATCATGCAGTGGTGGTTCCTGCTGGCTGCACCATTGTCATTCTTCTTGATGGTCGGTCGCGTGTTTCAGAACCTCGCCGATGATTTGCACAACTGGAAAACAGGCGAGCCGCTGATCAAGCAGGCCGTGATCGGGGCAGACTGATGACAGACGGAACACTTGTTACACTGATCTCGCTGGGGGTCACCTTTCTGTTCATGCTGGGCGTGCCGGTGCTGCTGGTCATCGGTTACTGGGTCATTGGATGTTCCTTTGTCCTTGGTCTGACGCTGGACAATATGGGGGCCGAACTTCTGAACGTTTTCAACAAGGGCTTCGCCCTGTTGGCGATGCCGTTGTTCATCCTGACCGGCGACCTGATCAACAAATCCGGCATCGCGCGACGGCTCAGTGATTTTGCCTATGCCTGCCTAGGCTGGATACGCGGCGGACTTGCAATGGCGTCGCTGGGGGCCTGCGGGCTGTTTGCGGCGATTTCGGGGTCGAACTCGGCCACGACGGCGACCATCGGGTCGATGCTGCACCCCGAGATGGTAAAGGGCGGCTATGACGAACGGTTCAGCGCCGCGACCGCTGCTGCGGGCGGTACTGTCGGTATCATCATCCCCCCTTCGATCATCTTCATCGTCTATGGCTTTCTGATGAACCTGCCGATTTCCGAATTGTTCGTGGCCGGTATTCTGCCCGGTGCGCTGATGGTCATCGGGATGCAGCTGGCGTGCTGGATCATCTGCCGCATGAACGGGTGGGGCTATCTGATCCCACTGCAATTGAACCGGGTGCTGAAAACCGCCTTCGGGGCCTGGCTCGGCTTTTTCGCCATCGGGCTTGTGCTTTGGGGCATATATACCGGCAAGTTCTCTCCGACAGAGGCCGCTGGCGTGACCGTGGGCTTTTGTGTCATTGCGGGGCTGGTCAGCTACCCGATCAACCGCATCATGGGGGCCCGGAACGATATACCGCCAACCGAAAAGAGCTTCGCTGAAATGTTCGTGGTCGAGGGGTTCACGATCCCAGAGATCCCCTCAATCGTTATCAGGTCTGCCCAGATTACGGGTATCCTGGCCCCGTTGATCGCAATTTCGGTTGTGATGCAGCAGATCCTGTCCCTACTTGGCGCACAGGAAACAATCGGAAACTTCGTGACCTCCATGGGGGGGTACCATGCGGTTCTGTTTACATCGATGGTGATCGTCTTCTTTTCAGGCATGGTGCTGGAAAGCCTTCCGGTCACCATCATCCTGGCCCCGATCCTTGCGCCAATCGCAGCCTCGGTTGGAATTGATCCAATTCATTTCTCAGTCATCTTCCTGGTCGGTGCATCCATCGGGTTTATCACACCACCATACGGGCTTAACCTGTATGTCGCTTCAGGCGTGACGGGCGTGCCGTACTTCCGGTTGCTGCGCTATACGGTGCCTTATTTGGTGGCCCTGCTATCGGTCTGGATATTGGTGTCGCTGGTGCCCGAACTGGCCTTGATCCTTCTGCCAAATAACTAGAATGTTGAAGGATGGCCGAGACTGATACTAAAAACAGAGAAACTCAGATTCCCACCAACCTGCGCCTGTTGCTGATCCTTGAAGAGGTGGCACGGCGCGGCGTTGCGGTCAAACCTTCGGATCTGATCGATGCATTGGGATTGGCCAAACCCACAATCCATCGTTTGCTGCAAACGGCAGAGGCAGAAGGGTTCCTGCAACGCGATCTTGACGGACGGTCCTATGGTCCGGGCAGAAGACTGCGGCTGCTGTCCGTGAATACCATGTCCGCCGAGCATCTGCGGACCGCGCGTCTCGCCATCCTGCGCGGCGTGGCCGACGAAGTGGGCGAAACATGCAATCTGGCCATCCCGGATCGCGAAGGCATGATCTATCTTGACCGGGTAGAAACCAAATGGCCGTTGCGAATTCAATTGCCGATCGGAACCCAGGTGCCGTTCCACTGCACGGCCAGTGGCAAGATGTACCTTTCCACCTTGCGCCCCAAAACTCTAAACGGGTTTCTGTCAGCCGGAAAGCTGAAGGAGCAGACCGCCCGTTCATTGACAGAGCCGAAGGCCCTGCTGAGTGAAATCAAGATCACGGCCGAGCGGGGATTTTCCACAGACGACGAAGAATTCATGGCGGGCATGGTGGCGATCGCCGTGCCAGTGCAGGACGCGCAGGGCAGGCTGGTTGCCACGCTTTCAGTTCATGCCCCGACGCAACGGCATGATGTCGGCAGTCTGAAGTCATTTCTCGACACCTTGCGCCGGGGGGCGGAAAAACTGTCGCAGCTGTTGGGCGAGTAAATGGCGCAACGGGATAACCGGCAATAATCAGGCCGACGGCCGTTCGTAGCAGTTGTATCGAGGATGCCGCAAAGCCTCGGAAGGCCTCTTGCCGAAACACAAGACAATCCATCAGCACCGGAATGGCCGTCGTCGCGCCGGCATCGGAACCCCTGGCCAAAAGACCGCCTCAACATGCAGAACAAAACACCCGGGACTGGGCGTCCCGGGTGGTGTTTTTTGCTGGCCTTTCAAGTTTTTGCCCGACGACTATCCAGCGATACTCAGATGTCGAATTTGACGCCCTGGGCCAGTGGAAGTTCGGCCGAGTAATTCACGGTGTTGGTCTGACGGCGCATATAGGCTTTCCACGCGTCCGAACCGCTTTCGCGCCCGCCGCCGGTTTCCTTCTCTCCGCCAAAGGCGCCACCGATCTCTGCCCCTGAGGGCCCGATATTGACGTTGGCAATTCCGCAATCGGATCCGGCCGCAGACAGAAACTGCTCGGCCTCACGCATGTTCAGGGTAAACACGCAGGATGAAAGGCCTTGTGGTACGTCATTCTGAAGCTCTACCGCGTCGTCGAAATCGTCATAGCCCATGACGTAGAGGATCGGCGCAAAGGTTTCGGTTTTCACGGTCGCGGTCTGACCCGGCATTTCGACGATCGCAGGTTCCATGTATACGCCTGCCGGAACACCTTCGGTAACGCGGTTGCCGCCGAACACCGAACCGCCTTCCGCTTCGGCCGCTTTCAAAGCGGCGGTCATCGCCGCGCCCGCCGCTTCATCCACAAGCGGCCCAACCAACGTGCCGTCTGTCAGAGGATTGCCGATGGGCAGACCCGAATAGGCTTTTTTCAGACGGCTCACCAGTTCTTCGCGGATCGAGTTGTGCACGATCAGGCGACGCAACGTGGTGCAGCGTTGACCGGCGGTACCAACTGCCGAAAAGACAATCGCGCGCACGGCCATCTCCAAATCAGCCGAAGGGCCGATGATCATTGCGTTGTTGCCACCCAGTTCCAGAATGCACTTGCCAAAGCGCTGTGCGACGATGGGGGCGACAGCGCGGCCCATGCGGGTCGATCCCGTGGCCGAGATCACCGGAACATCTTCACTGGCCACCAGTGTTTTTCCCAGATCGGCGCCACCGATAAGCGTTTGCAGAAGACCGTCCGGCGCATCGCCAAACCGGGCCAGGGCGCGTTCGAAAATCTTTTGACAGGCCAGCGCCGTCAGCGGGGTTTTTTCGGACGGTTTCCAGATCACCGGATCACCGCATACGATGGCCAGAGCAGCATTCCACGACCAAACCGCAACCGGGAAATTGAACGCGGAAATCACACCAACCGGGCCAGCAGGATGCCAGGTTTCCATCATCCGGTGGCCGGGACGTTCGGACGCGATGGTCAGGCCATAAAGCTGACGCGACAGGCCGACGGCAAAGTCACAGATGTCGATCATCTCCTGCACTTCGCCCAGACCTTCCGAGGTGATCTTGCCCGCTTCCCAACTGACCAGAGCACCCAGGTCGTCCTTGGCGGCGCGCAGCTCTTCACCCAACCGGCGGATCAGTTCACCCCGGCGCGGGGCGGGGACAACGCGCCATTCCCTGAACGCAGCCTTGGCTCGGGAAAAGATGGCGTCCATGTCCGAGATCGGCGTCTCGTGCACTTCGGCCAGCAGGCTTCCGTCAATCGGCGACGTGACCCTGAGCGTGCCGCCTTTTAGTTGGGCCTCGGTCAGATCTAGGTTTGCAAGCGTGGTTTGGGCTGTCATTACGATGTCTTTCATATCTCAGGCCGCCTTGTTCTGTTCGGTGACGTCGCCAGCGCGATACAGCTGGCCAAATTCAGTGTTGAGGAAATCGTCCAGCTTGACCTGTTCCTGCCGGACAAAGCCTTTCGAGGGCAGAGCTCCGATCCGCATCAGATCGACCACCCCCAGCACGCCTGCGGCGGTCGTGACCTGAATAGCGCTCCAGACCTGTCCAGTGATGGTGCGGGCAAAGGATTTGTTGATCAGGGACTTTTCGCGCAGCACGCCATCAATGACGCCTTTTGCGGTGCAATATACCAGCACCACGTCCTGATCGGTGCGGGGCAGGGCGGCCTCGAATATCTCTTTCAGCAGGTCGCGGCGGCGTTCCAGTCCCAGATCGTTCAAAAGCAGCTTCAGGATATCGCAATGACCCGGATAGCGGATCGAGCGATAGGACACATCCCGCGCCTTGCCTTCCAGCGTTTCCGGCAACGTGCCCAGACCGCCCGAGGTATTGAAGCATTCGTATTCCACGCCGTCATGGCCCAGAATCTCGTAGTTCTCCAACGGCGCGGTCTTGACCAGCTTGCCGTTCACGATGGCATCGCATGGGTTGCAATATTCGTTGATCAACCCGTCGGTGGACCAGGTCAGGTTGTATTTCAGCGCATTCGTCGGATAAAGCGGCAATGCCCCCACCCGCATGTGCAGGCTGTCAATCTGGTCAAACTCCGCCGCCAGCGAAGCTCCGGCGATGCCGACAAAACCTGGCGCCAGACCGCATTGCGGCATAAACGCAGTTGCGCTGTCCCCGGCCAGTTCACGTACCGCATTCGTGGCCGCAACATCTTCGGTCAGGTCGAAATAATGCGCCCCCGCCGCTTTGGACGCTTTGGCGATGGAAGGGGTCAAGAAGAACGGCGCTGCCGAGATGACTGCGTCGAAACCGGTCAGTTCCCGGGCCAGCCCGTCCGCGTCATTGGCATCGATCTGTCTGGTTCCAATGCCCATCTTCGAGATATCACCAAGCGCTTTTAGATCATGATCAGCGACCGTCACAGAGTAATTCGGCGACCCTTTCAACAGGGTTGCAATCATCTGTCCGATCTTTCCAGCGCCGACAACGCACACATTCCAGGACATAAAGATCTCCGCTGTTTCCCATCCTGTCGCAAGCGTGACGCGCGGTCACGACAATTCATAGGTGCCAATTTGACGAATTGATGTAGATGGTTGTCAAATTGTCGGAAAAAGAGTTAAATTATCGGAAGCGCAATTGCCGGCCATGTGTCGCGACAGGTCCTGCCACGTGCCAACGTGGCCCTTGGCCCGATTGCGCCGTGACCTTTTGTCTTGTGTTGCCTGACACTTGGGAAGCGTCACGTTCTTGAGCGATTCCAATAACTTGTTTTCTGACTGCCGGGCGCAACGGTCCGGTGATCTTTCAAGCCGACTGATCCGCTTCCATCCAAGCCTCGAAGCGCTTCCAAGTTCGCGTCACACGCGGATTTTTGAGCGGTGTTTCTCGTTTGCGACATGGTTTGGTCAAATCGAACAACTTCTTGGCATTGCTCGGCTGCATGGTACGCCCAGCGGTCGCCGGAGAAGGCTGTGAAGCTCGGCCGTGGCCGCCTTGTCGCGTGTTGAACAAGGGCAGGTGTTGCATGATCGCGTTATGTCCCAAGCCCGAAAACTCAGCCTGTTCCGAGAAGGGCGTTGTGACCTCTTGCCTGCACGCCGATTCGCAACAAACTCACCAAACACCCTGGGAGGGTCACAACGAATGACTGCAAGGCCACTCGATCATATTCGTGTCCTCGATTTTGGCCAATACCTGGCTGGTCCACTGGTTGGCATGATGCTTGCTGATTTGGGGGCAGAGGTGATCCGCATCGACCCGCCCTGTGGCCCGCGATTGAAAGAACCGGCCACAGACATGCTGTCACGTGGCAAAATCGCCGTGACGATCGACCTCAAATCCGAAGGGGGTTTGCAGGTCGCGCGCGAACTTGTGGCGCGGGCTGACGTGGTGATCGAGAACTTCCGGCCCGGCGTGATGGAGAGGCTGGGCCTGGGTCCGAAAGCTCTGCGCGAAATAAATCCGCGCATCGTGTCATTGTCATTGCCGGGGTTTGCCTCAACCGATCCCGCGCTGGCCGATCTTCCGGCGTGGGAAGCCGTGATCGCGGCCCGCACTGGGCAATTCACGGATATGGGGCTGAACCGGCGCCTGATGGGCATCAACCCATCCTTTTCACCTTTGACGCTGGCATCCGCCTATGGCGCTTCGTTCGGCGCGATGGCCGTGCAGTTCGCCTTGGCTGCACGTGACCGGAACGGAGGCGACCACATCGAGGTGCCTCTGGCTTCGGCCTTGCTGGAAGGGTTGGTGTATAACTGTGAGCAGATTGAAGACTATCCCGAACGTTACAAGTCCCTTCGCGAAGTGGAACTTGACAGGCGCGCAGCCGAAGGCTTGCCAATGGATCTGAGCTTTGCGGAACTGGAAGAGTTCCTGGACCCTTTCTATCGAACTTATACCTGCGCCGACGGGCGTGGGTTCTATGTGGTGGCGGGCAGTGTGAAAACACATCCCCGGCGGGTGTTGGAGACGCTTGGCCTCAAACACCTTGCCGATCAATTGCCGGACTTCGACGCCTATCTCGATACCGCAGACTGGCCGGATGAATGGTCGCTGCGCAACTACCCTGTCGGAGCAAGGGATCGCGCGCGTGTATCCGACGCAATGAAAAAGGCCTTTCTGACAAGGCCCTCTCATGAGTGGGAAGCCCTTTTCGGGTCTGCCAAGGCGCCCGGAACGGCGCAACGGTTCAGCAAGGAATGGCTGGCCGATCCGCACGCTTTGGCCTCGGGCCTGGTGTTGGAGGTAGAGGACCCGCGTCATGGGAAGATGCAGCAGATGGGAAATGTTGCGTGGCTTGCGGATGATGGCGCTGCGCTGGTCAAAAAACCGGGCCCCGATTCCGATGACGCACCCGTTTCAACGATCCTTGCCGAACCGCCGCGCAGCGGACCACCAGCCGCAAGCGGCCAGGGCTGGCTGGAGGGGTTGAAGGTGCTGGACCTGACCAACGTGATCGCCGGTCCGACGGTCGGGTCCACGCTGGCACGATTTGGCGCTCAGGTGACTTCCGTTCAGCCGGCAGAGCCATCAGTTGATCCGTGGAACACCGTGGTTTTCGGCCTGCACGCACATCGTGGAAAACAAAGCGTTTTGCTGAACCTGAGCTCGGATGACGGGAAGCGGGCGTTACGGCGGCTCATCGACTCCTCGGATGTCATCACCATAAACGGCACGGATGAGCAGCGCGATGCCCTGGGGTTGAGCGCGGAAGAGCTGGCGGCGATCAACCCCCGTCTCATTCTGGTGCAACTCGATGCCTTTGGCGGTCCTGCGCGCGGACCCAAATCGGACCATCTGGGGTATGACGACCTGGCGCAGGCGGCGACAGGGGTCATGGTGCGTTTTGGCGGTGGCATGGCCACGCCCGAAGAGCATGCGCATTTCGGTACCATTGACGTTCTGACCGGCTATTGCGCATGTGTTGCGCTTGGTGCGGCCCTGCTGAGATTGCAGAAAACCGGCAAAGGCGGGATTGCGCGGGCTGCGTTGGCGGCGGCCGGCAACCTCATTCAGGCGCAATTGATGTATGATTTCGAAGGCCGCGCGCCCTTTGATGAACCGGCCGGGAGCGCAGCTATGGGCTGGGGACCATTCTACCATTGTTACCGCGCGGCGGACGGGTGGATGTTCTTTGCCGCACCCACCGAACAACGCAAAGCCCTGCGCCGTGTCTCGGACCTCGCCAGCGTGGCCGATATGCCGGAAAAGGAATTGCCGGATGCGCTTGCGGATCATTTTGCAAGGCAACCTGTTGAATACTGGCAAAAGGCGTTTTCCGGTTCCGCCAGCACTGTCATGCCTCTTGGATCGTTGCATGACACGCGCGACGCCGTGTTGCAGCCGGAAAGCGCCGGGAATATCGACCTGACGCGGGGAACGTTCAACGTCATTCGGCATGACATGCATCCCATGGGCCGGTGGTGCGATCTGGTTGCCCCAAATGCCGTGCGACCCGAACGCGCCCGGATCGTCATTCCCGGACCGATGCCGAAATACGGCGCGGATACACGCAGCATTCTGCGAAACGTCGGTTATGCAGATGAGGATATCGACGCGATGATCTCTGCTGGATCTGCCGCCGAAAGCTGGTCGGAAAAGTACTTGCCCGAGTAGCCGACCAGCCACAGACGGTTCGGAAATCAAGAAGATATACCATCCGCCGCCGCAGGCACGGGCTCCCGGGCCTGGCGATGGGCAATATCTGTCGTGACAAGCTTTGGACTGGCACCCGCGCGACTTGCACAGAATATTCAACCGCTTTGCCACAGTTTTTTTTGCATGTCTTGCGGCAAGAACCGTCCTAGGGTCGGCAAAGCACAGCTTTGCACACACAACGAAACAAGAACCACTGACCATGAGCCAAATATCAGAGAGCCTGCTGAACCAAATCCGCAGCCGATTTGCCCAGATCGATCATTGCCCCGAACAGGGTGAGCGGATCTTTTTCGAGAATGCCGGAGGCGCACTGACATTGAATTCAGTTTTGGAAAGCTCGGTTCGTTACGCCGCCATCCCGGACAACCAGGGGCGCGACAATCCGGGATCCCATGCGCTGGTCGCCACGATCAACGCGGCCAAGGCGGATATGCGGGATTTCATGAACGCACCCGGCGGGCAGTTCTTTGTGGGTGAAAGCGGTACAGAACTGTTGTTCCGGCTGATCATGAACGCATGTCTGGGAACGGGTCCGGGCGTTGTGCTGGGATCCACATTGGAACACCCGGCGACGCGTTCGGCCTGTGATCGTTGGGCCCGCATTTCCGGGCAAACCCACGTTTTGGTACCCCATGATGACGCCACCGGCACCGTCTCGGCCGAAGCCTATGCCGCGGCCGTGACACCGGATACCAAAGTGGCGACGATCCTGCATACCTCTCCGGTGACGGGAATGGGCGTTGATGTCGCCGCCGTTTCTCAGGCCATCCGCACCGTGGCTCCGGATTGTTTCATCATCGTCGATGGCATCCAGCACGCAGCGCATGGCCGGATCGATCTGACCGCCTATGACGTCGATGGTTATGTGATTTCGCCCTACAAGGTGTTTTCGCGTCATGGCTACGGCGTGGCCTGGATCTCTGATCGCTTGACCGCGCTGGAGCACAACGCCTTGCTGAATGGCCCCGCGGACAATTGGGAAATGGGCACGCGCGACACCGGAGCTTATGCCACGATGTCCGACGTCGTATCCTATTTCGAATGGCTGGGCAGTCAGGTCAGCGATGCCGAAGACCGGCGCGGCAAGTTTCTGGCGGCGGGTGATGCGATCCATGCGCAGGAAAAGGCGCTGACCGACGCGATGATCCACGGCACCGGCAACCTGAGCGGCCTGGCCGAGATGGAAAAAGTCACCATTCTGGGCGGGGCCGACAACCCGGCACGAGAAGGTCTGGTATCGCTGCGTGTCGAAGGCGTGGCCTCGTCCGAGGTCGTCAAACGGCTGAACGAACACGGTATCCGCACGCATCTGCGCAAGGCGGACCACTATTCCGGCAATATCCTGACACCGCTTGGCTATGATGCCTGTGTACGGGTCTCGATGTGTCACTACAACTCGATCGGCGAAGTCGCCAAATTCCTTGCCGTCATGAAAGAAATCGCCGCTTGAGCCGCGCCATATCCAAGGACATTCCCTCATGAAAACCCATGCACAAGCTGTTGTCATCGGCGGCGGCCTTGCCGGTACGTCGATCCTGTATCACCTTGCCAAACTCGGCTGGACGGACTCGATCCTGCTGGAACGCGATGAGCTGACCAGCGGATCGACCTGGCACGCGGCGGCCAACATCCACGGTCTGCATGACAACAACAACATCACCCGCATCCAGCACTATACGATGAACCTGTACAAAGAGCTGGAGAAGGAAACCGGCCAAAGCTGTGGTGTGTTCCAGCCCGGATCGCTCTATCTGGCCCAGACCGAAGAGCGCGAACAGCAGTTGCGCCTGCAAGAGGCGAAGGCCCGGTTCTATGGGCTGAATTTTCACGAGGTCAGCCGGGAAGAGGCCAAAGAGCTGCACCCGCTGGCGCAGTTTGATGACATCCGCTGTATCATGTACGAACCTGATGGCGGCAATGTGGACCCGTCCGGCGTACCGCATGCCTATGCCGCCGGGGCCCGTGCGATGGGGGCTACCATCGAACGGTTCTGCCCGGTGATCGCCACGGAACAGCAACCCGATGGCAGTTGGATCGTTCGTACGCCCAAGGGTGACATTCATGCCCAATGGGTGGTCAACGCGGCGGGCCTCTGGGGGCGCGAGGTGGCGGCGCTGGCAGGCTTGACCCTGCCGCTGCAACCGACCGAACATCAGTATTTCGTGACCGAAAGCATCGACGAAGTGGCCAGTCTGGGCCGTCGTCTGCCGTCAATCGCCGACCGGGACGGCGAGTATTACTTCCGACAAGAGGGCAACGGCCTGCTGATCGGGGCCTATGAGAAAGACATGAAGTTCTGGGCCGAAGACGGTACGCCGCTTGACTTCGCGCATGATCTGTTTCCCGACGATCTGGACCGGATCATGGAAAATGTGATCCGCGCCACCGAACGCGTGCCGGTTGCCGCCACAGCCGGGGTGAAACGGGTAATCAACGGCCCGATGATCTGGTCGCCCGATGCCAATATGCTGTGGGGGCCGGTGCCCGAACTGAAGAACTATTTCCTCTGCGGCGGTCTGATCCCCGGCTTCTCGCAATCCGGCGGGCTGGGGCTGCTGGCGGCGCAATGGATGATCGTGGGTGAGCCGCAATATGACATGTTCGCCTGGGATCTCGCCCGCTTTGGCGACTGGGCCGACAAAAAGTTCACCAAGGCCCGGGTCGAAGACGCATACACCCATCGGTTCAAAATTCACTTCCCGAATGAAGAACGCAGTGCAGGCCGCCCGGCCCGTGTGCGCCCCGCCTACGAGATGCAGAAACAGATGGGCTGTGTCTTTGGTCTCAACTGTGGCTGGGAACACC
Organism: Ruegeria sp. AL3; assembly: GCF_056536065.1. NCBI lineage: Bacteria > Pseudomonadati > Pseudomonadota > Alphaproteobacteria > Rhodobacterales > Roseobacteraceae > Ruegeria > Ruegeria sp. AL3. Next base: position 670,171 of record NZ_JBQFJG010000002.1, read on the forward strand.
CGTTGTGGTTTGCCGATGTACCCGGCACCGAAGAGACCACTGGTTTCACCCGCCAGAACTGGTTTGATCCGGTCGGGCGCGAGGTTCAGATGCTGCGCGACAGCGTGGGCGTGATCGATATCTCGAACTTCGCCAATTACGTGATCAAGGGGCCTGGTGCCTACGACTGGCTGGACCGCCTGGTGGCCAATCGCGTGCCGACCGAAATTGGGCGCAGCTGCCTGACGCCGCTGATTTCGGTCCGCGGTGGCGTGGCGGGGGATTTCACCGTCACCAAGCTGGCGGAAGACGAATATATGATGATTGGCTCCGGCATGGCTGAACGCTATCATCAGCGCTTCTTTCAGATGGTGGAAATGCCTCAGGGCACAACTCTTGACGTGGCAACGGACCGCATCGCCGGGTTCAACATCGCCGGCCCGAAATCACGCGAGGCATTGGCGCGCCTGACCAATGCAGACCTTTCCAACGAAGCGTTCCGCTTCATGCGGTCCCGAAAGATCACCGTAGCAGGTGTTGATTGCGTGGCCATCCGGGTCAGCTTTACCGGCGATCTGGGTTGGGAACTGCACTGCGCCGAAACCGATCAGGTCGCGCTCTACTCTGCGTTGCTCGAAGCCGCCAAAGACTGCGGTGGCGGCCCCGTGGGTGGACGGGCGCTTGGGTCGCTGCGCATCGAAAAGGGTTATGGATCCTGGGGGCGGGAATATTCCCAGGAATACTGGCCGCAAGAGGTCGGGCTGACGGGCCTGATCAAGCTGGACAAAGATTTCCTGCACAAAGACGCCTATCTGTCCATCAAGGATAGAGCTCCGCGCGAGGTCCTGTCCATCTTTGAACTGGACGTGACCGAGGATGCCGACGCCACCGGCAGTGAGCCGATCTTTACACCTGATGGTGCGCCTGTCGGCCGTGTCACATCGGGCGCGTACGGGTATTCAGTCGGGAAATCTCTGGCATTGGGTTTCCGCAACCCCGAGGTGGCGCAGCCAGGGGATGAAGTGGTGATCCAGGTGATTGGCAAACCGCATAAGGCTCGGGTGCTGGCAGAGGCGCCGTTCGATCCTTTGGGCGGCAGGCTGCGCGACTGAAACAACCGGCCCGCCGGATCAAGGTCATCCCATAGCCGCAGATCTCATCCGCGATCTGTGGCTATGGGATGTGCAATTTGCTTTCGAACCGTTCGACAGGGTCCGCCTCGGTTTCGGGATGCCACTGTTTCGCGGCCGGTGCGCAAACCTTCAGACAATCAACAGCGCGCGCTGCGATCTGATCCGCGATTTCGGTTATGTTGACCGGGTTTAAATAGAAGGCAGGCACAGGGGGCAGGATGATGGCTCCCATTTCTGCGGCCGCCGTCATATTGCGCAAATGCGCCAGTGTCAGCGGCGCTTCTCGTGTCAGCAGTACCAGTGGGCGTCGTTCCTTGAGCTGAACGCCCGCCGCGCGTGTCAGCAGGTTGTCGTCCAGTCCATGCGCGATCGCACCCAATGAGCGCATGGAACAGGGCGCGACGATCATCCCGGATACCGGCACCGAACCGGACGCTATACTGGCCCCGATATCGGCGGGCGCGTGATGACGGGTTGCCGACTGCCGCAGTTCCTTCAGGGCATCCGGGCCGCATTCCTGCGCAAGCGTCAGACGGGCGGCGGGGCTGACGACCAGGTCGATTTCGATATCCGCCGATGTCAGATGTCGTGCGACCGCAAGGCTCAAAACCGCACCGGAAGCGCCTGACACGCCTAAGACTACTCGGGTTTTCGTCATGTTCTCAGCTCTGGCATCAATCTGTCTATCAGGTCTTCCGCAAATGCGTGATCAACTTTGTCGGTGCGCATGACCGTCCCCCATTCCCGCTGTGTTTCACTGCCTGTTTTTGTCGTGGCGTCGATGCCCAGCTTTCCGGCCAGACCGGGTTCCGGCGAGGCGAAATCCAGATAATCCATGGGTGTCCTGTCCAGGATCATCACATCGCGGCCCGGGTCCATTCGCGTGGCAAGCGCCCAGGCGATATCGTTCCAGTTTCGGGGGTCGATATCGGCATCTACCGCAACGATCATCTTTGTATAGCTGAATTGCGGCAGCATCCCCCAAAGCGCCATCATCACACGCCGGGCCTGGCCCGGATATCGCTTGTCGATAGCGACAATGGCGATGCGATAGGAACAGGCGGCAGGCGGCAGCCAAAGGTCGTGTATTTCGGGGATCTGAGCGCGAATGGTCGGCAAGGCCAATCGATTGAACACTTCGCCAATGATCGCAGGTTCGTCAGGCGGGCGTCCGGTATAGGTTGACAGATACAGTGGTGCCTCGCGATGGGTCACGGCCGTGACATGCATCACCGGAAACGGCTCGGCGGGGTTGTAGTACCCGGTATGATCCCCGAACGGCCCTTCGGGTGCTGTCTCGCTTGGCGACACCCAGCCTTCCAGAACGATCTCGGCATCTGCCGGTACAAGCAGAGGGACGGATTTGGCCGGAACCAATCGTGGCCGGTTCTGGTTCAGGGCCCCGGCAAATGTCAGCTCAGACACCAATTCGGGCAGGGGCAGAGCCGCCGACAACAAGGTCGCGGGGTTTGCGCCCAGAACTATTGCGACCGGCGTCTTTTCGCCGTGCTGCGCCCAACTGCGATGATGAGCGGCCCCGCCGCGATGTGGCAACCAGCGCATAATCAGACGGTTCCGGTCCAGCACCTGAACGCGATAAACGCCGGCGTTGTAAGTTTGTACCGCGTCGGGTTCGCTGCCACGGGGGCGGGTGATGACCACAGGCCAGGTGATCAGGGGCCCCGCGTCCCGGGGCCAGTGTGTCTGGATCGGCAGCGCAGAAAGATCAACATCGGCTCCGCTGTGGCAAACCTGCTGAACAGCGGCGGTTTTGACCTGCTTCGGTCGTGTGGACAATGCGGCCTTCAGCATCGGCCACCGGGACAGCGCATCCCGCAACCCGCCCGGCGGCGTCGGGGCCCGAAGCGCGGCCAGAAACGCGCCCAGATCACCCAGCCCATCGGAAGAAACGCCCAGCCCGGCGGCGACGCGTTCCGAAGTTCCGAACAGGTTGACCACAACCGGCATGTCGCACTGCCCCGAGGGCACGCCCGTCGGCGTGTCGAATTGCAACACGGGCCCATTGGCCTCTAACACGGCGCGGTGGACAGCGGTCATTTGATGGCGCACGGAAACCGGTTCGGCGATGCGCCTGAACTGCCCTTTTTCTTCACACCATTTCAGAAAATGTCGAAGGCTGGGATATGGCGGCAGAGTGCGAATGGGTTTGCTCCGGCGATGGTGCCTACCCTCTAGCAGCGAAAGAGACCGGTCGAATTGACAACCGTCAAGTCCCGGGCGCCGGGGCGGCTTTAGGAAGGCCGCACCGGTTCACTTTGTTGAGACAGCAGGAGGTCTGTTTGTCCGATCCCCAAAACCAGATACCGCAATGCCCTGCCGCTTTGGCCGCAGCCCTGCGGTTTGTTCCGCTTGCACCCTTGTCGCTGTCACTGACGGCGTTTTCCCGCAAAATAACCAAGAAACACCCCGATTTGCTCAACCGGCTCGGGGAATACAGCCGGGCAGCCTTTGTGCTTGATCCAACGGATCTGCCCGTTGTCCTTCTGCTCGAACCGAATGACGGCGCACCGAGAATCAGATTGAGCCGCGGGCGCGTGGACGGGGCCGCGCGAATTTCCGGCCCACTGGCGGCGCTGTTGGGGCTGGTGCATGGAGCGTTTGACGGTGACGCCCTGTTCTTTTCGCGCGATCTGGTGATCGAGGGCGACACAGCCGCGGCACTGGCGCTGCGCAACGCAATTGACGACGCAGAGCTGGACCTCGCGCACGAGGCCGCAACCCTTTCCGGCCCGCTTGAACGCCAGCTGAAGCAGATCATCGCCTTTGCAGAGCGTCGGACCGGCCTGTGCCTGACCCGACCCGAGGACGCGATCCTATGGTAATGGAAATCGTTTGCCCGGCGGGAACGCCCGCGGCCCTGCGTGCAGCCGTCAGGGCCGGGGCTCACACGGTCTATTGTGGCTTCAATGACGAAACCAATGCGCGGAACTTTCCGGGGCTCAACTTTGACCGCGCTGAAATGCGGGCCGGAATTTCCTTTGCCCATGATCACGGATCGAAGGTCTTGATTGCAATCAATACCTTCCCGCAGGCAGGCAACGAAGGGATTTGGAAACAAGCGGTGGCGGATGCCGAAACCTGCGGTGCAGATGCTGTCATTCTCGCCGATCTGGGCTTGCTGGACTACGCGGCGCGACATCATCCCAAGCTGCGCAGACATCTGTCCGTGCAGGCCGCGGCGGCCAATGCTGACGTGATCAATTTCTATGCCGAAACTTTCGGTGTAAAGCGGGTGGTCTTGCCGCGCGTTTTGTCCGTTCCGGAAATTGCCGCGATCAACTCTGAAACCGATGTCGAAACCGAAGTCTTCGTGTTTGGCGGTCTTTGCGTCATGGCCGAGGGGCGATGCTCGCTGTCCTCTTATGCCACCGGGTTGTCTCCAAACATGAATGGTGTCTGCTCCCCTGCCAGCCATGTGCAGTATCAAGAAGAACAGGGCGCGTTGAACGCGCGCCTTGGCGGGTACCTGATCCACCGGGTCGAACGGGATGAGCCCGCACCGTATCCGACTTTGTGCAAAGGGTGTCTTTCCGCAGGTGAAAAAACCGGGCACCTGTTCGAGGATCCCGTCAGCTTGAACGCAGAACGGCTGATCCCGCAATTGCAAAAGGCAGGTGTGACAGCCTTGAAGATCGAAGGGCGCCAGCGGTCAAAATCTTATGTCGCACAGGTCGTTCGGAATTTTCGCGCCGCGGTCGATGCGCTGGAGTCAGGCCAGCCGATGCCCGAAGGTATGCTTGCGCGACTGTCGGAAGGGCAGGCCATGACGACCGGCGCTTACAAAAAGACGTGGAGGTGATCCGATGGAACTGACAATAGGCCCGAACCAGTTCTTCTGGCCCTCCGAAACCTGGGCTGCATTTTATGATGATCTGGCCCGATCGCCCGTCGACCGCGTCGTGCTTGGGGAACTGGTCTGTTCCAAGCGCTTGCCGTTTTACCAGGATCGTATCCCTGCGGCGATTTCCCGGCTGGTGGAGGCGGGCAAAGAGGTTGCGCTGACAAGCCTGGCCCTTGTGACCCTGAAACGCGAGCGCAAACTCACGGCTGAGCTTGCAGAAATGGGCGTCATGGTCGAGATCAACGATCTGACCGCGCTGGCACATTTGCCCGGCACCTGCACGTTTGCCGTTGGCCCGCTGGTAAATGTCTACAACGAAGGTACTTTGAAATGGTTGGCTGCTCGGGGTGCGCGCCGGGTTTGTCTTCCGCCGGAATTGCCCATCGTTTCGGTCAAAACGCTGGCGCAAGCTGCCTCGGACTTGGGCGTCGCGATCGAAATATGGGGGCATGGCAGGTTGCCGCTGGCCATTTCCGGGCGCTGTTACCACGCGCGATTGCATGGGCGCAGCAAGGACAATTGCCAGTTTGCCTGCGAAGACGATCCGGACGGGTTGGATGTTCTGACCGGCGACGGCAAGCCTTTTTTGGCCATGAACGGTGTGCAGACCCTGTCAGACAGCCATGCCTGTACGGATCATCAGATCGACCTGCTTAAACAGGCTGGCATCTCGGCGTTGCGTCTGTCGCCGCAATCTGGCGGATTCCGTCAACTGTGCGAACTGTATCGAAAACGTATCGACGGTGATCTTCCCCAAGGAGAAGTGGAGCGCGCCCTGCGTGGCGCTGATCCTGAAATTCGGTTGAGCGACGGATTTCTGACGGGGTCCTGCGGTGCAGAATGGTCCGGTGCATCAAAGGCGGCTTCGATCTCGGTTTGACCGCCGCATCGGCACGGCGTCCGTCGCGCCGGACGCGAATGAAACAGCCTATGCTTTGAACCCTTGGGATGAGTCCGGGTTTGTCCGGGTTTCTTCCTCTTGAACCCAGGTTTCGGCCTGCAAGACCCCGGGTTGCCCGGTGCCGATAATCCCCACGACCTGCACATCGCCGGTATCGGTGGGAGCGGCCACCTGAACACGCCGGATCAATGCGAAAAGGGCGACCGCAATACCGATAGCCGCCAGAAGAAACGGAAGACCGCGCCCGCCGAACAATGAGATAGAGTTCGGCCCCAGCATGGTTCCCACCAGCAGGCCGACATTCAGCAGCAGCACCATCGTGCCACTGGCGGGAACGATCTGAGACAGCTTGAGCTGATCATTGGCATGCGCCGTCAGGATCGAATACGCGGGATACAGCCCGATTGCGATCAGAACAAAACCATAGACGATATGAGACGGCGACGTATCGATGGCCATCCAAAGACTGGACAGGGTCGTAACGACACCCAGCCCGATGACCACATAGCGTCTGTCGGTGTGATCCGACAGCCAGCCGATCGGGTATTGCACAACCGCACCGGCGATCAGCGCCGCCACCAGCGCCCCTGACGCCTGCGCCGTCGTAAAGCCGTTTTGCAACGCATAAAGCGGCAACGAGATATAAGACGCCGCGACACCGATGCTGACCAGAACGATACCGATGACTGCGATGGGCGAAACCTTGTAAAGCACGGGAACCGACATGCGTTCCGGAGCGGCATATTCCGGCGCCTTGTTGCCCGACAGAAGAAGCGGCACGATCGAAAGCGAAATCAGGATGGAAACAAGCCCGAACAGCAGGTTCCCAGTGGGGTCGGGAAAGCCTACTATGGCGGTGCCAAGCGCCGGGCCGGCAAGCTGGATAATGAAATACAGCGACAGGACCTGAGCGCGCATGTTGTTCTCGGACTTCGCGTTCAGCCAGCTTTCGGTGATGACGTAAAGCCCCGGGTAACAAAATCCGCCCAACAGACGCATCACGCTCCAGCTGATCGCGTCGCTGGTCAGCAGATGCACGATGGCCGCAATCGAAACCAGCGAGGCGAGGGCCGAAAATGCCCGAATATGCCCGACATTTTCGACCAGCCTCGGGGCAAGTGCCGTCCCTGCAAGCGCACCCAGGGGATAGCTTGCCTGCATGACGGAAATCGTGAAGTCACTAAAGCCCAGACTGGCCCCCCGGATCGTCAGCAACGTCGCCAACAGACCGTTGGCAACCATCAGCATGAACATCCCAAGGAACAGTGCCCAGTTTTCGTTTAACGCGCGTATCATAGCGAACCGCTACTGATGCGGGGCGGGCCTGTATACAACTCCTACGACATCGGGATGTCGTTTGATGGAACTTCTCCGTTGCGGGCCACAATGTCGGATTCAACCGTCCCAAGGCCCATTGCAACTGGGTTTTCGGCTGAGCTGATTGGCCTCAGTACCCGCAGGAATTGCGGCTGAGTTACACGTCGCCTTGCATGATCCGGGCATAGATATCGGGATCCGTCACGCCTTCAGAGCCTATCGTCAAAACCCGAGACTGCGGCGTCAATCCAAGCTTCTGGAAAAGCTCGGGGTTGTTGGCCGCTTCGATCAATGCGGCCAATCCGGCAACGCCGCTCTCTCCGGCTTCGATCGCCGGATCACTACCATGCGGACGCGCCAGGCGACGGACGGTGGGCGGTATCAGCTGATCGTCGATTGTCAGAAAGTCCGAGGCTTCGCTGCGCAAAACCTCCCACGCCATCGGTGACGGCACCCCGCAGGACAAACCCGCCATAATGGTCTCTTCATCGATATCTACGGACGCGGCTTGCCCCTGCCTTGCGCTTTCGAACAAACACGCCGCCAGATGCGGTTCCACGACCACGACGCGCGGCGCGGCATCACCCCAGGCCTGACGCAATGCTGCCGCAACTGCCGCGGCAAGCCCTCCAACTCCACCTTGCAGAAAGACATGCGTCGGTGCCGCGTCCATTACATCCACGACTTCTTTGACCATGACACCATAGCCCGACATCACGTCGCGCGGCGGGTCGGTGTAGCCTGGCCAGGATGTGTCCGAAACCACGAACCAGCCGTTCTTGTCAGCTTCCCGCCGACACTGATCCACCGAGGCGTCATAGTCTCCATCGATGCGCACGACGTCGGCCCCGAGTTCGCGCATGGCCTGCGCGCGGCCTTCACTGACTTCGGCGTGAATGTAGATCCGGCACGGCGCGCCGAACCGCTTGCACCCCCATGCGAGCGACCGACCGTGGTTGCCATCGGTTGCCGAAACAAGCGTGATACTGGCAACCATGTCGGCGCAGCGGCCAGTACGGATATCTTCCAATGACACGTCCTGACCGGTCCGGCGCGATATTTCGCGTTGCAGAACACGCAAGGCGGCAAAGGCCCCCCCCAAGGCCTTGAAACTTCCAAGACCAAACCGGGGACCTTCATCCTTGTAGTGGACTTCCGCGACTCCGATCTCGGCTGCCAACGATGGCAAAGAATGCAGAGGCGTTGGCGCATACCCCTCCCATTGGGTGATTTCCCTTGCTGCGCGATCGAAATCCTGTTGTGTCAAAACGGTTTCGGCAGCGGGGCCAAAGCTCGGCCTGCCTGCCTGATGGGCGATGATTTCTGTCATGGTCGTGTATCCTGTCAGGGGGTCAGCGGCAGGCGCTGCCGTACCAGCTCTGCCCAGAGTTCTGCACCCAGCGGGAGCAGTGCGTCGTTGAAATCGTAATCAGCCGAGTGCAGCGGACGGCCGTTTGATCCTTCGGTCCCGTTGCCGATAAGCAGGAAACACCCGGGCACAACGGCGGCAAATTCAGCAAAATCTTCCGAGAAAGACATGGCAGAGCGGTCTCCGTCCACCTCAAGACCCATGGCCGAAGCCGCTGCAACGACATGCGATGCGGCATCGGCATCATTGTTTGCCTCGATGAATGCGGTACGGAAATCCACACTCACCTCGACGCCATGGCTTTCGGCCACACCGCCTGCGATCTGGCGCATGGTGCGTTCGATCAGCTTGCGGTCTGCCGGTGACATGGCCCGCGCGTCACCTTTCAGAACAGTACGCCCCGGAAGGACATTGCGCTGCCCGTCGGTGGTGAACTCGGTCACCGACACCACGGCGCCGGATGAAGGTGCAAGCTTGCGTGAAACGATGGTTTGCAGGGCCAATACAAGTTCCGCCGCAGGCGTGATCGTTTCGCGCCCGACATGGGGCATCGAGGCATGACCGCCTTGACCGGAAAGCGTGATTTCAAACAGGCTTTCACTGCAACAGATGACACCGGCGCGGGTGGAAACCCGCCCGACAGGCTCACCCGGAAGATTGTGCGCGCCGTAAACCTCATCAATCGGGAAGGTCGGCAAAACGCCCTCATCGATCATCGCTTTTGCCCCAAGCCCATGCTCTTCATTGGGCTGGAACAGAAAGACAACCGTGCCGTCAAACGTCGGATCCTTGGCCAGCAATTCGGCGGCCCCAAGCAGCATCACCGTGTGGCCATCATGTCCACAGGCATGCATGACACCTTCGTTCTGCGACTTGTGCGCAAACGTATTGACCTCGGTAATCGGGAGCGCGTCGAAATCCGCGCGCAGCCCAATGGCGCGATTGCCATTGCCCGCCTTCAAGACGCCCACGACACCGACCCCTTCAAACACCTCGATGCCTAGGTTGCGCAGATGCCCGGCAATCCGGTTCTTGGTCCAGACTTCCTGAAACCCAAGCTCGGGGTTGCGATGAAACTCATGGCGCAACGCACGCAGGCGTTCTGTCAATGCTGTCACGGCAAAACTTCCCCTTCGACGTGTTGCTTCACATGTGAGAAACAAGTTTATTGCAAGTGACCTGAAAAAAGGGCTCTAGTTAGTGGCAAGCCATGCAAGTTTCTTTCACATGACGCAATTGGATGACTTTGACCGCGCGATCCTGCGGATTCTGCAACAAGACAACAGAACCACGCAGCACAAGATTGGCGAGGCCGTAAATCTGTCCGCACCCTCGGTGCAGCGCCGTATCCGCCGGATGGAGGCCGAGGGCGTGATACGAGCCAATGTGGCCGTCGTTGACCCGGCGGCCGTAGGTCTTCAACTTACCATCTTCGTTGAACTTGAACTGGTCAGTGAAACCCCGGACGAGATCGATGCCGTCAAGAAAACCCTGCTGAATGCTCCGGAAGTCCAGCAATGCTTTTACGTGACCGGAGAGGTTGATTTCATGGTTGTCGTGGTCGTCGAAAGCATGGCGGTTTACGAAGATTTCACCCGCAGGATGTTCTTTGAAAACGGCAATATTAGAAAGTTCAGAACCTTCGTTTCCATGGATACCATCAAATCCGGCAGTGCTTTGGGTTTCTGACCGGCACATGGTGCAACGACAGGACCGTCCAGACATGTCCGCGCAAGTCTGGACCATTCGGTTGGGTTGACAGGACTGCGAAGGCAAGTCCAGTCACGGGTCTCAACGCAATTTTTCCAACGTGTTTTCAACTACATTCCATTGCGCGGAATGACATGCGCTTTCTCTTCCTCAAAGATCAGCTCCTCCCCTGACCATGCCTTCAGGCGCGAGATCAAATGAAACTCGGTGGCCGTTGCCCGTTGTTCGGAATAGGTCCATATCCTGGCCGACCAGTCCTCACGGTCGAAACCGGCGGTCTGCTCCATCGTGGCAACAGCAGAAAGCGGGTCACCCGGATGGATTGAATATCTTCGATCCGACACGTCGCTGAGCACCGTCCCAATATCGTCCAGGCGGAAATCACCCACCGGCCCGAAGACGCCCCCGTCCAGAAAAAACCTGTGTGTCACCTTGCCATTGGTCAGGTCCGTGTGGACCGAGCGTTCCATCGAGCCCGAGCGCACCTTGGTCTTTCTTGCGGCCTCACCGGACGCCGATGGTTCCGGCAGCGGGCGGGGTTCGGTTGTGTCAACGCCTGGGTTGCGGATGGGCAAGTGCAAATGAGATTGACCCGGGCGGATTGTAAGTGTCACAGGTTCGGGGGCGGGCCAGAGTACCGGCCAGTAAGCCGAAGCGATCTGCAAAACGATGCGATGACCTGACGGAACCCGATATCCTGTTCCATACATCGAGACGGTAACAGCCATCTCTTCCCCGGGTGTGATCGGCGTGGGTTCTGTATCGCTGATCCGGTGGTTGAGGTTACAGAATCCCCTGGCAATCAGCGTCTGCGCACCGTTCGGGGCTTCGTCCACCAGCAATACAACGACAAAGCCCTGAGTCTGATCTGCTGACACCTTCAGATCGACCGATGGTTGCCCCAGGATATCAAGTGCGTCTTCAAGTGGCGCCGCTTTGAACTGCAACGCGCCGGCGGCGTCGATCCGGCAATCTGCCGCCATGTCTCCGGGAATGGCGAAAGAGCACATATCACCTGCGGCCGCCCCAAAGCTTTGCGGCGAGCAAATCGCAAGCTCTGCCGCGGAAACGGGGTCTGCCTCAAGCGTCAGATGATTCAGCCACAGGGACGTGTTGGTGATATTCGGTGACGGCCAGCTCGGCTCTTCGACCCAGCGCCCCGTGCGTTCCAGATGCGTTCCGGTCGGCGCTGCGCTGTCTTGAAGGAAAAAACGCAAGGGTGGTTCGTCCATCAACCCTGTGTCTTTTCCCTTCAGCCAGTGATCCCAGAACCGGATGACCTCGCCGACGAAATCAGCCTTGGGGCCGGGCACCCCTTCATGCGGGTAAAGATGCGCCCAGGGCCCCATCAGGATCTTGACCGGTCCGCTGAGGTGTTCGGCAATGCGGAATGGGGTATCGCGGTATAGATCCATCCAGCCGCCGAAAAAGTAGACCGGTATATCCACGTCGGCATAGTTCTCGCAGATCGAACCGCGCCGCCACATCTCGTCATGGGTCTGGTGTTCCAGCCACATGGCCGGCCAGAACACGGCGCCTTCCAACCGCTCGCGCCACATGTCAAGCCAGCGGTCCGGGCCGACAATCTCTGGGTCGGGTGGCATGGCGTTGTACAGCTGCATGATCGAGCCCCACCAGAAATTGTCGTTGGCCAGACATCCGCCGTAAAAGTGGATGTCCTCGCGCCACCGGTTGTCTGTGCCCATCACCGGTGCGATCGCCTTCAACGCCGCAGGGCGCGTCGCCGCCACTTGGAACGCGTTATATGCGCCCCAGCTTTTGCCGAACATTCCGACGTTCCCATCGCACCAGTCCTGATCGGCGATCCACTGGATGAGGTCGTGACCGTCCTGAATCTCCTGATGCGAATACTCATCTTCGGAAACACCATCACTGTCGCCATAGCCTCGGATATCAACGCGGATCGACGCGTAACCGGCGGCGGCAAACTGCGGATGCATGCTTTCATCCCGCATGCGTGTCCTGTCCCGGCGGCGATAGGGGATGTATTCCACGATACAGGGCACAGGGGCGTTGTTCGCGCTTTCCGGCAGCCACAGGCGCGCCGCAAGTTTCGTGCCGTCAGGCAGCGGTATCCAAACAGTCTCGATGACCTCAATATTGCTCATGTCCGGTCCTTTTCGTTCGGGCGCATAAGGGGTTTCATGCCGTGCGGGCAATCGGCTGTACGTGTTCAACGCATTCTCAGATGGCGTCACCACCGAAGGCCTAGGCGCAGCGCGTCATAGACTGCCGCGTGTATGTTGCGCGAAGAAACGGCGTCTCCGATCCGGTAAAGATCAAAACCGGCATTCGGGTTCACCTGCGGAAACACGTCACCCGAATTGGCGACAAGAGCGTCGTGATCCACACGGCCACGATTTCGCGAAAGCGGCTTGAGTTGGAAATAGAGATCATCCAGAGGCAAGGTGCCCTGATTGACAATGACCTGATCATACACGCGCTTTTCAACAAGTTTCGAGTAATCCGTTCCAATCGCCGCTTCCAGTTGATTGCCTGAGCGAACCAGCGATTTCAGCGTTCGGGTAACGGTGAACACCGCCCCCGTTTTTTGCAGCGCACGCATATATGGCACCAGATTCATGCCCATGATCTCGGGCGCAAAGCTGCGGTCGCGGGTCATGATCTCAACCCGCGCACCGGACCCGGCGATGAACTCGGCCGCCATCAGGGCCGGGTGGTCGCCCGCATCATCGTAGATCAGGACATTTTCGCCCGGTTGCACGTCTGCCGACAGGATGTCCCAGGCCGAAACCGCCAGATCGTTGCCGGTTTCCAATATTGTTGTCTCGGGCAAGCCTCCGGTTGCAATCACGACCATATCCGGGGCAAAGGTTGTTACGTTCTCCGCCTCTGCAAACGTGTTGAACTGAAACCTGACGTCGCGCGCAGCACATTGCGCCATGCGCCAGTCGATGATCCCGATCATCTCGGCCCGGCGTCGGGATTGCGCGGCCAGACGCACCTGACCTCCGGGTTCAGGGGCCGCTTCCAGAACGGTAACGTCATGCCCGCGCTCTGCCGCGACCCGCGCGGCTTCAAGCCCTCCGGGCCCTGCGCCGACGACGACCGCCCGGCGGCGGGATTTGGCTGCGGGGATCACATGCGGCATCGACAATTCGCGCCCGGTAGCGGGGTTGTGAATGCAAAGGGCTTCACCCGCCTGATAAATTCGGTCCAGGCAGTAGGTTGCACCGACGCAGGGGCGGATGTCATCCTCCTGACCGGCCCGGATCTTGGACACGATCATCGGGTCGGCCATATGCGCGCGGGTCATGCCGACCATATCCAACAACCCCGAGGCCACGGCATGTCGTGCGGTTGCCACATCGGGAATGCGCGATGCATGAAAGGTCGGCATCCCGATTTCGGCTCGTACGCGCCCGGCGAAATCCAGATGAGGCGCACTTTTCATGCCCTGTACCGGGATCACATCCGTCATGGCCGGATCCGTATGAATGCGCCCGCGGATGACGTTCAGGAAATCGACCTGACCGCTGTCGCGCAGCCTTCGGGCGATTTCCAGCCCGTCTTCTTCGGTGATGCCGCCTTTTTCGACTTCATCCGCGGTATAGCGGACGCCAACGATGAAATCCTGCCCGACACGGTTGCGGATTGCATCCAGAACCATGAAGCCGAACCGCAACCGATTGTCGAAACTGCCGCCATAGGGCGCGTCCATCGTATTGGTGAGTGGTGACCAGAACTGATCGATCAGGTGGCCATAGGCTTGCAATTCGATTCCGTCGAGACCCGCGGCCTTCATACGCTCGGCTGCATCGGCGTAGTCGCTTACGATCCGTTCGACATCATGGTCTTCCATCTTCTTGGCAAAGGCCCGGTGGGCCGGTTCACGATAATGCGAAGAAGAGACCGACGGCAGCCAATCGCCCTTGTTCCAACCCGTGCGCCGCCCCAGATGGGTCAACTGGATCATGACCGCGCAACCATGAGCATGGCAGGCATCCGTCAATTCAGCCATCCAGCGCACCACCTCGTCCTTGTAGGCAAGGATGTTGTTGAACACCGGTGGGCTGTCGCGACTGACGGTGGCGGAACCCGCCGTCATGGTCATCGCGACCCCAGCTTTCGCGCGCATCTCATGATAGGCGCGGTAACGCTCTTTCGGCATACCGTCTTCGGGGTAGGCGGGTTCATGACTGGTCGTCATGATCCTGTTCTTCAGCGTCAGATGCTTCAGCTGATAGGGTTGCAGCAGCACATCGCGGGTCATGACCACCCGTCCTTTGTTGGAACCATTGACGTCAGTCGACCAACTTCGCTGTCCTGGATCGGACATGCAAAAAGCAGTGTTTCGGCAGTGCCGGGTGGCATATGGCGCTCCGATATTGGGGCGAGCGGAGAAGCTCTTGACCGATTGAAAGCAGACTGGGAAACCTCCGTCAAACGCCTTGTGAACCAAAGTCGCGATGTTTCTCCGAATGCGTTGGCCGAGGCGCGCAAGACAGGACAGAAAAGGTATCCGCGAAAACGACCTGTCCGCAAGGCGCTGGCAACCGCTTATCCCGTCGCCGCGCACCGGACATAAGCGTGCTGTTAGGCTGAAAACTCCCGCGCGGCAGGCTGGCAATTTTTCGATGATTGAAGGTCTGGGCTGGCGGTTGGCGTCGTTTCGCTCTATCGCCCAACTGGAACATACCTTTCGTGACAGGAGACAGCAGTCGTGACCATCACTCGGATCGAGACCGGCAAGCGCATGAGCCGCATCGTCAAACATAACGAAACCGCCTATCTGTGCGGTCAGGTTTCCGATGCCGCAACCGTTGCCGATCAAACCCGTGACATCCTTGCCAAGATCGAGGACCTTCTGGCCAAGGCTGGCAGCGACAAGACGCGTATCCTGCAATGCGTGATCTGGCTGTCGGACATGGCCGACTTTGCCGAAATGAACGCGGTCTGGGATGCCTGGGTGCCAGAGGGCCACGCCCCGGCCCGCGCCTGCGGCGAGGCGAAACTGGCCCGTGATGTTCTGAAGGTCGAGATGATCGTTACCGCAGCCTGCGATTGATCCGCCCGGCCTTGCGCCGTGTGCTGATTTCAGGCGTGGGCGGGTTTGGGTCTGGGAAACAAGACGTCCTGCCCGCGTTCCTACTGTACCTGAGAATGTACCTTTACCAGAGTTTCCAGAAACAGCTTGGCCACGCGTGTTGGCGCAGGTTGTTTTCTGGCCACGGCCGCGAAACGGGTTCTGTATTTGATCTCTTTGGGCAGAACCTTTTTCATAAGCCCATGTTCGACAAATTCCTGCGCCAGATGATCGGGAAGAAACCCAAGGTAGCGACCTGAAAGTATCAGAATGACAAGGGCTTGTTCGTTCTGCACTTTGGCCGCACGTCGAAACCCCAGTTGTTGACCAACGATGAGGTTCGGAGAGTTCACGTGCAGGCCGGCGTAGTTGAACTTGCGAAGAACACTCAGTTTCAACTCTGGATCCGAGCGGTCAAACAGGGGGTGTTCCTGCCCACAGTACAAATACATGTTTTCCCCGTAGAGCGGCGTGTATTCCAGGCTTGCCGATGGTCTGTGCAAAGCGATGATACCGACATCCAGTTGCCCGCTGATGACCATTGTTTCGATCACGTTGGGGGGTTCCAGCGACAGTTCGATGTGAACCGCCGGTGCGGCCTCATTGAACTTGTGAATGGTGCGGGCAAGTTGGGCTTCCGGGTTGGTCGTACATTGATCGAACAGAGCCACGCGAATGCTGCCGGCCAGTTGTTGTTTGACTTCATTGACCTCGGTTCTGAACTGCGCCACGGAAATAAGCAGGTCTTCTGCCGCGGCCAGCACCTTTTCGCCGTCTTCCGTCAGTGAAAACCCTGCCGGCCCCCGGTTGCACAGCTTTAGGCCAAGCCTCAGTTCCAGGTCAGACAAGTGTTTCGAGATCGTCGATTTGCCGATGTTCAGCTCGATCTCGGCGGCCGTGATGCCACCACTTTCCGCGACGGTTTTGAACACGCGCAGCAGACGGATGTCCGTGTCGCCGATCCGGGTATCAAGTTTGTTCTGTCTCATATCGTATGTTTGAAATTTATGAAACCTTTCGCGCAAATATTAACAACGACGAAACCAAGTTGGCAAGTTAGCTTCGTGTCGCCGAGGTAGAATCGGACTGGCCACCTTCTCCCCAGGTCAGCGCGCACCTCGAAACACGACATATGGGAGGAAATCCATGTCATTTATCAAAAAGCTTGGCACTTTCAGCGCAGCCGTTTCCGTTGCCGCACTGATGGTTGCAGGCACGGCCGAGGCGAAGAACTTCAAGATCGCTGTCGGCGACAGCGCGGGCAGCGCACAAGAGGCGCTGGGGCTCGCGTTCGTAAAAGCGCTCGAAGAAAAATCAGGTGGTGAGCACACCGCGACACTGTTTCTCAACGGTCAGCTCGGTTCCGAGCAGGACACGGTGAACGAGGCGGCGATCGGCACGCTGGATATGTCGCTGCTGGCGATCAACAACATCACGCCGTTCTCGCCTTCGGTCGGTGTTTTCACACTGCCTTACGTGATCCTCAGCCTGGAAGATGCCGAAAAACTGACCCAGGGTCCAATCGGTCAGGAACTGGTCGAAAACACCATCCGTGATGCCGGTGTGCGCATCATCGGCTGGACCTATACCGGTTTCCGCCGTCTGACGAACTCGAAGAAGCCGGTCAAATCGGTTGCGGATTTGCAGGACCTGATCATTCGCGTTCCCAAAAACGAAATCATGATCGAAACCTACAAGGCATGGGGCATCAACCCGACCCCGATGGCCTGGTCGGAAACCTTCACCGGCCTGCAGACCAAAGTGGTTGACGGTCAGGACAACCCTTACCTGACGATCAATGCGATGAAGTTCTACGAGGTTCAGAACCACGTCACCAACCTGCGTTACATCTTCTCGATCGAACCGCTGATCATCTCGGAAGCCGTGTTCCAGGAACTGTCCGAAGAGGAACAGCAGATGATCCTGGAAGCAGGGCAGGAAGCCACTCAGGTCTCGGCCCAGTTCCTGCGGGACTCGGAAGCAGCCATCAAGGAAGAGCTGACGGCCAAGGGGATGGAAATCATCGACCCCGAGAACGACGAAGCCGAGTTCATTCAACTGGCGACCGAAGCTGTATGGCCGCAATTCTACGAGTCCATTGGTGGTGTCGAGAAACTGAATGCAGTTCTCGAAGCCATCGGCCGCGAGCCGGTCCAGCAATAATCGTCGCACGGCGATACCGGGAAGAGCGCTGCGGCGCTCTTCTCACGTCAGGGAGGAGTGAAACCACATGTTCTGGAAATTTCTGGACAACATAGAAAGTGTCATCTGCCGGATCCTCTTATCCGGCTTCGTCTGCCTTTTGTTCGTGCAGATCATCGCGCGCGAGATCTTCGGCTTTTCGGTCAGCTGGATCGAGGAACTCTCGGTCTACATGTTCGTCTGGTTCGTCTATTTCGGCGCAAGTTACGCCGCTCTGAAAGGTGCGCATAACCGCGTGACATTCCAGTTCAAGTTCCTGCCCGATGGGTCGATCAAATACATCGAAGCCTTCGCCGATCTCTTCTGGCTCTTCTTCAATGTCTACTTCCTGTATCTGGCGACGGATTTTGTCTTCAACAAGATGAACAAGTTCTGGAAATCCCAGACCCTGGGTATCGAGATGAAGTACGTCTACATGGTGCTGCCCATCGCGTTTGCGCTGATGACCGTCCGCATCATTCAGGTGAATTACCGCCGCCTTATCAAGGGCGAGGATATTCACGATCCCGATCAGATCGACCTCGACGAAATCAAAGCTGCGACTGAAGCAGCAAAGAAATCCTAAGGGCAGGGGGATAAACCATGGAATCCGAAATCGTCACAATCCTGTTTGGGTCTTTCCTGTTTCTGCTGCTCATTGGCGCGCCGATCACTGTGGCGCTGGGTGTGGCATCGCTGGTCTCATTCCTTTACCTGGACGAGAACCCGATCAAATTCGTGCAGATCGCCTTTACCTCGGTGGGTGCTTTCCCCCTAATGGCGTTGCCTGCCTTCATTCTTGCCGGGGCCCTGATGGAGGCCGCCGGTATCTCGAAACGCCTGATCAATGTTGCTGAAAGTCTGGCTGGTCCATTCACCGGCGGTATTTCGGCTGCAACGGTCATGGCTTGTCTGTTCTTCGGCGCCATTTCGGGCTCGGGCCCGGCAACAACCGCGGCCGTTGGGATGCTGATGATCCCTGCGATGATCGACCGCGGCTATGAGCGCGGCTATGCCTCGGCGATCACTGCGTCCTCTGGCGGCCTCGGGATTATCATTCCTCCCTCCATCCCGATGGTGATCTTCGGCATTGCCGCGCTCGGCATGGCGCCGCCGCCGGAAGCCGTGGAAAAGTTCGGAACCTTTCAGTCGGTTTCGATCTCGAAACTGTTCATTGCCGGATTCGTCCCGGCCTTCCTGATCGCCACCAGCCTGCTGATCCTGAACTTCTTCATGTCGAAAAAGCGCGGCTACAAGGGCGTTTCCGAAGGTTGGTCGATCCGTCACGTGGGCTGCGAAATGTATCGCGGTTTCTGGTCGCTGATGGCGCCGCTGGTGATCCTGGGCGGTATCTATACCGGCTTCTTCACCCCGACCGAGGCGGCAATCGTGGCGATTTTCTACACCCTGTTCGTGGGCGTGGTTATCTACCGCGAACTGACCTGGCAGTCGCTGTTCCAGTCGCTCGAGGCCACCACCTGGCTCACGGGCCGTGTTCTGCTGATCCTGTTCACCGCGACCGTGTTTGGCCGACTGCTGGTGGAAAACCAGATCCCGGCGATCATCGCGGATTCGATGCTCAGCTTCACAGACAACCTCTATGTCATCTGGACGCTGATCATCTTTTTCCTGCTGTTCGTCGGCATGTTCATGGAGACGCTGGCCACCATCCTGATCCTGGTTCCGGTGATGCTGCCGGTGGCTTATTCGGTGGGTATCGATCCGATCCACTTTGGCGTGGTGATGGTCTGCACGCTGGGTATCGGTTTCCAGACTCCACCACTGGGCGAAAACCTGTTCATCGCCTCGGGTATCTCGAACATCACGATCGAACAGATCTCATTGCGTGCGCTGCCTTTTGCGGCCGCCAACACGATTGCAATCTTCATCATCGCCTTCTTCCCTGAACTGTCGCTGTGGCTCCCACGGCTGTTTGGCTACTGATCTGAAAGGATGACGACATGAAACAGATGGTCACAAACATCCTCTTTGCCACTGACCTGTCCGAAAACTCGGGTCACGCCATGCGCCATGCCGCCAGCATCGCGCAGGCCACGGGGGCCGAAATTCACGTGCTGCATGTGAATGAGCCACTGTCGGACGATGCCAAGATCACGATGGAGATCTTCATCCTGAATGAAGAAACCCGCAAGACCGCGATCGAGCGTCGTCACGAGATGGTGCGCAAGGTTCTGGCCGAACGGCAAGCCAAATTCTGGGCGCAGTTCGACGGCGACGATGGAAAAATTCGCGATCAGATCACCTCGGTCGAAGTCACCGATGGCCACCCGGCCGAAGTGATCCTGCGCCGCTCGGTCGAACTGGGCTGTGATCTGATCGTGCTGGGTGCGCATGATCACGGCTTTTCGCATACGTTTCTGGGCACCGTCGCAAAACGCGTTTTGCGGCGCTCCAAGATACCGACACTGATCGTTCCGAACCCGGACGAAACGTAACAACCCCACTGACAAGGAAGTACAAAATGAGCAAAACTCTGACCGCGCAGGACCTGGCGGACACGTTTGACGCGTTCAACCGCCATGACATCGACGGCGTAATGACCCACTTCGCCGACGACTGCGTGTTCTACACCGTGGCTGGTGACGAGAAATACGGCAACAAGGTTGAAGGTGCCGAAGCCATAGCCGCCGCGTTTTCAGGCGTCTGGGCAGGCATGAAAGACGCCCATTGGGACCATCACAGCCATTTTGTCCACGGTGATCGTGCCGTGTCCGAGTGGACCTTCTCAGGAACCGACGCAAACGGTATGCGGATCGAAGCTGAAGGTGCGGATCTGTTCACCGTTCGTGACGGTAAAATCGTTGTAAAACAGGCGCTTCGAAAGACGCGTCCAATGTTCAAAGCCTGATCCGCCGCCCTGCGCGCAGCCTCGGAGAAAAACAAGAATGGTGGATAACAGCATCCCGCGTCACTGGCCCAAGGCCAGCTATGACCCGAAATATGACCCGATCATAGATGCGGGTCCGGGTCACAATCGCGACCACGCGCCCACATATTGGATTGGAACGGCCGGAACACCTCCGGCCGATGATGGACCTGTGTCCAGCGATATGGATGCGGATGTGGTGGTGATCGGGTCGGGGTATACCGGCCTGTCCACCGCCATTCATCTTGCCAAGGAACACGGCATTCAAGCCGTTGTTTTAGAAGCAAATACAGTCTCTTGGGGCTGCTCCACCCGCAATGGCGGGCAGGCCCAGATCTCATCCGGACGGCTGAAACGGTCGCAATGGATTCAGCGCTGGGGCACGGACGTGGCCAAGCGCATGCATGCCGAGGTCACAGAAGCGTTTCAGCTGTTCAACAATCTGATTGCGTCGGACGATATCGATTGCGACCCGCAGCCAGGCGGCCACTACTACATCGCGCATCGCGACAAGGTCATGCCCTCCCTCAAGAAAGAAAGCAAGCTGCTCAACGACGTGTTCGGCTATGGTTCGCGGATTCTCTCTCGGGAAGAACTTCACGAAAAGCACGTGCGCGATATGGAGGCCGCAGGTGCCATGTGGGAACCTGACGGGACCTGCATCCATGCGGGTAAACTGGCCTTCGGCTACGTCAACATGGCGCGCCGTCTGGGTGTGAAAATTCACACCGGCAGCCCGGTCATGGGATGGCAGACGAAGAACGGCGTGCATCACCTGCGCACACCGGGCGGCATCGTCCGCGCCAAAACGGTGGCCTTGGCAACCGCGGGCTATACTCCGCCAGGTCTGAACACGCGCACAAAGCACCGCCTGATGCCCATCCTGTCCAACTCGATGGTGACACGGCCGCTTACCCAGGCCGAACTGGATGAGTGTGGCATTCAGACCAAATCCCCCCTGACCGACACGCGTACGCTGCGCCACTATTACCGCCTGCTGCCGGACAATCGGATGCAGATCGGCAGCCGCAGCGCGGTGACAGGGCGTGATGCCGAGAACGAAAAACATCTGGAGCTACTGAAAAAGGGTCTCGCCCGAAAGTTCCCGGCGCTGACGGATATCAACCTCGACTACTCGTGGTGGGGCTGGGTCGATGTCAGCCATGATATGATGCCGCGTATCTTCCAGCCGGACCCGCAACAGCGCGTGTTCTACGCGATGGGATACGGTGGCAACGGCGTGATGTACTCGGCTCAGGCCGGGCGTCGTATGGCACAGCTGATCGCGGGTAAGAAAGACAAGGCGTTTGAACTACCGATCTTCACGTCCCCGCTGCCCAGCCACGGCATTCTGACGCCTTTCCGCCGACTGGGACAGCGCATGGCGTATGTCGGCTACTACCTCAAAGACGAAATACTGTAACTCACAGGGGCTTCGGCGCCCTGAAAGGATAAGGAAACACTCACATGAAAATGACGACGGAAGAGGCCTTTGTTAAGGTTTTGCAGATGCACGGGATTGAGCATGCGTTCGGGATCATTGGATCTGCGATGATGCCGATCTCGGACTTGTTCCCGAAGGCCGGGATCATGTTCTGGGACTGTGCGCATGAAGGCAGCGCGGGGATGATGGCGGATGGCTACACCCGTGCGACCGGCAAGATGTCGATGATGATCGCGCAGAACGGCCCCGGCATCACCAATTTCGTGACCGCCGTGAAAACCGCCTACTGGAACCACACGCCGCTGCTGCTGGTCACTCCGCAGGCGGCGAACAAGACCATCGGTCAGGGCGGTTTCCAGGAAGTTGAGCAGATGAAGCTGTTCGAGGACATGGTCGCCTATCAGGAAGAGGTCCGCGACCCGACCCGCGTCACCGAGGTTCTGAACCGCGTAATCATGAAAGCCAGGCGCGCCTGCGCCCCGGCCCAGATCAACATCCCGCGTGACATGTGGACCCAGGTGGTCGATATCGACCTGCCCGCCATCGTCGAGTTCGAACGCCCTGCGGGCGGCGAAACCGCCGTGGCGCAGGCGGCCGAGCTGCTGTCGAACGCCAAGAACCCGGTGATCCTGAACGGTGCGGGCGTGGTGCTGTCCAAGGGCGGGATCGAGGCCTCGAAGGCGCTGGCCGAGCGTCTGGATGCGCCGGTCTGCGTGGGCTATCAGCACAACGACGCCTTCCCCGGCAGCCACCCTCTGTTTGCCGGTCCGCTGGGCTACAACGGCTCGAAAGCCGGGATGGAGCTGATCAGCGAGGCGGATGTTGTCCTGTGCCTCGGCACCCGTCTGAACCCGTTCTCGACCCTGCCGGGCTATGGCATCAACTACTGGCCCGCGGATGCGAAGATCATCCAGGTCGACATCAACCCTGACCGTATCGGCCTGACCAAAGCGGTCAGCGTCGGCATCATCGGCGACGCCGCCAAGGTGGCAAAGGGCATTCTGGCCCAGCTGAGCGACACCGCCGGTGACGAAGGCCGCAAGGAGCGCAAAGAGCGCATCGCGCAGAAGAAATCGGCCTGGGCGCAGGAACTGACCTCGATGACCCACGAGGATGACGATCCGGGCACCACCTGGAACCAGCGTGCCCGCGCGGCCAAGCCCGACTGGATGAGCCCCCGCATGGCGTGGCGCGCCATTCAGGCGGCCCTGCCGAAAGAGGCGATCATCAGCTCGGATATCGGCAACAACTGCGCCATCGGCAACGCCTATCCATCGTTTGAAGAGGGCCGCAAATACCTGGCGCCGGGCCTGTTCGGCCCCTGCGGCTATGGCCTGCCGGCCATCGTTGGTGCCAAGATCGGCTGCCCGGATGTGCCGGTCGTGGGCTTTGCCGGTGACGGTGCCTTTGGCATCGCGGTGAACGAACTGACCGCGATCGGCCGCGAGGAATGGCCCGCCGTGACCCAGATCGTGTTCCGCAACTACCAGTGGGGCGCGGAAAAGCGCAACTCGACCCTGTGGTTCGACGACAACTTCGTCGGCACCGAGCTGGACACCAAAGTGTCTTACGCCGGTATCGCGCAGGCCTGTGGCCTGAAGGGTGTCGTGGCCCGCACCCAGGACGAGCTGACTGCAGCGCTGAATCAGGCGATCGAGGATCAGAAGAACGGCATCACCACGCTGATCGAGGCCCTGATCAACCAAGAGCTCGGCGAGCCTTTCCGCCGCGACGCGATGAAAAAACCCGTCGCCGTCGCCGGAATCTCCGCCGATGACATGAAAGCTCAGGCCGAACTGTAATCTGATCCTGCCCCCACCCGGGCCGAATACGGTTCGAGTGGGGGCAGGCTTTGCCCAAAAGGCAGCTCAAATATTGCAAAGGAAGTAAGATGCAGGCGTTGAGTGCATCCAACTCGCCGTGGCTTCGGGCACGGTCTTTCGTTCGTTTGAACGGGCACGGTTTCCTTGTTTCCGTGGTTGTCGCCGTCGCAGCGAAGTTCTTGTCCGAACATTATGGTGCCCCGGCGATGCTGATGGCCTTGTTGCTGGGCATCGCGTTCCATTTCCTGGCCGAAGACGATGCCGGCGACTGCAAGGCCGGAATCGAATTTACCGCACGAACGGTTCTTCGTTTTGGCGTTGCGCTGCTTGGGGCGCGTATTTCCGTTGAATTGATGATGAGCCTTGGCGCTGATCTGATTGCCGTTGTGATTGCCGGTGTGATCCTCACGATCCTGTTCGGCCTTCTTGGCGCGCGTCTTCTGGGCCGTGGTTGGCGCTTTGGGGTGCTGACGGGGGGATCGGTGGCGATCTGCGGCGCATCGGCCGCGATGGCCTTGTCGGCCATTCTGCCCAAAAACGAGCATTCGGAGCGGAACTTGGTTTTCACGGTACTGTCGGTAACTGTTTTGTCGACAATCGCGATGATCGCCTACCCGATCCTCACCGAGGCTTTCGAGTTCAACGACGAGGTTTCAGGGGTCTTCCTGGGCGGAACGATACATGATGTCGCGCAGGTTGTCGGGGCCGGGTTCTCGGTTTCGGACCAAACCGGTGAGGTCGCGACTTTGGTCAAACTGATCCGTGTTGCCATGCTGGCCCCGGTGGTGCTGGTTATCTCGTTTCTTGTCCGGCGCCACGCGGAGTTCAGCGAGGAAGACGGCAAGCGCCCGCCCATTTTGCCGATGTTTGTCGTTGGCTTTCTGATCTTTGCCGTCCTGAATTCAATAGGTCTGATCCCGGATGTGGTCTCGTCGGCCATGGCCGATCTCAGCCGTTGGGCGCTGCTGGTGTCGATTGCCGCAGTGGGCATGAAAACGTCGCTCAAGCGGATTCTGGATGTTGGCGGGCAGGCCATCGTCCTGATTGTGGCCGAGACGATCTTCATCGCTGCTCTGGTTCTGGTGGGCGTCTACCTGTTTCACTAGAGGATGGCGAAATTCCACGTCCAGCACGTGACCGACCATTGGCCGGTCACGTCATCTCGCACTACATGACCAGCAGGAGGGTATGACCTCATGACGACACAGGTACTCAATCTATTCGATGAGCCGGAAACGCGCAGCGAAAGGCGTTTGGCCGATCTTCCCGATCGCGTTGTCGAGGGTGATCCGCATCACAAGATTGGAATGCACTTCACCAGCCCGGATGGGCAATTGTCTGCCGGAACCTGGACGTCTACGCCGGGCAAATGGCACGCGTTCACGGACAAGGACGAATATTGCTATATCGTCAAAGGCCATTGTGCCCTGATCCACGAAGACGGGACCCGTCAGGATTTTCGCACCGGGGCCAGCTTTTTGATCCCCAACGGCTTTCGCGGCTATTGGGAAGTCGTGGAAGAAACGACCAAGCACTTCGTGATCCGAGATTGTGCGCCGGACGCATGATCCGATCCGCGAACGAACCTGAGGCGGCGTGAAACGGCATGCCTCAGGCGCGTCATCGGTTCTTCAGCGACGGGTCTGGTCAAAGTTGATCGCCAGTTTTCCCGCCGTGGGTATTGACTGGCAGGTCAGGATTTCTCCGGCTTTGATGTCTTCATCCTCCAGCGCCATGCGCGCCCGCATATGAACTGTGCCGTCGGTCAGTTTGGCCCGGCACGCGCCGCAGACCCCCGATTGGCAGGAATAGGGTGGCTTGAGCCCCGCTGACTGCGCTGCGTGAAGAACGGTCTGTCCCTTGGTGATCGGAATGAGGTGTCGGGCGCCTTCCAGCGTCAGTTCAGCGGTTGCGTCCACCCCCTCAATACCAGCGTCCAGATCCGGCGCAGCACCATAGCTTTCCATGTGGATGCGGTTCGCGGGCACATCAATGGACATCAATGCCGATTTGACGGCCTGGTTCATGTTGCCCGGACCACAGATATAGTAACGCGCGTCCTGGGCGTAAGGAGGATACTCGGCGATCAACGCTTCGATTGCGGCCTGGTCGACCGTACCCTGCCGCCAATATTCGGCGCTGGACCACC
Source organism: Ruegeria sp. AL3 (assembly GCF_056536065.1). Taxonomy (NCBI): domain Bacteria; kingdom Pseudomonadati; phylum Pseudomonadota; class Alphaproteobacteria; order Rhodobacterales; family Roseobacteraceae; genus Ruegeria; species Ruegeria sp. AL3. Next base: position 695,994 of record NZ_JBQFJG010000002.1, read on the forward strand.
AGCCGGGCTTCGAAAAGACATGATTGATTGTAAAACGTTCGGGATGCGCTTCCTGAAGACCGTTCAGCTCTTGCTGCAACAGGATGCTCTTGGCGTTTGTGTTGCCATACACCAGATGCGCGACTGAATGGGGCACGGCTGTCAAAACCGAGTTCAGCATCGCGTAGAGCGGCGTGATGCCAGAACCCGCGCCAAAAAAGTAATGGGTGCGCCGCGCCGTTTCATCAGGGTCCAGGCAGAAACTGCCAAATGGCGGCATGACGTCAATGGTTTGTCCTTCCTGAACCGTGTCGTTGATGAAGTTGCTGACACGGCCACCCTTGACCCGTTTGACGGTGATGCGAAGCGGGCCCCCGGAGTAAGGTGAACTGGAGATCGAATAGCTTCGACGGTGCTCCTCGCCATCAATATTGAAACGCAGGGACACGTGTTGGCCCGACCGCCAGGCGAATATGTCCATCAGGCGGTCAGGGACCTCGAACATAACGGTCTTAGCCACGCCATCCAGTTCAACTCGGGTCCCGCAAACGCGCAGTGGGAAAAAGTCACGCGGGCTCATTTCCCTTCTCCCAACCATTGCAGAACAATTTTCTGGTGCTCGATGACGGGGCTTTCACCGTTTGCTGCCGGACCTGCTTCAAAATACGGAGAATGCAGGGATTTCTGCTGCTGCTCGCACGCGTAGATGTCTTCGCCGGTAAAGTCGCCGGCAACCATCGGGTCATCTTCGCCCATCGCGTCACTGGATTCGTATTTTCCGCCTATTCCAAACTTGGACCAGAAAGAGGACGACTTCATCGACTGTTTGGTGAATTCCCATTCCGAGCTGTTGGACACCCGCCCGCGGTTGTGAACTCGTATCAGTTCCGGGCGAAGGGGTTCGACAATGAAGATGCTCCAGCCGTCTTCCGAAGCGGCCAGTCCAATCCCCGGAAACAGCATCGGCACCCAGGCGCCGTTCATGTCTTTGGGAATGACGCGCGGGGCGGTCAGTTTGCTGTCCTGATCTTCCAGAAATTCTGCCACCGGCGGCTCCCAAAACATGTAATGAGGTCCTTCCCAGTGGAATTCGGCGGATTTGTGATCATACATTTGCAGCGTGTTCGAATGCAGATGACTCAGGTGGTAAACGTCGATGTAATTCTCGACGACAACCTTCCAGTTGGCCTTTATCTCATAGCTGGTGTTCAGGTCTTCGTATTCGATCAGCTCTTCCGGGACGTGCGGGCCGATATGGGGTTCGACCGGGCCGAACCATTCGGCGATGGAAGGAGCGTCGGGGTCTGGATGGACGAAAATCATCGATTTCCAGATATCGACCTTGGCGGGTTTCAGGCCAAGGCAGGACTTGTCGACCTTGCCATATTCCTCGTGCTCGTCCGGCACCGAAATCAGATTGCCTTCAAGATCGTAGGTCCAGTCGTGATATGGACAGGTCAATGCCTTTTGCGTTTTGCCAACCGCGCGGATCAATTGGGTGCCGCGGTGGCGGCAGATGTTATGGAACGCGCGCAGGCGACGGTCGCGCCCCATGATCACGAATATGTTGTTGAGTCCGGCCTGCACGGCGATGTACTGGCCGGGTTCACTGACATCCTCCATAAACCCGGCATAGCGCCAGGTTTTGGAAAAGATCTCGCGCATTTCCCGGTCGAACCAATCCTGGCTCGTGTAAGCCTCGACCGGCAAAAGGTGCAGCATGGGTTTCATTTGAGCCTCTTGTGAAAGAGTTTTCAAAACGTCCGAGGGTGAAAGTCGATGGCGATCATCGACAGGCCAAGTGCGATCCAGGCAAGTTGGACCAGCCAAAACAGGATGGGATCCTCATCCCGGGATACGTTGGTTAAAAGCAAAGAGTGCCCGGAATGGAAACTCGGGATTGTCCAGAACATGAAAAGAATCCCCCACAACGTCTGACAGCCAAGCACCGTCGCGACCATGAGCGCAGCGAAAGCGATGCACCATCCAGGCCAGATTTCGCAACACATCTGATCAGAGCCTGCATGATCTGCTCATGACGTTCTTCACGATTTGTGGGGCGCCCGATCATGTTATTTCCAGTATTTCAGCTTCAGGTTTGCGGTTACGCCGGTGCCGACGGTGACAGCGGCATTCGCGAATTCCGGCGGCAGACCGTTCTGCCCCATACCGCCAAAGCCGTACCCTTCGGTTGGGACATCTTTTTCGGTATCCAGGTTGCTGTTGCTGTTCTCGTCGTGAATCCCGGCAATCGCATAGGTGCCAGGCGGGAGATTGTGAAAGGTGACCGAAGCCAAGCCTTTGACAGCAGGAACGGAAGCCAAGGCCGCCGCGTTCGTCATGTCCATGGCCTTAAAAGATTTTGCGTCATCGAACACGGCAATGATCAAATCACCCTCTGCATTGCGCACGCCCTGCACCGTTGCAGTGAGAGTTTGTGCGGATGCCCCGAGGGTTGAAGCTAGTGTCATCACAGATGCGACGACCAGTTTGCTTATCGGCATGATGTATCCTTTACTGTCGATATTGACAGTAAATAGGAAGGATGCAATTAGCTGTCAACAGTGACAAGCATTCACCCGATTTTCCTGAGGGTGTTTTTTTGCATTGAACCAAGCACGAGGTATCGGCCCAACGCGGACAAGGATCGGAGAAAAGGAAAAAAATATCCTAAGGCGGCCTTCCAAAGCTACTCGGGCAAGACTTGCCTCATGTAGAGATGACGCATGACCATTGGCGTCAGGTACATCGGGATTTGATACGCCCCGATGAAGACCATGATGGGTGCGGTGACCTCGGGCGGCAAAGCAACGAAGAAAATCGCGATGTTTCTGTTTCCCGCGATCAGAGAGACAGCGGTTGCTCTGGCTGCCGGCAGACGTTCACGGGTCATGCGGAACGAAAGGAATTGTGCTCCGAAATTGGCCAGACAGGCGAGCGCGATCCAGAAAGCGGCGACGGCCGGGCTTTTCAGCGCAGTGGTGCTGACGGAAGGCATCAGGCCGATGACAAAAACGGCCAAGGTGATTGTGCCCAACCCTTCCAGATTCACCAATGTGGAGCGTGATGGTGAACGCAACCAGACACGCCGGACAACAATGGCGGCGCCGGTTGTGCAGAGTATCGTCAACAGCAGTTGCAACCCGGCCAGCAGAACAGAGTGAATGCCGCCCAGTTCTGGCATGAGCAGGAACACCGGAAACGCTGTCAATGGCAGCAGGGCGGTCCCAACCACCATCATTCGCATCGCGTGTTCAGGTGGGTAGCCCATCATCAAACACATGTTGGGACTGCCGGAAATCGAGGGCGCAGCCGCCATGATGAGCAGGGACAGAAGCACCGGCGTTCCGGTCCATCCCCCGACAAATCCAATAGCCAGAATGATCAGCGGCATCACGAATTGAAACCCGATGACGGTGAACGCGACCTTGTGCAGATCGCTCAACGATCCAAGAATGGTTTCGGGGTCCATTCTCAGGACGGTGACGAACAGCAACAACACGACCAGGGGCGGCAGCAGGCCTCGCATGGGCTCGGCCAAACCCGGCAATAAAAGACCCGCCGCCAATCCGGCGACCAGAACACGGGGCCCGTGACGGGCCGCCAGATGGAGCAGGTTCAAGGCCGTTTTACCCGCCCGGGCTCTGACGCAAATTCTCGGGCAGCCAGGTGGCGAGGTCGGGGAACCAGATGAGGATGAAGACCATCAGCACCATGATCAGGAACATCGGTATCGCTGCGCGTGCGATATAGCTCATCTCATGGTTGGTCATGCCCTGCATCACGAACAGGTTGAACCCGATCGGAGGTGTGATCTGCGCCATTTCAACAACGACCACGATGAAGATGCCGAACCAGATCAGGTCAATGCCAGCATCGCGGATCATTGGTTCCACCACGGCCATGGTCAACACGACGGAAGAAATCCCGTCAAGAAAACAGCCCAGAATGATGTAGAACACCAGCAGGACCATCAGCAGTTCGAAACGGGTCAGTTCCCAACCTGCAATCAGATCGGCCAGCCCGCGCGGCAGGCCGGTGAAGCCCATGGACAGTGACAGGAAAGCAGCGCCAGCAAGGATCAGGGCAATCATCGCGCTGGTTCGCGTGGCCCCCATCAGGCTTTCAGTGAATGTCTTCCAGTTCAACGACCCCTGGCCTGCCGCAAGCAACAGGCCGCCGATCACCCCGAAAGCCGCAGCTTCGGTCGCAGTGGCATAGCCCAGATACATTGAGCCGATGACGACCGTGATCAGAAGGATCACAGGCAACAAAAAGCGGGAATTTCTGACTTTCTCGGAGAAGCTCAGCTTGCCCTCGACATCCGGGGTCCAATCTTTGCCCAACTTGGAATAGATCGCAACATAACCCATGAACATCGCTGCCAGCACCAAACCGGGAAGGATGCCGGCAAAGAACAGCTTGGTGATCGATTCATTGATCGTCACCCCATAGACGATCAGGGTTAGGGACGGCGGGATCATCAGCCCCAGAGTGGCCGCGCCGGTCAGAGTACCGATGATCATCCGTTCGGGGTAATTGCGCTTGCGCAGTTCGGGGATCGACATCTTGCCGACGGTGGTCAGCGTTGCCGCCGACGAACCTGAGACTGCCGCGAAGACGGTACAACCCACGATATTGGTATGCACCAAACCGCCGGGCAGGGGTGCCATCCAAGGGGACAGCCCTTTGAACATGTCTTCGGATAATCGCGTGCGGTACAGGATTTCGCCCATCCAGATGAACATGGGCAAGGCGGTCAGGGTCCACGATGACGACGCCGACCAGATGGTTGTGATCATCACGTCGCCCACGGGGCGGGTGGTGAACAGCTCCATCCCGACCCAGGCGACCCCCATCAGGGCCAGGCCGACCCAGACACCGGTCCCGAGAAGGGTGAACAGAACAAAAAGGAAAAGGATGATGACAGACAGGTTTTCCATGCGTCTATTCTCCGTGGCTCTGGTCGGCCAGATCGCGGACAATGCGATGGTCACCTTTGAACAGGACGTGGATCAGGTGATCCGTCAGCGCGATGGCCAGGATGACGGCTCCGATCAGCATCGCGGATTGCGGAATCCACAGCGCGGTTCTGTCCTGACCTTGGCTGATGTCGTTGAACTTCCAGCTCCAATAGACGAAGCGATAGGCATACCAGCAGAAATACCACATGACGGCTGTGCCGATGGTGAAACACCAGATTTCAAGGACACGCCGCACGCTGTCCGGCACCGCGTTCAGAAGGATCGAAACCCGAATGTGGCTGCCCCGATTCAACGCATTGGCAAAGGCCAGAAAAGATGCCGCCGCCATTGCATAGCCGGCATAGTCGGGCGCTCCGGGAAATACCTCACCGGTCCAGCGGGCCAGCATCTGCACGACGATCAGCAAAAGAATGGCAATCAGGCTGACCGCCGCCATTACCCCCGCTGCCAGATAGATGAAATCCAGAACGGACCGAAGCCCCCGCAATACCGCCATGGCGTCCCCGCTTTGTTATGATTGGATGGAAAACAGGCGACGCAATGCAACGCCGCCTGCCTCGAATGGTTACTGAGAGGCGTTGAACGCGTCGACGATGGCTTTGCCTTCGTCGCCGGCGGCCTCCAGCCATTCATTGGTCATGGTCACACCAATCTCTTTCAGCTCATTCGTCATCTGCTCGGATGCCGGACCGACGGTCATGCCACCATCACGCAGACCTTGCAGAGTAAAGCCGGTGTATTCCTTGGCGCGCCAGTTGCCCGCGTATTCCGCCAGCTCTGCGCAGGCCTTGATGACGTTCTTGTTGGCGTCGGACACGCCCGACCAGACATCCGAATTCACCATCACGTAGTTGCGCGGCAACCAGGCATCGACTTCGTAGAAATAGTTCAGGCTTTCCCAGACCTTGCGGTCGTACCCGGTCGATCCCGAAGACACCATCGACTCGGCGACACCCGTCGCAAAAGCCTGACTGATTTCTGCCGCTTCGATCGTTACCGGCAACATGCCCGTCAACTCGGCCAGTCGCGAAGTCGCGTTGTTGTACGAACGGAACTTGATGCCCTTCATATCGGCGACCGAGTTCACCTCATTCTTGAAATACAGTCCCTGCGGCGGCCACGGTACAGCATAAAGCAGCGTCAGGTTCTGTTCGGCCAGTACCTTTTCAATTGACGGTTTTGCCGCTTCCCAAAGCTTGGCGCTGTCATCGAACGAGGTTGCAAGGAACGGGATCGAATCGAAACCGAACAACGCGTTCTCATTCTGGTGGCCGGACAGAAGGCGTTCTCCGATCGGGGCTTGCCCGGTCTGGATTGCGCGTTTGATATCGGCACCTTTGAACAGCGAGCCGGATGGATGCGTAACGATTTCGATCTCACCGCCGGTTCCGGTCGTTACACATTTGGCGAATTCCGCACCGGTGGCCGAATGGAAGTTCGACGCCGAATAGGCCATCGGCATGTCCCATTTTTCGGCCATGGCCGGTGCTGCCGCGGCAGCAGTCAAAGCGGTTGCCGCCAGAAGGTTTGTCAGTGTTTTCATCGTTTTCTCCCTATCGAGTTTTGAAATACCGGTGTTTTTCATCGGTCTGTTCTTATGTTGCAAAGCGCGACGGCGCATAGACGCTTACGTCGGTGTTCGGGGTTCTGCCCGCGATCATCTGCGCCAGAAGCCGCCCGGTCTTTGGCCCACCTGTCAGGCCGATATGATGATGCCCAAAGCCCATATAGGCCCCTTTGATTCCGGGCACGTCGCCTATGATCGGGATCGAGTCAGCCGGGGCCGGCCTGTGCCCCATCCATTCCACTTCCTCCTTCCATGTTATGCCCGGAAACGCGGCCCGGGCATTCTTTCGCATCAATTCAAACGGTGCGCGCGAGGGCGGTGCGTCCAGCCCACCGAACTCCACGATACCCGCCAAGCGTATGCGCCCATCCATGGGCGTGGCAACAAACTTGCCCGAAGCCACCATGACCGGGCTGCGGGGCATGGCAGAAGGTGACACCAATTCAAGATGATAACCGCGCTCGCTTTCAAGAGGAACAGAAACCCCCAGTCGCTTTGCCAGCGGCCCCGACCAGACGCCAGCCGTTACAATGGCGGTGTCGCAAACGATGGTCTCACCATCCGCGCGCACACCGGTAACGCGGCCGTTGTCGCGGGTGACGTCCTCGACATTGGCGCGGATGATCCGGCCTCCGCCGGCCTCGACATGGGCGGCCAGGTCTTTCACGTACCGCCCCGGATCGATGATATGACCGTGGTTTGACAGCTTGGCAGCGAAACCGATATCCGGGCTGAACACGGGGTCATAGTCGTGAAACGCCTTGCCCTCCAGTTCTTCCCAATCAAAGCCGTTCTTCCGCCTTATTCCCCAGCCCAACGCATCTTGTTCAAAATGGGCCCGGTTCTCGTAGAGAAACAGATAGTCGCTGGGCACGATCCACTTTTCAGCACGCGTGCCTGCCGCCAATGCCTTGTGGTCATTCAGGCTGTCGCCGACGATCGGCGTCAGCGCCGCCGCGATCCGTTCAACGTCTGCCACGTTCGCGTGGCTTAGATATTGCCGGAGCCATGGGAGCAACTTTGGCAGATACCCCCATTTCAAAAACAGCGGCTGCGACGAACTCAGCAACATTTTGGGCGCTTTGCTAAGCAGTCCGGGAACCGTCACAGGTATGATGGAACAGGACGCCAGCACACCGCCATTGCCATGAGACGTGCCTTCACCCGGTCCGGCCTTGTCGAACAGGATCACGTCGTGCCCGTCCCGTTGCAGCCAGACCGCGGCCGACACGCCGACGATACCGGCGCCGATGATGGCTATGGTTTTCTTGTCACTCATTCTGAAACCGCCCTGGCCACTGCGTAATGGTTTAGTTTGGCCATCTCGGGCCTGCCGCCAAGCCCGGGGGTTTCGGGCACGCAGACCTGTCCGTTCTGGATCCGGAAGGGTTCTTCCAGAATGTCTTCTTTCAGGAAATAGGACGCCTGATAGAATTCGCAGCCCAATGTGATCTCGGGCGTTGCAGCAATCATATGGGTGCCGGCAAGATGGGCCAAGCCGGCCTCGAACATGTCCCCGCCATATGCCGTCAGACCATGCGCGGCCGCAATGCGGGCGACCGTTTGCCCGCGGGTCAGGCCGCCAGACTTCATTATTTTCACCGAAACACCATCGCAAATACGTTCACGCGCGGCGCGTTCCATATCTTCGGGGCCAAAGACGCTCTCATCAGCGAGAAGGGGAATATCGGTCATTTGGCGCAGCTTTGCCATCATGTCGAAATGGTGGGCGCGAACCGGCTGTTCGATGAAATCAGGATTGAACTGGGCCACGTCCCGCACCCGCGCCGGGGCGTCATCGATGTTCAGCCCCTGATTGAAATCCACGCGGACCGAGAATTCAGGACAGTTCTGCGCCAGATACTCCAATCGCATGATGTCAAAGGCGTGATCCTTGAACCCGGTCTTGAGTTTGACAATCCGCACGCCATCCTCTCGCAACCGCGCCAACAGGTCTATGTCCTGGGAAAAGTCCGGGTTGGCGATGGAACAGCTGAGCGGAATGGCGCTGCGGCAGCGACCGCCCAGCAAAGACCAGACAGGGATGTCACTGATACGGCCGGCCAAATCCAGCAGCGCGGTTTCCAGCGCGGCCTTGGCCTCGGTGCAATGCGCCACGGCACAGGCCGCGCGCGCCATGATGGCTGACCGGTCGCCCACGCTGGCGCCAAGAACAAGAGGGCGTAAATAACGATCCAGTGCCGCGAATGTCGCTTCCGGGGTTCCGGTGAACACCGACCAGGGTGACGCTTCGCCAAATCCCTGTGTGCCATCCTCGGATGTCAGTCGCAGTATGACGACTTCGCAGGCACCTTCGACGGATCCTATACCGTGATCCCGGCGGGACGTGACCGGAAGCTTCAGGTGCCAAAGGTCGTAACCGATGATGTTTTGTGACAGATCGCTCATTCCGCCCCCTGTGGATGAGCGGAAGCCTGCCTTGACGGGCATATCATTTCAAATACTATATCTTCGACAGTTCATCAGAAAAAATGATGTGATTACCGATGTCCCTGCGCTTTCGCCAGCTTCAAGCGTTTCACGCCATCATGGAAACCGGAACCGTAACCGGTGCGGCGTCGGTACTTGGGATATCCCAGCCTGGTATCAGCAATCTGTTGGCTCAGTTGGAACGCGAAGCGCGACTGCCTCTGTTCGAGCGCAACAAGGGCCGTTTGCTGCCCACCCCGGAAGCCGAGTTGCTGTTCCGCGAAGTCGACACCGTCGTGCGCGGGCTGGATCACGTGGCGCAGGCCGTGACGGATTTGCAGAACAAGCATCCCGGTCAGTTGCAGGTTGCGGCGCCGCATCTTCTGTCATTTGGTTTCATGCCGCGCGAGATCGCTCGTTTTGCCAAAAGCCGCCCCAACCTGTCCGTCAGTTTCCAGTCGCAGTATTCATCCAAGATTCAGGAATGGGTGATTTCAGGCCTGTTTGAAATCGGCATCGTCGAGATGCCGATCCTGCACGACACTCTGAATTATCAGGTGTTTCAGTTCGAAACGCTTGCGACTTTTCCAGAAAACAGCCCCTTGGCGGATTATGACGTTCTGACACCGGAAATACTGGAAAACGAGCCCTTCATCGTGATGGGTCCGGAACACCAAACCCACCGTCGAACCCGTGACATCTTTCAGGCATCCGGGCGCACGTGGCGGACACAGATTCACACGCACCTGTCTGAGAACCTGCTGAGTTTTGTGAAACAGGGCATGGGGGTTGCGATGATCGATCCCTTTACCGTGACGTTCGATGGTGAGAGCGGGTACCAGACCCGCCCGTTCAGGCCATCCGTCATGCTGGATCTTGCAATCATCACCGCAAAGGGGCGCCCCCTGTCCACGATTGCGCAGGAATTTCTGGCCCAGCTGACCCCGTCGATTGCCTCTTACGCAACCCATTCCGACACAGGTGCAGCGGCCTTGTGAAGCTGTTGCGAATGGATGTCGACCAATGTGGGGCCGTCATGTTCGACGGCCTGTTTCAGCACCTTTGGCAAGTCCTCAGGGTCTTTGACCGTCCATGATTTCACTCCGAAAGCGGCTGCGACGGCGGCGTGGTCGGTCCGGTTGAAATCGACGTTGTAATAGCGTTGATCAAAACCAGCGTCCTGACCCGCCTTGATCCATCCGAAGACCGAGTTCGAGAAAACGATCGAGGTGATCGGCATTTTGTGCCGGACCATCGTTTCAAATTCACCGCAGGTGAACCCAAACGAACCATCGCCCATGACGGCCAGGGTCTTGACCGAGGGCCGCCCGACATGTGCACCCATGGCCGCCCCCAGAGAATAGCCCAGTGCTCCATGTGCGCGATTTGTGATGAAATGCCGCCCGGGCTGCCGCCAACGGTAATGCGCGCTGAAATAGGGGCAGGGGGTGCCGGGATCAGCGACCACAATCGCATCGTCGTCCAGAATGTCCATCAGGGACGCCATGACAGCCTCGGGCCGTATTGGCGTTTCCCGACTTGCAGCCAAGGGGGCAAATGCCGCCGCCTTGGCCGCCCATGCGGCGCGGGCCTTGGTTGCTCCGTCTTGTCCGTTCAGGTCTTGCCGGTCCTCCAGCGCTCGGGCCAATGCCTCAAGCGCGAGGCGGGCGTCAGCGCAGATCGCCACTTCGGTCTGATAGTTTGCGCCGATCACCATGGGGTCGCTGTCGATGTGAATGATCGTGGCGTTGCGCCCGGGGCTTCTCCACCGTTCGGTCGTGACCGAACCGGCGCGGCACCCGATGAACAGGACGACATCAGCCTGATCCACCACGGCGCGTGTCGCGGGGATGCCGCCGTTCGATCCGACGACACCCAGGGCCAGAGGATCGGTTTCGGCGATGGACCCTTGGCCTGAAACGGTTGTGGCGACGGGCATGTCCAACAGACCGGCGACGCGGCGCAACGCATCGGTCGCGCCGGACAGAACCGGGCCGCCGCCACAGACCGCGACGGCGGATGTGGCCCGGGCAAGAATGGCTGCGGCCGCTTCGATGGCATCCGGATCTGGGGCAGCCCGTTCGGCGGGATAGCTGCGATGCCGGTCGTCGGCCCAGATTTCCGCTTCGTCCACCTGTGCCTTCTGCGTATCAAACGGCAGTGCCAGATGGGTCGCGCCGGGTGTTCCCGTTGTCATCGCCCGGAACGCCGCACGAACCATGGCCGGAAGCCGGGCGGCATCATCCAGAGACGCGTTCCACTTCGTCAGCGGGCGGAACAACGCCGGCTGATCCAGTTCTGTCAGAGGGTATTTCCCGCGGCTGGTCGTCGCCACATCAGAGGTGATCGCCAGGATTGGAACCGAACTTTCATTGGCCTCGACCACACCCGGCAGAATGTAGGTCGCGCCACCGCCGGAAGGGCCTTCGCAAACGCCGGGCCTGCCTGTCACGCGTGCATAGCCATCCGCCATGTAGGCGGCGTGCCGTTCGTCGCGGGTCAGAATGTGCTGAATGCCGTGATCCATTCGGGCGAGCGCGTCATAGAACGGCAAGGTGGTATCGCCGCACAGGCCGAACATATGCGTCACGCCATGCGCCTCGAGCATACGCACCATCGCCTCGGCTCCGGTCAGGTAATTCGTCCCTGTCATGGTTCGCGATTCCTTCGAGTGATAATTGTACACATAACTGTATACAGGCTTGCATATTGATTTCAAGAATTGAGTGTGGCACCTGTGAATCAACGGAAGAAGGGCATTGTTTATGGCGGGTCCACGCGTCGATGATATCTATGATCAGGTCAAAGCGATGGCGGTCTCCTTCCACCTGCGCCCCGGTGACCGCCTGAACGAGGTCGCTCTGTCCAGGGATCTGGGCGTCAGTCGCACGCCGTTGCGAGAAGCGTTGAACCGTCTGGTTGCCGAACGGCTGTTCGATTTCCGCCCGGGGCAAGGGTTCTTTTGCCGTCCCTTGGATGCGCAAAGCGTGTTCGACCTTTTCGAGCTGCGCCAGATCATCGAATCCGCGGCGGCCCGATCCGCCTGTACCAAGGCGACGGATGAAGGCCTGCAAAGGCTGCGTGATGAACTTTATGAAACGGGCATCGACATCACTGGCCTGACGATCGAAGAAGCAGTGGCCCGGGACGAAGCGTTCCATCTGGGGATCGCAAGGCTGTCAGGGAACATGGAGTTGTTGCAAACTCTGACGCGGATCAACGAGCGTATCCGCTATATCCGCTGGATTTCCATGAGCATGGACCGGGTGCAGAAGTCCAAGGACGAACATAAACGCGTGATGCAGGCCCTGCTGGATCGGGACGCGGACGAGGCGGCCCGGGTTCTGGCGGCTCATATCACAAAACGAATGGATCAGGTTCAGGACGCAGTGCGTCACGGAATTACCAACATCTACATGGAAGGGGCCGAAGACATCTCGACCCGCATTATCGAGGAGGAACAGGGATGATCGTGCAGGGCGGCAAGTCCATTTACGGCGCATCCGTGGGAATCCTCATGCTGGACGCGCAATTCCCAAGAATTCCCGGTGACATGGGCAATGCGCAGACATGGCCGTTTCCGGTGCTGTACCGCATCGTCCGGGATGCCTCGCCTGATCGGGTAGTTCGGCATCGGGCCGAAGGTATGCTCGAGGTCTTCATCGACGCCGCGCAAGAGTTGGTCAAAGACGGCGCGGACGGAATAACAACCAATTGCGGGTTCCTGTCCCTGTTCCAGAAGGAACTGGCCGAGGCCGTTCCGGTTCCTGTCGTCACGTCGTCCTTGATGCAGGTCGAAATGGTGAATCGTATCCTTCCCAAGGGAAAGCGCGCGGGCATTCTGACCATTTCGGCCTCCACCTTGACCAATGACCATCTTCAGGCTGCCAATGTCCCCTTGGACACGCCAATCGGCACTACCGAGGGTGGGCAGGAGTTCACCCGCGCAATTCTTGGCAATGAATCGCGTCTGAATGTTGAGAAGGCACGGGAGGACAATGTTGAGGCCGCAATCGCGTTAGCCTCGGACAATCCCGAACTTGGGGCAATAGTTCTGGAGTGCACGAATATGTGCCCCTATGCGCCGGATATTCGGCAGGCGACCGGGCTGCCGGTGTTTTCGATCGTGTCCTTCGTGACTTGGTTCCAAGCCGGTCTTGTTCCGCCGGTGTACCGGAACTGACCTCTGGCCTTTCATCAAGACGGATTGTGTTGGCCGCAGGCAAAACTCAAGCCAGTGTCAGGTCACCGGGTATCGAATTTCGGGTCACGCGCTGTGCATTCGGCAGATCGTTCGACTGCGCACGGTCCTTGGCGGCATTGGCGTCCAGTCCATGGCCGATCCATCTGTTGGTCAGGCGGGTTTCGAGTGTTTTTAAATCGGTGTCCAGAAATACCTTGAATGCCCACAGTTGGTGAAGGTCCGACCAACCCGGCTCGTTCAAGAGAAGGTAATTGCCCTCAACCAGAACAACGCGCTGATCCACCGTGATCATGGACCGCGCGGCAATGGCCAGATCCAGTTCCCGGTCAAACTCGGGTATTGCGACTTCTTCTTCCGCGCGCAATCGATCAAGCAACGCATGAAAGCCGGCAAGATCAAAGGTTTCAGGAGACCCTTTGCGGCTCAGCAGGCCGCGATCCTTCAAGATCACGTTGTCATAGTGGAAGCCGTCCATGAAAACCAGTCCGGTTGCGACGCCGCGCAGATTGAGCTCTTTGGTTGCAAGGCCCGCCGCAGTCGTTTTTCCCGAACCCGGCGGCCCGGCAATCGCGACAAGATGCCGGTCTTGCAGCGGCGGCAAGGCCTGGACGGCATCCGCGATTTTGGTTGCAAGCGCCTCGGGGGTGGCAAGTTTACCCGTCACGCGGCTTGGTCCTCGGCGGGTGGTTCCTTGGCACCGGTCATGAACGCCACTGCGTCGGACATCGTGTAATCCTTGGGATCAACGACGCAGAGGCGTTTGCCCAGCCGATGTACGTGAATTCGATCGGCGACCTCGAAAACATGTGGCATATTGTGGCTGATCAGGATGATCGGAATGCCGCGAGACTTCACGTCCAGGATCAGTTCAAGGACCCGACGGCTTTCTTTCACGCCCAGCGCAGCTGTCGGTTCGTCAAGGATGATGACCTTCGAACCGAACGCAGCTGCCCGCGCCACGGCAACCCCCTGACGTTGACCCCCGGACAGAGTTTCGACAGCCTGATTGATGTTTTGGATCGTCATAAGGCCCAACTCGCTCAGTTTGTCGCGGGCGAATTTCTCCATCGCCGGGCGGTCGAGCATTCGAAACCACGAGCCCAGCGGCCCCTTGCGGCGGATTTCGCGACCCATGAACATGTTGTCCGTAATTGACAGGGCAGGGGACATGGCAAGCGTTTGGTAGACGGTTTCAATACCAGCTTCGCGCGCGTCGATCGGGGAATGAAAATTTACTTTCCGACCTTCCAGCCAGACTTCGCCTTCATCCGGCATCACCGCGCCGGACACCGCCTTGATCAGTGTAGACTTGCCTGCCCCGTTGTCACCGATCACGGCCAGAATCTCGCCCGGCATCAAATCGAAATCGCACTGATCCAGCGCCGTCACCTTGCCGTAGCGCTTCACAAGGTTCCGTCCTTTGAGAATAGGTTCCATCAGGCTGCCACCTTTCTGATCCACTGGTCGACCGCGACCGCCGCGATGATAAGGATGCCGATCAACAGAAACGTCCATTGCGCGTCAGCGCCCAGCAACCGAAGCCCAAGCGTAAAGACGCCCACGATCAGGGCACCGAACAGCGACCCCAGAATAGACCCGCGGCCACCGAACAGGGATATGCCCCCGATCACAACCGCCGTTATGCTTTCTATATTGGCCAACTGGCCTGATGTCGGAGACACCGATCCGATCCGGCCGATCAAAGCCCAGCCCGCAAAGGCACAGATCAGCCCGGACAACATGTAAACGGACATAAGCGTTCGGTGCACATTGACACCTGACAACTCGGCAGCTTCCGGGTCATCTCCGACCGCGTAAACATGCCTGCCCCACGCGGTATGGCGCAGGGCGTATGCAAGCCCGAGGATCAGCGCCAGCATGAAGATCACCCCGACGGTAAACACAGCCCCGCCCACGTTGAACTTGGCCCCGAAAAGTTGCAGAATCGCGGCGTTTTCTTCGATCTCCTGTGACCGGATGGTTTCGTTCTGAGAATAGAGGAAGTTCGCCGCAAGAACGATTTGCCACATGCCAAGCGTCACGATGAACGGCGGCAGTTTGATGCGGCTGACCAGATATCCGTTCACCGCGCCGATTGCGGTTCCAACGAAAAGGCCGCAAACGATTGCGACCGTTGGTGGCAGCCCATATCGGAAGGTGAACTGTCCCATGACAACCGACGACATCACCATGATTGCTCCGACGCTCAGATCGATACCGGCGGTCAGGATGACGAGGCTTTGCGCCGCCGCCACGATCCCGACGATCTGAACCTGTTGCAGGATCAGGGTCAGCGCGAATGGCGAGAAGAACTTGGAGCCCAGCAAAGCCCCGAAAATGACGATGGCAGCCACTAGAACGATCAGCGGCACCAGAGAGGGGTTCACATGCAAAAAATGCTGAACCGTTCCGACAAACCCGCGGTGGTGATCGTCAAATTCAGCAATCTGTTCCGGGCTGCCTTTTGCAGCGGCTTCGAAGTCGTCTGATCGTCGTGAAGTATCGGACATAAAGGTTCCCCCAAAGCGTCAGGTTTCTGACGACTTTAGCAAGTTTTCGGGCGAATGGGTGGTTGGAAAAGCGGAAGGCCACCCTCTGCGGCCCCCCGGGTGGTCAGGTTAACCCCAGCAGAGGTCCATGCCTTCTTTGACCGAGATCGACTCGACGCCTTCGGCAGGCTTGTCCGTTACAAGCGCTACGCCGGTGTCAAAGAAATCCTTGCCAGGCGTGTTTTCAGGCTTCACGCCTTCGTCCGCCCATTTCTTGACGGCCTCAACACCCAGCGATGCCATCAACAGCGGGTATTGCTGCGACGTCGCGCCGATAACACCATCGGCAACGTTTTGGACACCCGGGCAGCCTCCGTCCACGGAAACGATGAGCACGTCATTTTCGCGCCCGATGGCTTTCAGCGCCTCGTAGGCACCTGCCGCGGCAGGTTCGTTGATGGTGTGAACAACGTTGATCGTGGGATCTTTGGCCAGAAGGTTTTCCATCGCGCGGCGACCACCTTCTTCGTTGCCGGCAGTGACATCACTTCCGACCAGTCGTGGGTCATCTTCATCACCGATTACGTTCGGGTCCGCCAGATCGACACCAAAGCCTTGCAGGAAACCCTGATTGCGCAGCACATCCACTGTCGGCTGACTGACGGCAAGATCCAGTGTCGCGATTTTGGCGTCGTTGGCCGCGTCGCCCAGCGTGGCTTTGGCCCATTGTCCAATCAGCAGCCCGGCAAGGAAATTGTCCGTGGCAAAGGTTGCGTCAGCCGAGTCAATGGGTTCCAGCGGCGTATCCAGAGCGATAACCAGAACACCTGCATCCCGCGCCTGCTTCACGGCCGGAACGATGGATGATGTGTCCGAGGCCGTCAGCAGAATGCCCTTGGCGCCGTCCAGAATGCAGGTCTCAATGGCTTGCACCTGCGTTTCATGGTCACCGTCAACTTTGCCTGCAAAGGCTTTGAGCGTCATTCCCAGCTCTTCCGCCTTCGCTGTCGCACCTTCCTTCATTTTGACAAAGAACGGGTTGGTGTCTGTCTTGGTGATCAGACAAACGGTTTCGCCTTCCGCCATTGCACTGCCAGCCATGGCAGTAACCCCGAGCGCAGCAGCACCCGCAAGTCTTGCAAGTTTCATCGATTATCCTCCCAGTTTTTCCTGTGCCGTACAGGGCACGAGGGCGATCAGGCAAAAACCCTGATCTCATAAGAAACAATCACAAGATTCGAAATTTGAGTCAATAAATAAATCACTCTTATTTATTATTGACAGGGCGGGCGGGCTTTCTCATTCTTCAGCAGGAAAGGGGTGGTCGTGCCGGAAAATTCATCTCGGAAAAATTCGATTGGCCTGCACGGGTCAGAGGTGCGCGGAACCAATCAAAGCGGGATGCGGGCCCGGAACGAACGGCTGGTGTTGTCGCTTGTCCGGCGTCATCAGGCTCTTGCTAAGTCCGAGATTGCGCGCATGACCGGACTGTCGGCGCAAACCGTTTCCGTCATCATGCGGCTGCTTGAGAAGGACGGTTTGCTTTTGCGCGGTGAGCCGGTCCGCGGGAAAGTCGGGCAACCTTCCGTTCCCATGCGCCTCAACCCGGATGGTGCGTTTTTCTTTGGGCTCAAGGTCGGACGCCGCAGTACCGAGCTGGTATTGACTGACTTTGTCGGAAATGTGCGGCAACGCGAGCGGCGAACCTATGACTATCCAACGCCAAAAGCCACTTTGGAGTTTTCTATACAGAGTCTGGGGAAAATGATGTCATCCATGTCGCCCGAGGCCAAAGGCAGGATTGCGGGTCTTGGAATTGCCATGCCGTTCTACCTGTGGGACTGGGCCCAGACCCTTCAGGTTCCTCAGGAAGAAATGGACCCGTGGCGCGTATCAGACCTGAAGGCTGACCTGGCTCGTCGCCTCGATATGCCGGTTTTTCTGCAAAATGACGCCACTGCGGCTTGTGGGGCGGAATTGGTATTTGGTCCGGCCGATGGACCAAGGGATTTCCTGTACTTCTATATCGGGTTTTTTATTGGCGGCGGTGTGGTTCTCAATGGTGCGATCTTTTCCGGGCGTGGAAACTCGGGCGCAATCGGCCCCCTGCCTGTACCGGATGGTGCGGGTGGTGTCAGACCGCTTATCGACGTGGCCAGCCTGTATGTTCTCGAGCGTGCAATCACCACAGCAGGGGTAACGTCGCATTCCATTTGGGAAACGACCCAGCGTTGGGATGTGCCAAAAATTCAACTGGAAAACTGGTTGAAACGGACGGCAAGCGGGATTGCTTATGCGATTGTCTCATCCTGTAGCCTGATAGATTTCGAATGCGTGAAGATTGACGGCTGGATGCCGCAGGACATCAAGGCGCGTTTGGTTGAAATGGTCGAAGACAAACTGTCCGAGCTGAACCTGACCGGTCTCGAGCACCCCGTGGTGCTGGCAGGGACCGTGGGCCCGGATGCACGCTCACTGGGCGCGGCAAGCCTGCCATTGTCGGAAAGGTATCTTTCAGAAGCTTAGATGTGAAATCACCCTGTTGCCTTGGATATTTCACAAACCGGTTCACTCTCGCAAACTGCCGAGCTCATAATTTTCGATGGCCGTAACACATTTTCGTTGACGGAAGGCTGAGTTGTCTGGCAAGCCGCTCGGCATGTCCGGTTCCGGGGCTTGCTCTGGAATCAATAGGGAATGCGGTGCGGGCTCAGGCCCAATTCCGCAACTGCACCCGCAACTGTAAGCGGCGAGCAGGGCTGAAACGCCACTGGGGTTTGCCCCGGGAAGGCCAGTCCAACGCTTTGACCCGCAAGTCAGGATACCTGCCGGACATGTGTCCTCATAAGGGGCACTCCTAATCGGCGACGGGATGTGCGTCGTACCAGGATGCCTGAAAGGGTGATTTGGCGTTGAATGTCCCGTAGTCAAAACGAATTTCGCGCCGGGATTGGCGCGACGGGACAAGGACGACTGTTCATGAAAACGCTGCTCAGCGCAGCCGTTGCCGCGGTGGCTCTTCCCGCCATCGCAGATGCGCATTTTCTTTTGGAATACACTACCGATACCATGATCCAGAAACCGGGCGATGTGCCGGTCAAGCTGATTTTCTGGCATCCGTTCGAGAACGGCCACGTCATGGATCTTGAAAAGCCGCAGGAATTCTATGTGATCCACAACGGTGAAAAGACCGATTTGCTGGACACGTTGGAACCTATCCGGTTCACCGGCGGGGAAAACGAGGGCGTGGCGTTCAAAGGCAGTGTCCCGGTCAAACGGTCGGGCGACTATGTGCTGGTGACGGTTCCTCAGCCTTATTACGAGGAATCCGAAGACATCTATATCCAACAGCTCACCAAAGCCTTCCTGAACCGCAACGAATTGCCGACCGACTGGATGAATCCCGTAGGTTTGCCGACCGAGATTATCCCGCTGAACAAGCCGACCAACATCATCGCGGGTTCGACTTTCACGGGCCGTGTGCTGGCTGATGGTCAGCCGGTTGCGGGGGTCGAAATCGAGATCGAGTACATGGCCGCCGAGCCCGACATGGAAAGTTCGGCCGCTTCTGCACCGAAAGTCTCTCCGATGCCGGGTGGTGCGGTGGTCGCCATATCTGACGACAACGGGTATTTTTCGTTCGGTGTTCCAAATGCCGGTTACTGGGGTTTCGCAGCACTTGGTTCCGGTCCGGCAACCGAACATGAGGGCAAAGAACTCAGCCAGGATGCGGTCATCTGGATTCGCGCCTGGGATCTGGAGTAACCCAAGATGCACATCGTCGACGGAGCCCTTTCCAACCCGGTTGTAATTGGCGGCGCCATAGCCGCCGCGGGCGGGATCGCCATGGGTCTCAGGTCTCTGGATCTTGATCGCATCCCCACTGCGGGCGTGCTGTCAGCCAGTTTCTTCGTGGCATCGTTGATCCACGTACCCATTGGTCCGTCGTCGGTCCATCTGATCCTCAACGGCATGGCCGGGCTGCTGCTTGGTTGGGCCGCATTCCCGGCTTTGTTCGTCGGGCTTTTGCTACAGGCGGTCTTTTTCGGCTTTGGCGGGTTGACGGTGTTGGGGATCAACACCGTCAACATCGCCTTTCCAGCTGTGGTGGCCGGAATGTTGTTCGGTCGTCTGATCGCGCGTGGAACGCCTTTGCAAGGTGCGATTTGGGGGGGCGTCGGCGGCGCATTTGCCATTGCGGCGACAACCGGCATGGTCGCGTTTTCCCTGGCGCTGTCGGGAGATGAATTTCTGCCTGCCGCCAGGCTTGTTTTCTTTGCCCATATTCCTGTCATGGCCATTGAGGCGATTTTGACCGGGTTCTCCGTGTTGTTGGCGCGCAAGGTCAAGCCCGAGCTGTTTATAAGGGAAGCAGCCACATGAAGCATCTGGTTGTCATATTGGCCGTGTGCTGCGCACCTGTGCCTGCCCTGGCGCACAAGGTCATAGCCGGCGTTTTCGAGTCGGGAGACGTCATCGAGGGCGAAATCGGCTTTTCCAACGGCGACATGGCAAGCGGCACCGAGGTCATTGTTACCGGCCTGGATGGGGCCGAGCTGGGTC
This sequence comes from Ruegeria sp. AL3, assembly GCF_056536065.1. Taxonomy (NCBI): domain Bacteria; kingdom Pseudomonadati; phylum Pseudomonadota; class Alphaproteobacteria; order Rhodobacterales; family Roseobacteraceae; genus Ruegeria; species Ruegeria sp. AL3. The sequence goes on from NZ_JBQFJG010000002.1 coordinate 716,211, forward strand.
GATCGGTCACGGATGCGGACGGTTTCTTTGTCTACACGCCGACCTCGGCCGTGGCGCACACCTTCTTTGCCGACCTTGGCGCCGGGCATGTGGCCGAAGTCACGATGCCTGCCGAAGATGTCGCGCGGATCATGGGCATTGCCGTGGCAGAAAACGGTGACTTATCTTCGGCTGCTGTGACGCAGGCCAGCGGTTCGGCGGCGTCTCTCAGCGCCGAAGAACAGCAGGTTATCGCCAAGGCCATACGTGACGAATTGCGCCCGCTCAGGCGCGAGATTGCGGCCTATCGCGAACAGAACGACCTGCAAACCATCCTTGGCGGGATTGGGTACATCGTTGGTCTGTTTGGTCTGGGTTTTTACATGGCGGCCCGCCGCAAGCTGGCGTCCTGATGGCACACGTTCTGGGGCACAAGGAAAAAACACTGTCCGAAGCCGGTGACGGGCCAGAAGGTCTGATCAGCCTGCTGGATCCCCGGATGCGGATCGTCATGGCAGTTGTTTTTGCAGTCGTGACCGTGGCGGTGTCATCCCTCGGCGCGCTTTGCGCGGCGCTGACAGTGTCGCTTTCGCTTCTGATAGTTTCACGTCTGCCGCGGCGAAAGACGTTGAAGCGAATGGCCATGATGGATGGGTTCATCCTGTTCATGCTGGTCCTGTTGCCCTTTTCCATGCCCGGGGATCCGATGTTCACGCTTTGGGGATTCCCTGCAAGCTGGCAGGGTTTTTGGAAAACGGTCGAGATTGCCTTGACCGCCAATGCCGTGATCCTGTCCCTGATGGTTTTGGTCGGGACGATGGAGCCGGTCACACTGGGCCACGCCCTGCATCGTCTGCGGTGCCCGGAAAAGCTGGTTTACCTGCTGATGTTCACGATCCGTTATATCGAGGTCTTGCGCGAAGAATACCTGCGGCTGCGGTCCGCCATGAAGGTACGTGGTTTTCGGCCAGCAACAAACTGGCACACATATCGCAGCTTTGGCTACCTTGTGGGTATGATGCTTGTGCGCGCGATCGAAAGATCGGAACGCATCCTGGCCGCGATGAAGTGCCGCGGGTTTTCCGGGCGTATGCCGTTGCTTCAGGAATTTGCCCTGACCCGCGCGGACATTGTGTTTGCGGCTGGTTTCAGCGGTCTCTGCCTGGGTCTGATCATTCTGGAATTCGCATGACACTGATCGCGCTTGAAGACATCTGTTTTTCCTACCCCGGCCAGCCACCCGTTCTGGACGGGGCAAGCCTGAGCCTGAGCGCGGGGCAGCGCCTGTCCCTGACAGGCCCGAACGGAGCGGGAAAATCGACGCTCCTGCGCATTTTGCTTGGGTTGCAGCGCCCGTGTTCGGGCACCGTCACCGTTTTTGGTCAGCAACGCGTGGAAGAGGCTGATTTCCATGAGGTCCGCCGCCGGGTGGGGCTTGTATTTCAGGATGCGGACGATCAGCTGTTCTGCCCGACCGTCGCCGAAGACGTCGCTTTTGGCCCGCTCAATCTGGGCAAGACCCGTGACGAGGCACTTGCCATCGTCGACAAAGTTCTGGGCGATCTGGACCTGATGCATCTGAAGAACCGCATTACCCACAAATTGTCAGGCGGTGAAAAACGGCTGGTGACCCTGGCGACGGTTCTGGCGATGGAACCCGAAGTGCTGTTGCTGGACGAACCGACGAATGCGTTGGATACAAAAAACGAAGCGCGCCTGCTGGAAATCCTGCGCGCGTTGCCGCAGGCGATTTTGCTTGTCAGTCATTCGCCAACATTCCGCTTGGAACTGGCGCCCGATGAACTGGATCTTCGCGACGGGAAGCTGGTGCCGGTCTGACCTGTTCTCGTGGCAACCGGACATGGTGGTTTTAGATATGCAATCATACCGCCTGAGCCACGCCATGAAACGGAAAGCGAACTTTGTGCGTCGTCAGGCCTTGGCTATGTGCGCCTGCGGCTCATCAGCCCATATTTGACCGCCCATGCCCCAAAGGATCCACGTCTGCGCCTGTCCTCTTTGACAGGTTGCCTGGATTGCGCACCGCCTTTGCGGTTGAATTCGAACACGTCGATTATCCGCTCGGCACAGCCACAGGCTTCGCCCATGCCGACTTTGGCGAAATAGAATTTCTCGAAACGTTCGGGGTTCTGCATGGCTGACCTCCTGAAGGCATTGAACCCCATGATGGACGCATTGCCAAATCACTTTCCTGCGTTTCAGGCAGCCGTGCTATGGCGCGGCGAACTCGCTTCCAGTCCAGACATTGTCCAGTTGATTGAAGACCGGTGAAGTAATGAGCATTTCTGCGGAATATAGCAGTTGCAGCTCATCCGCAAACCGCGTGACGCCCGGCACAAGCCCGGTGATGTTGCGCCATTCCGCCCAGGTTCCGGGATTTGACAGACTGTTCGGATTGCCGGGATCTGCGGGCTGGTGCCACCCGGCGGCGTTCAGCAGTGGTATGAGCGCAAAGCGCGCATCATTGCTGTCGACTTCGGTACAGGCAGCGGCATCGCATTCCCAACTTGTCCAGTTCGCCGCCGCGATGGTTCCGGCGATCGGTGCGGCGGCGTCGATGACCCGAACCATAACTTCGAACCCGCCACCAGCCGTCGGACGGCTGAGCGACAAAGGGTCTGTCGCCACGGCGTGCAAAGCCGCTGTTGGCGCCAGGCTGAGTGTACGACCGATCAGAGCCAGCTGCGCAGAGCCGTCTGTTGCGGGTGCAGACCCCGCAGCAGGCAGGATCCTGACAGGTGTCAAAATCGGAACCGCGCCACCACGGATCGTGATTTCCTGCACCGCATTGTCAAATGCCGGAACAAAGTCGCTACGGATCGTATAGGTCAACGGGAAGCTGGGTTGTTGTGGCCCCGCAGGTCGGGCACCGTCACGTGTGACAAAGGACAACGGTGGAACGGCACCGGGCTGTGGCAGCGAAATCTGCGGCCCTGCTATGCCCAGCGCCGCCGCGATCATGCGCGCGCGCTGTTCGGCCTCTCCATACTCGCTGAGCAGATTGATATAGCCTCCGATCTCGGTGATGTTGCGCGGGGCAGGGATGCGGGATGGTGCAATGTCGCCAGCGATGGCCAGCCTGTGGGCTATAACCTCTCGGGCGCGCTGAATCGCCGGGGAATTGGTGGTTTCAAGAATATTGATGATGGCCTCGGCAAGGCTTTCATCGATGCCCGGTTCGGGGGTTGCATTTGTGCTGGTGTCAGTCATCGTCGTCCTCCGCAGGGGCGCTCAGGCCATTGAGGAAATCCAGTACGGATTGGCTGCCGGCCTTGGTTGCGCTGCCGTCATCCGCATCCGTATTGGCTTTGGTAAAGGCCCCGAAAAGCTTGGCCAGAAGCAACGTGTTGGAAGGATTGGCCAGAGCCGCAGCACCACCGGGGAAATCCTTGAACAGGTTTTGAACGAAACCGGCCCGGTTGCCATCCGGTTGCCCGCCAATCAGAGCGGAAACTCCCGAAGCGTTCTTGGCGATATCCTCAAACCCCTTGAGCTTTGCGGCATTGTCGGCAGCTGTCTTTTTCTTCTCGGCGGCTTGCTTTTTGGCTTCTTCCTCTTTGCGGGCCGCAGCGATCTCTTGCCCCTTGCCCGCAAGCTCAGTGGCCTTGCCGACAAGCTCTTTGGTCAGATCCGTCGCCGTGTCTATGGCTTTGTCCCGACCGGCGGCGACCGATTGCGTTTCAAGGGCCAGTTGCGCCTGCAACTCTTTCAGGCCCGTCAGATCGGTTCCCGCCCGTGCAAGATCAGGCGCGGCTTTGAGGATCTCGGCCAGTTGCGAAGTGGGCACGGCCTGGCCTGTACCAATGTCGCCACCGGCGATGGTGAGCGTGTTCGAAGGTTGATTGGCCGGCAGGTCTGATGGCGCACGGGCGCCAAAGATCGCATCGCTGTCCGCGGGCAGGACCGGCGTGTCGCCGACCGGGGGTGGCGTCGGGCTGTCCTGCCAGTTCCAGAAGCGGCGATGGTCGATCATCTCGCAGGAATTGCAGCGGCCCAGAACAGCCTCGCCCAACAGGCCCCTGGTCGGCAGCGAGATCGTGCGGCGCGGTGGTCGGAAGTCTTCGCGATGGAAGGCCAGCAGGCTGTCCTGAATGTCGCCGGTCCGCATCTCCATTCTGTCGGCCAGATCGGGTGGGATCGAGAACGGCATGATCATTGCATTGCCATAGAAGCCCAACACCTTGTTCTGGACCGTGCTGAGCAGCGATATCTCGCTTGAGGCGTCATCCAATCCGCCATCGGGCACGCCGATGGTGAAGCGTTCCAGCAGGATGGCCCGTTCCTCATCCGTCATACTGGCCCAGATCACGCGGGAATAGCGAACGGTGTCGGCAACGATATGCTGATACATTTCCTCGATCCGCCGCAGATCACGGCGTGACAACACATCCGGCACTTCCTGTACCGAATAGGGTAGGGTCGCAGGCAAAGCCTGGAATGTGTTGTCGTCGACGATGGTCTGTGCGTCCTCATTCATGCGCGCTTCGAACTCGCTGATCATCGGCGCGCCGACCAGATCGTCGAAATCCGAGCCTGAAATCGTCGTGTGAAGGCTCCGGTTGATGTTGCGTGTGGCGCGATCCAGATCATCCGCATCTTCCAGGTTCGAGATATGTTCCCAAATGTTGAAGATGTTGATCGGGTCCGGGCCGGTATAGAATGAATAGGCAAAAGAGCCCGTCCGCCTGCGCAACTCGACGCGGGCGATGTCGGAACGTTCGACCGAGCGGGGCAACGCCACGGATCCGGTATAAGTCCGCCGGTTGGTTGGATCACGGCGCGCGTCAGCCAGCCGAACCAGCAGGTTTTCGCGTGTCTCGGCAGGCAAGTCATGCAGGTTGTCGATGTCGATCGGCGATCCGGTCAGGGGCACTGGCCCAACGCGGTCGCCATCCTGCGTGAAGATCACCGCGGATATGTCATCATTGGGCATGAAAGTGCCCTGCGCCTCGAAGCTGACGATGTCCTGCGCGACACCCGGAGCATTCTGCGGTGTCGCGTCCTTGTCCGCGTAAAACTCTTCCAGCAGTTTCAGGGCGGTGCGGAATCTGCGACGGTTTCGGAACACGCGGCGGAAAACGTCTGCGTGGCGCAGGATCACCTTGTACCGGCTCAGCAATCCGGACCGGCTGACATTGCCCGGTAATTGATCGCCTTGCCCCAGACGGCGAAAGCGGATGAGCTGCATGGGAACGAAGACCACCAATTGAACGCCTTCGATCCGCGTTTCCAGGGAAAAGTCGCGCAGAACCTCGAACCATTGCATCGTCATTGCATGACAGTGGTTGCGGTTGGCCACGAATTTTGTCGTCGCCGTCCGCCGATCACTTGCCGTGGCTGTACGAACGCTTGTTCGGGCCGAACTTCGCTTGACCGAAGCGGCCCGTTCCAGCGCGGCCGAGAATGTCTCGTGCGTGTCTGACAGAAAATCGCGTGACGTGTTCTGCGTGTTGGACGAACTGCCTGACGAGTTGGAGCTGGAACGGGCGCCGCTGAAACCGACCCCGCCCACTATGGCCCCGATGCCGCCAAACAGACCGCCACCAATGCCGCCGGCGCCCCCGAAGCTTTTTGTGGACGCCTTGGTCGAGAAAGAGGATGTTCCACGGATCACTTCGTCCAATGCGGTTTCGAATGTGCTGTCGAAAGAGGTGTCGCGCGCCTCTTCGAATTCCTGTTGTTCCTCGAAGGTCAGGCTTTCGCGTTCGCGCACGGTCAGGGTTTCGCGCTGTTCCGACACGACGATCCGTTGCTCTTCGCCCGGGGCAAGCGGCAGGGAATAGACCAGACGCCCCAATGACATTCCGGCGTGAACGGCGGTTGAACGCATCTTGGCGATATAGCCAAGCGCCAGGCTGGAAGCTTTTGGCACATCCTGCGGGCGCTGTTCCAGATCTTCGAAAAAATCCTCGATATCAATGGGTTCGTCAATCGGTATCCGATCGCGGAAATCCCAGTCTCCGCCGTCATTGTTGAATGCGCTCAACAGTGTTTCGGCAGAAAGATTGGCCTGCGCAAAGGTGCCGCCCGGAATTGTCGTGACAAAGCGATTGCCGCCAACGGGGCGGGTGCGAACGATGTTTTTCGGCCCGACAAGCGGGTCGATCAACCGGTAAAGAACCGAATATCGCCGCCGCGAAACCGTGCCTCCTTCGGTTCGGTATTCCGAAGCGCAATCACCTTCGCCCAGCACGATAGGGGCCTGCGTGCCGGCGAAGTCGGATATGTTTTCTTCCGCATCCTCGGGATCCACCGGCAGAATATCGGCAAGCTCACCCAGGATCGAGCGCTGCAAAGGGAGGACAGTGCGATCCAGCACCACGAGGCCCAATTCACCATCCAATGCATCAATGCGCGGCACTGCCTCGGTCAGAGTGGTGTTCTGCCCGCGAATCCGCAATCTGAGGCCATTTTGCGGCAGGCGCAGATTGGGCAGATCAAGCGAAAACAGGCCCCGCGCATCCGTTACGGCGGCTTTTACAGCCCATGAAAAATCCGCGTTGTCGATGCCTTCACTAGCGGTAAAGGTTGGGCGCAGCGCTTCAACGATTACCCGCTCGGCAGGGGTGCCGTCGGGATTGATCAGTTCACCGCGCAGTTTCGGGGCAAGGGTTGGGACGACAGCGCCCAGAAACCCGTCGGCCAGATCCTTGCGTATGGTTTCAAGCTGACGAAAGACGGCACCGGTGGACTGAACGCGCTGATCGACCAGATCGTTGATCACCTCAGCAGACAGGTCAATGCCGACACCACGGCGCAGCGCCTTGAGCTTCTCGGCTTCGACGCGCCTGAGATCGTCAAGGCTGTCAGCCGTAAAACCGGCCGATCCCGAGAGTTCCGCCGAGATCGTGGGATTGGGTCGAGAGGTCGGAAGGGACAGCGTAATGCGCGGGGGCTCACTGCTGGAGTCGGACATGAAGTCACCTCGTAGGAAAGCGCTGCAAGAAACTGAGTGCCGGGAAAAATCAAATCTCGAAAGTTGACCCAACGTAACATGTTTCAGGGATTCGCAAAAGAAAGGCCCGGGCCCGCCTTTTCCGCGACGCGTTTCGAACGCAGGATCCAAAATGCCTTGCAGCAATGGATCTGGTGATTACTTCGTGAAACCGGTTGCCTTCAGCTTCTGCGCCAGCAGGCTCATATGCTTGTAAATTTCACCTGCATCGCGATGCCACGCCGCTACATCCGCGCCCTGCTGGGCAACGACCTCTGCGTCCCCTCTTGCCGCCGGACCGGTCAGGGCAGATTGCGGGCCAAGAAGGTTGACGTTTTCGACTGTGCTGCTCAACAAACCAGCGTTGAGCTTGCGGGCAGTTTCGTCCGGCACGCCGGCCTCGGCCCACGCTTCGCGGGCGATGGCCTGCAAGACAACGGCGAAGTTGTTCGATATCACAGCGGCTGCATGATACAGGCTTTTGCTTTCAGACCGGATGGGAAAACAGGTGGTTCCCAATCCTTCCAGAAGCTGCTGAATGAACGCTGTGGCGTCTTCATCGCCTTCCAACCCGCACAGCGCCTCTTTGAATTGCGCGGCAGCGGCCTGTGGATCGGCGAAAGACAGGACGGGATGAACGCTGGCCAGAGACCATGAGAGGCTTCGCAACGGCGCCAGGTGCTCGGCAGGAAAATAGCCGCTGCAATGGAAAGCCACTGAAGGCTTCCCGGTTTTTTCTTGGTTTTCGAACGCCTCTTTCAATTCGTAGGCCACCGCAGAAATTTGCGTGTCGGGTACTGAGAGGATCCACAGATCAGCTGGCCGCAGATCGGCATAGCTTGCGGCAACGCGCCCGGTTTTGGACAACTGGGCGGCTTCATTTGCCGACCGAAAGGATGTGCTCAGAATATCCTGGATCCGGCAGCCATCAGTGCCATCCAGAAGGCTGATCAGCGTTTTGCCAACCCGCCCGGCACCGACAACGTTAATTTTGATTTCAGTCATCTGGGCTCTCTGTTCTTGTCGTTTAGTCCGCCCCACGGTGGGACGAATAGAAAAACGCAATGGCTTGAGTTCTGTTTTTGACGTTCAGCTTCTCATAGATATTGGACAGGTGGAACTTGACCGTGTTGGTGGATATCTGAAGTTCCTTGGACAGTTCCCGGTTCGACATCCCCTGTGCCAGGGCCTCCAAAATGGCGCGTTCCTTGCGCGACAGGCTTTGAATCGGATCCTGTTTCATCTTCCGGACGTCGATGAACGGAAACACCATCTTGCCTGCTGCCACTTCGGCGCAGGTCTCAAGAAGGCCTTCGACCTCGCCCGAGCGGGCTGCAAATCCAGCGGCGCCCGCCTGCATCGCCAATCGCGGGACATCCCCAGAGGTATCGCCATAGATGACAAAGCGCGGTGCATCGGCCTGATCGCGCAGCACCTCGATCAGTTTGGCAGCGCCCAGGGCCGGAAGCGTCCAGTCCACGACACCGACCTGAACGGGTATCCGCATCACCGTTCCCAAAAACCCTTCTGCCGTTGCCGACGTGGCGACCAGAGAGAATCGGGGATCACGTTCGAAAATTTCCGACATGGCCGACAGAACCAGCGGGTTGCTGTCCGCAAGCATGATGTCGATGGGTTTGTCCGATGTCTCAACCATATGATTTTGCCCATATTTTACAAAATACTACCCAAAAGGGTGGGGTAGATTTCGGTATACCGTCGTATTTTTGCCAAAACGGGTAGGTAATTACCCACACTATTAGCCATCCAAAAGCAGTAGTAAGTTACGTTGCGCCATCCGGCAAGCTCGCGTTTTCTGACCGGTATCTTGAACCATCAGGCCGCAATACCCGGCCAACAGCCGAGGATGTCAGACCATGACCTTTCAGATTTTCCCTCCGCTCGAAATTCCCGAGACCCTTGCCGCAGGGCCGGGGCCGGGCAATACGGATGTGCGTGTCCTGAAAGCCTTCGCCGGCGCAGGGGTCGCCGATCACATGCAAGGCGATGTCCTCAGGGGCATGATCGAATGCAAGCACATGCTGCGGAAAATCTGGGGCACCCGGAACGCTTATACGTTCGCCGTCGCGGGTACCGGCTGGAGCGCGCTGGACACCATGTTCTCGGCCGTCATGCCCGGTGACAAGGTTGTTGCATTCACCAACGGCACATTCTCGGGGATCGACGCGTTGACGCTGCGGATCAAGGCGGCAACGCCCGCCGAGCACGCAGCCAGCCCGCTTGACCCACAGGCGGCGAGTGTCACGGTAGTCGAGGTTCCACATGGCCAGCGGGTGACTGCTGAACTGATTGAAGCGACTCTGGCCGAGCACAAGCCGAAATGGGCCTTCATGGCGCATTGGGAAACCGGATCGGGCAGGGTGAACGATCTGCGCGGTTTCTCGGACGCATGTGAACGTCATGACACCATGGGGCTGATCGATGCGGTCTCGTCTCTGGGTGTCGAAGACTTTGCGATCGATGACTATCCGGGTGTGGCAGGCTGGGCATCCTGCCCGCAGAAAGGCCTGTGCTGCTTGCCGCTGACCTATGCCCCTGTCAGCTTTACCGATGCCTATATCGAGGCACTGAAATCCACAGGTGCCTATACCTATGTACACAATCCGATCTTCGAGGCCCGCCACTGGGGCATCGTCGATGGGCAAGACGTGGAAAAGGGCACCTATCACCGGACCCATTCCGGATATGCGGTTGCGGCATTCCACGAGTCATTGCGCCTGACCTTGCAGGAAGGTCTGGCCAAGCGGTCGATGTCTTACCGGACGCATGAAAAGGTTCTTCGGGACGCGGTGACCGAGATGGGGTGCGAGGTCACCTCGGACATGCCCAGCCTGATCGTTCTCAACCTGCCTTCCGAGCTTTCTGGCCGCGAGATGGAACTGGTGCAGAACTGCCGCGCCCGCGGGTTTGGCATCTGGCCCACCTTGAGCGAACCGGTGCAGGTGCGCATCGGCATCCTAAATCAATTGAATCGCGAGGCCGTCAGCCGGATTGTGCGCCTGTTCGCCGAAGCCATTCGTGAGCTGGGGGGAGAGGTCGACCAAGACGCGATCGAAGCTCTGCTGGAAAGCCGTTACGGCACTTCAATAGCTGCTTAAACAGGAGCGCATCAGATGGATATCCACGAATACCAGGCGAAAGAAGTTCTTTCGAAATTCGGCGTCGACGTGCCCGCCGGCGCGCTTGCCTACAGTCCAGAACAGGCGGCCTATCGGGCGCGCGAACTGGGTGGCGACAAATGGATTGTCAAGGCGCAGGTCCATGCAGGCGGGCGCGGCAAGGCCGGAGGGGTCAAGCTCTGCAACAGCGAAAACGAAATCTACAAGGCTTGCGATGATCTGTTCGGTCGCAAACTGGTGACGCATCAGACGGGTCCTGAAGGCAAAGGCATCTATCGTGTCTACGTCGAAGCCGCAGTGCCGATTGACCGGGAAATCTACCTTGGCTTTGTTCTGGATCGCTCCAGCCAGCGGGTGATGATCGTCGCCTCGTCCGAAGGCGGGATGGAGATCGAAGACATCTCGGCCGACCGCCCCGACAGCATTGTCAGGTCCATCGTTGAACCGGCTGTCGGGCTTCAGGAGTTTCAGGCCCGTGAAATCGCCTTCAATCTTGGGGTTGAAGCCAAACTGATCCAGCAAATGGTGCGGACGCTGCAGGGCTGTTATGCCGCCTTCAGCAATCTTGACGCCACGATGGTCGAAATCAATCCGCTGGTCATCACCGGTGACGACCGGGTGCTGGCGCTGGATGCCAAGATGAGCTTTGACGACAACGCTCTGTTCCGCCACCCGCAGATCGCCGAACTGCGCGACAAAAGCCAGGAAGACCCGCGCGAAAGCCGCGCTGCGGATCGCGGGCTGTCTTATGTCGGGCTTGACGGCAATATCGGTTGCATCGTCAACGGGGCCGGTCTGGCGATGGCCACCATGGACACGATCAAGCTGGCAGGCGGCGAGCCTGCAAATTTCCTCGACATCGGCGGTGGCGCGTCGCCTGAACGGGTGGCCAAGGCGTTCCGGCTGGTCCTGTCGGATGACAATGTTCAGGCCATTCTGGTCAACATCTTCGCCGGTATCAACCGCTGCGACTGGGTGGCTGAAGGAGTCGTTCAGGCGTTGAAGGAACTTGACCTCGATATTCCCGTCGTCGTGCGGCTGGCCGGCACTAATGTCGAAGAAGGCCAGAAAATTCTTGCCAAATCGGGCCTGCCGATCATTCGCGCCACGACGCTGATGGAGGCGGCAGAACGCGCTGTGGGCGCTTGGAAAAACGACCTTACTCAGGGCACCAAAATGAGGGTTGTGTAATGAGCATTCTTCTCGATCGTGACACGCGTGTCATCGTGCAGGGCATCACCGGGCGCATGGCGCGGTTCCACACCAAGGACATGTTGAACTATGGCACAAACGTGGTGGGTGGCGTCGTGCCCGGCAAGGGGGGCGAAACCGTCGAAGGCGTTCCGGTTTTTGACACCGTCAAACAGGCCGTCGAAGCCACCAGCGCCGATGCCAGCCTGGTCTTCGTACCGCCCCCGTTTGCGGCGGATTCCATCATGGAGGCCGCCGATGCGGGCATCCGCTATTGCGTTTGCATCACCGACGGCATTCCGGCACAGGACATGATCCGGGTGAAACGGTACATGTATCGCTATCCGAAAGAGAAACGCATGGTTCTGACCGGTCCGAACTGTGCCGGCACCATCTCGCCCGGAAAAGCTTTGTTGGGCATCATGCCGGGGCATATCTATCTTCCCGGACATGTGGGGATCATCGGCCGTTCGGGGACATTGGGATATGAGGCGGCGGCCCAGTTGAAAGAGCGCGGGATCGGCGTTTCGACCAGTGTCGGAATCGGGGGCGACCCGATCAACGGATCGTCATTCAAGGACATCCTTCAACGGTTTGAAGACGACGAAGACACGCATGTCATCGCCATGATCGGCGAAATCGGAGGCCCGCAGGAAGCGGAAGCCGCCGAATATATCCGCGACCACATCTCCAAACCGGTGATCGCCTATGTCGCCGGCCTGACCGCTCCGAAAGGCCGTACCATGGGGCACGCGGGGGCGATCATCTCGGCCTTCGGCGAAAGCGCCAGCGAAAAGGTCGAGATCCTGTCCGCCGCAGGTGTCACCGTGGCCGAAAACCCTGCCGTGATCGGTGAGACGATCGCCCGCGTGATGGAGGCTGCGTGATGGTCAAACCATCGGTTCTGGTTACCCGTCGCTGGCCTGCTGCCGTCGAGGCGCAGCTGGCCGAGAACTACAACACCGTTTTGAATACCGGCGACAAACCCATGTCCCCGGCTGAAACCCGGCAAGCGTTGAAATCCTATGACGCCGTGCTGCCCACTGTAACGGACACGCTGAGCGCCGAGGCACTGGATGTGCCGGGTGTGCAGACAAAAATCCTTGCCAATTACGGCGTCGGCTACAGCCATATCTGCGAGCCGTCGGCACGCGAGTTGGGTATGACCGTGACCAACACGCCCGACGTTCTGTCTGAGTGCACCGCCGATATCGCCATGACGCTGCTTTTGATGGTGGCGCGTCGGGCGGGTGAGGGCGAACGCGAGCTGCGTGCAGGTCAGTGGACAGGATGGCGGCCCACGCATCTGGTCGGAACCAAGGTCAGCGGCAAGACACTGGGCATCATCGGATATGGCCGCATCGGACAGGAGATGGCCCGCCGTGCGCATCACGGGTTCGGCATGGACGTGCTGGTTTGCAACCGTAGCGCCGTATCGCCCGATGTTCTCGCCGAATGCAACGCAAGACAGGTGGACACCATTGATGACTTGCTGCCGCAATGTGACTTCGTTTCACTGCACTGTCCGGGCGGCGCAGCCAACCGCCATCTGATCAATTCGCGCAGACTTGGCCTGATGAAGCCTGACGCATTTCTGATCAACACCGCACGGGGCGAAGTGATCGATGAATGGGCGCTGATCCAGGCCTTGGTGTTCGACATGATCGGCGGCGCTGCATTGGACGTTTTCGATGGTGAACCGCGGGTCAGCCCGGACCTGTTGCAATGCGACAACCTCGTCATGCTTCCGCATCTGGGCAGCGCGACCCGCGAAGCGCGCGAAGCGATGGGGTTCCGGGTTCTCGACAATCTGAGCGACTTCTTCGACGGCCGCGAACCTCGGGACCGCGTGATCTGAGGCCACCTTCAAACATCACGCAATGGCGTCCAACGCAGCCGTGGCTGCGTTGCGTTCCTCTATAAGGAGATATGACCAGTGAATGCCCTGCACCGTTCAGACGGATTTTTCACCCAGTCCCTTGCTGATCGTGATCCCGAGCTTTTTGGCTCGATCACGTCGGAACTGGGTCGTCAGCGCGACGAGATCGAGCTGATCGCGTCCGAGAACATCGTCTCTGCCGCCGTGATGGAGGCGCAGGGCTCGGTGATGACCAACAAATACGCCGAAGGCTATCCCGGTCGCCGCTATTATGGCGGTTGCCAGTTTGTCGACATTGCCGAAAACCTGGCCATCGACCGCGCCAAGCAGCTGTTCGGCTGTGAATTCGCCAATGTGCAGCCCAATTCTGGCTCTCAGGCCAATCAGGGCGTGTTTCAGGCGCTGATCAAGCCCGGCGACACCATTCTGGGCATGAGCCTGGATGCCGGTGGTCACCTGACCCACGGAGCCCGCCCGAACCAGTCGGGCAAGTGGTTCAACGCGGTGCAATACGGCGTGCGCCAGCAGGACAACATGCTGGACTATGATCAGGTCGAGGCGCTGGCGAAAGAGCACCAGCCCAAGCTGATCATCGCCGGTGGCTCGGCCATCCCGCGTCAGATCGACTTTGCCCGCATGCGTCAGATCGCCGATATGGTGGGCGCCTATCTGCACGTGGACATGGCGCATTTCGCCGGTCTGGCGGCGGCGGGTGAACATCCCAGCCCGTTCCCCCATGCGCATGTGGCGACCACGACGACCCACAAGACCCTGCGCGGCCCGCGCGGCGGCATGATCCTGACCAATGATGAAGATATCGCCAAGAAAGTGAACTCGGCCATCTTCCCCGGCATTCAGGGCGGCCCGCTGATGCATGTGATCGCGGCCAAGGCCGTGGCCTTTGGCGAGGCCCTGCGGCCCGAGTTCAAGGACTATGCCAAGCAGGTGATCGCCAACGCGCAGGCGCTGTCGGATCAGCTGATCAAGGGCGGTCTGGACACGGTGACCCACGGCACCGACACCCATGTGGTGCTGGTCGACCTGCGCCCCAAAGGGGTGAAAGGCAACGCCACCGAGAAGGCTCTGGGCCGGGCGCATATCACCTGCAACAAGAACGGCGTGCCGTTTGATCCCGAAAAGCCGACCATCACGTCGGGCATCCGACTGGGGTCGCCCGCCGGCACCACCCGCGGCTTCGGCGAGGTCGAATTCCGCCAGATCGCCGACTGGATCATCGAAGTGGTCGACGGCCTGGCTGCCAATGGCGAAGACGGCAACGGCGCCGTCGAAGCCAAGGTCAAGGCCGAAGTCGCAGACCTCTGCGCCAAATTCCCGATCTATCCGAACCTGTAAGACGAAGGACCCGAATCCATGAGCTTTCATTCCATCGACCAAGCCCCAGCCCGACTGAACCGCAGTGAATTGGCCGTACCCGGCAGCCAACCCGGAATGTTCGAAAAGGCAGCCAAATCCGATGTGGACGTTATTTTCCTTGATCTGGAAGACGCTGTTGCGCCGGATGAAAAAGAACAAGCCCGCAGGAACATCATTCAGGCGCTGAACGACATCGACTGGGGCAACAAGACCATGTCGGTTCGGATCAACGGTCTGGACACGCATTACATGTACCGCGACGTCGTCGATGTGGTCGAGCAGGCTGGTGAACGCCTTGATCTGATCATGGTCCCCAAGGTCGGGACGGCTGCTGATGTCTATGCCGTCGATATGCTGGTGACCCAGATCGAAGACGCCAAGGGTTACAAAAAACGGATCGGGTTCGAGCACATCATCGAAACCGCGCTTGGCATGCAGAATGTCAGTGAGATTGCGGCAGCATCCAAGCGCAATGAAAGCCTGCACTTCGGCGTGGCCGACTATGCGGCCTCGACCCGTGCGCGCACCACGATCATCGGCGGTGTGAACCCGGACTACTCTGTTTTGACGGATACGGATTCGGACGGCGGGCGCCAGACCCATTGGGGTGATATGTGGCATTATGCACTGGCCTGCATGGTGGTTGCGGCGCGCGCCAACGGGCTGCGCCCGATTGACGGACCTTTTGGTGATTTTCAGGACCCGGACGGATACAAGGCTGCCGCAAAACGCGCCGCCGTTCTGGGTTGCGAGGGCAAATGGGCCATTCATCCAAGCCAGATCGCACTTGCCAACGAGGTGATGTCGCCGTCGGACGCCGAGGTCAACAAGGCTCAGCGCATTCTGGTCGCCATGGCCGAGGCCGAAGCCGATGGAAAAGGCGCTGTTTCGCTGGACGGCCGGCTGATAGATTACGCCTCGATCCGTCAGGCCGAAGTGCTGGTGGAAAAGGCAAGCCAGATTGCTGCGGCGTGAACCAAACCAAAGTTGCGTGGGCAAACTGCCCACGCGATATTATCGCCCGTTGCGCACGTCGAAGAAGTGCTAGGATCCTTCCGGCGCCATCGACCCCATGAACCGACGGTCGCGCACATCATCCGGGCTGGTTTTGTAGCAGCGTTGAAACGCACGTTTCAAAGCGACGGTCGATGAAAAACCAGTGGCTGCCGAGATTTCGATCTGCGACATGTTCGTGAACTGCAACAGGTTCTGCGCCCGTTCCAGACGAAGCTCCTTGTACGTGGAAAGAAGCTTTGCACCGGTTTTGCTCAGGAACCGTCGTTGCAGCTGCCGCGTCGAGGTTTTGAGCAAACGGGAAAGATCGGAAATCGTCAGAGGATCTTCGATGTTTTCCTGCATCGCATCCAAAGTACGCACCACCAAAAGATCACCCTTTGCCCTGTGCACCAACCGGGCGGCCAACCTGCTTTCGTGTTTTTGCGTGGGTTCGGTCAGACCAATATAGCTGCGCAGTGCGTCCGCAATATGCTCTCCGTGATCCATGGAAACGAATTCGGACAACAGCCGCAACGCGCTCAGTCTGCTGGTTGCGCTGTGGGGGTGCCCGTCGGCGGCCAGATGGGTTGCCGCACCGCAGCTTTCCAATCCGCTTTCCAGCGCGGCCGCAGCAAAGTTGGGATGAACCGCAACGATGTTTCGGCCCGCTCTGCCCAGTTGCACCAGCAGCAGGACGGCTCCGCCGACCAGAACGGTCCTTGAAGACAGGTTGAGAACTTGCGAAATCCAGCTTCTGCGCGGACCGGAGACGTCCCAGTTGTTCTCCAGGTCGCCCCAGAATATTGCCGTTCGACCTGTCCAATAAAGAGGCCCGCCAACCGAGTCATTTCCGGACACCCGGAGATTGACGACGTAAGAGCAGTTTTCGACCAGGCTGTTCAGAGCTTGATAGAACTCGACGACGATTTCAGCCGATGCCAGCGCCCGCGTGTCGCTGAGGATAACATCGATGTGTTTTAATCTTTCTGGCACTTCCGGCGCGGTCTTTGCCAGGTCGGCGCGATCATTTGCGAGGACATAGTGTTTCATTGTTCCTCCATCGAATTGACGAGAGGCAGCGCCTCGCTGGACGCTGCCCTCATTTTCGGATTTCAATCCGCTTGGGCAAACCGCGGATTGCTACGCCCGGTTCCCTATTCCGCGGCGTCTGCGTATGCGTCCATTGGGGGGCATGTGCAGACGAGGTTTCTGTCACCGTAAGCGTTGTCGACGCGGTTGACGGGGGACCAGTATTTGTCGACGCCCATGGAACCCGGCGGGAAGCAGGCCTGTTCGCGGGTGTAGGGGCGGTCCCAGTCGCCGACCAGATCGCGCACCGTGTGGGGGGCGTTTTTCAGCGGGTTGTTTTCCGCGTCGATCTTGCCGTCGATGATGTCCTGCGCTTCCGAGCGGATCGACAGCATGGCATCGCAGAAACGGTCCAGCTCGGCCATGGGTTCCGACTCCGTGGGTTCCACCATCAGGGTGCCGGCCACCGGCCAGCTCATCGTTGGCGCGTGGAAGCCTGAATCGATCAGGCGTTTGGCCACGTCATCGACGGTGACATGCGCCTCGGCGTCCAGGGGCCGGGTGTCGAGGATGCATTCATGCGCCACACGCCCCGTTTCCGAGGTATAGAGGATCGGATAGGCATCCTTGAGCCGCGCCGCGATGTAGTTGGCGTTCAGGATCGCCACCTTGGTCGCCTGGGTCAGACCCGCGCCGCCCATCAGCAGCACATAGGCCCAGCTGACCGGCAGAATGGACGGAGACCCGAAGGGCGCCGCCGAGACCGGGCCCACGGCGGTGCCGTATTCCGGGTGCCCGGGCAGGTGCTCGGCCAGATGCGCCTTGACGCCGATCGGACCCATGCCGGGGCCGCCGCCGCCATGCGGGATGCAGAAGGTCTTGTGCAGGTTCAGGTGGCTGACATCGCCGCCGATGTCGCCGGGGCGCGACAGGCCCACCATGGCGTTCATGTTGGCGCCGTCGATATAGACCTGGCCGCCGTGGTCATGGGTGATCTGGCAGACCTCCTGCACGGTGGTCTCGAACACACCATGAGTGGACGGGTAGGTGATCATGCAGGCGGCCAGATGATCCGAGTGCTTTTCCGCCTTGGCGCGGAAGTCGGCGACATCGATATTGCCCTTGTCATCCGCCTGCACCGGCACGACCTGCCAGCCCACCATCTGCGCCGAGGCCGGGTTGGTGCCATGGGCCGAGGTCGGGATCAGGCAGACATTGCGGTGCCCTTCGCCGCGCGCAAAGTGATAGTTGCGGATGGTCAGCAGGCCCGCATATTCGCCCTGCGCGCCCGAGTTGGGCTGCTGGGAGATCGCGTCATAGCCGGTGATCTGGCACAGCTTGTCGTTCAGATCGGCGATCATCTCGTGATAGCCCTGCGCCTGATCTTCGGGGCAGAACGGGTGCAGATTGCCGAACTCGGGCCAGGTGACCGGGATCATCTCGATCGTGGCGTTCAGCTTCATGGTGCAGGACCCCAGCGGGATCATCGCCCGGTCCAGCGCCAGGTCGCGGTCGGCCAGACGACGCATATAGCGGGTGATCTCGGCCTCGGCCCGGTTCTGGTGGAAGATCGGGTGGGTCAGATAGGCGCTTTCACGCAGCGCATAATCCGGCAGGCGGTATTGCTTGTTCGAGCTGTCATCCTTGCGGTCGATGCCGAAGGCGCCCCAGACCGCCTCAATCGTCTCGGGGCGGGTCTGTTCGTCCAGGCTGATGCCGACGCGGGTGTCGCCCACCTTGCGCAGGTTGACGCCGCGCGCCACGGCGGCCTCCATCACCGTCTTCTGCAGATGGCCGACCTCGACCGTGATCGTGTCGAAGAACACCTCGGGTTCGACCGAGAAGCCCGCCTCTTCCAGGCCGGCGGCCAGGCGCGAGGTCTTGCGGTGCACCGACTGGGCAATCGCCTTGATGCCGTCGGGGCCGTGATAGACCGCATACATCGAAGCAATCACCGCCAGCAGCGCCTGCGCGGTGCAGACGTTCGAGTTCGCCTTCTCGCGGCGGATGTGCTGCTCGCGGGTCTGCAACGACAGGCGGTAGGCCTTGTTGCCGCGGCTGTCGATGGACACACCGATGATCCGGCCCGGCATGGATCGCTTCAGCTTGTCGGTGGTGGCCATGTAGGCGGCGTGCGGGCCGCCATAGCCCATCGGCACACCAAAGCGCTGGGTCGAGCCGATGGCAATGTCCGCGCCCATCTCGCCCGGTGACTTCAGCAGCGCCAGCGACAGGATGTCGGCGGCGACGATGGCGATGGCCTTGTGTTCATGCAGCGCCGCGATCTCGGCGGTGAAGTCGCGCACATGGCCATAGGTGCCCGGATACTGGAAGATCGCGCCGAATACCGCGCCCGCGTCCAGCTGATCCGGGTCGGCGACCTGCACGTCGATGCCCAGAGGCTCGGCCCGGGTCTTGATCACCGCGATGGTCTGCGGGTGGCAGTTCTTGTCAACGAAGAAGGCCGCGTTGTTGGCCTTGGACCGGCCGCCGCGCTTGGCCATCGCCATGGCTTCGGCCGCCGCGGTGGCTTCGTCCAGAAGCGAGGCGTTGGCCACATCGAGCCCGGTCAGGTCGCTGACCATGGTCTGGAAGTTCAAGAGCGCCTCGAGTCGGCCCTGGCTGATCTCGGGCTGGTACGGCGTGTAGGCGGTATACCAGGCCGGGTTTTCCAGGATGTTGCGCAGGATCGGCGCAGGCGTGGTGGTGCCGTAATAGCCCTGACCGATCAGCGAGGTCAGAACCTTGTTCTTCCCCGCCACCTGTTTCATGTGGAAAAGCGCATCGCGTTCCGTCATCGCCG
The DNA here is from genome assembly GCF_056536065.1 of Ruegeria sp. AL3. Classification (NCBI taxonomy): domain Bacteria; kingdom Pseudomonadati; phylum Pseudomonadota; class Alphaproteobacteria; order Rhodobacterales; family Roseobacteraceae; genus Ruegeria; species Ruegeria sp. AL3. Next base: position 735,557 of record NZ_JBQFJG010000002.1, read on the forward strand.
GACCCCAGTCCAGCGGCTGTTTCTGCCGGATCGCCGGGGGGACGGTGGCGTCGATCAGCTCGTCCAGCGTCTTGAAGCCGATCACCTGCAGCATGTCGCGCATCTCGGTCGGGCTGGGACCGATATGGCGACGGTTGGCAAAATCATAGGCTTCGTAGTCGGTCAGTTTGAAGGCCATTGCAGCGCTCCCATGGATAGGTCAGGGCCGGCGGAGACTGCGGGAGCCTCCGGCGGGGATATTTCTTGCCAGATGAAGGGCGGGGCCCAAATTCGGCGGCATCAATTAATTCGATGGAGCCCCATGCCGGGACTCCGTTCGGGTTTACCCGATGAAGGCTTTGTATCCGGCTTCGTCCATCAGATCCTCGAGCTGCGACGCGTCACTGATCTTGATCTTGTAGATCCAGGCCTCGCCCTCGGGGTCGTCGTTCAGCGCGCCGGGATTGTCGGCCAGCGCCTCGTTCACCTCGACGATCTCACCATCGACCGGGGCATAGAGTTCCGAGGCCGCCTTGACGGATTCGATCACGCCGATCTCGCCGTCTTTCTCGAACTCGTCGCCCACTTCCTGCTGCTCGACAAACACCACCTCACCCAGCTGTTCAGCCGCGTGTTTGGTGATGCCCAGCGTGGCGGTGTCGCCTTCGACGCTCAGCCATTCATGTTCTTCGGAATAATAGGTTGCCATGCTTCTCTCTCCTGACTTCAACGCTTGTAATTCTGTTTGACGAAGGGCAGCGCCACGATCTGCGCCGGTTGCGCCTTGCCCCGGATGATCAGGTTCACCTTCTCGCCCGGCGCGCCATGGCCTTTGCTCACATAACCCATCGCAACCGGGCCGCCGACCGTGGGGCCAAAGCTGCCCGAGGTGATCTGACCGATGGTGTTACCCTCTAGGCATTGCACTTCCACGCCCTGACGCGCCGGCGCACGGCCGTCGGGCTTGATGCCCACCAGCTTGCGGGCTGCGCCCTCGGCCAGTTCGCGCTGGATACGCTCCGCCCCCGGAAAACCACCTTCTTCCTTGCGACGCTTCTGCATCGCCCAGCCGAGGCTGGCCTCGACCGGCGAGGTGCTCTGGTCGATGTCATTGCCATAGAGGCACAGCCCGGCCTCAAGCCGCAGGCTGTCGCGCGCGCCCAGACCCGCCGGGTCGCACTCCTCATGCGCCAGGAAGGCCCGTGTGATCTCGATCGCCTTATCCTCGGGGATCGAGATCTCGTACCCGTCCTCGCCGGTATAGCCCAGGCGCGAGATACGGCATTCGACACCCAGGATGTCGGCAATCGTGGTTTCCATGAACTTAAGATCGCGCGCCGCGGGGCAGAGCGCGCCCACCACATCTTCGGCCTTGGGGCCTTGCACGGCCACCAGCGCGCGGTCGAAGATCTCGGTCACCTCAACCCCGTCCAGATTGTCGCGCATATGCGGAATGTCCTGATGGCGCAGCGCCGCGTTCACCACCACAAAGTAGTGATCCCCCGCATTCGACACGATCAAATCGTCCATGATCCCGCCTTCGGCATTGGTGAAGAACCCGTACCGCGCCTTGCCTTCCTTCAGCGTCGCATAGGCCTGCGGGCACAGAGCTTCCAGCTTCTCACCCACATTCTCACCGCGCAGGATCACCTGACCCATGTGAGACACATCAAACAACGCCGCCTTCTCACGGCACTGCTTATGCTCTCCCATGATCCCCAAAGGATACTGAACAGGCATCTCCCAACCCGCAAAATCAACCATCTTGCCACCAAGTTCGACGTGAAGGTCATACAAGGGCGTGCGCTTCGGTGTGGTCATTTCTTCAACCTTTCAATCAGCGGGACTGGTCGCGGACGACCATGACGGTGCAATGCGCATTGCGCACGACACGGGCCAGGTTCGGGCCAATCTCGTAGTTCGGGAAATCGCCCTTGGTCGATGCCATGACGATCAGATCAAAGCCTTCCTTGTAGGCAAGCTTCAGGATTTCGCGGTAAACACTGCCTTCTTCTACATGGACCGGCACGTCGGAAGCCTTGGCATGATCCAGAATCGCCTGAACCGCACCCCGCACGTGGTCCTTTGCGCCGGCACCATAGTTGGCGGGAAGGTTCGGCAGCTGGATGATCTCGGGGATGACGGCAACCGCATGCAGTTCGGCACCGTAGAACTTTGCCTGTTCCAAGGCGGTCGACAGGGCCAGTTTCCACGAGCGGTCGTCGGTGTGATCAATGGGCAGCAGGATTTTAGTGGCCATCACGTCTCTCCTCGAGATATTGAATTCGGTTTCAAAGGCGGGGGGCCGGGATGGCCCCCCGTTTTGGTCGGGCCGGTCTTATTCGGCAGGTGTGCCGCCCGGCTCTTCGGACTTGCCGCCCGAGGCGAAGAACTCTTTCGTCAGTTTGAAGACGATCGGGCTCAGCAGCGCCAGGGCGATCAGGTTCGGGATGGCCATCATGGCGTTCAGCGTATCGGCCAGCAGCCAGATGAAGCCCAGATCCGCAGTTGCGCCGAAGTAGATCATCACGATCCACAGAACGCGGTAGGGCATCAGGGATTTCACGCCCAGCAGGAACTCGACACATTTCTCGCCGTAGAACGACCAGCCGAGGATGGTGGTGAAGGCAAAGATCGACAGCGCGATGGCGATCAGATACCCGCCGATACCCGGCAGCGACAATTCGAACGCGTGGCTCGTCAGCGCCGCACCGGATTCACCCGATGTCCATGCCCCCGACGCGATGATGGCCAGACCGGTGATCGAGCAGACGATGATGGTATCGATGAACGTACCCAGCATCGCGATGAGGCCCTGGTTGACCGGACCCTTGGTCTCGGCAGCGGCATGCGCGATCGGGGCCGAACCCAGACCGGCCTCGTTCGAAAACACACCACGTGCCACACCGAAGCGGATGGCGGCCCAGACGGCTGCACCCGCGAAACCACCTTCTGCGGCGGACGGGGTGAACGCATAGGTAAAGACCAGCGACAGCGCATGTCCGATGTTGCCGATGTTGATCAGCAGAACCAGCAGGCCCGCGATGATATAGGCAACGGCCATGAAGGGGACCAGCTTACCGGCAACCGCACCGATGCGGGTGATACCACCCAGGATAACGGCTGCAGTCAGAACCATCAGAACAACGCCGGTGACCGAGGTGTTCAGGCCAAAATTGGCTTCCAGCACCTGAGCAACACCGTTGGCCTGCACACCGTTGCCGATGCCAAAGGCGGCAACCGCGCCGAACAGGGCGAAAGCCACGCCCAGCCAGGCCCATTTCGCGCCCAGACCGTTCTTGATGTAGTACATCGGACCGCCGACATAGTTGCCCAGCTCGTCTTTCTCGCGATATTTCACCGCGCAGACGGCTTCGGCATATTTGGTGGCCATGCCCACCAGGGCGGTCATCCACATCCAGAACAAGGCGCCTGGACCGCCCAGGAAGACAGCAGTGGCCACACCGGCGATGTTACCTGTACCGATGGTCGCCGACAGCGAAGTCATCAGTGCGTTGAACGGGCTGATCTGCCCTTCGCCCTGACCTTCACGGCCTTTGAACAACAGGCTGAAGCCTGTGCCGATGCGCAGGATCGGCATGAATTTCAGCCCGACCTGCAGGAAGAAGCCAACGCCGAGGATGAGGACCAGCATCATCGGCCCCCATACGACGCCATTGATGGCCCCTACGATTGAATTTAACGCTTCCATGGTTTCCCTCCCATTTGCGTTTGGTTATGCCCCGGTGGCGATGGCCCGCTGACGGGCCTGCTTGAGGGCGGCAAAGTCTTCGTCCGCATGGAACGACGAACGGGTCAGCGGCGTGGCTGACACGTGCAAAAAGCCCTTGGAACGAGCGATCTGTTCCAGTTGGGCGAACTCCTCGGGCGACCAGAACCGGTCAATCGGATGATGTTTCGGCGTCGGTTGCAGATACTGCCCGACAGTCAGAAAATCGACATTGGCCGCGCGCAGATCATCCATCACCTGACGCACGTCGTTGAGGCTTTCGCCCAAGCCGACCATCAGACCCGACTTGGTGAAAATCTCGGGGTTCGAGCGTTTGGCATCGTCCAGCAGCCGCAGCGACGCATAATAGCGCGCGCCGGGACGAACCGTCGGATACAGGTGCGGGACGGTTTCCAGATTGTGGTTGAACACGTCCGGCACTGCGTCAAAGACGATATTTGCGGCGTCGCCCTTGCCCAGGAAGTCGGGGGTCAGAACCTCGACAGTGGTGCCGGGGTTCTGATGGCGTACGGCGCGGATTGTCTGGGCGATATGCTCGGCCCCGCCATCGGCCAGATCATCGCGATCAACAGATGTAATCACCACGTGGCGCAGGCCCAGTTTCTTGACCGCCGCCGCAACCCGGCCGGGTTCGAACGCGTCCAGCGCATCGGGGCGGCCGGTGGCCACATTGCAGAACGAACAGCCCCGTGTGCAGATCTCGCCCATGATCATCATGGTTGCATGGCGCTTGGACCAGCATTCGCCGATATTGGGGCAGGCCGCTTCTTCGCAGACCGTTGCCAGATCGTGATCCCGCATCAGACGTCGGGTTTCGTAATACGCGGCGCTGTCACCTTTTTTCTTGCGAATCCACTTGGGCTTACGCGGGATCACGCTGTCGGCCTTTTTGGCCTTTTCCGGGTGGCGTGGTCTAAGCTGGATTGTCATCTGGCAAACCTCGTTAAGCGTGAATCGCACGCCCCATGGCGTCGAGACAGGCTTCCTTGACCGCCTCACCCATGGCAGGATGCGCATGGCACGAGGCTGCAACATCGGCGACCGCGGCACCTTTGGACATGGCCAGAACCAACTCGGCGATCAGATCGCCGCCATGGGCACCACAGATATGAGCCCCGAGGATCTTGCCGTCGGAACCGGCCAGAACCTTGACCGCGCCATCTGTTTCACCTGTCGAGCGTGCCCGCGAATTGGCCATGAAAGCAAACTTGCCGACAACATATTCGACGCCCGCGTCTTTCAGAGCCTCTTCGGTCTGACCAACCGAGGCCACTTCGGGATCGGTATAGACCACACCCGGCACGGTGTTGTAATCGACATGACCGGCTTCGCCGGCCAGCATCTCGACACAGGCAACACCGTCCTCTTCGGCCTTGTGGGCCAGCATCGGGCCGGGAACACAGTCACCAATGGCATAGATACCGGGCACCGACGTCTGGAATGTGCTGTCGACTTCGATGAAGCCACGCGGGTTCACGGCCACGCCCAGCTCTTCCAGCCCAAGCCCGCGCGTCACCGGGCGACGGCCCACAGCGATCAGAACCTTGTCGGCCTCGATCACTTCTTCCTTGTCCTTGCCAACACGATCCACCGTCAGCGACAAACCCGTATCGGTTTTATCGACAGACTTCAAAGCACGGCCCAGTTGGAATTTCAAACCGCGTTTTGACAGGGCCCGCTGCGCCAGCTTGGCGATCTCGCCATCGATGCCGGGCAAAACGCGATCCAGATATTCGACCACGGTGACCTTGGCGCCCAGACGCGCCCAGACCTGCCCAAGTTCCAGACCGATCACACCTGCACCGATCACAACCAGATGATCCGGCACGCGTTCCAACGCGATTGCACCGGTCGAACTGAGCACATCCTGCTCATCAATCTCGATCCCCGGCAGTGAGGTCGGCTCGGATCCTGTCGCAATCAGGATGTTCTTTGCTTCGTATGTGCTGTCGCCGACCTTGACCTGACCAGTGGCCGGGATGCTGGCCCATCCTTCAATCAGATCGACGCCGTTCTTCTTGAACAGGAATGCGATGCCCTTGGTCAGATCACCGACGATCTTGTCCTTGCGCCCCATCATCGCACTGACGTCGATGCTGGCCCCCTCGACCGCAATGCCATGGGAGGAGAGATGTGCAAGCTCGGCATATTTGGCCGAGGAGGTCAGCAACGCTTTGGAGGGGATGCACCCCACGTTCAGACAGGTACCGCCCAGTGCGCCGCGCCCTTCGACACAGGCCACTTTCAGCCCCAGCTGAGCCGCGCGGATCGCGGCAACATAGCCACCCGGTCCGCCCCCGATAACGATGAGGTCATAGGTATTCATTTCGCGTACTTTCAGTAGATCGGGTAGCTTGCGCAAAGAGCGCGAACCTGTTTGCGGGTTTCCTGTTCGACGGCTTCGTCACCTTCCGGTGACTGCGCGAGCGCGTCCAGAACATCACCGATCAGATGGCCGATCCTCCTGAATTCTTCCGGGCCAAAGCCACGGCTGCACCCGGCGGCGGTGCCCAGACGGATGCCGCTGGTGATGGTGGGTTTTTCCGGATCTCCGGGAACGCTGTTTTTGTTGCAGGTAAACCCGGCGCGCTCCAGCGCGGCTTCGGCGTCCTTACCGGTGACGCCCAAAGGTCTCAGGTCGACCAACATCAGGTGGTTCTGGGTGCCGCCGGAAACGATATCACATCCGCGCGCCATCATGACGCTTGCCAAGGCCGATGCGCTGTCAACGACGCGCTGCATGTATTCCTTGAATTCGGGTTTCAGCGCCTCGCCAAAAGCCACCGCCTTGCCTGCGATGACGTGCATCAGCGGGCCACCCTGTAGGCCGGGGAAGACGGCAGAATTTATCTTTTTCGCCAGCGCCTCGTCATTGGTCAGGATGATGCCACCACGAGGCCCGCGCAGCGTTTTGTGCGTGGTCGAGGTCACGACATGTGCGTGCCCTACAGGCGAGGGGTGCAGGCCGGTCGCCACCAATCCGGCAATATGAGCCATATCAGCCAGCAACCATGCGCCAACCTCGTCCGCGATTTTACGGAATCTGGCAAAGTCGATCTTTTGCGAGTAGGCGGATGCGCCTGCGATGATCAGCCTGGGCTTTTCCGCCCGCGCCAATTCGGCAACCTGATCATAATCGATCAGCCCTGCATCGGTCAGGCCGTACTGCACGGGCCGGAACCATTTGCCGGACTGCGCCGGTTTCGCACCGTGGGTCAGATGGCCACCTGCGTCCAGCGACATGCCAAGAATGGTATCGCCCGGGTTCAACAACGCCAACTTGACGGCCCCGTTGGCCTGTGCGCCGGAATGGGGCTGAACGTTGGCATATTCACAGCCAAACAGCTTCTTGAGGCGTTCGATCGCCTCGACTTCGACCTCATCGACATATTCGCAGCCGCCATAATAGCGGCGGCCCGGATAGCCTTCGGCGTATTTGTTGGTCAAGACCGAACCCTGAGCTTCGATCACGGCCTTCGAGACAATGTTCTCCGAGGCGATCAACTCGATCTGTTCCGCTTGGCGTTCACCCTCGCGCGAAATGGACGCGGCAATGACGGGATCTGCCTCAATCAGCGACGTTTTGAACATGGTCTCCTCCTTTTGCCCCGAATCCTTAGTACGAAACTTTGTTTCCTATAAGGGAAATAATGTGCTTTAGGCAACAAAAATCTCTTATTCAAGAAGTTGCGTATTTACCGGGAGGCATGTAACCTTTGATAAAACAGGGGGAATTAAATGGGCGACGAAAGCAGAAATGATGTTTCCGGACAGGAAGATCTGGATGAAGGAGAGGCTCTGGGCCGGTCCATCCGCGATGCTCGGCGCGCGAAAGGGTGGACTCTGGAAGAAGCCGGCCGCGCTGCGGGTATCGGGCGGTCGACGCTGTCCAAGATCGAAAACAACCAGACAAAGCCAAGCTTTGACATCGTACGGCGTCTGACTCAGGCCCTGGATATGAGCACCCCGCAGTTGTTTCTTCAGTCGGGTCAATCCGGCATTTCAGGCCGCCGTGATTTCACTCCGAAAGGCGAGGGGGAAATCAAGAATACGCCCACTTACCTGCATGAACTGCTTTGCCCCGAACTGACCAGCAAGCGGATGCTGCCCTATATCGCGACTATCAAGGCGCGTGACCTGTCGGAATTCGAGACGTGGATCCGACATTCCGGAGAAGAATTCATGTATGTGCTCAGCGGTGAACTTATCTTCGTGTCTGAACACTACCGCCCCTTGCCAATGAAGGCCGGTGACTCGCTTTATTATGACAGCGGAATGGGGCATGGGTGTATTTCGACCAGCGAAGAAAACGCAAAGGTGCTGTGGGTTTCGCTGGAATAGCCCCCAGGGTTCTTTGGTTTTCCAGGAAAGCGGGCATCGCCATGCGCACCCCATTCAGCCGTCAGACAAGCTCCGGTGGCGAAACGCCGTCGGTGTCTGGCCGAATTCTGCCTTGAACGCTCGCGTCATGGCGCTGGCGTTTTCATATCCGCAACGACCGGCGATTTCGGCGATGGACTGCTCGGTATCTTCTGCCAGATTGCGTGCAAGGTTAAGCCTCAGCCGACGATACAGCGCCTGCGGCGTGGTTTTGAGCTCTGCCTGAACGCGCATTTCGATCCGCTTTTGTGAACACCCGATCTTGCGGGCCAGTTCCCTGATCGAAAGAGGTGTTTCAAGGTTCGCCTGCATGACAGCCAGTGCGCGATTGACCAAAGTGTCTTCGGACTTCAGAGGCAAAGGGTAATGATCCTGCCCATTTCGGCTCATCAGAAGATGCCCGACTTCCATGGACAAAAGGGGGCCGTGATCCTTGCGGATCAGGGCCGAGGCCAGATCGAACGCGGCCATCGCCCCAGAACAGGTCAGCCTGTTGCCATCGATGACAAAACGTTCCTGCACCGCATCCACGGCCGGAAAACTTTCTTCGAACCGGGAAAGCTCGTCCCAGTGAATGGTCGCCCGGTGCTCATCCAGCAAACCGGCGCGGGCCAGCAGCCAACTGCCGGTATCCAATCCGGCCACTTGCCGGTGTTTTCGGGCCGCAGCCAGCACGGTGCGCGTGGTCGATCGCGTGTCCAACTTGCGATACCCATAAGACGGCATGACCACCAGAACGTCGCCTTGCTGATCCAAGATTGAACCATTCGGTGTAACGACAAGGCCGCTGGAACTTTGAACGGGGTCTCCGTCAATGGAGCAGAAACACCACGAATACAAAACCTGCCTCGACAGGTTGTTCGCAGCCCTGAGCGGTTCGACCATGTTTGCAAGGCAATGGTTCGAAAACCCGTTGAAGAGCAGGATGTTGTATTGTCGCGTCAAAATTTTCGAATTTGGCATGATTTGATATCAACTCTGCATGCCGTGACCTTGAGCGATGGCGTTTGGTTGGTCAACCACCGATCCAGGGAACACGCGCCATGCAGTTTGGTCTGACAGAAGAACAGGACATGATCGTCTCGACGGTCCGAAGCTTTGTTGAAAACGAAATCTACCCGCATGAAGACGCGGTCGAGCGTTCGGGAACCGTGCCTCCTGAGCTGGGTGAGCAGATCAAGCAGAAATGTATCGATCTGGGCTTTTATGCCTGCAACTTCCCCGAGGAAGTCGGCGGCGCAGGTCTGTCTCATCTGGATTTCACCTTGGTCGAGCGCGAGCTTGGCCGCGGGTCAATGGCACTGACGCATTTCTTTGGGCGCCCGCAGAACATCCTGATGGCCTGCAACGACGAGCAGCGCGAACGGTATCTTCTGCCTGCCGTACGTGGTGACAAGATGGACGCCCTGGCGATGACCGAACCGGATGCGGGTTCGGATGTGCGTGGTATGAAATGCCAGGCGGTGCGCGATGGCGGCGACTGGGTTGTCAACGGATCGAAACATTTCATCTCGGGCGCGGAACATGCGGATTTCTTCATCGTCTTCATCGCGACCGGCGTGGACGAAACCCCCAAGGGCCCGAAGAAACGCATCACCACTTTCCTGGTGGATCGCGGTACGCCGGGGTTTGAAGTGCGCGAGGGCTACAACTCGGTCAGCCACAAGGGCTACAAGAACTATATCCTGTATTTCGACAACTGCCGTCTGCCCGATGCACAGGTCTTGGGCGAGGTTGATGGCGGCTTTGCCGTGATGAACGAATGGCTTTACGCAACCCGCCTGACGGTTGCGGCGTTCTCGGTCGGTCGCGCGCGGCGCTGCTTTGACTATGCGCTGAACTATGCGGCCGAGCGCAAGCAGTTCGGCCAGCCTATTGGTAAGTTTCAGGGCGTCGGTTTCCAGATCGCCGACATGATTACCGAGATCGATGCCGCCGATTGGCTGACACTCGCGGCCGCGTGGCGTCTGGACCAAAATCTGCCATCAAACCGCGAGATTGCCTCGGCCAAGCTCTATGCCTCGGAAACGCTGGCGCGGGTGACGGATACCACACTGCAAATCTTCGGGGGTATGGGTTTGATGGACGATTTCCCGATCGAACGGTTCTGGCGCGATGCCCGGGTCGAGCGCATCTGGGACGGCACCAGCGAAATTCAGCGCCACATCATCAGCCGCGATCTTCTGCGTCCCTTGGGCGCCTGACCATGAACGAAGACCTGACCCGGCTGCTGCGCCCGAAATCCATCGCCGTCATCGGTGGCGGCGCGTGGTGTCAGCAGGTTGTTCTGCAATCCGAACGCATGGGCTATGCCGGTCAAATCTGGCCGGTGCATCCCAAAGCGTCTGAAATTGCAGGACACAAGGTTTATGCCCACATCGAAGACCTGCCCGAAGCCCCGGATGCGGTTTTCATCGGGATCAACCGCCACGCCACCATCGAGGCCGCTCGTGTCCTGTCCAGTATGGGCGCAGGTGGGGCGGTGTGCTTTGCATCGGGCTTTTCCGAGGCCGTTGCCGAAGATGACACCGGCGGGGACTTGCAGGATCAACTGATTGCCGCAGCCGGTGACATGCCCATTCTTGGCCCGAACTGCTATGGCTTCATCAACGCGCTGGATGGGGCGCTGTTGTGGCCGGACCAGCACGGGGCCACCCCTGTGGACAAGGGCGTGGCGATCCTGACGCAAAGTTCGAACATCTCGATCAACCTGACCATGCAGAAACGTGGGTTGCCAATTGCCTACATGATGGCATGCGGAAACATGGCCCAAACCAGCCAGGCCGACCTCGCCTCGGCCTTGATCGATGATCCGCGCGTAACCGCCGCGGGTCTGCATATCGAAGGGTTCAAGGACATCCGGGAATGGGAGGCGCTGGCCGCGAAGGCCCACGAAAAGGGCATCCCGCTGGTCGCCCTCAAAGTCGGTGCATCCGAACAGGCACAGGCCGCAACCGTCTCTCATACCGCGTCTCTCGCGGGCAGCGATGCAGGCGCGCAGGCGCTGCTGGACCGATTGGGCATCCCGCGTCTTTCGACGTTGCCGGATTTCCTAGAAACGTTGAAACTGCTGCACTGCTACGGGCCGCTCCCCGGGGGTAACATCGCGTCGATCAGCTGTTCGGGGGGTGAGGCGAGCCTGATCGCAGACATGGCCGTCGGCACCGGCCTGAGTTTTCCGCAGTTGAGCGATGACAAAAGGGCGCGCTTGCGTGACGCGCTTGGCCCTATGGTCGCGTTGAACAATCCGCTGGATTATCACACGTATATCTGGCGCGATGAAGAGGCGATGGCACAGGCCTGGTCGGGCATGACGGGTGACGACATCGACCTGACGTTCTCGATCGTAGACTATCCGACGACGGATCCGACCGACTGGAGTTGCGCGACCCGAGCTGCGTTGAGAGTGCGTGCCGAAACCGGCGCCCGGTTTGCGATTGTTGCGACGCTGCCTGAACTTCTGTCTGAAGACGTCGCGCAAGACCTGATGGCCGGTGGTGTCGTTCCATTCATGGGATTGCGCGAAGCACTGGCGGCCACGCGCGCCGCAGGTCAGATTTCGCCCCCGTCCGCGCATCCTGTCTGGTTGCCTAGAACGGCTGAGGCGACCCAAACCCTGACCGAAGGCGAATCGAAACGGGCGCTGGCCGAATGCGGCCTGCGAGTTCCGCAAAGCCGCACGGTTTGCGGCCCGGCAGAGGTCCATTCGGCCGCGCAGGACATGGAAGCCCCCTTTGCCGTGAAAGGTGTTGGGCTTGCGCATAAATCCGAACACGGCGCTGTTCGGCTGGGCATCAAGGCCGAGGATGTGGCCGATGTCGCAGCCGAAATTGGCACAGATAGCATCCTGATCGAAGAGATGATCACCGGAACCGTTGCCGAATTGCTGGTCGGTGTCGTTCGTGACCCGGCGCATGGGTTTGTCCTGACATTGGGGGCGGGGGGCGTACTGACCGAAATCCTGCGCGATACGGCGTCGGTGCTGGTGCCAAGCACGCCCGAGGACATCCGTGCCGCGCTTGGCAAATTGAAAATTGCCCCGCTTTTGGCGGGCTATCGCGGCCAACGGGCGGCTGATATGGATGCAATCATCGCCGCAGTCGAGGCAGTTCAGGCCTATGTCATGCAAAATGCCGACACGCTTGGCGAGGTCGAGATTAACCCGCTCCTGTGCACGCCGGACAAGGCCGTTGCCGTGGATGCTCTGATAAGAAAGGCCTGAGATATGGACCCGATCAAAACCCGCCGCGACGGAGCGATCCTTGAGGTGACTCTGGACCGGCCCAAGGCCAACGCCATCGATCTTGTCACCAGCCGCAGGATGGGTGAGGTATTCGCCGCGTTTCGCGACGATCCAGAGCTGCGCGTGGCCATTCTGACGGGCGGCGGAGAGAAGTTCTTTTGCCCGGGCTGGGACCTGAAAGCAGCGGCCGACGGGGATGCGGTAGACGGGGATTATGGCGTCGGAGGGTTCGGCGGCTTGCAAGAGCTGCGCGACCTGAACAAACCTGTGATCGCGGCCGTCAACGGCATCGCCTGTGGCGGCGGGCTGGAGCTGGCCTTGTCAGCCGACATGATCCTTGCCGCCGACCACGCCACGTTCGCCCTGCCGGAAATCCGCTCGGGGACTGTCGCGGATGCGGCCAGCGTCAAACTGCCCAAGCGCATCCCTTACCACATCGCGATGGAGTTGCTGCTTACCGGCCGGTGGTTCGACGCAAAGGAAGCCAATCGCTGGGGTCTAGTGAACGAGATCGTCGCCTTGGATCAACTGATGGATCGCGCCTGGGAACTGGCCCGGTTGTTGGCCTCAGGACCGCCCCTGGTTTATGCTGCGATCAAGGAAATCGTACGCGATGCCGAAGATGCCAAGTTTCAGGATGCCATGAACCGCATCACCAAGCGTCAGCTCAGAACCGTGGACGTTCTCTATGCCAGCGAAGATCAGCTGGAAGGCGCGCGCGCCTTTGCCGAGAAAAGAGACCCGGTCTGGAAAGGAAAATAGGCAGACGTTTACCGTGATAGCAGAGCGTGAATTTACCATTTACTGATCCGCACGGCACGTGCACAGTTAGGCATGCCGTATTTCGAACGAAAACCATATGTTAGTGCATCTCGGGCGGTCAGCCCGATTGCGCCGCAGCCCGACAATCAACCGATTTCCGATATAGCGCGCCGCGTGCTCGAAACAGAGCGGGGCCCGCGGCAACATCTGGACGGTCCGTTCAGGTGTCGCAAATCCTGTCACCCCGGCAGCACCGCCACCATTCTGCTGTCCTTTGAAGCACCCGAAGGCGCGGCACCTGTTCAGATGCAGTTCGAACCGGGTGATCTGACCAATCCGAACGGCGACATTCTGCCGGCCAACCGCATCAGTGTGATCCCGCCACAAATCCAGCTTGAACCGGGGGAAGCAACGGATGTTGCTGTTGCGGTGACCATACCCGACCTCTCCAAACCCGGAGAATATCACGGTCGGATCGCCTGTACAGGAACGGACCAAACCTCGGTTGTGGTGATTTTCGAGGTGGCGGGCGCTCAGACCTGACGGGTCACCAGATAGTCCATGAACTGTCCCAGAAATGCGCGCGGCGCGTCTTCTGTGCCCGCGAACACCCGCGCGAACTCATTCCGGGCCGCAGCCAGCAGATCATTCGCTGCGTCCTGCGCATAGCGGATGCTGCCGTAATGGTTCATGCGCTCCAGCACCCAGGCGACATCTTGCGTCGACCGGGCATCACGCGGGTTTGACAACATCTCGGCCAACCGTGCCTGTTCAGGCTCTTCCGCTTTCAGGCCAAGCTGGCCCAGCATCAGCGTGCGTTTGCCTTCATAGATGTCGCCGCCGATTTCCTTGCCGTAATTGTCCTGTGAGCCGACGAGATTCAAGACGTCGTCCTGAATCTGAAACGCCGCACCCAGGAAAAAGCCGAAGGCGTTGAAATCATCCAGATTCAGCGCACCGGACGCGACATCATGTGGCCGCGCAATCAGGGCCCCGATGCGCATCGGGTGAATGAAACTGTACCAGCAGGTCTTTTTCAGACACATCCTCAGATAATCTGATGCATCGACGTTCAAACGATTGTCGCGGATCCAGCCAAGCTCCAGCGCCTGACCTTCGATGGATTGCTGCAACAGATGGTCGAACTCATCCACCACGCGCATACCGGTTTCCAGGCCCAACGGCCCCAGGTTCTGACGCAGCAGACGCAGGGCAAGCGATTGCATCCCATCGCCGGTATTGATCGCCAGGGGAACCCCAAGCCGCTTGTGCATACATTCGCGCCCGCGCCGGAAATCGCTTTGATCTTCGATGTCGTCGTGGATCAGAAAAGCGTTGTGCAACAGCTCAAGAACCGCAGCCGAGACCCTTGCATTCTCGCTGTTTCCGCCGAAGGCTTCGCATGTCGCCAACAGCAGGGCAGGCCTCAGGCCCTTGCCCGAGGTTTCGATGTAATCGCGCATCGGGCCATACAGATAGGCCTGAGGCTCACCCGTCGGCAACAGGCCCAAAAGCGTTTCGCGCGCCTGATCCCCGTAGAAGGTCAGGGTTTTTAGAAAATCCTGTTTCGCCGCAGGATCCAAATGCGCGGTTCCGGATTTCACAGGCTCAGCCCTTCTGGATGATGATCACGCGGCTTTTGTTTTCCCGCGCGCCGGATCGTTCCGGACCGGCGCCAAGCGCAGAAAGCGGTTCGTCAGAAATTGGCAACGCCCTGGACAAGGCACCTGATTGACCACTGTCCCGACCCAGATCATACGCGACATCTTCCGCCAGCTCATCCCCCGGGATCGGCAGATCCGCGGTGGGCTCGTAGTTCGCGATGAGGTCGAACAGCTCTTTCGGGGGGCAGATCATTCGAAGCGCTTCGGCAATGGCTGGCTCCTCGGTGATGCCGCCGGGTTTTGAATATTCCGCCGCCGGTTCCCCTATGGCGGCAAGAGGGCCATCACCGCCACGATCAACTCCTGCCGTGTCCTGACCCATTTTCAGCGCGGCTTCGACCGCAACCGCGAACCGGTTGTCCCACGGAAGGCCAGCCTGATAGCGGGCGTAATCATAAGCGCGCAGCGGTTTCAGGATGTCGGGCTCGTGCAGGTCCCAGATCTGGCAGGGCTCGGCATCCGATCCACTGCGTTGAAGAATGGCGTTGACGGCCCGACGCGCGGCCTCGTTCGCCCCTTCCATCGTGGCAAGGTCGGTAAAAGTGCGGACGTAATCCGATGCCAGGAAGAAATTCGGGATCAATGTGGCCGCATCCGGGCGCAAGCGCCAGCTGTTGATACGGTTGACCAACAAGGGTTCGACATTGCTTTGACGCTTGGGGTCGTTCGGGTCTTGAACGATATCAGGATCGAGGAACCAGTAGTGCATATCCTCGTCCCGCAGAATGGTTTGGCCATCCACGTTGATGCTGCGCTTGAGCTGTTCCCAAACCTCTTTTGCGATCTCTTCCCGGGTGCAATCGCGCGCGGTTTTTCCGTTCAGCCCCGGCTTGTCCCATTCGGAGATATCGATTGACAGCAGGCCTTTGGTCTTTCCTTCGGCCCAGTTTTCGAAATTGATCCCCGGCCAGAACTGTTTTTGCGACACAGCCGTCAAAGCCCATGGGCTGTCGATGAAAATGACGTGGCCATGGGTCAGCTCGACATCCTTGGTCAGATAGAACTGAATGCCGTTCATCCATTGCACGTCATCGGCCAGCAAAGGCAGTTTGGCAAGTGCAGGGTCAACCGCCATCATTTCCGGGGTCACAAGCGGTGCCATGCGTTCAATCGGCATGGCGCTGATGAACCAATCCCCCGTGACCTGCTTTTCTTCACCATCCTGTTCGACCGTTGCGCCAATGATCTTACCGTTCCGGCACTCGATTCCGGTGACTTTGGAGTCAAAATTGTACACGACCCCCTTGCTTGTCAGGTAATCCAGCCACGGTTGAATCCAGACAAGATTGGTGGGCCCGTTCAGCAGCCTGTTGCAGTGGGGTTCGGGCGTGGCAATGCCCAGCTGAAGCTGAACCGCAATGTCCCCCACTGTCTTCGTGCTTGCCGTCGTGGCCTTGGCGGCCACCAACGAACGGGTCAGGCCGATGGCAAGGAACTTCTGATAGGCTTCCGAGCGGTCCTGCGCACCGATGAAATCCCACCAACCGATCCGTTCATATTCGTCGAACCGGCGTTCCTTGCAAGAGCTCGCGATCCGCCACATGCAGGCGACAAAATGCTCGACATCCTCATACGCAATCTGGTCCCTCGGCGAAAGCGCGAAGGCAATGGTCTTGAAGGCATCCGCAACATCCTTGAGCGTGCGGGGGAACCGTTCCGGGACAATGATGCCGGGCTTGTCAAACTGGCTGACCAGAACTTGCGTGGTCGGGACAAGATTGTCAAAGCATGTGCCCTTGTCGTAATACGGCGTTCGGGCCATCGTGTCGGTGATATGCCGATAAAAGTTCGGAAAGAACCTGAACCCATGTTCACCGGGCAGCCAGGGCCGTTTCACGCCGGGCGGATAATTGGCTCCATCCATCTCGGCCCATTTTTCCAGTGCCTTGATGTGTTTCGCTTTCGAGCCATGATCCCCTTCACCCTTCATCACGGGGATGCTTCGGGCCTTGCCGCCGGGGATCAGCTGGCGTTCGTGGATTTCTACCTCGAAGCCGCGTTCAATCAGTTCGTGCGCGGCGCTCATGCCAGCCACGCCTCCCCCAAGAATGACAACCTTGTCAGGCATCGGAAATTCCTTTCGCGGAATAGACGTCAAAGCGCAGGGTGATGTCTGACAGGCTGGCTTCGCCAATGCCAAAACCCTGCACCCGATTCATCCAGCTGTAATGCGGATTCGAGGTCAGGTAACGCGGTGCAAGCCGTACCGGAGCCGAAGCGGGCAGATTGCCCTTGGACAATGCCGCATATCCGTCCGGGCCGAAGTCACACACACCCGTATCTTCGAATAGGATCGGGGCTTGTCCGATGGACGGTCTGATAAGCGCCTTTGCATGAAGCAGCCCCACACCATCGGGCCGCACGCGCATCCAGTCTCCTCCGATCGGCTCGATCGTCCCCTTTAGATGTGGGCCTTCGACGGTGCCCCCTTCTTTGATGGCGAAATGCAGCCAAACCCCATCCGGCGTCTCGCCCGAGGGATGAAAGCTGCTATCGAACGGCACCAGAAATTTGGCAACATGTTCCAATACCGGCGACGTCACTGTGGTTTTTGCCGGTTCTGGCGCGGCAGGTTCAATTTCTTTTTCGGGCCCGGGGTCAAACTCGCGCCCTCCCGACGTCAGCACCGGACGCCAGGAAAAAGTTTTTTCCTGTTTGACCGACGGCAGAATGGCTGCGAATTGTTGAAACCCGGTTTGCGGGTCCCGCAACAAGGGCCACCCGCGAATGGCACGCTCGGCGCCGCCATCTTCCGAACAGATCAGACGTAGCGTGTCATGCGACGACACGGATGGACCGGCTTCCACCAACACCCGACTGAGACCGTCTGCGTTGATCGCCTCGGACCAACGCAGCGTCACGCCCCGATCTGAAAACTCGCGCACGACCCGATCTCCGGTCAACAGGTTATGGTGCGGACGGCCTCAGCTTCCTTGATCCTGAGATGGAACTTCTGCTGCACGCGGAAGACGTGCTCGCCCTCGGCAGAGGTTTGCAGATACTTCACGGCGATATCCGAGGGCACGACGATTTCAACCGGTGCACCCAGCAGGGACACAAGGACTGCCTTGTCCTGGGGCAGGGTGCTGGAACGCAGCAACGGCCCGTCCAGGAACGGGAGAATGCTGTCACGTGGCAGTACCATCGAATTCGGCAGCGGGGTCGTGACCGCACGGAACAGACCGTTGCCCATCACACAGGCATAGGGGCCCAGATAGCCATGCGTTTCTAGCGTGCTGATGCCCTCGACGACGGCCTCGAAAACATCGGTTCCGCTGTAGTTCTTTTTGGTCGTGGATTTGGTTTTGCCTTCGCCCGCTTCAAGCAATCCCGGATATTTGCCACCGCCGCTGATCGTATAGATCTGCGGCAATGAGGCGTGCGCGCCGCCGGCGTGTTTGGGGGCCTGTCCGGTGCCGGGTTGACCGTTGAAAATGATGTCATCCTCTACCCGTGCCACAACGGCGGCCGCTCGGCGGAACATGATCTGAGCCGCCGTCAGTTCCGGATCAGCCACCTGTGCGCCTTTCAGGTACACGTTCACCGATACGGTGGTAAGGCGCAGCGTGTCATAGTCGTTCACGTCAAGACGTTCTTTGGATGCACCAGATGAGTTCTCGACCAGATCCAGCTTGTTCAGCGGGACGGACTGCGTGTCAGCGGGCAGCGGTCCGTACAGGGGCAGGAAACTGGCGGCCACTCGGGCGCGAAGCGCCTCATCATGGACGGCCTTTTTCACGGCGCTCCACTGATCTTCATTCCAATCCAATGCATCGGTCATTGCAAATCCCTCTCGGTGCTGCTGCCCAATTTGGCGGGGCAGTCAATCTTGTTCATTTTTCTTCTTTCAATCTGCCCAGCAGATCGCGGGCCCGCTGCTCCTGAACAACTCCACGGCAATCCCGCGCAAGCGAAAGCGCTTTTTCCGCCTCGCTGATTGCAGCGTCCAAGTCCCCCTTTGCGGCAAAAGCCTTTGCTCGCACACGGTGATATTCAGGTTTGTTCAACGTCTCGCCGCGCTCCCAGCCGGGAATGCAAACGGTTTCCAGCCGGTCCAAAGCCTGATCAACATCTCCGTGATCAATCATCAACTCAGACAGAACAATCTGATTCTGAGGAAAAGTAAAGTTTCCACCAGATTTGGAAATCAGGTTCATGCATGTCTCGATGCGTTCCGGAACACCTGCGATATCGCCCTTTCCGGCCTGCGCGAGACCCATATAGATGTCCTGCATCGCGTGAAGGTAAAGAAACCCTTCCTCATCCGCGACTTTTCTGGCTTCTTTCATCGTTACGTCAAGCCGGTCCCATTCCCCCGCATAGGGCAGGAACATGCTGCAAGCGCCCATCACGTAGACAAGGTTGGGTGCGTGGTTCAGCGCTCTGCTGACCTCGATGGATTCCAGACGCGCGGCCTCGGCTTTTTCGAACTTTCCTTGTTGCCACAGCAGGCATCCCTGAATGGCCAGCAATGACGCGGCAGTGGAAGACTGGGTCATGGGCATCATGGCCATATCCAGCTCGGGTGTGATCAGGGCGAATGCGCGTTCCAGCTGTTGTTCGCATTCCGAAAATTCCCCGCGGAAGTAATGAGTAAAGCTCAGCGCCCGTGCCGCCAGCACATTGGCGACGGGGTCGTCGGACATGCCGGCCATCATATCCAGCGCTTGTCCCATTTCCATCGCTCGGTTCATCTGACCGGCAACAAAGAAATGGGTCCAACGGCAGAAGGTTGCGGCAAAAAGCGTCTCGCCGTCGCCCAAAGACTGGGCCAGTTCCATCGCCCGGGCGGCAGTCTCGCCGACCTGATCGGACGACCATCCGTAAATCGCCATATAGGCGGGCAGAATGTTCATTTGAACCCGAAGTTCGAAGCCATCGCGATCCGCGTTGACCTTCATAGTTCCGATGTTGCGCAGGGCGGCCCGGAAAGCGGAAATCGCGGGCAGGTTTGCCAGTCGGGACAACGCCAGTTCACCTGCCGTGACCCAATTCGTGACAGCCTCATCCTTCAATCCGCCAAGATCGCAATGATGCGCGACAGTATCAGGAGCCGGGCTGCCGAATGCTTTGTGACCGTCCAGCAATGCTTGGGCGATTTTCAGATGCACCTTCTGCCGGTCTTCCCGCAGTAACGAATTATAGGCCGTATCCTGAACCAGCGCGTGGTTGAACGTGTATGTGGCCGACCCTGAATCGCTGGTGATCAGCACGACGCCAGCCGCCATAAGCTGCATGAGGGCGCTTTCCACATCCATGTCTTCATGCGCCACCGCGTGGATCATCTGAGCGGTGAAACTGCGCCCGATGACCGATCCGAGCTGGGCGACTGGTTTAGCATGTTCCATACGGTCAAGACGCGACATCAGCGAGTCCTGAAGGGTGGCCGGGACGCTCAGCGCATCCAGAACCTCGGCGTTGATCGGGGCATCCTGGGGCAGCTGGTCCAGAACCGCCTTTGTCATTTCTTCGATATACAGCGGCACGCCATCCGCCTTTTCGATGATCTGCCTGATCAGGATGACAGGCAGGCTGTACGGCTCGGCCACGCGCCGGACCAGTTCGGATGCCTCGGTATTGCCAAGCGGAGACAGATCAATGCGCGCGGCTCTGCTTTCGAAATGTTCCGGAGGTTCGTATTCAGGTCGGTGCGACAGAACCACCAGTACCGGAAAGTTGCTCAAGGCGGATGCAAGCGCATCCAGTACATCCAACGTGGTCGCATCGGCCCAATGAACGTCTTCGACCACCAACAACAACGTGCCGCGCCTGTCACACAGGCTGCCCAGACTGCGCAGCATCACGTCAAGGGATTTGCGCGCCTTCTTCAACGGGTCGGATTCTGACGGGGCGCCGGTCTCGATACCTGCCAGATCCAGAAGAACGGGCAAGTCTGCGTCACTCAGCCGTGAGGCCGATTGCACGAAGTCCGAAATCGCCGCCCGGATACTGTCATTTGATTTGTCGCCGGAAACGCGCCTCAATTCTCCGACAATGGGGTGCAGCGGAAGACTGGTCAGGTGCGGGATGCACTGCAATGTAAAGGGTTTGACCCCGATTGTTTCAGACAGTGACTTGATCAGCCTCGACTTGCCGATTCCCGCAGCCCCCCCGACAAGCGCCAGCCGGCCCGAGCCTTCCTGCGCTTCGCTCCAAAGCCGGGTCAGGGTTGAAAGATCATCATGCCGGGCGACAAGATCGACCGCGGATTGACCCACCCGCGCGTCGAACCGGCTGGTGGACATGATTTCCGACACCACGCGATACACTTTGCGCTGATTGTCAAAGCCTTTCAGCTCGTGGCTGCCGCGTGGCTCGAATTCAAAGGCACCCTGGGTCAGCCTCCGGGTCTCTGATGAAATGATCACTTCACCCGGTTCGGCCAGCCCTTGCAAGCGGGATGCAAGATTCGCCGTTTCACCCACCAGAAAGTCCTGAGATCCCAAGCTTTTCGAAGAAACAACGCCCACGACAACCATTCCGGTCGCAATGCCTGCCCGCAGGTCAAGCTTTTCTCCAAACTCGTTTTCAAGGTTCTGAACGGCCTCGATAGTCTCCAAAACGGCTCGTACGGCCCGTTCGGCATCATCTTCCATGGCCTTCGGGTATCCGAAATACACCATTATGCCATCGCCCTGCCGATAGGCCAGATGGCAGCCGTGCTGTTTCAAGGTGCCGATCGCCGTATCCAGATACAGGTTCATGATCTGCATCAGGTCTTCCGGATCATATCGCTGAGCCAGCCGTGTCGACCCCACAAGATCGCAGAAAACCAAAGTCAGTTGCCGACGCTCGGCCTTGGACTGGACTTCGGGCCGCTTCGACGCTTCCTGCGATTTCAGCCTGGCCTGCGCCTTTCGAAAGCGCTTCCTTTCACCAACCGTCAACCCGAGATCACGCAGTTCCGGATCAGTCAATTCGTCCAGAATGTCGTCGTCCACGCCCTCTCTCTGAAACAGAGTGGCATAGTCATTCAGATCTGCCAGATGAAGGACTTTTGAAATGCGTGGTGATGCCTCAAGGACTCGCGTCATTGGCTTGCGACTCCTTCCATAACTGTCCCCCTGTTTTCCCCTTAGTACATAAACATAATGTATATGTATAATCCAAAAATAGAGAGGAATTCATGCTGAATCCATAGCAGGAACAGATGGCACTGTTAACTTGTTACATTGATTGACCGATTTACTTCATAATTACCACACCGTCACGCGCTTTTCCTTGAATATCATAAGGTTCAAGTCTCAAGTTGACTTCACTGGCAAGGTTTTAGGGGGACCGGATATGCCGGTCTGCCCTGACGCCACGTCACGGCTGAATGAGGTTCAAAAGTGCCGTCGCCGACATGAGATACCGGGCAGAATAGCAGACTCGACCCCGGCACCAGCAAGAAGCCGAAGCGCGCTACGAGCAGATACACTTACGCTCCGGCGCATCCCGTATTTTGCCCGCCCGTTCTTCAATGGGATACAGGTATCAGGGAAAGCGGCTCAAAGATCTGAGATAAGCTAGGAAACATCCGGTATCCAGGGCGGATCTGGCTGTGGATGAAACCCTATTCCTCGGCCACGGCTCTTACATGGGCCGCAAAAGACGGGGCCAGCATCAGGGACTTGCACCGCTCGAACCGGTTCGTGGCATAGGCCCAGAAATCTTCGGCGGGGTTTTCATCCGCATGCTGAATCAATCCCCATAGCGTCCACAGCAGGTCGCACATGGCTTTGTATATCACCATGCGCCCGATCTGAGCCTCGTTCGGCGGGCCGTCGAAATAGGCGGTTAGCATTTCCAGTTCCTGTTCGTGGTTCAGCCCGGCTTCGACCGACAGATCACCCAGATCCCAAAGGGCATCGTTCATGCCTGAATACTCGTAATCCACGATCCACATGCGCTGGCCGTCATCCAGAAAATTCTCGCACAGCGGGTCGCAATGGCTCGGGACCAATGTCCCGGGTTTGTCCCGCAGCACCTCGCGGATCGGGGCCGCCTCGGCCACGACGTCCGCGTACCCGTCCGGCAGGGTCGCGTTTTTGTCCGCAACCACCTTCATGTAGTCGTTGATCATCGAAAACAGCTCGAACCGAAACTTGAACGGCTCGGGGGCATCGTGCAACTGCCTCAGCGCCTTTCCCGCGCGGGCGGCAGACCCGGGGCGCGTCGCAAACATCTCGGGTGTCATCGTCACGATGTCGGGCACGCAATCACTGATCATCACGCCGGATGATGCGTCTGCCCACAGAACTTCGGGGCCGACCCCGGCTTTTGCGGCCACCTGCGCGTTGTGGATTTCAACCGCGCGGTCGATATAGGCTTCGGTGCCCTCGCCGGGGATGCGCACGATCACCGGCCTTGGCCCGCCTTCGACGCGGTAGACCAGATTGGTCAACCCGCCCAGCCGGTTGGTGCGAAGGCCCGACTCGGCAAGGTTGTCAAACCCCGCCACATTGCGAAGGGCCTGCATGATCTCAAGTTTCGGCTCGGTTTGCATCGCTCTCTCCCTCAGGCTTTCAAACGGCTGTTTGCCGGGTCGTAAAGCGGTCCGTCCACATGCTGGATAGGGTGACGCTCTCCGAACACTTCCACTTCGAATTCTGACCCACCAGCCAATCCCGCAGGCAGATAACCGTAGAGGACGGTCTTGCCGACGGTAAACCCATAGCCACCACTGCACGCCAGCGAGACTGTCTTGCCGGAATGCAGTATGGTCTCTCCTCCGGTGATCGGCAGCCGCTCATCGGTGATGAACGTGCAGAGCTGCCGCTCGGGGCCGGTCGCTATCTGCGCCTCCAGCACCGGTCGCCCGATGAAGCCCTGTTTGGATTTCAGATGGACCCGCGCGCCAAGGCCCGCTTCGATTGGCGAATAGTCGGGGGTGATGTCGGCGCTCCAGTAGAGATAGCCTTTTTCCAGCCGCAAGGACTCGATGGTGCGGTAACCGATGTCGCGGATGCCATGGCTTTGGCCGGCTTGCCAAAGCAGGTCATAAACATGCAGGGCGAACTCGGTCGGGATATGCAGCTCCCATCCCAGCTCTCCGACGTAACCTATGCGGATCGCGCGGACCTTTGCCGTTCCCAGGGTGATCTCTCTGGCCGTTGCAAAGGGAAACGCATGGTTCGAGACGTCTTCTTCCGCGACAGCCTGCATCACATCCCGCGCCTTGGGGCCGCAGATATTGATGACGGCGCGTGCCGACGTCATTTCGATCAGCTGCGCGCACCCGTCGCGGGGCAGGTGACGTCGGATCCAATCCGCGTCATGCACGCCGAATCCGGACCCGGTGACGATGTAAAAATGGTCCCGCCCCAATCGGGTGACGGTGATATCGGCTTCAACCCCGCCGCGATTATTGCACAATTGGGTGTAGATCACCGTGCCATCCGGCTTGTCCATATTTGAAACGGCAAGGTTTTGAAGGGCCTCCAGTGCGCAGGGGCCGATCAGTTCGAACTTTGAGAAGCTGGTTTGATCGATCAGAACCACGTCTTCGCGCGCGGCCTTGTGTTCCTGTTCGGCATAGGTTTTCCAACCCGGCGACAGGAAATCCAACTGATCCACCGGCTCTACACCGGCCGGAGCGAACCAGAGCGGCCGCTCCCAGCCATTCTTGGACCCGAACACCGCGCCATGTTGTTTCAGCCGCTCATGCAGGGGCGACAGGCGTAGGTCTCTGGCCGCTTCCGCCTCCTGCCCCGGATATCGCATCTTGTAGTGATGCGCGTAATGCTCGACCGCGCGAGGATACATGAAGGCGCGCGTGGCGTGATGAGGACTGAACCGGCGAACGTCCAGAGGCCACAGATCAAGGCTCGGGCGGCCTTCGACAATCCACTCCGCGATCATCTCTCCTGCGCCACCACCTGCCGCGATGCCGTACAGAAATCCGGTCGCCAGCATCAGGTTTCGAAGTTCAGGCGCCCATCCCATGACAAAATCGCCATCCGCGGAATAAGGGATGGGGCCGTTGATCACCTGCCGGATTCCAACCGTGTTGACGACCGGCGTAACCTGACCTGCCAGTTCGGCAAGGGGGGCAAACCGCTCCAGGTTGTCGGGCAAAAGCTGCCGGACAAACGCGCCCGGAATACCCCTGTCGCCGAATGGCAGCGTGTTGTCCTCATACCCGCCGATCACAAGCCTCCCGCCTGCATCCGGTTTGTAATACACCAGCCGTTCGGGATCCCGTAGGGTTGGCAGGCGTTTTACAAGATCGGCGTCGGGCAGGGGTTCAGTTACGATGTATTGATGCTCGACGGCACAGGCCGGAACAACGACACCGAGTTTCGCGGCCAGGTCGCGGCTCCACATTCCGGCGGCCAGAACGACAATGTCCGCTTCATAGTCCCCTTCCGATGTCATCACTTTGGTGATGCGATCGTTATGGATCTCAAAATCGGTGACCTCTACGGATTGGCGGATCCGGGCACCGTGCATCCGGGCACCGGACGCAATTGCCTGACACAAGCCTGCGGGATCGACATGACCGTCCGACGGGATGAAGGCCGCGCCTTCCAGACCTTGCGCGTCGACATAGGGGAAAAGCGCCTTGGCCTCGGCGGCCGAGATTATTTCCATCTCCAGATCAAAGCTGCGGGCCATTGTCGCCAGGCGCTTTGCTTCCAGAAGCCGTTCCTTGGTTGCCGCCAGGCGCAGGCTTCCGACTTTCTTCCAGTCGAATTCCATCCCGGTTTCTTCGGCCAGACGATCATACAGCGCCACGGACCGTTTCAGCATCCGCGTCGTGTTGCGAGATGACCGCAACTGCCCGACAAGCCCCGCCGCATGCCAGGTGGCCCCCTCGGTCAGGGATGCCCTTTCCAGAAGAACAACATCCGTTTCACCGGACCGTGCGAGGTGATACGCGATAGAGCATCCGATGATGCCCCCGCCAATGATGAGATGTCTGACCGAATGCGTTGTCATGCGCCCACCCACTTCAAATGATATGTTGTCATCAAAAGTCGCAAAACAACAAAAAGCAACAAATATGTTTGAAAAATGTTGAAGTGGGTCGCTTGAACAGCGTCAACCTTGCAAGTAACCTGATGAAATCAACAAATATCGCGGCGCTTCATGTCGAAATACGAGCAAGACATCCTTAGCACGGTAAACCTGCATGGGCGAATTTCGGTCATGGAGCTGGCGCGCATTCTCAAAGTGTCGGACCAGACCGTAAGGCGAATCGTGAAGCCGATGGTCGCCAAGGGCAGCCTGTCCAAGGTGCATGGTGCATTGGTCAGCACTCAAAATGTGCTGGATCCTCCGTTTCTGGCCCGCATGGCGCAGAACCGTGCCGCCAAAGTCGCGATTGCCGACGCCGTTGCGGCGCGGATACCGGACGGTTCGGCCATTGCCATCGACACGGGGTCGACCTCGGGCTTCATCGCTCAGGCACTTCGCGCGCGCAAAAACCTCACTGTGGTGACAAACTCGGCCTTCATCGCCGCCACGTTGTCGATGGAAGAGGGCAACAGGGTCTTCATGGCGGGAACGCAGTTGCGCAACCACGACGGCGCCGCTTTCGACCGGGTCGCCTATGACGTAATTGCAGGGTTCTCGGCCCGGACTGCCATATTGTCGGCGTCACTGGCGCATCCCAGCAAGGGCTTCATGGTCTATGATCAATGCGAAGCTGATATGGCCCGCGCGATGTCTGATATTGCGGACCAAACCTTCATGGCGGTTGATTCCACAAAATTCAACGAGGCCCAGACCAGCCCGGCTTTGCGCCTGCCCGGGTTGACAGAAAAAGACGTGCTCATCACCGATCGCACATTGCCCGCATCCTTCCAGTCCTTGCCCGGAGATGCGGAATTGGTGATAGCGGGCGTGAAATCACAAGAAGACAGTCATTGACTTGGTGACGACACTGCCCGGCCCGACGTAACTAGCCGGTTCCACCGAAACGGTGAAACCGGCTGTGTTTCAGGCTGTTGCGCCCTTGATGCGAATGGCAGTGCCGAGGCTGCCTGCACAGACGCCGACCACAATAGCGATGATCAGTTCCAGTGGCTCTACATGCGCAAACCGGAAGCCTGCGAAAACCAGCGTTTCGAATACGCCGACTGCGCCGCCCAATGCCGCGCCCAGCCACAGCTTGCGGGTCATCATGCCTAGCGCCAGACCGAGTATGCCGGGCAAGCTCAGGACGTTGCCACCGATGGTTCCAAGTAACTCTAACATCTCTGCCCCCACATCAATTCGAACTGTTGTTCAGGAAATCGCGGATGTCGTCACCCGCGGCAGCGTGCTCCTGCACAACTTCATCTTCCAATCCAGCAGTAACCTTTTCGTATGTTTCCAGATAGTTGGGTGGCAGGCTGTGGGCGATACCCTGGTGGCAATCGATACAGGTCATACCGTTGTCGATGGCGCGTTGGTGTTCCGAGGCAGCGCGGGTTTCCTGAATGGTGAAGTCCATGTAGTCAAAGTTGTGACAGTTGCGGCACTCGCGGCTGTCAGACGCTTTCATTTTCTTCCAGACGGCCGAGGCCATCGCCAGGCGGTGATCCTCGTATTTCTCGGGTGTGCTGATGGTGCCCACCAGTTCATGATAGACGTCCTTCACGGCCATGATCTTGGCTTTGATCTTGTGGTTCCACTCATCCGGAACGTGGCAGTCTGAGCAGATCGCACGCACGCCGGAGTGGTTGTTGTAGTGGATCGTCTCGCGATACTCACCCAGGTTCGTTTCCATCGTGTGACACGAGACGCAGAACTCTTCGGTGTTGGTCAGTTCCAGGGTCCAGTGAAATCCGCCCCAGAACAGGATACCGGCCAGAAATCCGGCAAGGATCAGAAAGCCCGAGCTGAACATTACCGCCGGCGTCCAGATCGCGTTCCAAAGGCGACCCAGAAAGCCGCGTTTTTCGGGGGAGTCTGCCATGTCGGTGCTCCTTTCAATCTTGTGTTGAATCAGTTGCCGGTCGAGGGCTGGAACACGTTTTCAACAAGCGGCGGCGCGTCCGCCTGCGGAACGTGACATTGGTTGCAGAAATAACGGGTCCCGGCGACGCGATCCAATTCGCGGCCTTCGCGATCCAGATAGTGTGTCATTGAAAGGGTCGGCGCGTTACGCTCACCTGCCTTGGACCAGTCATGGCAGGACAGGCACTGATTGGTGCGCACATCAATCTGATATTGCTCGATCGAATGCGGAATCAGCGGTGGCTGCTGGCGATAATTACGTTGCATCCGTCCTTCGACATTTTTGTGAATCTGATCCAAAGGGATCGGCTCGTCTACGTCCGCGCCCCGCAGCGTTTCGACTTGAGCGGACTGGGCAAAGGCCCATCCGCTCAGCAAAACTACGGGTAGAAGGGCAATTCCGCCTGTAACGATTGATCTTTTCATCTTGGCACTCCCCTAGATAGGTCTGGCAGCGCGCGGCTCAGGCGCGGCAACTGGATCGGAAGGTTGAACGACATGGTCGTCGAACCGGTGAGTAAAGTTGAAGACGTCGACTGCGCAGACATCGATGCAGCGTCCGCAGTTTGTGCAGTCGGGTGACAGCATCAGGGGCGAGCTTCCCGGTTTGCCTTTCAGCGCGGGTGAGATCACCTGATTTTCAGGACAGACCGCATAGCAATCCATACAGTCATCACAGGCCGTGCGATTGGCGGCACTGACCCGCAGCAGGCTTTTCGACCCGATCAACCCGTAGAACGCGCCCACCGGGCACAGATGGCCGCACCAGCCATGGCGTGAGACGAAGACGTCAAACACGAAGATGGCCGCGATCATGGCCCAGACAAAGCCCATGCCGAATACCAGCCCGCGATGCAGCATGGTGATCGGGTTGACCAGCTCCCACGCGATCACACCACTCAGGCCCGAGACCAGCAGCACGGTTGCCAGAATCCACAGCCGGGTGCCGCGCTTGGGTTGCCAGCCTTTCGGCAGGTCCAGTTTGCGGTGCACCCAGTTGGCCGCGTCTGTCACCGGGTTTATGGGGCAAACCCAGGAACAATAGACACGGCCACCAATCAGGGCATAGACCACCAGAACGATCAGCCCGCCGATCAGCGCAGTCACTTCGGGCCAATGACCTGCAACCAAGCTTTGCATCAGGATGAACGGATCGGTCAAAGGCAGCACGCCCAGCGTCAGTGATCCTGCCAAATTGCCCTCGACAATCCAGATGCCAAACCACGGGCCCAGCAGAAACAGAACCAGAAAGAACAGCTGGCTTGCGCGGCGCATCAGCAAAAAGCGATGCGCCCCGATCCACCCTTTGCTTTCAACGGCCTCCTGACCGACGGGCATGTGCGTGCGAGTACTCATTGCCCCACCCCCGGCAGATCATATTGAGGCGCAAAACCGCCGGGCGCGGCAAGATTGTCGGTTCCCGGTCCGGGCAAACGGTCCGGCAGATCGATGATCCCCTCGACCACCGGCGCGCCTTTGGCGGCTTTTTCCTCCCAACCCTTGCGGTAATGCTCGGCCGAACTGCCGCGCGCCAGTCGGGCAGGCAGCACCTTGATGGCGGCCTCGGGCAGAACACAGCTTTTCTCGCACATGCCGCAGCCGGTGCAGCGGTCGGCATGAACGGTGGGAATGAACAAAGCATGATGACCCGACCGGGTATTATGCGCCGTCTCCAACGTGATCGCCTCGTCAATGACGGGGCAGACGCGATAGCAGACGTCGCAGCGCAGACCGAGGAAATTCAGGCAGTTTTCCTGATCGACCAGAACGGCAACACCCATCTCGGCATCGTCGATATTCTCCAGCCCGGGGTCCAGCGCCCCTGTTGGACATGCGGCGACACACGGAATGTCGTCGCACATTTCGCAGGGAACATCCCGGGCGATGAAGAATGGTGTTCCCGTCGCCACCGCATCCGAGCCAAGCTCGGCCAGTTTCAGGGTATCGTACGGGCAGTCCCGCACGCATAAACCGCAACGGATGCAGGCCGACAGGAACTCCTTCTCGGGCAATGCGCCGGGCGGGCGCAATGCATCGGCGGGCAGGGCGCGGGCGTCGCGGGCCAGATAGGCCAGCAACGATCCGGCGACCACGCAGCCGCCCGCCGCCCGCGCCGAGTCCTGCAGGAACCGGCGCCGCTGCGGCGAAAGGGGTTTATCGACAAGAGACATGGGAACGACCCGTATGATCCTTGCTGGTTACGCGCGCTCAACCTTGCAGGCGCACTTCTTGAAGTCGGTCTCTTTCGACAGCGGGCAGGTTGCGTCCAGCGTCAGCTTGTTGGTCAGCTGGTGCTCATCGAACCACGGCATAAAGACCAGACCGCGCGGCACCTTGTTCCGACCCCGTGTTTCAACACGGCTGGTGACCTCGCCCCGGCGGGTCGACAGAACAATCTCCTGACCCCGGCGCAGACCCCGATCCTTGGCGTCCTGCGGGTGCATGTAGACGACAGCGTTTGGATAGGCGCGGTGCAGTTCCGGTACCCGGCGTGTCATCGACCCTGAATGCCAGTGTTCCAGCACGCGACCGGTGCACAGCCAAAGATCGAATTCCGCATCCGGCTCTTCTGCGGCAGGTTCATAGGGCGCAAAGATGATTTTGGCCTTGCCATCCTTGTGGCCATAGAATTCCACGCCAGCACCTTCGGACACGTAGGGGTCATAGCCTTCGCGGAAACGATAAAGCGTTTCCTTGCCATCCACGACCGGCCAGCGCAGACCGCGGGCCTGGTGGTAGGTTTCGAATGGTGCCAGATCATGCGCATGGCCGCGCCCGAAGTTGGCGTACTCTTCGAACAGACCTTTCTGCACGTAAAAGCCGAAATGCTCGGATTCGTCATTGTCAAAGCCCTCGGCAGTTTCCGACAGCGGAAACTTGTCGACGCTGCCATTGGCAAACAGGACGTCATACATGGTCTTGCCACGATGCTCGGGCATGGCGGCCAGCAATTCTTCGCCCCAGACCTCT
Source organism: Ruegeria sp. AL3 (assembly GCF_056536065.1). Classification (NCBI taxonomy): domain Bacteria; kingdom Pseudomonadati; phylum Pseudomonadota; class Alphaproteobacteria; order Rhodobacterales; family Roseobacteraceae; genus Ruegeria; species Ruegeria sp. AL3. The sequence goes on from NZ_JBQFJG010000002.1 coordinate 766,233, forward strand.
TCGACGGTGAAGCGTTTCGAGAACTCCATCACCTGCCACAGGTCCGATTTGGCCTCGCCCGGTGCCTTGACCTGCTGCCGCCAGAACTGGGTGCGGCGTTCGGCGTTGCCATAGGCGCCTTCCTTCTCGACCCACATGGCGGTGGGCAGGATCAGGTCGGCGGAAACCGCAGTGACCGTCGGGTAGGGGTCTGAAACAGTGATGAAGTTTTCCGGGTTGCGATAGCCGGGATAGCCTTCCTCATTAATGTTTGGCGCAGCCTGCATGTTGTTGGTGCACTGAACCCAATAGGCGTTCAGATCACCATCCTTCAGCTTGCGGTGTTGCAGCACGGCGTGGAAACCGGGCTTGTCAGGAATGGTGCCAGCGGGCACGTTCCATGCGGTTTCGCAGATCTCGCGGTGCTTGTCGTTCATCACCACCATGTCGGCGGGCAAGCGGTGGGCAAAGGTACCAACCTCGCGCGCCGTACCGCAGGCCGACGGTTGACCGGTCAGCGAGAAGGGCGAGTTGCCGGGTTCCGAAATCTTGCCCACCAGCAGGTGCACGTTATACATCAGCGAGTTCACCCACGACCCACGGGTATGCTGGTTGAAGCCCATGGTCCACAGGCTCATCACCTTGCGGTTCGGATCGGCATATTGCTGGGCCAGACGCTCCAGCTTGTCCGCCGGAACACCGGACAGTTCCGAGGTGTATTCCAGCGTGTATTTCGAAACGGCTTCGGCATATTCCTCGAAGCTGATCGGCTCCAACTTGCCCGAGTTCGGGTTTTCAGCCTCTTGTTGCAGGGGGTTGTTGTCCCGCAGGCCGTAACCGATATCGGTGGCGGTCTTGGTGATGTTGACGTGGTTCTTGACGAACTCTTCGTTCACCGCGCCATTCTGGATGATGTAGTTCGCAATATAGTTCAGGATCGCCAGATCGGTTTGCGGTGCAAAGACCATGCCATTATCGGCCAGCTCGAACGAGCGGTGCTCGAAAGTCGACAGCACATGCACTTCGCAACCCGGCTTCGTCAGGCGGGTGTCGGTCAGGCGCGACCACAGGATCGGGTGCATCTCGGCCATGTTCGATCCCCACAGCACGAAGGTATCGGCGTGCTCAAGGTCGTCATAGCACCCCATCGGTTCATCAATGCCGAAAGTGCGCATGAAACCAACCACGGCCGAGGCCATGCAGTGACGCGCATTGGGATCAATGTTGTTCGACCGGAACCCGGCCTTCATCATCTTCGCGGCGGCATAGCCTTCCCAGACCGTCCACTGCCCCGAACCAAACATCCCCACGCTGGTCGGGCCCTTCTTGGCAAGGGCCTCTTTCCATTTAGCGGCCATCACATCAAAGGCTTCATCCCAGCTGACCGGTTCAAACTCGCCATTCTTGTCATACTGACCGTTGGTCTTGCGCAAAAGCGGTGTGGTCAGGCGGTCTTTGCCGTACATGATCTTGGACAGGAAATAGCCCTTGATACAGTTCAGGCCCCTGTTCACCGGTGCGTCGGGGTCACCTTGCGTGGCCACCACTCGACCCTCTTTGGTGCCCACCAGAACCGAACAGCCTGTACCGCAGAACCGGCAGGCAGCCTTGTCCCAGCGAATATCGGGCGCGCCGACCTGAGCGTTGGCCTGACCTGCGGCCATGGGAATGCCCGCAGCCGAGGCAGTGGCTGCCGCTGCGGACGCTTTCAGAAATGTACGACGGGATTCAGAGATGGTCATTGCATGGGCCTCCTGCTGGACGGTTGGCTTGGAGCATCAGGACGCGGAGCCGTCTCCGCGAGATCTTCGAAATGGTGATAAGTCAGTGACAGTGAGATCACTCCGGGGATCTGGTGCAGATCCATGATGGTGTCCGAGGCCAGCCTGTCGGCCGTATCCTCGACAACAACTACAAAACGGCCGTCCTCGGCTTCGGCATGAAGCTCGACGCCCTGAGTTTCGGCCATCGCCGCGCGTGCGGCATCGGTGTAATCGGGGGCGATGTGGACCAGACAGCCACAGATGTTCATTGGGTCACCTCCGGGTGGTGTGGGACGGGGCGGTGCATCACGATCGCCCCGGCGGGGCAGGCGGCGGAACAACTACCGCAACCGATGCAGGTTTCTGTTTCAAGCGCCGGTTCCGCGCGTCCGCCCAGTTGCAGGCGAAAGCGGATGGCATCCTGTTCACAATTGTCCTGACACAGGCGGCAGCTTACGCCGTTGGTCGACAGGCAGCTTGTGTCATCGATTCGTGCGCGCCATGGCCATTCGGCAACACGTTCGGTCAGCAACGCCGGGGTCGGACAAACGTCGGCGCAGTCACCACACAAGGTGCAACCGCCTGCGGACAGGTCCAGAACGGGGAAACCGGCATCGTCGAATGTGATGATGTCTTCAGGACAAGCCGCGGCGCAGTCTTCGCAACGTGTGCATAGATCGCTGAAGCCAGTTGCTACTGCCCCCGGCGGACGGATCGTATCTGGGTCCTCCCGCAGGACACGCGCGCTTAGAAAAGCGCGTCTGCTGGTCATCTGGCTCATAGCTGGCGACTCGAAATTGGATTGATAGGTTCGCGTCCTTACTTCCTAGCTGCCTTCAGCAGCGCACGAATTGACCTATATCATACTTTTTCGGATTTTTTTTGTTCAGTCTGAGATTTGTAATTCTTCATTAAACGTTTAATTCGATACGGGCGTCGGGGAAGAACGCTAGGATCTCTTTGGCTCTGTCGGCGGATGCCGCGCAAAGCGCAGTGGACAACCCATCCGCAATTGCCGCTTTCGGGGAAGAAACCGAAACGGTCCTGTCGTGGTTTGAAGGCCCATCCAAGGTAATGATGTGCCCGACGCCTTGGCCGAGCTGAGTCGCCAGCGTTGAAGATGTCGCCACTGCCCGATCGCTCAATTCAATCCGCTTCAGAACCGTTTGGTCCGGCGCCGCCAATCCAACTTTCCATGGCGCACCGTCACCAGGCGCACCCAGGGCGGCAACCTCTCCCATATTGACCAGAACATCACGCAGACCATAAGCACGCAGCAGGTCGGCGATCCGGTCGGTGATCGCGCCCTGCGCTATACCGTTCAACGTCAGCGCCGATTTTCCGGGCAGCGGAAGGCGAATGGCCGAGGCGTCGAAAATTACCTTTTCCCAGCCTATTGCCTGTTGAACTTCAATTAGATCGTCCGGGCGCGCGCCCGCAGCCAATGCCGCCCACACGGGTTGAATGCTTGGATCAAATGCGCCACCCGATGCCTGATGCAGCGCTGTGCTGAGGCTTAGCACCTTCAACAATTCAGGAGCGGGCGCCGTCAGCACACCATCGCGGTTCAACCGGCTGAGCTGCGATTGCGGACGATACAGGCTGAAGATGTCTTCCAGCCGGGCAATCTCGGTCTCCATGGCGGCCATGATGGGTGCAGCTTCGGCGTCCGTCAGACCCACAAGGCGCAGGCTGGCGGTGGCACCCAGCGCGGTCCCGTGCCAGCGCGCGTCCGAGGCCGCAAGTGGTGTGGCCGCAGCACAAGCGGCTGAGATGATCAGAAATCGGCGGCGCGACAAGGCGGTCATACGGGGGTCTCCAACGACAGTTCAAGATCGACAGGGCCAAGCACTTCGGTGTCCGGAATGTCCGGCAGGCCCAGTGCCGTTCCGCCGTAAATCTCAATGAATGCCTGTGCATCGGCAGGATCGGCAAAAGGCACCACTTCGCGCGCACCCATGCCACCTGCCACATTGGCGCCGACAACAAAGGTTGCGCCATCCGCGGCGATCCAGTTCGAGATACCCGGCTGCCGCCAGCTTGGCGCAATACCCATGTCGCTGACATAGACGGCTGTGATGTCGGCATCACGTTCAGGGCTTTTGAGGTATGCCACCATGTCGCGCACTTGCGCAAAAAACAACGGTGCGGGATATCCTTCCAGATGGATCTGCCCCTTGGGGCCGCCATGTTCGGCGATGTTCATCTGGCAGAAATAGCTCAGCGCGTCCGGGGTCAGATCCACCGGATCGGGGGCCTCGGCCAGGTCTTCCTTGCAGGCTGCCAACGCGACCAGCGCGATCAAGGCGAGACGCTTCATGGCTCGACCCTCCGGAATGCCAGCCGCGCCAGGGCAAAGCCGATCACCGGCCAGATCAGCAGCGATGCAGGCGCGGCCCAGACGGGCAAGGCCTGTGCCGCCCCGCTCATGCCGGATGCCATGGCCACGCCTTCCGTCGCGGCGATGTTCCACAGACGGAATGCGTCGGCCGGGTTGGCGACCATCACCCAGGGAAAGACGGATTGGGTGAAGCTGCCGCCCTTGTCCATGACGACGGCCCCCAACAGGCCCAGATCATAGAGGACGACAAAAACCAGCCAGAGCCCGGCCGACATCCCCGCCGCCGCCGTGGCCCCCTTTGCCAAAGCGGACAGCAGGTATCCCAGCGCCAGAAACACGGCGCCCAACAGGATCGAGGTGAGGATCAGGCGCACCAGTGCCATCAGGCTTTCCGGTCCGGCCCCGCCAAAGAACGCGGCCACCGCGCCCGCGGTGCCGAAACCGACCGTCATGGCAAAAGCGAGAGCGGCCAGATGGGCAGTGAACTTGCCCAACAGGATTTCTCCGCGTCCGGCCGGATAAGACAGCAACAGCGACAGGCTGCCCCGGTCCACGTCTCCGGCGATGGCGTCGAACGAGATCATCAGCGCCAGAAGGGGCGCGAGGTAAACCGACAGCGTGGTCATCGACGCAACCGAAACGGTCAGCATGTCAACGCCCAGCGTTCCGGTTGGCGCACTGCCTGCAAAGGTCAGCGCCAAGGCGAACAGCACCATGATCAGCGTGGCGACCAGCAGCCAGCGGTTGCGGCGCAAGATCAGCATTTCTGTGCGGGTGATGGCGAGGAAGCGGGTCATTGCAAATCCTCCTGTGCGTAGTGGCGATAGAGGTCTTCCAGCTTGGGCGGGGTCATTTCCACATCCGCCACCGCATCGCCCAACCCGGCGATCCGGCGCAGGGCCTCCATTTTGTCTTCGGGTGAGCAGAGCAATTCAACAGATGCCCCATTGATCCGGCTGCCGCCCAGTTCAGCGGCCAGCACATCTGGATTGGCGCTGGCGCGTACCTTCAGGTGGATCGGTAGACCGGCCAGAGCCGACAGATTGTTCAGGGTGTCGTCGGCGACCATCCGACCCTTGCGCATGATGGCGATCCGGTCGGTGCGGGCCTCGACCTCGGTCAGCGCGTGTGAGGCAATCAGAACGGCGGTGCCTTGGGCAGCCAGTTCGTCGATGATGGCGTACAGGTCCTGCCGAGAAATCGGGTCCAATCCGCTCGTCGGCTCATCCAGCAAGGCTACTTTCGGTTGGCCCAGCAACACCTGCGCCAGTCCCAGACGTTGCCGCATGCCTTTGGAATAGGTTCCGATCCGACGGTCCAAAGCGTCACTCAGGCCGACACGATTCAGCAGGCCGGACACATCGGCTTTTGCGCCTGAAAGCTGCGCAAACAGGGTCAACTGCTCACGCCCGGTTAGCGCGGGATGAAACGACACCGCTTCGGGCAGATACGCTGTTTCGCGCCGGGCCTGAGCACTACCGGGGGTGGCGTCTCCGATCCGAATGGCTCCGCCATGGATCGGCGTCAGGCCGAGGATGGATTTGATCAGGGTCGACTTGCCCGCGCCGTTATGGCCCAGCAGCGCAACGCGCTGGCCGGGGGCAAGAGACAGGGTGATATCGTCAAGAACGCGGGTTTTTCCTCGGTCCTTGAGAACATGGTCGATTGACAGGGCCTTATCCGTCATGAGGCACCTTTTTCATAGCTGGGGGTTCAGGGGCTTGCATCAATGGGTTGCTGTCCATCACGCCGCCCGGCAACAGGGCCGGGAAGGCGGATTGCGACCAGCGCACCAGTTGCACGGCGGGGGAGCCGAGCAGTAATTTGGCTGCGGGTTGGGTCCACAGCACATGGTCCATCGAGTCGTTTGGCCGATACGGGGCATCGGCGATGCCGTTGCCATCCACGTCATAGGCGGCAAAATCGGACCAGTAGTTGCCGCGCCCGTCTTCGGACCACTCGACCCATTTGGTCGAGACGTATTTCACCTGTGTCCGGTTCCCGATGAAGGAATTGCCAACGATGCGGTTGCGTTCGCTACCGGCGGTAAAGTGGATGCCGATGCCGCATCCCTGGAACCAGTTGTAGGTGAATTCGTTCTTGTTGGAGTTATAAAGGAAGGTGCACTTTTCCTTGGCACCGATCACCACGTTACCGGTGATCTGACTCTTGTTGGCATAGTTCAGCATCACGCCATGTTCACGGTCACCGATCGAAACGTTGTCTGCGACCTTCACATTGGTCGTGAACATCACCGCATAGCCCAGATCGTTGCCGATCGAGACATTGTCGCTGACCACCGAATTATCGGCATACATGTAATGCACGGCAAAGCGCAGATCGCGGAACAGGTTGCCGGTAAAGGTATTCTTCTTGGACGAGTTCACAAAGATTCCGTCGCGCCCATAGCGGATATCATTGTCCTCAACCCGCGCACCGGGTGCATTCCAGACATAAACGCCATTGCCACGGTCATTCATCCGCTGGTCCTGACGCCCTTCGATCCGGTTGCCACGCACGATGCTGTCCTTGGCACCATGAATGTCGATGCCGTAAAGATTGCCCAGCAGTACATTGCCTTCGATCACCGGCGCGCGGGCCGTCTTGGTCAGCTGGATGCCACTGTCGATCCCGTCATGGCTTGAGCCCGAGCCGATCACTGTCAGGCCGCGCACGGTCACGCCCGGGCCGGTTACGGTGATGACGCTGCCGGTGCCTTGCCCGTCAATGGTGGCCTGTCCCAGCCCGTCGATGGTGACGGGCCGGTCCAGAACCAGATGCTCGGCATAAAAACCGGGGCTCAGGCGGAGGGTATCTCCGTCCGCCGCCTGAGCCAGTATTTCATTGATGGCCCCCGCCCGGTTGGGCACATCCCAGTCCGCCGCCCAAAGGGGCGAGCCGAGCAGGAGCGGTATGAGCAGGGGCCAGCGCATGGGTCAGGCTCCTTGCGGTTCGACCAGCATCCGGCCGCGCATTTCCATGTGCAGCGCATGGCAGAACCACTGGCAATAGAACCAGTGCACGCCCGGACGGTCGGCGGTGAAGGTGACCGAGGCGGTTGCCATCGGTGCGACTTCCATCGCGATTCCGTAGTTGCCCAGGCAGAAGCCGTGGGTCACGTCGTCCACATCATCCAGGTTGGTGATGTAAACCGTGACCTCGTCGCCCTGTTTGACGGTGAACTTCTCAAGGCTGAAGGTCGGCGCCTGCGAGGTCATGTAGACCCGCACCTTGTTGCCGTCCCGGATCGGTTCTTCCGCACCTTCTTCCAGATCGATACCATCGGCTTCGGCCTGTTTGCGGGCGTCTTCCCAGGTAACGTCGTTGCGATCCCAGACGTTGACCGGGTTCACGATGTCGCTGCGAACGATGATCGAGTCGTGCGGCTCGGCAAAGGTCGGGCCGTCGTGCACCACTTTCATCTCATCCGACGAAATGTCGATCAGCTGTTCGTTCTCGGGTTTAAGAGGACCCACGTTCAGGAAGCGGTCTTTCGAGAACTTGTTCATCGAAATCAGCCACTTGCCGTCGGCATCCTTGGTCTCACCCATGGAAGTCGAGTTGTGACCCGGCTGATAATGCACGTCAACCTTCGAGATGATCGGGTCCACGTCCTCGCCATTGTAGGCGCGGATGGCCTTGTCGATGTTCCACTTCACGATCTGGCTGTCCAGGAACAGCGTGGTGAAGGCGTTGCCCTGACCATCATAGGCGGTGTGAAGCGGGCCAAGGCCCAACTGCGGTTCACCTACGATGCAGGACCGCGGGTCGGCGTCGCTTTCGAACAGGGCGTCCAGCTTGGTGACGTCCATGATCGAGACGGTTGGCGACAGCTTCCCGTTGATGCAGACGTGCTTGCCGTCTGGCGCGGTGTTGATGCCGTGCGGAGAGTTCGGGATCGGGATGTAACGGGTGTATTTCTTGTTCTGCCCTTTGCGCCCGTCCAGAACCTTGACGCCTTTCAACTCCTGATAATCGCCGGCTTCGATACCTTTTTCGATCTCGGCGATGTTGAAGACGACGACGTGGTCCAGCTCGTTCTCGGTCATCTCGGCCAGGTTCATTCCCATTTCCGAGTTGTACGAGGTCGAGAAGGCGTATTTGCCCTGATAGTCGCAGTCGGTGTTGTCGAGGTTGCCCGACACGATCACCTGCCACGCCACTTCCATGGTATCGCCGTCCAGCGCGGTGAAGATGTTCACGTATTGCGACGGATCGTCCAGCACGCTGCCATCGTTGACCAGCGGTGTTTCATCTTCACCATTGGCAAAGACATAGCCGGTGCGCGGGAATTTCTGCGGACGCAGACCGTGGATCGCCTTGGCGTTCGGGATCTCGGTGATCTTGTCGCATTTCATCACGTCACAGCGGACACGCGCGACGCGGGTGTTGGCCTTGTCGTTCATGAACAGATAGCGGCCGTCATAGGTGCCGTCGGTGAACGACATGTGCGGGTGGTGAAGGTCGCCGTTGTCATAGGTTTTCATGCCGCGCTTGGCGAGAAACTCCTTGGTTTCAGGCAGCAACCCTTCGGTCATGATCTTCAGTGACTCGTTGGTCTGACCCCAGCCCGTGGCCGAGCAGCGGTTGAACACCGGCACCCGCATCAGCTCGCGCATGGATGGGAAGCCCAGAATGCGCAGCTCGCCGGTCTGACCCGAGGACCAGAAACCGTAATACTCGTCCAGTTCGCCCGGTTCGAGATTGGCATTGGCCGCGGCGCTCGCCTGCTTCGCGGTCATCAGGGTCGAGCCCAGACCGGTCCCGGCCAGCACGGCACCGGTTGCTGTTGCACCCAGCATCCCACGGCGTGTGACGGTTAGTTTGTTGTCATGTTCCGACATGTTCGTTCCTCCTTTTAGGAAACGGATTGCGGTTTGGCGTTCGGATGGTTCGCCGGTGGTTGTCCGAGTGGGGTCTTCATCTGGACCGACCCTGTCTTGGCCCGCCGTTTCAGCTGGCGGATAACGACAGGACATTTGTCCTCGGACTGGTAGAGCACCTGACAATGCAGGCAGGTGACGCACTCGTTCGGATTTATCTCACCGGTGGGGTGGATCGCCTGAACGGGGCATTCATTGGCGCAGGTCTGACAGGGCGTGCCGCAATCCTTGTAGCGGCGCAGCCAGTCGAACATGCGAATTCGGGCAGGGATCGCCAGTGCGCCGCCCAGCGGGCAGAGATAGCGGCAATAGAACCGTTCAATAAACAGCCCGATCCCCAGCAGGGCCAGCGCAAAGACCACGAAAGGCCAATCGCGCATGAATTTCAGAATGATCGCCGTTTTGAACGGCTCGACCTCGGCATATTTCTCGGCCAGCGGGATCGATACGAAACTCAGGCCAAAAAGACCCAGAAAGATCATGTATTTCGCGGGCCACAAGCGTTCGTTCAGACCCCAGGGCAAAGTCCATTGCGGCACTTTGAACGCCCGCGCGATCTTGTTGGTCAATTCCTGCAACGCGCCGAACGGACACAGCCATCCGCAATAGGCCCCGCGACCCCAGAACAACAGCGCGGCGGCGACGGCGAACCATTGAATGAACACCAGCGGGTCCAGCAGGAACGCATCCCACGAGAATCCTGTGCGCAGGCTGCCTGCCAGTGCCATCAGGTTCACCACGCTCAGCTGCGCGTTGGCGTACCAGCCGATGAAGAACAGGGTCATTGTCAGGTAACCGATGCGGAACCAGTAGAAGACCCGCGCATTCATCGTCGCGTGGAACTGGAAGAAGAACGTCGCGGTCAGGACCAGCAGCATGACGCCGAGAACGGCGATTTCAACAGTGCGATCCTTCCAGATGCGCTGCCACAGGGCAGCCTTGGCGGCGGCTTCGCCGGTCGCATCCTCGACAACCTTAGAGGCTGCGACGGGCAGCAGGTAACGGTCGGGCAGTTTGTAACCCAGATCGAATGTCAGAAAGGTTTTCTCAACGGCACCCACGGCACGCTGTACCAGCAGTTGCAGGCGGAACGGCTCGGTCGGGTCGAACTCGGCATCGGCGGGGATCTTGAAGATGTCCAGCTCTGTGAAACTGGGCGCATCCGGGGCTGCAACCTTGCCAAGGCGTACTTGCTGTTTGTCGAAGAACCGGACCGAGATGTCGCCCTGGATCAACTGGATCCGATCGAAAATTCCGCCGCGTACATAGCCTGACCCCTTGAAACTGTAGGCACCGCGCCCCAGCACCAGAATGGCCTGTTCGCCCTCGTCCAACCAGTTCACAAGGTTCTGGTACTCGGCGTCGCCCAGCAGTGACTTGCCGATCGACGGAACCGAGACAAGCGCCATATGCATGTCGATGAACGTGTCATCCGGTTCACCCGGTTCGGGCCGCTTGATCGCGCGCTGGTCTCCGGTGGCCTCGAAGGCGGCATTGACCTGCCCGACATCCAGCGTCAGCCGACGGATCGAGCCGTCGCCCGAAAGGGTTGACCAGTCATGGACCGCATTCTGCGCCATATCGACTTCGCGCTTTGGCCCGTCGGCCTGCAACGGTGACAGGCCGCCCAGACCCAATGCACGCGCCACCTTGATACCGCCACGCACAAGGCTGTCGTCGATCACCATGATCGTGACCGTCGCGCCCGAGATGATGTCGAGGTCGTGCCCCTCACCCCCGGTTTCGGCTTCAACCTTAAGGTCAAGGCCCGCATAGCCTTCGGTCAATTCAACCATGCGGGAATTGGGGATGCCGATCAGCACGATGGGTTCCGAGTGCTTGACCAGTTGCACTCCGGTCAACACCGCGTCGTTGTCGATGGCGGCAACGACGTGGATCGGTTTGCCGGAATAACCCGTCGTGCCAACAAAGTCCGAGGTCAGGAATGCCCAGGCAATGATCTCGCCGCCCTTCAGGACGGGGGCGACCTTGACGTCATCGCGCACCGGGCCAAAGGCATCGGCGCCGGGGGCCAGATCGGCAGGTTCGATGTCGGGCAGGAAACTGGCCAGGCTGTCGGCATGGGCGCTGATCGCCATCAGGCAGGACAGAGTGAAAGCCAGCAGGAAATGGATTGCGCGACTTACGACCACGGCGCACCTCCGGTTGCTAGGGTGGACGCCACGGACGCGCGCAGGGCGCGTTCAGATTCTTCTTGGGTCGCGAACGGGGGGCCTCGGGTTTCGGGCCACAGTCGCCTTGAGTTGTACAAAATGCACAGATCCCCGATTGCAGCGGGTACTGTCCGTACATTTTCGGATTGCATCAGCAGCGGCAGATCCGGCAGCGGGGCTGCCGTTGTCACCGCGCACAGCGCGCAATCGGCGCATTTCGGGCAAGGCGCGGTCGGGTCATCAGTGCCTTCCTCAAGGTCCACTTCAACCCAGACCGCCCCTGCCTCCGAGCAGATCTCGATCCACATGCTGTCCCCGGGACTCGCCAGCACCGGGCCAAGCATCTGCAAAAGCAACAGGAAAATACCCACCAAACCGCACACCGCGCGGGACACGCGATCAAACAGGCTATGCGGGGGGCGGACGGTAGGCATTGAGAATCCAGCTCGGCGTTCTTTTCTGAAACTTAGGGGATTCTTTCAGGCAGAAACTTGACTTAGGTCAGGTGCCTGAAAATTTGCACCTACCCGTCGGCCTCATCCATCAATCCACGCAGCCACCGACCGGCCAGCCATGCCGCAGGAATACCCAGTGGAATCGACCAGAGGATTGCAGGCACCGGTTCGATTGCGCCGAACCCGACGCTGTGCAGGATAAGCCCGAGCAAAAACAGGTTGATGGCCACGGTCAACGCCGTGGCCGGATACAGCAGAATGGCCAGTTTCCAAACTGGCCATTTCCCCTCAGTGGCTGGTTCCTTCCGAGAAGGTGATCTTGTTCCAGACATTGTATTTCCCCGAAGGTTTGCGCATCGGCAGGCGGCGGATTTCCTCCAGCGTCTGCGCGTCATAGACGATCACCGCGCCGTCATCTTCCCAGATTGAAACCAGCGCGTGGCTGCCATCTCTGGTGAACTCGACATGGGCCACGGTCTTGCCCGGTGCAGGGCGCAGGGTCTTTACGATTTCAAGGCTTTGCTTGTCGATGACGTGCATCGCGTCCTTGTTGGGGCCAAAGAAAACATCGGCCCAGACATAAGGCGAATTCTCATGGCTGCGCATGAAGAACCCGGGCCCTTCGGTCTTGATCCGTTTGACGGTTTCCCAGCTTTCCATGTCGATCACCGACACGGCGCCGTCTGTCAGGTGCGGCGTGGCCATCACGGTCGTATCGCCGTGTTTCCATGTGATCCCCGAGCCCAGATGCGGCATTCCGGGCAAATCCAGATCGGCCACCTTGTGCCCGATCACCAGATCAATCACTTGCCCGCCCTTGCCATCGCGGGACGCCCCCATGACATATTCATAACTCTGGTCGAAAAAGAAGTCGTCCAGATAATCAGCTGTGGTGATCTTGCGCACAGGGAATGGATCAGGGTTCTTGAACTGGCCTTCGATGCGGAAATCATGACCAAGCCCGGATTGCGGGGGATTGGCGCCGTAGAACACTTCCCAAATCTCGGGCACATCCTTCAGCGCCAGAACAAAGCTTTCCCGCGGAGGGGCCTGGTAGACCGCAGAGACGCGGCTGGGCAGGCCCTTCTTGCTTTTGACCTCGATGACCTTTGCGACGGAAAGGTCTTCGGTGGACAACACCGTCAGGCTGTTGGGCAGGTAGTTCGCCACGGCCACCCATTTGCCATCGCCCGACATGGCGATGTTGCGGCTGTTCAGGCCGGCACGCACGCGGCCCACCTGTTTCAGCGCCCAAATGTCGTACTTCTGGACCCAGCCATCGCGCGACATGATGAAGACATACCGCCCATCCGGGCTGAACTTGGGGCCGCCATGCACGGCGAAGGGGGTTTCGAACCGGTCCAAAACCTCGAACGTGTCGCCGTCCAGAACGCTGACATGGTGATCGCCGGTTTCCACAACCAAGGTGATGTTCATCGGGTCGCTGTCCCAGACGGGCGCATCCACCGGCACATATTCCTCGTCCAGCGTCCGGCTGGCCAATATCTGGGCCTCGCCCCATTCGGGGTCGGATTCCAACGGCGATTTCAACCAACCGGCCAGCTCTTCGATTTGCAGAGCATCCAGCTCGTGCGAGAAGGCCGGCATTTGTGTCGCCGCGCGCCCTTCCGCGATTACCGCAGCGACCCGGGGACCCCGCATGCGTTTGAGCGTTTCAGGGATCAGCGCGGGGCCAACCCCGCCCAGACGGTTCTCGCCGTGGCATGAGGCGCAATGTTCAGCGTAATCCGATTGGGCATCCGCCCAGGCGGTGCCCGCCAGCAACACCGAGCACAACGTACCGAATGTGAGTGTCTTAAAAGAACTGATGCGCCGGATCATGGCTTTTCCCCCGAAACGGTGTGACCTGAAGGCGTTCCCCTGCGTCATCCACACCGATTTCCTGGTTGGACAGGTAACAGGCCGGATCCTCGGCCCACGGATCACCGGTCAATTGCAGGGCGCGGATGCGGGTATTGCCGCCGCACACGTCCTTGAGTTCGCAGGCTCCGCAGCGCCCCTTCAGCGGGCGTGGGCGGGTGCGGAGCATGGCAAGCATCGGATCATCGCCGGTCCAGAGTTCGGAAAACGATTTGGTCTTTACGTTGCCCACCGTGTAGTCAGACCAGTAAGTGTCCGGATGGACCCGGCCGAGATTGTCGATATTGGCAACGCCCAAGCCACTTGAGTTTCCACCCCACGCAGCCAGGTGCGCGCGCACATGTGCAGCCTTTTCGGCGTCGAAATGCGTGCGAATCCAGTTCAGGAAATATCCGGCATCAGCGTCGTTGTTCCCGGTCACGATATCCAGCGGACGGCCGCCCGATGCGGCTTCCCAGGCGCGTTCCAGCAACAGATCCAGGCCTTTGCGCGTGCGCTGATGCGCGGCATCTTCGCCCCGGTTCTTGTCGCCGCGCCCCGCATAGACAAGATGCGACAGGTAGAATTTGTCGACACCTTCATCATCACAAAGGCTCAGCAAGTCAGGCAAGTGATGTTGCGTGCCTTCGGTCAGGCAGAACCGCAGGCCAACCTTGATGCCGCGCTTTTTACACTCTCGCACGCCGCGCAGGGCGTCCGCAAAAGCGCCCTCGACGCCGCGAAACCAGTCATTCGTCGCTCCGATCCCGTCCAGCGAAATGCCGACATAGTTGAAGCCCACATCCGCGATCATATCGGCGGTTTCGTCGTAAATCCGGGTCCCGTTGGTCGACAAGGCCAGCATTGGCACCAGATCACGGGCGCGTTTTGCGATGTCGAAGAAATCGAACCGGTCCAGCGGTTCCCCACCCGAGAGGATCAGGGCCGGGACGCGAAACTGGCCCAGATCCTCAAGGGTTACCATGGCTTGCTCATGGCTGAGCTCACCTGGGAACGCGACATCCGCCGAGACGGTGTAGCAATGGCGGCACCTCAGGTTGCAGCGCCGCGTCAGGTTCCAGATCACAACCGGCTTTACCGGACCGGGGCGCCGTTTGCGCACCGGAGTCGGCTTGACCAGCTGATGCATGTATTCGGTCAGGCGGAACATGTTTCAGCCTTTCTGTTTCAGGCGCAGCCCGGTCTTTTTCAGGATGCGCGTGGAATAGAGGATGTCGCTGCCGCAGCAGGCCGATCCCAGAATCGCGGCAATCTGCCCGCGTTTGTCTTCGACCTCATCGCGCGAGCTGCCGTGGACCATGGCGAACAGGTTGTAGGGCCAGTCGGGCAGGGCGCGGGGCCGTTCATAGCAATGGGTGACGAAAGGCAGTGCCCCGATATGAGCGCCCAGTTCGGTGATCAGGTCATCCTGCACGTCCCAGACGGTCATGCCGTTCGACGTCATGCCCAGCTTGTAATGGTTGGGGGCTGCCGCGATCCGTCGGATCACCCCGCGCGCCTTCAGCGCGGCCAGCCGGTCCAGCAGGGTGGCCTCGCTCAGGCCCAGATCGGCAGCGACCTGCGCATAGGGCGCGACCACCAAGGGCAGTCCACCCTGGAGCGACTCGATAATCTGTCTGTCTGTTGCGTCGATCATGCCGCCACCCGGAAGCCGATGAAAAATTCCTGAAGTTTGGGGAAACGGAGAACACGGATCCCCGTTTCCCGTTCGATGGCATCGGCGGTGGCCTCGATCCCCTCGGGCGTTTCGGTGGCCAGCACGAACCACATGTTCAGCCGATGCGTGCGTTCATAATTATGTGCCACCTCGGGATGTGCATTGACTTTGGTCAGGACGGTTTCGAATTCTTCGTCTGGAACGGCCATTGCGCAAAGGCAGAAAGCCCCACCCATGGCCGCGGCGTCGAAAAACGGACCGAACCGCGTGATGACGCGGTCATTTTTCATGCGGCTCAGACGCGACAGCAATTCCGCCTCGGACAGGCCAAGCTCTGTGGCGACGGTTGCGTAAGGGCGCGAAGTAAGCGGCAGATCCTCTTGCATACGATTCAGGATCGCTCGATCCGTTTGGTCCAGCGTCATGCGGCGACCTCCTTTGCCTGAATCAGCGCGCCGGTCTGTTTGAAACAGCGGGTTGAGAACAGGACCTTGTTCCGTGCGCCGGCCAATTCGGGCAATGCAATCGCACCCGCCAGAACATCCAAAGCCTCATTGCGTGTACGGGCGTGGATCATGGAATACAGGCGATATGGCCAGACATCGGGAACCGGATTACGCTCATAACACAGGGTCACCCCCGGGAAGGCGGCCAAAGCCGGACCGGCGGTTTCAATCTGTTCTGCCGGCAGGTCCCAGACCACCATCGCATTGGCCGACCAGCCAAGCGCCCGGTGACGCACAATGACGCCGAGTCGCGAGATTATTCCGGCGGCATGCAGGGCTTCGACCCGCTCCATCACGTCGGTCACATCCCGTTTCAGCGAACGAGCCAGAGCGGCATAGGGTTCTGAGACCAAAGACAGCCCGGAACTCAGAGACTGTAGCAGGCAGCGATCGCCCTCGCGCATGACGGATGCATCGACCTTTCGCGCCGTAGGTACGTTTTTGACTCCGCCAGTCATGCGAAAACCAAGATCCACGTTGAAAGGGCGTACCAGCCGCAGGTCCAGCACCTGCAATCCGGTGGATCGACTGATCCGCGCCAGAGTATCGTTGACATGCGTGCGGTCCGGTCCGGTCGCAACAAACCACAGGTTCCACGCGTCTTCGCGTTGATAATTGTGATTCACGCCGGGTTCGGCATCGATCAGGGCGGCAACCTCCTCCAACCGATCTTCCGGAGCCGCCACGGCAGCCAGCGTGCTGGCCGTCACCGCGCCGGGTGTGATGGTGGCGCCAACCCGTGTAATACGGCCCGTGGCGCGCATCCGGGACAAGCGATGAATGACTTCTGCTTCGTCCAGCCCGAGTGCGTTACCCAGCATCTGGAACGGTCTCTCGGTGATCGGGAAGTCGCGCTGAAATTCGTCCAGCAGGCGACGGTCGATCGGGTCCGTGATATGTCGCATCGTTTACAGCCCCGTTCTGTGCGCACGGGCGGTGAAGAAGATGCCAGACGGGCTGTCGGCGTCGATCTCGCGCAGTTTTTCAAAACTGTGCGTGTCGTAGACCATGACCTTGTTGGCGTCGCGCACGCTGATCCAGACTTCATGCCCGCGCGGCGTGAACTCCATGTGCAAGACTGCGGGGCCGGGCTTGAATTCGTGGATGATCTGTTTGCTGACACTGTCGATCACCTGAATAGTGTCATTCAGCGGGTGGGCGAAATTCACCCAGACCTGCCGTCCATCGGGGCGGGCCATGGCAAAGACCGGTTGCCCGTGGGTTTTGGTCCGTCCCGTTTCGGTCAGAGTGTCGGCGTCGATCCACAGAACCTCGTGATGGCCGACAGCGGGCAAAACGAACTCTCGGCCCGTCAGCGCCCAGCCTTCCAGATGAGGCATCTTGTAGACCGGCATTTCTTCCTGACCACGCCCGTAATCGGGAAGAACCCGGATCGGTTCGGGTGTTTCGGCCCACAGATCCAGCGCGGTCAGGCCGTCCTCGCCAAACAGACCGGTGATATAGGTGCGGCCATTGGCAGTGATCAGCGCGTCATAGGGGTTCTTGCCCATGTCTGGGATCTTGGTGATCTCTGGTGTGCCTTTTGCGAAATCGGCAATCCAGGTTTCCCCAGTGTCCCACATCGTGAAAACGAACCGCCGACCCGGCGCATCGACCAGGCCGATGGTTTTGCTGTCGGTCGGGATGTCAGCGACCATCTCAAGCGTGTCCGCATTAAACACACGCACGCCGCCGGGTTCGTAATTCGACACGGCCACAAGCTTGCCATCGTCCGAAATCGCCCCGCCGATGGCGTTGCCGGCCTGCACGACGCGGTTCACGATATGGCGGGTCACGATGTCGATCTTGGTCAGCCCGCCGTCGCGGCCAAACACATAGGCAAACCGTTCATCAGGCGAATAGACCAAAGACGCATGCGACAGATCACCCAATCCCTCGATCCGGGCCAGAGCTGCACGGTCGGATTGATCCACAAGAAGCACCGAGCCCTTGGCGCGTTCGATGACCAGACCAAGGTCGCCTGTCGCGGTCGGTTCAGCCTGCGCTGTGGTGATCATCAATGTGGCTGCAAGGCCAAGAATGAAATGTTTCATTGTGCCTCCTGTTCCAGCAGGTAACGGGCGATCCATTCGGCCTCTTCTTCACTGATCAGGGGCCGCCATGGGGGCATCGCGGTGTCGGGGATGCCGTCAAGGATGACGCTGGTCAAAACATCCGCGTCGTAATGTTCAAGTGTCTCACTGCGCAGATCGGGACCAAGACCGCCTTTCAGGGACAGGCCGTGACAGGAACCGCAATCCTGATGCACAAGTCTTTTCAGGGTATCGGGATCGATGACATCCGCCGCGAAAGCAGAGGTCGCGGCCAGAACGGCAATGGTCAGACAGGTTCGCGCCGCCCACCCCGAGCGCCCCGGCGATCTGTCGGTGCATGTTTGGACAATCCCCTGATCTCGTCTTCCCAGCTTAGCCATGGGCCTGTTCCAGAAGCTCGGCCACAGGCCGTTCGGCATAAAGCGAAACCACCTTGCCAATGATAAACAGCGTCGGCGCCTTCAGGTCGGCCGCGCGAACATCCGTGGCCAGCTGGTCAAGCCGTGACACAAGACGACGCTCATCAGGTGTCGTGGCCTTGCCCACCGCCAGAACCGGCGTCGAGCCCGGCAGGTTTTCGGTCATCAACCCCATGGCGATCTGACCGATATTGGCGACGCCCATGTAGACCACCAGTGTCGAGTCCGGATCGGCAAGACGTTTCCAGTCCAGATCCAGTACTTTGTCGGCCTGCCGATGTCCGGTGACATATTGAACCGAGGTCGCCAGCCCGCGATGGGTCAGCGGCACACCCGTCGAACAAGACGCCCCCTGGGCTGCCGTGATGCCCGGTGCGTATTGGACAGCGACACCGCGGGCCATCAGATAGGCAGCCTCTTCCGAGCCGCGACCAAAGATCATGGGGTCGCCGCCTTTCAGCCGGGCAACCGTGTGACCTGCGCTGGCTTCTTCAAGCAGTATTTCGTTGATGCGGTCCTGCGGAACGGTGTGGCATTTGGGGGCCTTGCCGACAGGGATCAGCCGGGCGCCTTCCGCGTGCAAGTTCAGAATGTCGGCGGACACCAGCCGGTCATAAACCACGACGTCCGCTTCTTGCAGCATCCGCAGTGCGCGCAGGGTCATTAGCTCGGGGTCGCCGGGGCCTGCGCCAATCAGAAAAACCTTACCGCTCATGTGCAAACTCGCTTGGTCTGAAAGTCTTCGAGACCCGGGATCCCATGCAGATCCGTTGCGTTTGCAAGACGTTGCTGGGTGGACCGGGCGTGTCATGGGGGAAGATTGGCCCAATCGAAAACCAACCTCCTTGACATAAGTTAAGGAGCGCGGGATTTGCGCCCGCGCTCCTTCATCTTGCCTGTATTGTGCCTTGTTTCAGGGTTCGACGGTGATCATTCCGATCATGTTCTGTGTCTCCCAATGCGGGCCGCACAGATAGTCCTGTGGGCCGGGCGTGAGAAAGGTCAGTTCAACCGATTCCTCGGGGAACAGCCGATCACTTTCAGGTTGGCTGCCATCCTTCAACAGAACGGAATGGCTGGTGCGTTTGTCGACATTCACCCATCGGACAGTTGTGCCTGCCTTCACCGTCAATTCGGATGGGCAAAAATTGTATTTGTACATCAGCACCACTTCGGCGTCTTCGACGGCCGACGAAGGCTGACCGAACAACTCGACATAGCGCTCTTCGGCCTCGGCACAGATTTCGGCGGTTTCGTCCGCCCAGGCGGGCGCGGCCAGAAGCAGCAGCGCGGGAAGAAGGCGAAGGGGTTTCATGGTCCATGTCTCCTTTCCAAAAGTGGCCGGGGCCGGATTACCCGGCCCCGATCCGTCATTGTTTGACTACGTTGATGAACGCGCTGTCATCATCCAGCGCCAGGCTGGTATTCAGCGTCACGTGGTGGAACCGTGCGGCGGTAAAATCGTCGTGGATGGCAAAGCCAACGGTATAGGTTTTGCCCGCCTCCAATGGCACATCACCGGGCGCGCCCGAATTCAGGGGGCGTGTAAACACCACGGTCCACATGCCACCGGACAGTTCGGCCGATGCGGCGATTTCACCATCATTGACCACGCGCTGCTCCAACAGATAGCCATTGGTGGCGCTTCCGTCGGCGTAGACACGCATCAGGTCAAGATAGGTGCCGTCGGCCAGATACTGCTCGATCTGTTCCTCGGCCTTCAGCTTGTCCCAGCCCCCCAGGGTCTTGCCGCGGCGACCTTTGATCTCAACATCCGTGCGGCTTTCGCTGATGTACTTGGTAACGGTGTCCGTGGCATTGAGGCGACCGGCAACATCCGCATTGGAGGCGATCGCATCCACTTCGGGCGCAAAAGGCATATAGGTGTTGTCGGCGTGGCACGAAGCCCAGCATCCCACCTGATCGCCAAGCTCGATACCAGTGCCGGTAATCATCATGGCAACCTTTATCTGGTTGTCCGGGTCCATCTTGCCGCCATCGACGAACGGGGCAGGGTTGTGACCCGCGTCCGGCCATTGCAGGCGAATGTACAGGTTTTCGTCGTCATGCGCCGCCTGAACGGTTGCATCGATGACACCGCGTTTGCCCGGAATCGGGGTTGGCTCAAGATCTCCACCCGCAACGATCTTGTTGCCGATGGTGTCCAGTTCCTTGGCGTGACAGGTGGTGCACTGATCCCCGCCTTTGGTCAGGGGGCGCGCGCCACCATGGAACTTGCCATTCTGGACCCATTCAAACGAGGCCTGACCAGGGTAGAAGAGTTTCAGATCCGCCGCGGCCACTGCGTTCCAGTCGATGTTGGACCCAACGTCGCTTGCGCCGCCAGAGGGCGCCGCGGCGTCTTCACCGGAGGTTTTTGCGCGTTCTTCGTCTAAAGCAGCGTCAACAGCCGCTGCGATCTGGGCTTGAACGGCCTCTTGCTGAGCCTTTTTGGCGGCTTTTTCTGCTTCTGCTTCAGCGGCCTCTTTGGCTTCGATCTTTTCGAGACTGGCCAGATATTCCGGAGGGATGGGCCGGATGAAGTCCGGGTTCGGTGCTTCAAGCTTTTCCAGATACTCTTCGTCCGCCCGTTCGCGTGCATCCGAGTGTGCAATCCCCTTGTGGCAGTCGATACAGGTCTGTCCGACAGTCATCGCATTGAGGTGCTGCTGACGGGCGCGTGGTTTCTGGAATTCGGGCATCATCGATTCGAAATCGTGACAGTTGCGGCATTCGCGCGAGTCTGTGGCCTTCATCCGCTCCCATTCGTTCATGGCCAGATGTACACGTTTGGCCTCGAACTTTTCACGGGTGTTGATGGTACCGACCATCTTGCCATACAGCTCTTTGGACGCCTTGATCTTACGGATCATCTTATGGGTCCAGTCTTTGGGCACGTGGCAGTCGGAACAGACAGCCCCCACGCCCGACCGGTTCACGTCATGGATCGTGCCGGTGTATTCTTCGTAAACAAAATCTCGCATCTCGTGACATGAGATACAGAATTCCTTGGTGTTTGTGGCTTCCATTGCGGTGTTGAACCCGCCCCAGAAGATGATGCCGGCGGCAAAGGCCCCGGCGATACCGGCCACAGGCATTCCCCATAGGAAATACCGGCGCCAGATCGGTTTTTTCTTTTCCGGTTCGGAGGTCATATCCGGGCTCCGTTTTGGCTGTATTGTCTGGCCCTTGGTGGCAGGCCGGTGAGTTTGGCTGATGACTCAAACAAGGAAAGGGCGGGCGAGGGGCCCGCCCTTTCCTGTAGTCGTCCTGACCTCGTCAGGTGACGTGGTTCGACCGGTTGTAGACGTTGAACTTGCCGGTCGGGGCGTAAAGCCCCTCAATCCGACCGATTTCTTCCAGCGTCTTCGCGTCGAAGATCACGATCTGACCGTTGGGTTCCTTCGAGTCCGACAGGTTCCACTTAGAGACCCAGACCTCGGTGCCATCCGCGTTGAATTCGAAGTGAACAGCGGCGCTGCCTTCGTCTTCGGTGATCTGGATGGTTTTCACGATCTCACCGGTCTCTTTCGAGATGACCTGCACAGATTGCTGAATCTCAGGCTCCGGGTGCTTGGTCTGGTCAGCCCAGATGTAGTCCGAATTCGGGTGGGTGCGGACAAACAGGCCGGGGCCGTCGGTTTCCACTTCGTAGCAGATCTTCCAGGCATCATCCGGACGGTTTTCCGGATCGTTCCCCCAGACAGTCACGGTGCCAACGCCAAGGTGGGTTGTACCAGCGACAGGGCCACAGTTCGGGTCGACCCAGTTGGCGCCCGGACCAGGGTGCGGCAGCGCGGCTGTGTCGATCATCGCCTCAAGCTTGTGGGTTTCGGTATCGACAACCACCATCTTGTTCGACGCGTTTGCAGCGATCTGGAAGTAACGGCCTGTCGGGTCAAAGAACCCGTCATGCAGGAACTTGGCGCTGTCGATCTTGTCGATCCGCAGGTTGTCCAGATCGGTATAATCGACCTGCCACAGCTGTCCCAGTTCTTTCACTGCAACGATCCAGGTGGGTTCGTTCGGAGTGGTGTAGATGGCAGCCACCCGGGCTTCTTCCACATACTCGCCGTCAACGTTCACGCCGCGGGTCGATACGACCTTGACCGGTTCCATGGTCTGGGCATCAACGATTGCAAAGTGCGGCGGCCAGTAGCCACCACCGATGACGTATTTACCATCGCCGGAAACGGCGACGTCACGGGCGTCATATGCAATCTTGACTTCGGATACCAACATCTTGTCCGGCGTCTGCCAAAGGTCGATCTTGGTCATCTTGCCGTCGCGACCCATGGTGTACCAGAACCGGCCAGGCTGTTCAGGCTCTTCCAGCGAGTGGTGCTCGGATGCTTTCAGAACGTGCACTGCATAGCCGGTGGGGATGTGCGTCAGCACTTCTTTGGTGTCGCCGTCGATCACGGCCACCTTGCCGACGTCACGTTCGATGACGACAAAGAAGTTTTCCCAGTTGCGGCCGTGCAGCGGCTCGGTCGGATAGTCCTCTTCTTCGACATAGACCTTACGCGTCGCCATCATCTGTTCCAGCGACATTTCAGGTGGTTTTGGCGGCTCCATCATGATGTAGGTCGCCATATCCTTGATTTCCTGCTCGGTCATGATGTCCGAGAAGTTGTTCATGCCGCCTTCGGTACCCCAGGCGATAATCTTTTCAAGACGTTCCTGCCCCAGTTGGAGGGTGCCGCCTTCTGTTACTGTGCCGTCGGCGGCGGTCTTTTTCCAATGCGGTTCCAGGTTTTTACCCGTGGCACCTTTGCGCAAGACGCCGTGGCAGCCTGCGCATTGTTCGAAATAGAGCTGTTTAGACGATTCAAAGGCTTCTTCGCTCAAAGTTGGCTCTTCGGCGAAAGTCGGAGCAGCGACGCTGCCCAACAACATTGCCAATCCGACCCCGAAGGCGCGGCCGGGTTTGTTGTAGCTGATTCCAAGTGACATGATCACTCTCCATATGCGTGGTGAGGCGGTGTCGAGAGTGAAACATCACGTGGATGTCATCCTTGACCAAAGTCAACGGGAAGGGCGCAGACCAGGCACTTTGGACAGAAAACACGGATCAAAACCCCCAATAAAACTTGTGTTTTTCACACATGTTTAAGCCCGGTCTTGATTTTGGTTAAGGGCGCCGGGTCTTGTGGGCAATACACATTGTTCAACGGCGGAAAAAGCTATGGAGAGCAGGCATGACAGCTGTAATCGCGCGTGTTTTCAGTGAAGGGTTCCGGGTCTTTTTTCTTTCGGCGGGTCTTTACGGTATGTTTGCAGGGGTCGCGTGGGGCGTATGGTTGGCGTCGCTCGACGGACTGATGCCCTATATGGACCAAAGCTATGCGATGCCCCCGGTGATGTGGCATGCGCATGAGATGATTTTTGGATATGCAACGGCCGCCTTGGGGGGATTTTTTCTGACCGCCGTGCCGAACTGGACCGGTGCGCCCGAGGCGCGGGCCCGTTTTATCACGCTTGTCGCATTGATCTGGATGGCCGGGCGTCTGGCGGTCTGGTTTTCCGGAGTGTTGCCACCCTTGTTCGTCGCTGTTGTGGACCTGAGCTTTGTCCCCATTCTGGCGCTGAAGATTGCCAGTCAACTGGTTCGTCGACCCAAGCCCCAGAATATGGTGTTTCTGTATCTTCTGGTTCTGATGCTGGCCTCGAATGTAATGGTCCATTTGGAATGGATGGGGGTCACGGTGGATACGTTGAACACCGGCATCCGGGCCGGGCTTTTGACATTGTGTTCGATGATCGCGATCCTGGGCGGCCGGATTACGCCCGCTTTTACTCGCAATGCCATGAAAAGAGCGGGTCAACCCGAAGCATCGTGGCCGGTAACCGTGGCCTGGCTGGACAGGGCGACGATGATTCTGGCGCTGCTGCTGCCCCTGCTTGTGCTTGCACTTGATGTCGGGCCTGTTGCGGGAGCTGTTGCTTTGGTGATGGGCTTTGTTCAACTGCTACGCATGGCGCGTTGGAGAACAGGCTGGGCTTTGCGTCAACCGATCCTGATCGCCCTGCATCTGGGCCTCGGGATGCTGGCCCTGGGTCTGGTTCTCTGGGGGATGGCTGCCATTGGAATGGGAAATGAGATCGGCGCGCTCCACGTTCTGGGTATTGGTTGCGTTGGCGGCATGACCCTTGCCGTAATGAGCCGCGCCGCCTTAGGCCACAGCGGTCGCCCCCTTGTCGCGCCAAAGCCCATGGCGATTGCCTATGGCTTGATGGCGGTTGCAGCGCTTGTGCGTTGGCTGGGATCCGACATGGCGGGAGGGTACATAGCGGCGATGCTGACTGCGGATGGATTTTGGATCGCGGCAATGGGGCTGTATCTGTTTGCCATGTGGCCTGCCCTGACCGGCCCCCGCGCCGTGCAACAGTCCTGAAGTCTGTTCGGGCGGCGCTTATCGTTCAGCGATCAGCGGCCGCGCGTTCTTGATATGACGATGGACCAAGGCACGAGCGCGTTTCCCTTTTTCCGGTATCCGTCGTGCGGCCAGCGGAACGTAATTGCACTGATCCAATTCAGGGAACAATTCAAGAATTTCCGCCCGTGCGTCCGGGTGAACACTGGACAAGGCCTGCGCGCCGGTAAGCAGGCTTTCGGAGGGTGCGCCTTCCGCATAGATGATTTCGTGACGGTCGAACAAAAGATGGACATAGGTCACCGCACGGGTGTCATCAGCGAATGAAATGCCGGGCACGCCGACAAGAATGTGAGCAGGAACAAGAACTTCTTCGGCGTCGAACATTCTGACCGCAATCGGCGACCGGACCAGCATGCGGTGTTGCGGTGACACGAACAGATCACGCTCGGGCAACTGATCGCCCAGTGAACCGGCCTCGATCCGGATGGGCTTCAGCCTGGGACGGGCGCGAAGCGCCGCTTGGTCCAGATGTCGCGTGCCAATCCAGCGTATGTGTTGCGGCCCATTGTCCGCGGTCAAAACGACATCGCCAACTTTCAGATCCTCGATCGGAGTTGGACCGGTTGGGGTCATGATCCGTGTTCCGGCAACAAAGCAAGGTACATCGACAATCGTGGTTGGGTCCGTCGTGTCAGGGGCGTTGGTCGGGGTAACGTTCGAAACCTGGAACGTATAGGTCAGGCCCGGAACCAGGGGCTCGGACGTGATGTAGCCAACCAATGTGCCCTCGACTTCGACCCGAAACACATCGATCGTTCCGCCCGATGGATTGGTCAGGGAATAGGATTCTTCAAGGTAGATGTCTCCGTTGGCAAAAGTGGTCGATCCGTCCAGGTTGGTCACCACACCTGTTTGCGTGGCGTCGTCACCGTTTTCGTTGTTGAATCGGTCACCATTGAACACAGTGCCGGTATCGGGCAGAGGGTTCGCCCCGTTCAGGATCGTTCCGCCAGCTGCATCGGTTACATCAAATACACGACGGTCTGTTGCGGGGTCGTAATTGGGGTCAAGCGTAATGAAATCGGGGCCGAAGTTGAAATCGACCGTAATGACCCCGGGGGCGTAACCAATATAGGAATAGTTTGCCATATTCTTACCTTTTAACCATTGGCGCTACCGAGGCACCGGAAATCTTGACACAGCAAGGAAAGTGCGCTGACTTTCCTTCCTTCCATACTGCTTGGCAAATACTTGCGTCAATTCAATGGCCATTCAATGGAGAGAACACTCAATACGGAAATGCTGTTCGCAAATTGACTGGCAGCTCTTCTTCCCCTGACGATCAGCCGGTCCAAATCGTTCAATTCTGAACCGTCCGGTTGATCTCGTGACAGGTCTTGACTTTCGTTAAGGCACTACCGCGTCCCGCCCGTCATGTTGCTGACACTAGCTAATCTGCGCAAAGGAGAGCGCAATGCGAGACGTCATGACAAAGAGCATGGCCCGCAATATTTTTTATGGCGGGTCACTGTTCTTCATTCTCATCTTTCTGGCCCTTTCGGCCCATTCCCACTGGTATATCGTCAATTCTGAAAATGCCGCGAAACTCGATGACAGTGTGGTTCGGGGTAAACATGTCTGGGAAAAACACGCCTGTGTGAACTGTCATTCGATTCTGGGTGAAGGGGCCTACTTTGCCCCCGAAGTCGGCAACGTGATGACCCGCTGGGGCGTGCTGGACGACCCGGAATCAGCCTTTGAATCCCTCAAGGGCTGGATGGAAGCACAACCGACCGGCATTCCCGGTCGTCGGCAGATGCCCAATTTCAACCTCAGCGACGAAGAACTCCGTGACCTGACCAACTTCCTGATCTGGACGGACAATATCGACGCGCAGGGCTGGCCGCCCAACGAGGCAGGCTGAGAAAGGGAACGAAACAATGAAATACGAATCCCAAAAAATCGCCTATGCCTACTTTGCGGTAGCCATGGCGTTGTTCGCGATACAGGTGATTGGCGGCCTTCTGGCCGGTTTCATCTATGTATTCCCCAATTTCCTGAGTGAGCTTCTGCCGTTCAACATCGTGCGGATGCTGCACACCAACTCTCTGATCGTCTGGCTGATCCTAGGCTTTTTCGGTGCGGCCTACTTCCTGATCCCGGAAGAAGCCGAGCGCGAGATCCACTCGCCCAAGCTGGCCTATCTGCAACTGATCATCCTTGTTGTCGGTACGTTGGGCGTGGTCGTCACCTATGTCTTCAACCTGTTCGAAGGCAACTGGCTGCTGGGCAAAGAAGGGCGTGAGTTCCTGGAACAGCCCAAATGGGTCAAGGCCGGTATCGTCGTGGCTGCATTGATCTTCCTTTACAACGTGTCGATGACCGTTCTGAAAGGCAAGAAGACAGCCATTACCAACATCCTGCTTCTGGGCCTTTGGGGTCTGGCGCTGCTGTTCCTGTTCGCCTTCTACAACCCGGGCAACCTGTCGCTGGACAAGCAATACTGGTGGTATGTCGTCCACCTGTGGGTCGAAGGCGTGTGGGAGCTGATCATGGCCTCGATCCTGGCCTATCTGATGCTCAAGCTGACCGGTGTTGACCGTGAGGTAGTCGAAAAATGGCTATACGTCATCGTCGCCGCCGCGCTGTTCTCGGGCATCCTCGGCACCGGCCACCACTATTACTGGATCGGCACGCCGGCATACTGGCAGTGGATCGGTTCGATCTTCTCGAGCCTCGAGGTGATCCCCTTCTTCGCGATGATGGCCTTTGCCTTCGTCATGGTCTGGAAGGGCCGCCGGGACCACCCCAACAAGGCCGCGCTGCTGTGGTCGCTGGGCTGTGCCACGCTGGCCTTCTTCGGTGCCGGTGTCTGGGGCTTCCTGCACACGCTGCACGGGGTTAACTACTACACCCACGGCACGCAGATCACCGCAGCCCACGGTCACCTGGCCTTCTACGGCGCCTATGTCTGCCTCAACCTGGCGATCTTCAGCTATGCGATGCCGATCCTGAAGAACCGTGATCCCTACAATCAGGTTCTGAACATGGGCTCGTTCTGGCTGATGACCAGCGGCATGGTCTTCATGACCTTCGTGTTGACCTTCGGCGGCACCGTGCAGACACATATGCAGCGCGTGGTCGGAGACTACTTCATGGACGTACAGGACCAGATCGCGATCTTCTACTGGATGCGTCTTGGCTCTGGTCTGGTCGTTGTCCTCGGGGCGCTGCTGTTCATCTATTCGATCTGGGTTCCCCGCAAAGAGGTCATCGAACCCGGCGCGGCTGAAACCCCTGCGGAGTGATGGATATGGATGGCTCCATGAACCTGAAAGAGGGGGCGGCAAACGCCCCCTTCTACCTGCCCCAGGGCGATGAGTGCGACGTCTTCAACGCCGCTTACAAAAACGACCTGCCGGTTCTGCTGAAAGGCCCGACGGGTTGCGGCAAGACCCGGTTTGTCGCCCATATGGCCGCGAAGCTTGGCCGCCCGCTTTACACAGTGGCCTGCCACGACGATCTCGCTGCCGCCGACCTGATCGGGCGCTATCTGCTGAAGGGCGGCGAAACCGTCTGGGTCGATGGCCCCCTGACCCGCGCGGTGCGCGAAGGTGCGATCTGCTATCTCGACGAGGTGGTCGAGGCCCGCAAGGACGTGACCGTGGTGCTGCACCCGCTGACCGACGATCGGCGCATCCTGCCGATCGACCGCACCGGGGAAGAGCTTGAGGCCGCGCCCGGTTTCATGCTGGTGGCGTCCTACAACCCCGGCTATCAGAACATCCTGAAAACCCTGAAACCTTCGACCCGCCAACGGTTCATCTCGTTGGAGTTCGACTTTCCCTCGCCTCAGATGGAAGCCGAAGTGGTCGCGCAGGAAAGCGGCCTGCCGCTGGAACGCTGTAAGCCGCTGGTGCGGTTGGCGGGCAAGCTGCGCGGGCTCAAGGGTCAGGACCTCGAGGAAGGCGTGTCCACCCGGCTGGTCGTCTATGCTGCGACGCTGATCGCGCAGGGCATGTCCACCGACCGCGCCATCCTTGCCGCCATGATCGAACCTCTGACCGATGACGAGGATATCAAACGCGGGCTCCTCGATCTTGTCACCGCCGTCTTTGGGTGAGGCCGGCGATGGTCAGGATCGACTTTGAGCCATGGGAACCCGAAGAAACCATCGGGAAACTGTGGCACACCCTTGCCAGCCGCCTCGATGCACCCCAGGTGCATGTTGGAGCCGCGGTCGACCTTTCCGAGGTCGCGGGGCGGCTGGCAGTCCTCTTTCGGGGGCTTGGGGGTAGTCCGGGCGTTGAATTGCGCCCGGTCTCACCCGAGGTTTCGCGCCACCGCCTGAGTTGGCGCCGCAAACTTGCAACCGAAGTGGAATTGATGCCGCGCGCCTCGTTCGACGGAGAGATTTTGCGTCTGCCCGACCGTCTGGCAGTATTCCCCGCGCGCGAGGCAAACGGCGCGCTCTATGTCTGGTTGGCCGCCGCCGCGGCCCATGCCGGAACCCGAATTGACGAAGAAGATCCTCTGCGTGCCGACCTGCGTGCCTTGATCGCCGCCCGGCATATGGTCGAGGCGACTCTGGACGATGCGCCAGGCTTGCGTCCGCTGTATACCGAGCTGTGCAAGGGTGTGCTGTATCAGCGCGACATCCCCAGCCTGCCGCCTGCCGAGGCCGCGGTCGAAGAACTGATCCGTCATATGCTGGGCGATCCCAAGCCCCTGTCGGATCAGGCCGAGCACCTTCTGGCACTTGACGACGACCTGATCGCCCCGCGCGGCTATCAGCCGTTGCGCCCGGTTCCCCTGTGGCCGGAGTTGCGCGCAGTTGGGTTCTCGGAACACAACGAGGTTGAAAACCCCGATACCGAAGGCCCGCCAGAGGAATCCGGCGAAAAGACACACCGTGCCCGGCGCCGCAAATCGGATCAGGCCGAGCGCAGCGACAGTTTCATTCTGCACAAGTTCGAAGCCATCCTCAGTTGGGCCGAGTTTCTGAATATCAACCGTCGCATCGATGACGACGATCCCGACAACGCCAAGAAGGCGGCTGACGATCAGGAAGAGATCGGTCTTGGTCAGATCTCAAAGGCGCCGCCTACCAGGTTGAAGCTTCACCTTGATCTGGCGCCCGAAGACGTCAACCGCGAACGCCTGTCAGGCCGTATTCTATATCCCGAATGGGACGTGCGGACGGGTCAATACCTGCCGGATCATGTGAACGTTCTGCTTTCGGATGCCGATATCCGCGACGATGCTGCCGAGTTCGGCAAGGATCCGGCCACTGCGCGGCGCATTCGTGCCGTCAAGCGCCAATTCGAGGCACTGCGCCCGGGGCGCGTGATGACCCGGGGCCATCTGGACGGGGACCAGCTGGATATGGAAGCCGCAGTTCGGGCGCAGGTTGACCGCTGCGCAAATGGTGAAGGGACGGAACGCGTCTGGATGCAATCCCGCCCCGAGGCCCGCGATCTGGCGGTGTCGATCCTTCTGGATGTCAGCCGATCCACCGAAAGCGCGGTCACAGGCCGCGCCGTGATCGATATCGAACGCGAGGCGCTGGCGGCCTTGGCCTGGGGCCTGAATGCTTGCGGTGACGATTTCGCCATTCATGCGTTCAGCTCCCTCAAGCGTCAGCGCGTCTATGTGCAGCGTTGCAAACGGTTTGACGAACCGATGGGAACCAAAGTTGAACAGCGCATCGCGTCGCTGCGCCCCGGACATTATACAAGGTTGGGCGCGGCAATCCGACACTGTTCAGCAGATCTGGCCAGCCAGTCCCGCAAGCGCCGATTGCTGCTGGTCATTACCGACGGAAAGCCAAACGACCTGGATCACTACGAGGGGCGCCACGGCATCGAAGATACCTGCATGGCCATACGCGAGGCGCGCCGGGCCGGACAGTCGGTGTTCGGCGTTACCATCGATAAAACCGGCAAAAGCTGGTTTCCGCGCATGTTCGGGCAGGGCGGTTTCGCCGTCATTCCAGATCCGCATCGCCTGACCATGGCCCTGCCGCAGATCTATCGCCAGTTGGTCGGCGGATGAGTGATGCCCCTCTGATCAACGAACTGCCGGGCGAGTTCCTGATGTGGGTTCTGATCATTTCGGAACTGCTGGTCTTTGGCGCGGGGATGATCGCCTTCATGGGGGTACGTCTGACCGATCCGGCGGGCTTTGCCGAGGCGCAGTCGCATCTGCATCGCACGGGTGCGGCCTTGAACACGGCGGTATTGGTGACATCCGGCTATCTGGCCGCACAGGCGTTGCATTGGCGGCGGAGCATGCAACGTTTGCGGGCCCGTTTGGCGTTGATCTTTGCCGCGCTTCTGGGTGTCGTGTTCCTGATCATCAAGGGTACGGAATACGCCGACAAGGCGTCTCAGGGGATAGGATACGAAACGCATCCATTCTTTCTGTTCTACTATATGCTGACCGGCTTTCATGCCGCGCATGTCCTCGCCGGGGTTGGAATTCTGTTGCTGGTGTCCTGGCGCGACGACCCCAGTAACGTCGAAGCGGGCGCGCAGTTCTGGCACATGGTGGACCTGGTCTGGATCATGCTGTTTCCAGTGATCTATCTGCTGGGATAGTCGGATGGCCCAACCTTCATCTTTGACGAACAGTTCACGTCAGAGGTCGCCGAACTCTCTGACCCAGGCGTGGCTTGGGCTCTTGGCACTCAGCGTGGGATCCGCGCTGCTGACCTTGATTGGGGCACCGACCGCGATCATTGCTGGCGGTATCCTGTTGTTGGCGCTGATCAAGGCCCGCGTGATCCTGAAACACTATCTGGATTTGGAGAACAGCCAAAGCTGGCTGCGTGGGTTCACCATGGTGTTGACGGGATTTTCAGTAGTGATCTTTGCGCTCTACCTGATCTGAGGCAAAAAAATGCCGCCCCGAGAGGCGGCATAAGTCAAGCAAAGGGGGGCCTTGATTACTGAGCGGCCAGTGGGATCCGCGCGATCTGACAACGCTGCCAGAGCGCCGACAAAGCACCGACCAGATGATCGATATCCTCATCTGTGTGGACCGGGGACGGCGTGATCCGCAAACGTTCGGTGCCTTTGGGGACAGTGGGATAGTTGATCGGCTGGATATAGATGCCGAATTCTTCAAGAAGCGTATCCGAGATGAACTTGCACTTCAGCGGGTCGCCCACCATCACCGGGATGATATGGCTGGGGTTCGGCAGATGCGGTATCCCTTCCGCATCCAGACGGGCGCGCACCTGATCCACACGGGCTTTTTGCAGATCACGCTCGGCGCTTGACTGCTTCAGATGCCGGATAGATGCGGCAGCACCGGCCGCGATCGAAGGCGGCAGGGCCGTGGTAAAGATGAAGCCGCTAGCAAAACTGCGAACGAAATCGCACAGCGCTGCGGAGGCTGCGATGTAGCCGCCAACCACGCCGAAGGCCTTGCCCAGCGTGCCTTCGATCACGGTCAGGCGATCCATCAGGCCCTCACGCTCGGCAATGCCACCACCGCGCGGGCCATAGAGGCCGACGGCGTGAACTTCGTCCAGATAGGTCATCGCGCCGTATTTCTCGGCCAGGTCGCAGATTTCCTTGATCGGCGCGATATCACCATCCATGGAATAGACGGATTCAAAGGCGATCATCTTGGGCGCGTCGGGGTCGGCGGCGGCCAGTTTGGCCTCCAGATCCGCAAGGTCGTTATGTTTCCATATCACCTTCTGCGCCCGTGAGTGGCGGATGCCTTCGATCATCGAGGCATGGTTCAGCGCATCAGAGAAAACGATCAGACCGGGGATCTTCGCAGCCAGCGTTCCCAGAGCGGCCCAGTTTGATACATAGCCCGAGGTGAACAGCAAAGCGGCCTCTTTGCCATGGAGATCTGCCAATTCTGCCTCAAGCAGAACGTGGTCATGCGTCGTGCCCGAAATGTTGCGCGTTCCGCCCGCACCGGCGCCACAACGCTCCAGCGCATCGTGCATGGCGTTGATGACCGCAGGGTGTTGCCCCATTCCAAGGTAGTCATTCGAGCACCAGATACGCACATCCCGCTGGATCGAACCATCGGTCTGGCGAGCGTTCGGGAAGGCTCCGCAACGTCGCTGCAAGTCGATGAAAACCCGATAGTTCCCTTCATCTTTCAAAGCGTCGAGGCTCTGGCTGAAAAATCGCTCGAAATCCATCTGACATGCTCCCCGGATAACTGGCTGTGAACCAAACCTAGGACAGCGACGGGCTCTGTGACATGACAATTGTCAAGTTGATCTTCAAGAAAAAGGCTGGCACTGCCACGCCGGCTTTGGCATAGCAGGGCATTGGGGATGATATCCCGGGCCATCGCCCGGACTGGATGAAGAAGGGAGTGCCTTCATGTCACACGAGGCACAAAAGGCGATTGCGCGGCAGTCTCTGCTTCTGCGCAGCTTGCCGGATCAGCATGTGGATACATTGCTGCGGCAAGCGATTTGGCGGCAATATGACCGTGGCGAGACGATCTTTCTGCAAGAGGAAGAAGCCAAGGCCGTGCACGTCGTGCTGGCGGGTTGGGTCAAGCTGTTCCGTATCTCTCCGACCGGGGCGGAAGCGGTGGTGAGCGTTTTCACCCGCGGAGAAAGCTTTGGTGAGGCCGTTGCGCTGCGCAACGTGCCGTATCCCGTGTCCGCCGAAGCCGTCTCAGCCTGTGAAGTGATGCACATTCCCAGCCCGGTGCTGCTGTCCCTGATGAAGGAAGACCCGGAAATCGGCGTTTCAATTCTGGCTGCGACGTTCACGCATCTGCATGCTCTGGTGGCGCAGCTGGAGCAATTGAAGGCGCAAACCGGGGCGCAACGCGTTGCAGAGTTTCTGTTGAACCTGTGCGATCGCGAGTCCGGTCACTGCGAGGTGGAACTGCCTTACGACAAGATGCTGATCGCCGGACGTCTGGGGATGAAGCCCGAAAGCCTGAGCCGCGCGTTTTCGCGGTTGAAACCCGTTGGCGTCAAGATCAACAGGAACCACGCGGATATCGCCGACATGGACGATTTGCGCAACTACGCCGAAAGCGACACCAGCGAGAGGTGATTGATCACCGTCGACCGGACACTTTGACGTTGCAAATTCACGGAAAACCCGTGATCCGAAACTGGCCCGCTTCAACGGGGGCTCCAGTCGGACGCTTTTGCGCGTGACCGGCTGTCTTCCACGCTTTCCAAAACCTCACTATCCTGATCAGCAGTGCCATCCATCGGCACGAGTCTTTTGCATGAAAATGAAGGGCACCTGGTCCATGATAGACGCAGCGCTTTCAAACTATCCCCGCGCAAGGTTGATGACATCGGTCACACCGGTCGAACGGCTTGAGCGTCTTTCTGACCAACTGGGGCTGGACCTGTGGATCAAGCGCGACGACCTGACCGGGCTCAGCTTCGGCGGAAACAAGACCCGCCAGCTGGAATTTTATATGGGCGAGGCGCTGAGGCAGCGGGCGGACACCATCCTGATCACAGGTGCCGTGCAATCCAATTTCGTGCGCACTGCGGCAGTTGCGGCGGCAAAGCTGGGAATGTCATCCGTTCTTCAATTGGAGGACCGCGTGACGAATATGGGCGAATACTACCATCGATCCGGAAATGTTCTTCTGGCACAGCTTCTGGGGGCGGAACATATTGGCTATCCCAGGGGTGAGGACGAGGCGGGCGCTGACGGCGCTCTTCACGAACGTGCCGAGGATCTAGTTGCTATGGGTCGAAAACCATACGTGATCCATCTGGGCATCGATCACCCTCCGCTGGGGGCATTGGGCTATGTGGCGGGGGCGGCCGAGTTGCATACTCAGATCAGCGATTTCGACGCCGCAGTGGTGCCGTCTGGAAGCGGGGCAACCCATGGCGGGTTCCTGGCCGGATTGCGTTTAGTCGGGCAGTCTGCGCCGGTCTACGGCATATGCGTGCGTCGCGATCAGAACCAGCAGCACGCGCGTCTGCAAAAGGTCCTGAGGCGATTGGCGACCATGATGGGTTTCGACCCTGCTTTGGTCATGGAAGACATCTGTACCTGGGACGGCGCTTTGGCACCCGGATATGGGCGGGTCGGTCGAGCAACCCGCGAGGCGTTGACCCTGATGGCGCGCTCCGAAGGCATCTTTCTTGACCCTGTTTATTCTGCCAAAACCTTTGCGGGGCTTCTTGGACTGCTTGAACAAGGCATCATCAAAAAAGGTCAGAAAGTTGTTCTGCTGCACACGGGTGGTCAACCTGCGTTGTTCGGATACCAGGACGAGTTGCAACCGAGTTGAAACAGCGCAGCATTTCGCCTTTGGTCCTGCGGGGCGACAGGATGAACGGAAAGGTGTTGCCCGCAGAACTGGCCGGGTAAGTACTCTACGACACTTTCGATTGATTGAGCAAAGACAAGGCCCGCGCGACATCGCGGGTCTGCGCGCCGCCAACGATCATAGCCAGAATCTTTCCAAGATCCGGCGGCGAGGCCGGCGTGCAGCCAAAGCGGTCGCAGGTTTGCACGTAATCCACCGCTGTGCGCAGTTCGAACATTCTTGCCTGCTGTTTGCGTGCGGTTTCCAGAGCCTCCGTGAACAGATCATCTGCGGCAGTGCCCATGGAGCGCACCAACGCCTGTATCCGATCCGTCTCGGGCTGAGCCCAGGCTTCATTGGTCAGAACCTGCTGTTCACGGGCTTCATCCAGCAGGCGCTGAGCCGCCTTCGGGTCGTTCGCCTTCAATGACGCTTCGGCAAGGGCCGTCAGGAACACCGGTTTGTAGTTTCCGGCCCCGCTGGCCCACCAGGCTTCGGACGCGTCGCGCATTGCTCGGATCGTTTCCGGGCCTGGCTTGATCTGCGCGTCCGCCCAACACCGCCAGACATTCGCCGTCAGTGTCATGAAGGGGAAGGTGTGTTTGGTTGCCAGTTCCTCAAGGCGCGCGGCAACGTCGTAAACCTGTTCAGGTTCACGCCGCAACAGGTGCAACATACACAGATATGTCAGCGTCTGTGCCAGGCTATGAGCGTGATTGAGTTTCTGCGCCGCCGAGATCGCCTGATGCTGGATCTCGAGCGCGCGGTCGGGTTCTCCGCGCAACCAGACCGTCATGCTCAGGAAGCAGGATGTAATGGCAGCATGATCCGTGCCGTAGACATAGGCAAGACGGCTGTGCTGCTGAGGATCATACAAGTGCAACGCTTGTCGCAGATGTGCATAGGCGGCGTCCTGCTGCCCGATATGCAACAAGACGGCACCCATGGCCCGATGGGCAATCATTATGTGATGCGTTTCGTCGGTCAGCTTGGACAGGTCCAGCAACTGCGCCGCGACGTCCTTGGCAAGGTCGTATTCGCCGCGGACCAGATGATACGCATAGAGACCATTGAGCACAGGGAATAATTGTTCGGTTTCGCCCAGCCGATTGCACAGGTCGCGGATCCGGGCATACACCGCCCCCGTTTCATCGGCCGCGATGCCAGCGGTCGAGCGCAGAACGCCGGCCCGCAAGGTCTGGATCTTGGTTTCCATGCGGTCGCGGTCAACTGAGTCTTCCTGCTGTTCAAGCAACGCCAACGCACGCCCCAGCTGAGTGGCTGCTTCAATCCCGGCCGAGCGTTCAACGGCACGTTGCCCGGCCAGATACCAGTGTTCTATCGCTTCGTCCGGCATATCTGCCATCGTGTAGTGATGAGCCAGAATTTCCGGACCGGCAGAATTTTCGTGCAACGAGGCAGAGTTCAGTGCTTGGACCACACGCGCATGCAGCGTTCGCCTCTCGCGTTTCAGCAGGCTGTTGTAAGCGGTGTCGCGAATGAGAGCGTGACGATAACTGAACGTTTCCTCGGGCTCTGAGTCTGAAACGAACACGATCCCGGCATCCACCAGCAAATCCAGACCGGAACGCAACGCCCGTTCATCAAAACGGGACACGCTTGCAATCATCGGATAAGAGAATTGCGGGCCAATGACAGCGCCGATCTGTGCCACTTCCTTGGCCGAGCTCAGTCGATCAAGACGAGCCATCAAGGCATCATGCAGTGTCTTCGGCACAGTGGCTGATGGCGTGGACCGGTCGATCGTATAGGCGTCGGCGCGTTCGGTCAGAAGATCGGATTCCAGCAGATCCTTCGTCACCTCTTCTACGAACAGCGGGACACCGTTGGATCTGGCGGCAATCAGATGGTGAACTTCGTCCGGGACGGTCTTGCCCTTGGCAACATCGTTCACGATCTCTTTGACCTGCGCGAAATCCAGTTGTTGAAGCGCGACGTGCATCAGGTTGCGTGATTGTGGCCAACCCGGATCAAAGCCTGTCCGATAGCTCATGACCATCAGCAGGCGCGCGTCCTCTATCCGGGTTACAAGCTGATCAAGCAGAGTCTTTGTCGTTGGATCGATCCAATGTGCATCTTCAAACAGCAACAGGGTCGGGGTTTCCTGCGCCATGCCGATCACATGGTTGACCAGCATGTCCAGCGTCTGCTTCATGATCTGCTCTGGGGTCAAGTCCAGCGGGCCAAGCCTGTCTTCAAACGGGACCGACAACAGTGCCGCAGCCAGTTTCAGTGACCCTTCAGAAGGATCGCCCAGAACGCCGTGGATCTTGTTCAACTTATTGTCCGTACTGTCACCGGCCCGCAGTTCGGCCGCGTTTTCAAGCTGGCGAATGATCGGATACAACGCGCTTGCGTCATGAAAGGGCGAACACTGAAATCGAAGCTGTCGTTGTTTTGCGTCCGGGATCGTGCGGCGAAGCTCTTCGATCAGCCTGGACTTTCCTATGCCCGCCTCGCCCGAGACCAGCACCACCTGACCTTGACCCTGACGGGCCAGCTTCCACTTGCTTTGAAGGGTTTCATGCTCCTGCGCGCGCCCGACCAATGAACTCATCCGGGCGTCGTCTGCCGCAAGAAAACGGCTGAGAGTCTGGCGCGTGCCGGTGACTTGCCAGGCTTCGACCTCTTTGGCAAAGCCTTTCAATTGAAACGTGCCCCGGCGCACATATTCGAACGCATCACCCGCCAGTTCCCGCGTCGTCGGCGCGACGATCATTGTCCCCGGATCAGCCATCGATTGAAGCCGTGCGGCCAGGTTCGGGGTCTCGCCCATGGCGGTGCCATCCTCGAACATCTTCTCTCCACGCAGGTCACCGACGACAACCAGGCCGGTCGCGATCCCTATGCGGACTTCAAGATGTGCATGCGTGCGGAGTTCCGGAATTTCGCGAACGATCCGAAGACCTGCATGAATGGCGCGTTCCGGGTCGTCTTCATGCGCATGCGGAAAGCCAAAAAACACCATGATACCGTCGCCATAGTAACTGGCGATATGCCCGTCAAAAGCGGCGACAGCAGCGGCGCAGGTCTCTTTGAACAGCCTCAGAACCTCGGCCAGATCTTCAGGATCCAGCTTTTGCGATATCGCCGTCGATCCAACAAGATCAATGAACATGACCGTCAGCTGTCTGCGCTCTGCAATGATGTTGGGTTCTTGATGCGCGCGATGTGATCCCGCAGGCTGCCCGGTTTCATCCCGTATTGCTTTCAGAAAGCGGCGTCTGGGTCCAAGGGGCAGGCCGATCGTGACAAGGTCATCGTCGCTCAGTTCCGGCAGATCACCCAGTTCGACCTCGTGCCGGGAGAAGGCATCGACATATTTGGACAAGCCGTTTCGGATCAGCCATTCATCAATGTCAGCCATTTGACCACCATGCATGACCGCAACCAAGCGGATCCAAGCATTCCCCATTTCCCTATGGTTAAAAGGACCAGCCCCGGGCATAGTCCGGGAAAACACAGTTCTATCAAGGACGACCCGCGAATTCCGGTCAAGTGTTCAATTTGAGGGTCAGGAAATTTCCATGCACGAAACTGTATCGGAGCCTGCCATCTCTATTCGTCGGTCCGAAAATCGATGTGAATGTGATTGCCGTCCGGATCCCAGACGTTCAACTGAACGGTGTCGATCGCCGTCAGTTCTACACGGCGATAGGAGACGCCATTTGTTTTAAGATGCGCTTCGAACCGATCCAACCCTGTCGCCGAAAAAGCGAAATGCTCAAGCTTTAGGTCTGCGTCCGAACCCGTGGCCTCGGCCTCGACACCGACCAGATGCACGAAAGCGTTTTCTTCGACATAAAGCCAGGCTCCGGGAAAAGGGAAGGGCGGGCGTGGCCCGACCCGCATCCCCAGCAAGTTGCAGTACCAATCGATCATCTCGTCCAAACGCGTGGTGCGGAGGTTGACATGATCCAGTGACGTGATCTCCATGGCCTAGCCTCGGGTCCATTTGATCGAACATCCCATTGATGGAATCTGGTCCTGGGGGCCTTGCCCGGTCTCGGCAATTTGCAGCATCGCATTGACCAGTTCTGGTTCGCGCTTGCCTGTCTGGCCGCGGCCCAGATTGTCCAGACGGCCCCGGTACTGCAACTTTCCATCCGCATTCAATCCGAAGAAATCCGGAGTGCAGACAGCACCATAAGCCTTTCCTACGGATTGATCCTCGTCCACGAGATATGGAAAGTTGAAGCCGTTCTGCCGTGCGAATTCCAACATGTTTGGCGGCGAATCTTCGGCGTAATCGCGATAGTCGTTCGACATGACCGCCAACACGCCGATCCCCTTGGACATCAGCAGGTCCGTGTCCTGGGCAAGTCGGTCCGTGATCGTTTTGACATAGGGGCAATGATTGCAGATGAAGGCGATTAGCAACCCGTTTTGCAGGTGATCGGACATCTTGAAGGCCTGACCGTTCGGGTCCTTGAGCGTGAAGTCCGGGGCTTTCCAACCGAAATCGCAGATCGGAGTGTCGAGCAGCATGATTGTCCTTTTTGTGACCAGTTGGCATGTTCAGGCCAGCTTAGCTTACGGACGCAAACAAGTAGAGCGTGATTTCCGGCACCATGTTTGCGACGGAATGCGCCTGCAAACGTATCTGGTTCAGATCAGCAGCGTTGACAGGCTTGGGTAATAGCTTAGCAGAAGCAACACCAAAGTTACTGCGATCAGGAAAGGCCAAAGCGATTTCAGGATTGAACCGGGCGATGTGCCGCTCATGGACGAGGCGATGTACAATCCGATCCCGACCGGGGGCGTCAGCAGCCCAAGCACAAGGTTCAGGCAGGCAACAATGCCGAACTGATAGGGGCTGATATCGTATGAACCGGTTGCAATCGGCAGCAGGATCGGAGTGATCAGGATGATCGCGGCGATGCCATCGATCACCATTCCAACCAGCAAAAGCGCAAGGTTAACGATCAGCAGGAACACGAACGGGTCCGAGGTGACCGAGGTGATTAACCCAGCCAGTTGCTGCGGTATTTCCTCATAGATGATGACCCAGCCGAACACGCTGGCGGCCGCGATCATGAACAGGATCATCGACGCATTGGCCGCCGTGCGTTTGAACATCTGTGCCAGGTTGCTCGGCTTCAGGTCCCCGTAAACCAACCAGCCCACCAGAAACGCGATCAGGGACGCGATTGCAGCGGATTCGGTCGGTGTGGCGATCCCGAACAGAATGCCGCCTATGATCGACATCGGAATCAGCAGGGCAGGGGCCGCGCTGATCAAGGCCTGGACAGCTTCGGCACGCGTCATCCAATGCCCTTTCGGAAAGTTCTGCCACCACCCGATCAGGGTGATGACCGATGCAAACGCCCCGGCAAGGATCAAACCGGGCAGGATTCCTGCAATGAACATGTCACCAATCGGGATCTGAGCCAGAACACCGAAGATGACAAACATCATCGACGGCGGGATGACCGGAGCCAGCAGCCCGCCCGCGGCCGTCGTGGCAGCGGCGAAACCCTTGTCATAGCCCTCCTCCTCCATCGCGGGGACCATGGCGCGCGACATCACCGCGATCTGCGCCGTCGCAGACCCGATGATGGCCGCCATGAACATGTTTGCCAGCAAGTTGATATAGGCCAGCCCGCCGCGAAACCCGCCGACAAACACCCGGGCCAGCGCGACAAGGCGCCGGGTCATGCCGCCTTCGTTCATCAATTCTCCGGTCAACATGAACAGAGGAATTGCCAGCAGGCCGTAATTCTCAAGACCGCCGAACATTTTCTGCGCGAAGCTGTCATAAAGAACCGTGTTGCCGCTTTCCCAGATGTACCAGATGGCCGTGATCGCCAGCACGATCGCCACGGGCACGGACAGAAGTAAAGTGGCCAGAAAGACGATGGGGCTCATGGCTGTGCCCCTTTGCCCGGGGCGCTCAGCAGATGCATGGTGGAATGCAGCGTCGCGCCCACTGCGAAAAGCCATATCACCAACCAGAACAGGTACTTTGGCAGGCCCAGGGTCAGCGTTGGCTCGGCGTAGATGAAATTGAATGTCTGACCTTGAAACGCCGCCACGTCAAATCCGCTGCTGGCGATGTCCAGCGGAAGGAACCAGCGCCAGCAGAACCACAGCATCGCAAAGGAAAAAGCAAACACGACCACGTCCACACCCTTGCGGATCAATGGTTTCGCGCGTTCGGGCACGTTGTCGGAAACGATGGAGATCGACACAGAACTGCGATGGTGCAATGCGGAAGACGCGCCCAGAAAGGTCATCCAGACCATCGCGTAGATCGCCAGTTCATCAACCCAGAACAGGGCGTTGCCCGCCGTTCGCGTTACGACATTCAACAAGATCAGAATCGTTATGCAGACTGCCAGAAAGGCAGCGCACCACAACTCGACCCGCGCCAAGCCAGCCGACAGCCGATACAACATCGCTGTTCTCCCGTGAAAAAGGGCGCAGGATCGAGCTGCGCCCCTTTAGTCATGCCGTTTTCGTTATTTTGTTTCTGCCGCAGTCTGCCGCAAAGCGTCAAGGGAAGAGGTCTTCTGGGACCAGATCCCGTTCCACTCTTCGATCGCGTCGCCAAAGAACGAGGCATCGACCTTTTTGTAGGCTTTGCCAGTGCCCTCGATCTGCTCCAGCCATTTGGCATCGTTTTCGACGTAGGCATCAATGGTGCTGTCCACATGCTTGGCCATGAGT
This sequence comes from Ruegeria sp. AL3, assembly GCF_056536065.1. Lineage (NCBI taxonomy): Bacteria > Pseudomonadati > Pseudomonadota > Alphaproteobacteria > Rhodobacterales > Roseobacteraceae > Ruegeria > Ruegeria sp. AL3. Next base: position 807,696 of record NZ_JBQFJG010000002.1, read on the forward strand.
TCCGCGATCATCGCGCGGTCTTCTTCGGACAAACCAGCCCAGACCTTGGCCGATACCAGCCCGACCATCGGGAACATCATGTGATCCGACTGCACGATCGTGTCAGCGTGTTCATAATATTTCAGAACCCAGATCAGCTCGGCGTCCATGTCGATGGCGTCAACCTGACCATTGGCCAGCGCATCATAGACGGCAGGCAAGGGCATGGGCGTGGGTGCTGCCCCCACCGCGTTGTAGAAATCCAGAATCGGTGTGAAGGGCGTGATACGCAGTTTCAGGCCTGATAGATCTTCGGCGGAGGAAACCTCGCCCCGGCTGACGATCTGGCGCAATCCTGCCATCCCATATCCCAGTCCAACGACACCAACCTGCCCCGGCAAGGGTTCCAGCATGGACTTGGCCGTATCGGATCGCAGGATGCGCCCCGCGTGCCCAATGTCATCTGCCAGATAGGGCGCATAGAACGCCCCCAACTCGGGCGCGCGGTTGGAAACCTCGGCCACCGTCATGAAAGCCATGTCCAACGCGCCGGTCTGCAATTGTTGCAGCATTTCTGCCTCGTTCCCCAACTGGCGGGCCGGGAAGACAGATACCGAATGCGCGCCACCACTGGCCTCATTCAACTCGGCCCCAAACGCTTCGGCGGCTTTGGTCCAGATATGCGGTGGCGGCGTGATCAGACCCAACCGAAACTCTTCGGCGTGAGCGGCAACAGACGCCAGTGCCAACGCAGCCGCAGAGGCGGCGATTTTTGCGAAATGTCTCATTACTTCCCCTGTTTGATCTTGTTTTACAACGTGACCCAGCCCTCGGGCGGTTCCTTTCCCGGGTGCACAGCCTGACAATTGGGGCAGGTGCGGTCTTGTTCCGAGGCATAGAACTTCTGATAAACCGGAGGCAGGTCATCAACGATGGACTTTAGCTGCATTTCCGCTCGATGCACCAGTGATCCGCATTCAAAGCAATACCATTCGATGGCGTCCAGCTCTCCGGTCTGGCGCTTGGGTTCAATCACAAGCCCGATCGAGCCTTCCTGAGGGCGCTGTGGCGAATGGCGTACATGCGGAGGCAGCAGAAAAACCTCGCCCTCACGGATCGGAACATCATAGAACTCCTCTCCGTCATAGATTTTCAGCACCATGTCGCCTTCAAGCTGGTAGAAGAATTCTTCCACCGGGTCATCGTGGTAATCGGTTCGCTTGTTCGGGCCACCCACAACGGTGACCATCAGATCGGCGTCTTCCCAAACCTGACGATTCCCTACGGGCGGTTTGAGCAGATGGCGATGCTCGTCGATCCAGGCCTTAAAGTTGAACGCTTTCAGTTTTGACATGTCCCACTCCCTATCCCTGAAAGTTTGGCGCGTTTTTGCATGACCGCAAAGAAATTATCAGCATCTCGCTATCCGATTTCCTTATACTGCCCGGCCTCACCCAGCTCAGACGCGCAGCCCGCATTCGTCGAACGCTTTGCGAATGATCGCTTTTTCCGCTTCGGTCAGTTCCAGCATCGGCGGGCGTACGCGGCCACCGACCTGACCCAGCAACTCTTGCCAGTACTTTCCGAATGCAGTGGGTTTGCCCGCAGGGCGCGCGCGTTTCATCGCGTCGCGGACCGGGTTCAGACTGTCAAAGACACGCCGCGCTTCATCGGCCTTTCCCGCAAAGGCCAGACGCGTGTATTCGTTCATCCGCTGATCAACCTTGCTTTGCAGCTGATAGGGCGGGGACGAGCAGAGATACAACTTCCAGTCCAGTTCCAATATGTTGTCCAGCCATTCATGTTCGGCCGAGGTCGAGACATGGATCCTGTCGCCCACCATGTGGGTCAGCTTCACGTACATCTCACGCGGGACCGAGTATTTTATCGCAACGATATTGGGTAAGTCCGCAATGCGGGCGCATTCTTCGGGCTGCATCAAATAGCCACTGTCTGGATGGCTCCACATGGCGATGCCGATATCCAGTTCGTTACAAAAACGCTTGTAGTACTGGTACAAAACCTCTCCGCGATCCTGCACAAAGCTCAGAACCGGCGCGTGCAGAACGATGTAATCCGCGCCGCAATTCTGTGCGTGATGCGCCAGGTCCAAGGCCGTATTCATGTTCTGGTCCGAGACCGAGACGATGACACCGGCTTTGCCTGCGCATTCGTCAACGGCAATTTCGAAGTTGCGCTTGCGCTCTTCGATGCTCATCGAAAAGAACTCGCCCTGTTTGCCGGCGACGAAAAGGCCCTGGATGTCCAGATCGTCGATCCAATGGCGGATGTTGGCGCGCAGTCCCGATTCATCCAGAGACAGGTCATCATTGAACGGGTTCAGTGCCGCTGCCCATATCCCAGTCATATGTTCGCGGGCATAGGCCTTCGCGTCGTGTTTTGAGTATTTCATTTCCAACGTGGTCCCCGTGGCTTCAACAGGAACAAAACACACCAGGCGGGTCGGACCAGTGCCATTTCAGGGAAATGGATATCTGAAAAAAATATACCACAAACTTACCAATTCAGATTTTTTCAATGCTGGTCTAGGGTCCAGACATGAAGATCGCAGTCATCGGAACCGGCGCAATCGCGCAGTTTGTGCAGCGCATGTTGCCAGAACATGGGCATGAGTTGGCAGCCATTCTGGTCAGACCACACCGCGTTGATCCAAAATCGCCCAAGTCAATTGGTTCGGTTGATGACCTGCCGGCCGGAATCGAAATTGTTCTGGATTGCGCGGGGCACGAGGCACTGGCCGGTTTGGGTCCGGACATTCTGGCACGAGGGCTGGATATCATCAGTGTCTCTGCCGGCGCACTTGCGGATCAGCAGGTCAGTGATCGGCTGGACAGGGCCGCGCGAAAGGGCGGGGCGCGGCTGCATCTGGCAAGCGGTGCCATAGGTGGGCTGGACTGTCTCAGCGCCGCAGCGGTCGGGCCGCTCAAATCCGTCACATATGTGGGGCGCAAGCCGCCGGCGGGGTGGAAGGGATCCCTTGCCGAACACAGTCTTGACCTCGGCAATATCACCGCGGCTGAAACCCATTTTCAAGGTTCCGCAAGAGAGGCGGCGCTGGCTTACCCAAAGAACGCAAATGTCGCCGCCGCCGTCGCCTTGGCGGGCGTGGGGTTCGATAACACACAGGTTCGTCTGATCGCCGATCCGACGATCCACAAGAACATTCACGAGGTCGAGGCCGAAGGCGATTTCGGCACGTTTCAGTTCCGGATCAGCGGTACCGCGCTGCCCGACAACCCGCGAAGCTCGGCGCTTGCGGCCATGAGTGTGCTGTCCAAGCTGGATCAGCTTTGCAAGCCGATTGTGCTGTAGCCATGGTTGGGCGTCACTCTCGCATCGTTGACCGCGCCTTGACCCGCCTGAAGCTGCGGCAGCTGCGTCTGCTGGTTGCAGTTGGCGCGCATGGAAACATTCAGAATGCTGCGCGTGAGCTGGGAATATCTCAGCCAGCGGCAACCAAGATGATTCAGGATCTTGAACTGGATTTCGAAGTCAAGCTGTTCACGCGCACCAACCGAGGCGTTGTGCCAACGGTTTTTGGCGAAACTCTCATACGTCACGGGAAACTGATATTTGCTCAGGTTTCCAATGCCGCGCAGGAACTGGACGACCTGAACGAAGGAAATTCCGGCCGTGTCGTGGTGGGAACACTGCTTGCGGCGTCAACCAGCCTGCTACCTGCCGCCATTGAACTGCTGCTGGAAGACCGCCCGAACGTTGCGGTCAAGATCAGCGAAGGGACAAACGAGGTGCTCATGCCCCGGCTGCTGTCGGGTGAGATCGACATGGTTGTAGGACGCCTGCCGTCGCACCGGCATCGCGACAAGATTCGACAGGAAAAACTGTTCGAGGATCGGATATTGGCCATTGTCGGCCCTCAACACCCGCTTGCTGAGCGGGACGCCGTGACCTTTGCGCAAACCAAGCCGTTTGGCTGGATTCTTCCCCCGCAAGAGACCACGTTGCGACGTCAGGCGGATCATTTTTTCGTCGGCCAGCAGCAATACGTGCCACCGGTCGCCATTGAATCCGTGTCCTACCTGACGAACCGGGCGCTGCTGCAATCCCGCGACCTGATCGGCCTTATGCCGGCCGAAGTCGTCGTCCAGGATATCGAAAACAACCATCTTGCCCAGCTCACCTGGGAGGTTCCGTTCGGGCAGGGACCAATTGGAGTGTCTTTCCGCGCCGACGACGATCTGTCGCCCGCTGGGCGCGCTTTCAAAACGGCCCTGCATCGGGCGGCGCAGAGCAGACAGACCAGATATCCGCCAATTTGATATCCGTATTCGCGCAATGCGCTTGAACTCATGCGAGGCATCGCGCGATCAAAAATCAAGGCAAATGGAGGCGCCAGTTTCATGTATCCAGAGCTCAGGCTGTTCATTGGCGGCACGTGGCGAAAAACCGGGCGCGATATCCCGGTTGTCAACCCGGCAACCGAGGAAGAACTCGGTCGGTTGCCTTGCGCATCGGCGAAAGACCTGGACGACGCGCTGCAAGCGGCCGTCGAAGGCTTTCGACTGTGGCGCCGCACATCGCCGCGGGAACGCGCGGATACGATCCTGCGGGCGGCAGCCCTCATGCGTCAGCGGCAGGAAGAAATCGCGCATTCCATTACTCTGGAGCATGGCAAGCCTTTGAAGCAGGCCCGGCTGGAGGTCATTCGAGGCGCCGAGTTCTTTGAATGGGATGCGGGCGAGGCGATGCGGACCTATGGCAGGATCATTCCGGCGGCGCAGGGTCACAAATTTGCAGTTCATCACCAGCCTGTCGGCGTTGTCGCGGCATTTTCTCCGTGGAACTTCCCCATGAGCCAACCTGCCCGGAAAATCGCGGGTGCTTTGGCCTCGGGCTGTTCAGTGATCCTGAAAGCGGCAGAAGAAACGCCTGCCGGCGCTTTGCACATAGCAAAAGCGTTCGAAGATGCCGGTCTGCCGGCAGGGGTTCTGAATTTGGTGTTCGGTGAACCATCCGAGATATCCGGTCATCTGATCCCGCAGGACCCCGTTCGCTTGGTGGCCTTCACCGGATCGACAACCGTCGGGCGTCATTTAACCACTTTGGCGGCCCGGCACGACACCCGAGTGCTTATGGAGTTGGGTGGCCACGCGCCGGTCATCGTTTGCGAAGATACGGATGTGCAATCGGCGGCCGTTTCAGGCGCGGTCCGCAAAATGCGCAATGCCGGTCAGGTCTGCACTTCGCCAACCCGTTTCTTCGCGCATGAGAGTATTTTTGACGCCTATGCGGCCGGATTTGTTGAGAGGGTCAAGGCCACGGTTGTCGGCAATGGGCTTGACGCAACCGTTGAAATGGGCCCAACGGCCAACGACCGGCGCGTGCCAGCCTTGTCAGAGCTGGTTGAAGACGCAGTGGCGCAGGGCGCAACGCTTGCCACAGGTGGATCGCGGCTGGGTGAGCGGGGATATTTCTTTGAACCCACGGTGTTATTGAACGTTCCTAAAGCGGCGCGGATCATGCGCGAAGAGCCGTTTGGACCGGTTGCGGTGATCAACCCGGTGGCTTCGCTGGATGAGGCGATCGCTCTGGCGAATTCAGTTCCCTACGGGCTGGCGGGGTACGCTTTCACCAATCGGGCGGATTACATCGACCGTCTGATCGACGAGGTCGAGGTCGGCAATCTCTCGATCAACACACTTGAAGCATCCATGCCGGAAACGCCCTTTGGGGGCGTGAAATCCAGTGGCTATGGTCGGGAAGGCGGAACCGAAGGCCTTGAGAATTACATGACGGTCAAGAACGTCTGGCATTCGGCCAGGATCTGCTGAAAAAGATCCCGACACCTGCACTTGTCGACTTTTCGCGACCAAGCCAGCCTTTTTCCTTTCGAAATCGACCAAAGGGCCAGCGCTGCGATTGTGATTTCATTACTTGCGGAACCGAAAGACGCGACAATGTGCCCTTTCTGATGGGACGCCCGAACGCGGATCATGACCTATGTCAATGACAGTAAACCCGCCTTGCTGTCCATTGGCCGGGAATTTCTGGCCGGACCGTGCGACAAAACCATCGCGTCCTTTTGCCGGTGATGATCAGCGTTTTGGCTGACCTGCGGGGGGTTTCCCGCCGGGTGGCCTGAGCTCCGGAGGGACGGATGAACACTTGGCTGACGCTATCTGCACCAATCCCTGCCAAGGATACCGAGGGCTTCGAGAGAATGGCTGGGCTGCCCACCGTAACGTCCACCTTTGGCATGAACTCTGACTGCGCGCGCGTGTCTGAGCTTTGCGGCCAACCCGAGCAGGATTTGTCGTCCGTGAAAGAAGGCGATGACGGCACAGGTCGCGCCGCACATGGTCGGCACAACGTGGGTACGCTGCCGGTCGTTGCTGATCCCAGCTCGGACTTGGAAAAATTCAACGACGGCCTGCCCAATCTGGATCCGGACGAACAGCCGGGATTTGCAGGACACTTAATATTTTCGGAGATTCAAAATGGCTGATGGATGTGCCTGTGACCGCCACGCCGACATGTATCTGACTGTCGAGGACGCCCTTGAACGCGGTCTTTCCGTCGCCGATCCTGTTGCCGAAACCGAGATTTTGCCGCTGGAACAGGCTATAGGCCGGGTTCTGGCCGAGGATTGCGCCAGCAAGGTTGATATGCCTGCCTTCGACAACTCGGCCATGGATGGCTATGCCATCCGCACCGGTGATCTGGGTGACGGGCCGGTGTTCGAGCTGCTCATCGCCGGGCGCGTGGCTGCGGGTGACTGCGGCGACCATGATGCACCCGAAGGCAGCGCTTTACGCATTTTCACTGGCGCTCCGGTGCCACCTGAATTCGATGCCGTGCTGATGCAGGAAGATTGCGATCTTTTGATCGACAGGATTCGATTCAGCCGCCGCCCGAAACCCGGCAAGCATATCCGACGCGCAGGGGAAGATCTTTGTGCCGGGGGTCCGATCCTGCGACGCGGCTGTGAAATTGGACCGCGCGAGATGGCCGCCCTGGCATCCGCCGGGTATGGTGAGGTCCTGGTGTTTCGAAAACTGAAGGTCACGATCTTTTCGACAGGCAGCGAACTGCGTCAACCGGGCGAACCCCTCGACCCCGGCCAAATCTACAACTCGAACCGTTATATGCTGCTGGCGCTGTTGCAAAAACCCTGGATCGAACTGATCGACCGGGGACCGGTCGTGGATGACCCGACCCGTCTGGAACAGGTTCTGCGCGAGGCATGCGATGCCTCGGACCTCATCGTCACGACCGGGGGCGTGTCGGTCGGGGATGAAGATCACATGCCCCGGCTTTTCAGCGCGATTGGCGGCGAAACCGATGTCATGAAAGTGGCGATGAAGCCCGGTAAACCGGTCATGTTCGGGCGGCGCGAGCGTGCTCTTTACGTTGGCCTGCCCGGCAACCCGGTGTCAGCCTATGTGACATGGCAGATAATCGGGTCGCAGATGATGGCGCGGCGCGCAGGCTTGTGCCACAGACCTCAGGTACCTGTTCAGGCCGTGCTGGCCGAACCGGTGCAGCGTCGCGCGGGTCGGCAGGAATATCGCCCGGTCCAGATTGACGGTACCTCGCCGCGTGGCCTTCCCAATGTGCGTCTGATGGCGCCCTCCTACAGTGGCCGTGTTGCCTTGCTGGCGCAGGCAGACGGGTTGGCGATCATACCGGCCGAGATCGAAGACCTGCCCGCCGGGCATTCGATTGAATTGTTGAGGTTCTGATCTTCGCACCAGGTGCGTTGCTTTTTATCCTGCAACCTCAACGCTGCGGTCATGGTGGGCACCCGGAAAATTGCCCGGTCGCGCGCCAATCAATCCCAATACCGGTCTGAAAATTGTCGCAACCGATAAACTCCGTGACGGATTACGTCGTGACTGGGGCTTTCCCGGCGGCACATGATGCTTCGGCGCACTGAGGGTTAAGGACACAAATTCATGCGGTATTCGGCACTCGCGATCATGCGGCAGGTTTTGAACGGGCACCGGGGCTGGACACCGGCTTGGCGTGATCCCGAGCCTCAATCAAGCTATGATTTCATCGTGATTGGCGGCGGCGGCCATGGCCTTGCGACGGCATATTATCTGGCCAAGGAACACAACGCCGCCAAGGTTGCCGTTTTGGAAAAAGGCTGGATCGGTGGCGGCAACGTCGGGCGCAATACAACGATCATTCGCGCCAATTACCTGTTGGATGGCAACCAGCCATTCTATGAGCTGTCGCTGAAACTGTGGGAAAATCTTGAACAGGACCTGAACTACAATGCGATGGTCAGTCAGCGCGGTATTCTGAACCTCTGTCATACGGACGCGCAGCGTGACGCGTATCGTCGTCGTGGCAACGCGATGATGTTCACCGGCTCTGGGGCCGAACTGCTGGATGCAGAGGGCGTTCGCGCGATGTATCCGTTCCTGAACTTTGACGATGCGCGCTTTCCGATCAAGGGCGGTCTGTTGCATCGCCGCGGTGGTACGGCGCGTCATGACGGTGTCGCTTGGGGCTATGCCCGTGCCGCGGATCAACGGGGGGTCGACATCATCCAGAATTGCGAAGTCACCGGGTTCCGCATCGAAAACGGAAAACTGCTGGGCGTTGAAACCACAAGGGGTTACATCGGCGCCAAGAAGGTGGGCGTGGCGGTTGCCGGGTCTTCCGGGCGCGTGATGGCACAGGCGGGGATGCGCCTGCCGATCGAAAGCCACGTGCTACAGGCCTTTGTGACCGAAGGGCTGAAACCGGTGCTTGACGGGGTGATCACGTATGGCGCCGGACATTTCTATGTCAGCCAATCGGACAAGGGCGGTCTGGTCTTTGGCGGCGATATCGACGGCTACAACACCTATGCACAACGCGGCAACCTGCCTGTGGTCGAGGACGTGGCCGAAGGTGGCATGTCCCTGATGCCGATGATCGGTCGCGCGCGCCTGCTGCGGATGTGGGGCGGCGTGATGGATATGTCGATGGATGGTTCGCCGTTCATTGATCACACCGGAATTGAAGGGCTCTATTTCAATGGTGGCTGGTGCTACGGCGGGTTCAAGGCAACGCCAGCATCTGGTTTTTGTTTCGCGCATCTGATGGCCACCGACCGACCGCATGACGTTGCATCTGCCTATCGTCTGGACCGGTTCAGAACCGGGCAGATGATTGACGAAAAAGGCGTGGGCGCACAGCCCAACCTGCACTGAGGAGGCCCGGACATGATCATCAATCATCCACTGCTTGGCCCGCGTGACGCGTCCGAATTCACCTATCTGGGCGACGCGAGTCTGATCAATCGGCCCGACTGGCAATCCGACACGGCCGCCGCCGAGTTTCACGACTATGTCTACCTGCGCGACAACCCGGCAGGAACCCACCGAGAGCTGTGGTTTCACGAGCAGGGCGACCGCTCGTGGCTGGTTGTGACACGCGACACGCTGACCCATGAAATTCTGGCTACAGAACTGGCGCGGGATGTAGCCCGCAAGACGGGACGGGGAAAATGACCCAGAACAATCGTTTGCAGGGCGGTCTGATCGACCGGTCCAAAAAGCTGCGTTTTACCTTCGATGGCAAATCCTACGAAGGCTATCAGGGTGATACGCTGGCCTCGGCGCTGCTGGCCAATGACGTGCGCCTGGTTGGCCGTTCGTTCAAATACCACCGTCCACGCGGTGTGCTGGCCTCGGGTTCGGAAGAGCCCAACGCGCTGGTCGAGCTGCGCACAGGCAACAGGCAGGAGCCCAACACAGGCGCGACCACGGTCGAACTGTTCGACGGGCTCGAGGCGACATCGCAGAACCGCTGGCCCTCTCTCGCCTTCGATGCGCTGTCGATCAATGATCGGCTCTCGCCCTTTTTGACGGCGGGTTTCTATTACAAGACCTTCATGTGGCCTAAGGCGTTCTGGGAAAAGCTATATGAGCCGATGATCCGCAAGGCGGCCGGTCTGGGCAGCCTGACGCAGGAGGCCGACCCGGATATCTACGACAAGGGCTATTTGCATTGCGATGTCCTGGTTATCGGCGCCGGTCCCTCCGGCCTGATCGCGGCGTTGACGGCGGCGCGGTCTGGCGCCCGGGTCATTCTGGCCGACGAAGACAGCCGGATGGGTGGGCGTTTGTTGTCTGACTGTGACCGGTTCGAGGGCATTTCGAATGCCGATTGGGTCGCGCAGACACTGGGAGAGCTGGCATCGATGGACAACGTGCGCCTTCTGACGCGCACCACCGTGTTCGGCGCCTATGATCACGGCATTCACGGCGCGCTTGAGCGGGTCTCGGATCACCTTGCGGTGCCCGAGGCGGGGAAACCACGCCAGATTCTGTGGCGCATCTACGCGAAGCACACGGTGCTTTGTGCCGGCTCTACCGAACGTCCGATTGCTTTCGAAAACAACGACCGACCGGGCATAATGCTGGCGGGCGCGATGCGGGCCTATGCAAACCGCTGGGCCGTGACACCGGGCCAGCGCGTGGCGATCTTCACCAACAATGACGAAGGACACCGCGCCGCACAGGATTTGATCAAAGCCGGGATCAATGTTGTTGCCGCGATCGACCCGCGCCACGATGCACCGCGCATTGCCGAATGTGAATTGCTGGCCGGGGCGCAGGTCACGAATACGCAGGGCCGTTTGGGGCTGAAATCGATCACCGTGCAGATGGCCGATGGTCAAACCCGCCCCATCGAAGTAAGCGGTCTGGGCGTTTCGGGTGGGTGGAATCCGAATGTGCAACTGACATGCCATCAGCGCGGCCGCCCGCAATGGTTCGAACCGCTTGCAGCCTTCATCCCACCTGCCGAACTGCCCAAGGGTATGAGTGTCGCCGGTGCCGCCGCTGGCAACCTGACCAGCCACGGGGCGATCGCCTCGGGCACCAATGCGGCACTTGCGGCGCTTGACGGGCTGGGGATCAGGGCCTGCCCGGTCGACCTGCCGAAAGCCGAGGATGATGAGATCCGCATCACCCCGTTGTGGCATGTGCCCGGCACAGGCCGCGCCTGGCTGGATTTCCAGAATGACGTGACCGTCAAGGATGTCAAACTGGCCGAACAGGAAGGCTTCCGCAGTGTCGAGCATCTGAAACGCTATACCACCCTTGGCATGGCAACCGATCAGGGCAAAACCGCGAACGTCGGCGCGCTGGCCGTGATGGCCGAGATCACCGGTAAGAGCATTCCAGAAACCGGCACGACCATCTTCCGGCCACCCTACACGCCCGTGGCGATGGGGGCCTGGGCCGGGCGCTCGGTCGGAAAAGAATTCAAACCCACGCGTCTGACGCCCAGCCATCAATGGGCCGAAGAACAGGGCGCGGTATTCGTCGAGGTGGGCCCCTGGCTGCGCGCGCAATGGTTCCCCAAGGCCGGTGAGACCCATTGGCGCGAATCCGTGGATCGCGAAGTTCTGGCCGTACGCAGCGGTGTCGGCGTCTGCGACGTGACCACGCTGGGCAAAATCGACGTGCAATGCGCGGATGCCGCGGAATTCCTCAACAAGATCTATTGCAACGGCTTTGCCAAACTGCCGGTGGGCAAAACCCGTTATGGCTTGATGCTGCGCGAAGACGGCATAGCCATGGATGACGGCACTGCCGCCCGCTTGGCCGAAGATCACTTTGTGGTCACCACCACAACCGCAAACGCGGTTGGTGTCTATCGCCACATGGAGTTCGTGCATCAATGCCTGTTTCCGGACATGGATGTGCAGATGATCTCGACCACCGACGCCTGGGCACAATATGCCATAGCGGGCCCGAAATCCCGTGAGTTGCTGCAAAGGGTCGTTGATGACGGCCATGACATCAGCAACGAAGGTTTTCCCTTTATGGCGTGTGGCGAGGTGACCATTGCCGGGGGGGTCCCGGCGCGGCTGTTCCGCATCTCGTTCTCGGGTGAGTTGGCCTATGAGCTGGCGGTTCCTACCCGGTACGGTGACGCGCTGATCCGACATCTGATGGCGCTTGGAGAGCCCTTTGGCGTAACGCCGTATGGCACCGAAGCGCTTGGCGTTCTGCGGATTGAAAAGGGCCATGCCACCGGAAACGAACTGAACGGAACCACCAGCGCCCACAATTTGGGCATGGGGCGCATGGTCTCAACCCAGAAAGACAGTATCGGTGCGACGCTTAGCGCACGCGAAGCTCTGACCGATCCGGATGGTCTGGCTTTGGTCGGCATTCAGCCGGTCAACAACGCCGATGCCGTGCTGGCCGGAGGCCATGTGTTCGACGAGGATGCGCCACACCTGCCGGAAAACGATCTGGGCTATGTCACATCGGCTGCCTATTCGCCGCACCTGTCCAGCAGCATCGGACTGGCCTTTGTAAAACGCGGGGCGCAGCGATTGGGCGACACCGTGCAGATTGTCAGCCCGGTGGATGACACCAACATCAAAGCGACGCTTGTCAGCGCGCATTTCGTTGACCCCGAAGGAGAACGGCTCCGTGCGTGATTTTGTTGCCAAGACCGCCATTGGCGGCAGTGAACCCAAACGGGACGTGGTCGGAACTCTGACCTTTCAGGAACGAGAGGATGTGGCACTGGCATCCGTCTCAGCCAGGCTGGGACACGAGGAAACCGTCAAAGCCAAACTTCAAACCGTTTGCGGAATCCCGGTGCCTGAGGCGGGGCGGTGGGAAAAGGGCGAAACCAGCAGCCTGCACTGGCTGGGCCCGGATCAGTACCTGTGCGAAGAAGCTTTTGCAGGCCCGTTGGAGTTGGCCAGGCGTATGGAAACCGAGCTGGTCGGCATGGCGTCGGTGACCGATCAGTCGGACGCGTTCACACGCATCGACATGAACGGGCAGGGTGCCACAGTCTTGCTGCAACGCCTGACCGTTCTGGATGTCGAGCAGATGCAGGCCGGAGCCTTCAACCGCACCGCAATCCATCATGTGGGGTGCCTGCTGCGCTGCAATGAGGCGAGAACGGATTTTTCGATCTACGCGCCACGCAGCTATGCGATTTCAGTTCACCACATGCTGATTGAGGTGGCCAGGGCCCTGTGAAGGACGGTGTCCTAAGGACAAAGCCGCGTGTCTGGCGCCGCGGCTTCGTTCCTTGCGCTCCTGAGCTGGCGGCAGACCGAATGCGCGCCGATAGTTGCTTGAAAACGAACTGGCGCTGTCATACCCGACCGAAAGCGCGATTTCCTGCAAAGGCTGATCGGTGTAAAGCAGCTTCTGCCGCGCCGCATCCAGTCGCAGTCTGCGATAGTACCCTCCGGGGCTGATCCCGGTTTCCTTCTTGAAATGCCGCTCCAATTGCCGGATGGACATGCCAACGCGTTTCGAAACCTGCTCGATCGAGATCTTGTTTTCGATGTTGTTTGCAAACAACTCGATGGCCCGCCGCACCGGGCGCGGCAGGGCATTGCGGGTCTGATTTTTGCTGTAGCCCGGCAAAACCTGCAACGTATCCGCATCACGCAAAGTCGCGTATTGGAACCAGCAGGCCGTTTCGACGGCAACCGCATCGGACACCTCATCCGAAATCACGCCCAGCATGAATTCAAAAACCGCTGAAGTCCCGGCAAAGGACATTCGGTTGCGATCTATCGTATAGAGCGTGTCGCACAGGTTCACCCTGTCGAATTGTTCCTTCAAAGCAGCGGTATAGCAGAAATGCGCGCTACAGCTGTAACCATCGAAGAACTTTTCTTCCGCCAGCGCAAAAAGTGAACCGCTGACCGAACCGATCCGCGCGCCACGGGACAAAAGCCGTCGCAGCGCTCCGCCCGAAGCCTTGCGATCCTTCAACCGGGCTGAGGCCCCGGCAAAGACCAGCACGACGTCGGTTTCCTCCACGTCGGACAATGCCTTGTCAGGGTTGATGCTGAGGCGTGAGCTGGACATGATCTGTTGTCCATCTTCCGAAACGACAGTCCAGCCAAGACCATCGCTGCGGCTGATCTCATTGGCCACGCGCAGCGGGTCGATGGCCATGGACAGGGCAGCAAGCGGGAAATCTTCGAGGCACAGAAAGGTAAAATGGGTCATGCTTTGTCTCTTTGCCAGCACGATACCCCAACTACACCGATTTCGTCAGAACACCAAACGATGGGCGCGGCCGCGCTCGTATAGTTTTCGGTTCAACTCATCCGCTTCGGGCGCGCCGTATTCCAGCGCGAACACAAACGCATGTGTAAGGTAAAAACAAGCAGCGTCGAGATCCTGGTTTTGCTCGGCCCGGTCGGCTGCCTCGTGGTACAGCCGGATCAGCGCAGGCACATCATTATCCGCGTGAGCCTGCAACAGGTGCTTGTCGAGTTCTTGCAGATCCAAGGTCAGCCTCTTACCGGAAACGCGAAGTGTGTTGGCCTGTACGCAATCATACGCTTTCTACCTTTTTGCGCCTGAAACCTGATTTCCCAGCGCCGTCAACGATGCGGACCGGACCTTGATGAACCCATCACACGCATCCGCACGCGTCTTTGCGCAATCTTGGAACATCGCCTGCATCTGCGATGTTCCTGATTGCAAATGACCGCGCAGGATACATCCGTGGCGCCCTCAGCCCATGATCCGGCCGGAAAGCCGCCTATGCCTCGGCACGGGCTTGTTCGATCTGAGTGGCCACCCAGTGGTGGAAACAATGCGTTGGGCCATCCATCGCGGGCGAGAAACGGCCGCCGTCGAATTTGACACCGTGACGGCCTTTCTGCATGCCCTCGACCACGAACACATCCTCTTCGAAAACGGTTTTCCAAAGCTGCGCGTTCTTTGCGCGCAACGCTTCGTGCTCGGGTGCGTCTTCCGGTTTTTTGGCGTAGTACAGCTCGATCCTTTCGTTTGACCGTTCATGCGTGATCGGATCGATGATGAAGGCAAATCCATGGTCGCGTTGAACACCCAGCAAGGTGTTCGGGTACACGACGATGTATTCCGCCCCTTCGTTCCACTTTTCGCTCAGATTCTGGAAGTCATCCAGTTTTTCGCCGTTCTGACCTTCGAACTGGCGATAGACATAGGTGCCCTGACCCGAATACTTGCCCAGTTCATTGATGTTGTAGTGGTCTTCCAGGCGCGAATAGCTGTTGAGACCCGGGTGAACCCAGGGCAGGTGATAGCTTTCGCAGAAATTCTCGACCGCCAGTTTCCAGTTCGACTTCAGCTCGAGCCGGACAGACGCGCCGGCACCGCCATGATACATGGGCTGTTCAAAATCTTTCCAGCGTTCCATCAGCTCGCCATGAACCTCTTCGAACTCCGGGGCGTTTCCATCCACATTCACGAAGACAACATCGCGCCAGACATAGGAACGTATGCGGATCAGGCCCAGTTCGGCAAAGTCCAGATCTTCATGCGTGTTCTGTCCGGGGCCTCCGACATGCGGCGCCGTGCGCAGCTCGCCATTCAGGCCGTAACACCAGCTGTGATAGGGGCAACGGATCGCGCCGCGGATTTTCTGCGGCTTGTCGACCAAGATCATTCCGCGATGGCGGCAGGTGTTCTGGAAAACGCCGATCTGTCCGTCACGGTCGCGCACCATCAGAAGCGGCACACCGAGGAAGTCGATCGGAAAGGCATCTCCCGCTTCGGGAATGTCTTTGCCAAAACCGATGCCCGACCAGTTCGCGAACAGGACCGCCTCCCGCTCCTCGGCGAAGACATCGGGATCGATATAATGCTCGTTCGGCAGGCCCTTGGCGGTGTTTACCGGGGTCAGAACAGACGAAAGCGCTGAATGCTTGTTCATCGGTTGCTCCTGAGTAATTCGGAATGTGTTGAACGTTACCCCCATTGGCCGGTCGAGCCGGCCGCATTCAATATCAAAAAACCTCATGGCCGATTGAGGCAGACTAAACCGAACCCTCGGACAACTCATCCAACAACCAGTTTTTCAGCGCCAGGGCACCTTCTGTCAGTTGGTCGTCCGGGCGACCGACGAGGTAAAAATTGTTCGGGGCAGGGAGGCTGAATTCTTCCAGCGCAACAAGTTTTCCTGATGTCAGCATGGGCTGGATCAAGCGTTTCCACCCCAATGCAAGCCCGGCCCCTTTCCGGGCCAACTGCAACACCAACGCATAGCTGTTTACGCGCGACTGCACCGGTACAACTCCGGTATATCCGAGGTCGTGAAACCAAGACGGCCAAGTGGTCCAGGTGTTGTCCTGCGTTTCAAGGTGGATCAGGCGACGTTCGACCAGGTCTTCAAGGCTTGCCCCCTTCAGTTCCAGGGCCATCTCGGGGCTACAGACCGGCGTCAGAGTATCACGGTACAGTTTAGTATGGTTCAGCTGCGAGTTCACGTCACGACCGTAACGGATGAAAAAGTCGATATCCGGTCTGTCCGAGAATGGCTTGTCTTGCGCCATCTGGTTCACTTTTACGTGCGGGTAGTCTTGCCAGAACCGGATGACCGACGGAGAAAGCCACAACGCAGCCACAGCGGTAGTGGACCCGACCGTCACCGGATTTTCTGAATCACCGCTGCGAATCTTTTCAAGCACCTTCGATATCTGCCGGAACGACGAACCGAGCACTTCAAACAGGTCCTGGCCATCCTCGGTCAGTTCCACGCCTCTGTGCTTTCTGACGAACAGCGCCGAACCCAGTTCACTTTCCAGCGCTTTTATCTGATGGCTGACAGCACCCGGTGTCACCGACAGTTCGCCGGCCGCTTCTTTGAAGCTGAGATGCCGCGCGGCGGCCTCGAAGGCCGACAAAGTTGTGAGAGGTGGAAGATTATAGTGGCGTCGTGACATGGTTGCTGCGTTGTTCAAAAGGTAGAGGTGAGCTACATTCATCCGAATGTGAGAAATTTTGCAATTGAAATCTATGTTTTTTCCTGCTGTTTGCGATCGGGTACAGGACCAAAGTCGACCGAGAACGAACAGGATGTGTGATGGATACACAAGTTGCCCGCCTCGTGCGCAAAACACGGCTGAGCCCGGACACGTCCGATTTTTGCTTTGAAATCGAAAACGGCCGCTTCACAAGCCTTCAACCCGGCGCACATGTAGATATCTATCTGGCCGACGATCTGGTGCGGCAGTATTCACTGTGGAGCTGGAGTCAGGACGGCCGTGTAATCAATGTCGCCGTCAAACGCGAAGATGAAGGGCGTGGCGGCTCGGTGGCCATGCACGCGCTTCAAGAAGGGGCGATGGTCGAAATCGGCGGGCCGCGGAATCACTTCAAACTCGAAAACCACGATCGGCACGTCACGTTGATCGCAGGCGGCATCGGGGCGACTCCGCTGGTTGCAATGGCGCGGGAACTGATGAATCGCGGGCAGGATTTTCGGGTCTACTACCTTGTAAGATCAAGAGAATTTGCAGCGATGGACGCGCAGTTCAAGGCCCTTGGGCTGGAGGAATGGTATCATTTGCATTGCGATGACACAGACGGCAGGTTTGATCTGGCATCGGTCATGCAATCGATGCCCGTCGGTGCGGATGTGTATACTTGCGGACCTGAACCGATGCTGAATGCTGTTCTGGAAGCAGGTGCATCCTTGCGTGGCGGGGCAATCCATTTTGAACGATTTGCACCCGCCTCTGACATCGACCACGACCCAAACGCGGAATTTCAGATCGAAATTCAGTCAACCGGCGCGGTCTACCCGGTCGGAAAGGAGGAAACCATTCTCGAAGTATTGCAGAACAACGGCGTGCAGGTCGATTTCGGCTGCTCTGAAGGGTTGTGCGGGTCATGCATTGTTGACGTAGTGTCAGGGCAGGTCGATCACCGCGACGGAATACTCACACCGCAAGAGCAGGAAAGCCACGAATTCCTGTGCACCTGCGTTTCGCGGGCCAAGTCCGATAAACTGGTCCTGAAGCTGTGAAGGACGCAGTGGTCACAACAAATCATGTCGTCGCATTGTTCTCGCTAACATCGCAATCGAGTGAATTCGGTGGTCGCTTCATGTGATCGAAGTGTCGGATTCTCAGGTTAGAACATCTCACCCTTGCTATAGGTTTTTCGAAACTGGAAACCCAATAACCACTTAAGATGCTGCGACGACATTCAACCACAGGCTGACTTATCACCGGGATCGGTGGTGACAGCAGGCAGCGAGCAATCGGGAGGAAATTTGCAGTAAGAGACGTAATGGGAGCAAGCGTTGTTACTGCAAGCCCAAGTTTGGGCTGAACACAACT
Source organism: Ruegeria sp. AL3 (assembly GCF_056536065.1). Classification (NCBI taxonomy): domain Bacteria; kingdom Pseudomonadati; phylum Pseudomonadota; class Alphaproteobacteria; order Rhodobacterales; family Roseobacteraceae; genus Ruegeria; species Ruegeria sp. AL3. The sequence continues at coordinate 825,769 of NZ_JBQFJG010000002.1, forward strand.
CAACATCGGTTCGTGCATCGTGCATGATTGTCCACGTCGTGCAACGCGATGTTTTCCAGCATTTTTTCAGAAGAACAAAGAACGACACACTCGAGGAGGAACGTGCGATATGTCGATACCCGAACCTTTCACGGACGTTGAAATAGAAACGGCTGATTCCGGATTCTATGAAAACTACAGCGTCCCAATTGCCCTGATCAGCAAAGCCATCATGGTCGGGCTGGTGCTGTGGGCCCTGGTTTTCCCAGCGAATGCAAACAGCACATTGGGCAGCCTGAACAGCCAGTTGCTGGAAGTCTTCAACAGCTTCTACATCGTCATTGTCGGTTTTTTCTTCTTTTTCCTTGCCGTTGTTGCGATCATTCCGTCCACGGGTCGTAGGATCATGGGAACGCCGGGGGAAAAGCCCGAGTTTTCGAACTTCTCATGGTTCTCCATGATGTTTGGTGCCGGTCTTGGTGTGGGGCTCATGGTTTTCGCCACAGCAGAACCGCTGGGCCTTTGGGGGTCTAACCCTGTGGTTTTGTCGGGTGAAGTTGCAGGAAATGACCCTGAATCTGTTCAATCGGCTTATCGTTTCACTTTCCTGCACTACGGCTTTCACGCCTGGGCGATCTATGTGGTAACCGGCCTGTCCCTGGCCTACTACGCCTATACACGCGACATGCCTCTGACGATCCGCTCTGCGCTGACACCGTTGTTTGGCCGTTTCGTCAACGGCTTTTTCGGCCACGTGGTTGACGTTTTGGGCGTTGTCGCAACGATCCTCGGCGTGTCCGTAACCATCGGCTATGGCGTCAGCCAGTTCATCGACGGCCTTTATGCCATCACCGGCATGCAGTGGATCATGGATCTGGGCGGCGAGGTGCCGACCCCCAGCAAGGTCGGTCTGATTTCAGGCTTGGTCGTTATCATGGGCCTGTCGATCATTTCGGCGGTTTCCGGTGTCGGCCGGGGTGTCAAGTACCTGTCCAACCTGAATCTGGTGCTGTCGATCATCCTGCTGGGCACTTTCGTGGTCTTCGGTTCGTTTGTCTTTGCCATGACCACTTATGGCACTGCGATGATCGACTACATCCTGCACTTCCTGTCGCTCAGCTTCAATGCCTATGGCCCGCTGTCGGCCGAAGCATTCGCAGCGGCTCTGCCGGCCGAGGCGCAAGCACATGCCGCAGATCTGATGGGTGGGGCGACCAATGCCTGGGGTAGCTTCGACGGCTTCAAAAGCGGTCTGGAAGGTGCAGCGGCCGAGTTGGACGAAGCAACCTTGGCCGCGGCCTACGCTGCGGGTGAGCAAGGTCGTCAGTTTGGCTGGCAGGCAGGCTGGACCACCTTCTACTGGGCGTGGTGGATCGCATTCTCGCCCTTCGTGGGGCTTTTCCTGGCGCGCATCTCCAAGGGTCGGACCGTCCGCGAGTTCATCTTGGGCTGCGTGTTCGCGCCTGCGCTGGTGTGCTTTGCCTGGATGACCGTTCTGGGCGGCACAGCGATCGATCTGGAACTGGCAGGCGCGGCAGAAGGTGCGATCATCGGCGCATCGAACACCAACAAGCTGTTCACGACATTGTCCTTCATGATCGATGGTGGGCTGCTGTCCATGCTGAACGTCATGTGCGTGATCCTGATCATGACCTTCCTGGTAACCTCGGCGGACTCGGGTATTCTGGTGATGAACACCATCATGTCGGGTGGTAGCCAGGAAACCGGTATCAAGCACCGCATCATCTGGGGTGTGATCCTGACGGCAGTGATCGGCGCGCTGATCCTGGCGGCGGGTGAAAACAACCCTATGGATGCGCTGCGCAATGCCATGATCATCGGTGCGCTTCCGTTCACCATGGTGATGGGCCTGATGTGCGTATCGCTGGCCAAGGCGCTGTTCCGCGACAGTCAGCGTGACAAGCACTCTGCCAACAGCGCGCAGGCAGCCGAGTAAGGCGTAGGCACAAGAAAAAACCTGGTCAGGCCGCCCTAACTGGGCGGCCTGTTCTTTTTCGGCAAAGCGTCGCCTTTGACGTGAAAACCCCCAATATCACCCCGGGGCTAATGCCGTAATGAACGGCGAACCAGGTCTGCCCCCTATCGACTGGCCGAATACCCCGTACTTCCGCCACCTCTGGCTGCTGAGGTGACAGTTTGCGCACCGGACCGGCGAGGGCCGCATCACCTGTCACGGTCGATTTCCTTGCGGCTGCAACTTTGGATGCAGGACTGCCTTAGGGCCGCGGGCAGGGACTTGGAACTTTCGTCGAATGTCCCGGCGAAGGGTGGAAAGTTAGTCTTTCGATCATGCGCGTACTCACAGGCATTCTGATGCTGCTTTTCGGCGGCCTGGTGATTTTGGTTGAACCTGTGTCGCGCGATGATATCGAATCCGACATCCGCGCGCCGTTCGCATTGGGGGCGGCGTTGTACGAAAACGGCGTCTACAGTCTGCTGAACTCCGGCGGGGCCGATGCAGGCTATGTCTTTGAATCGAAACCCTTGGCGCCATTGCCCGGTTTTTCAGGCGCACCAATCAACATGTTGATCGTGCTGGATCTTGAAGGGAGTTTTCTTGACGTGCAGTTGATTGAACATAACGAACCGATCTTTGTTTTAGGGCTCGGAGAGCCCCTTTCCACAAATTCTTCGAGCAATACAGGGGCCTTTCGATCTCGGATTCCATCGTTGTCGGAACCCCGTACGGCGATGCAGCAACCGGGTCGTCATTGGTCTATCTGGACGGGGTTACAAAAGCGACGGCAAGTTGTGCGGATCGTGCATGAAACGGTCATGGGCGCTGCTTTGACAGTCGCGCGGGAGAAAATGCAGGGATTGGCAACCGCGCCGCCTGCATTTCCGGATCCCGATTATCAAGAAGAACTCAACTGGCAGGATCTGATCGATCAGGGCATCGCCACATGCAAGGTCTACACGAATGCGCAAGCTGACGCTCTGTTCAATGGCACCCTTTGGGAAGATGACGATCCCGAGCCGCAGTACAGTCCCGACGACCCTTATCTGGATCTTTGGGTCGTGGATGTGGGCCCAAAAGCCTCCGCTCGCGCTGCCTTGACCACGGACAGTTATGAAGAGGTGCAGCGCTTCATGGAAATTTCGGACAATGACGAGCCGATCCTTGTGATCGAAACGGTGCGCCATGGTCCGGTCAGCGAAGACTTTGTACGCAATACCACGCCGGACTGGATTTCGGCCGAGCAGAGCGGATTGCCGGTCGCTCTGCGTGATGCCGATCTGCTGGTCGAGTTGGCGGATAACATGCCAGATGGCGTTGCCATGATCCTGCGCACCGACCGGCGCCTGGGGTTCGAACCTTCCCGAGAATGGGTGTTGAAGGTTCTTGCAGTTCGCGAACATGGCATGTTCCAGCCTGAAACAGGATCCGTCACTTTGGATGTTGCACATATCTCACCTGAAAGGTTCTTTGATCGACCAGAACAGATTGTTCCGGCACCGCCCTGGCTTGAAGCGCTGCGAAATCGCCAGTTGGATCTGGTTTTCCTGGGTGTGTTTCTGGCTGCGCTGTTGGCCGTTTAGGCCCTGCGAATGAATGCCCTTGCGGCGCGACCATTGTTCACTCCCGTACGTCTTGGCGTTCTTGCCCTTGTCACAGTTTTCGTGGGTTGGTGGGGGCAAGGGCAGCTATGGATCGTCACGGTCTTGGGGGCATTGCGTACGGCATTGGACGGCGGCAGTTTTGCCTTCCTGCTCTATGATCCGTTCTCGTTGCTGATCTGGGCCGTGACCCTTGCGGGTTTGATTGCTTGGGGCAGGGGATTGTTCTGCGGATGGCTCTGCCCTTTCGGTGCCCTTCGGGAATTCGCACATCATCTGGGCAAAGCCCTTCGTATCCCTCAGGTTGAACCGTCAAAAAAATGGGCAACCGTCTGAAATGGTTGAAATACGCGGTACTGACGGCCTTGCTTGCGTTGTCTTTGCCGCACCTGATCAGGTCGACAAAACGGCAGAGGTTGAGCCCTTCAAAACAGCGATCACGACCTTCTTTTTTCGCGAATGGTATTATGTCGCCTACGCCATCTTCTGGCTGGTTCTGGGAATGGCGGTGTTCAAGGGCTTTTGCCGATATGCCTGCCCCTTGTGCGCGTTCCTTGCGATCGGTGGGTTGCTTCGGGGCCGCGACTGTATCGAACGCCGCGCCGAATGCGGGTCACCCTGTCAGCTACGCAAGGTCAAATGCAAATTTGGCGCGATCACGCAAGCCGGGTAATTTCAGTATGATGAGTGTTTTCAGTATCTCGACTGCGTCGCCATATATAACGACCGCAACCGCTGCGTTCCCCTGATCGCCGCGGCTCGCCGCCGCACGAGAGAGGTTGTAGCCGAATGAACAACCGTCGCCGCTTTCTGGCCATATCTGCCGCAGCACTGGCATCTCCGTCTCATGCACAGCCTATCCGTCGGCGTGGCTACGCCATGGGGGCCGAAATCAGCCTGACACTGGATGCTGACCCTGTGGAGGCAGAACATGCCATTGCCGCTCTGCGATCCATTCTGGAGGAATGCGAGGCGCTGTTCAGCCTGTATCGCCCGAACTCTGCCCTGTCGGAGCTCAACCGGAAAGGGTATCTCAAAAGCCCCGATCCCGCTTTTGTGTCTCTTTTGACGGCGTGCAGCGCGGCTTACGACCTCACAAATGGTCGCTTTGATCGCACAGTTCAGCCAATTTGGCTTGCCGCGTCCGAGATTGAGGCTCAACACGCGCGAAGGCTGATCGGATGGAACCGCGTAGGTCTAACTAAGGAACTCGTGCAATTGGGCCCTGATCAAGCGCTTATCCTGAACGTCATCGCTCAAGGTTTCGCCACCGATCTGGTCGTTCGCGCCTTGCGCAAAGCCGGGTGGGAAAAGGTTCTGGTCAATATCGGAGAATATTATGCAAGTGGTCGTCAGCGGCTGCTGGGCGTCACGGATCCAGTGCACCGACTTGTCGAAGTCACGCATTTGAAGGACCGCGCCATTGCTACGTCCAGCGCTGACGTCATGCGCCTGCGGTCGGGCGGCGCTCACATCATCGACCCGATGGGCGGAAACGCACCGCTTTGGTCAACGGTCAGTGTCCAGGCACCGGATGCTACGACGGCAGACGCGCTTTCAACAGCATTCCGTCATGCTTCCGAGGCTGAAATAGCAGCGACCCTTGCGCAGGCAGCCGGCGAGCGCATCGCGATCCGTGTACGCCCCAATGGGAAAGTGGTGACGCTGCAAGGATAAAAAGCCCCGGATAACACCGGGACTTTTCGATTTTCCCGACCAATTCTTTACAAGCAGTCTTCAACCGCGCGTTTGGTCATGACCGAAACAAGATGCGCTCGATACTCCTTGCTCCCATGCAGATCCGCAATCATGTTCGCCGGGTTTACGCGCAGGTCCATAAGGGCATCAGGGCGAAATTCCTTGTTCAGCGCCTGTTCAGCCTCGGACCACCGGAAAACGCCGTCCTCGCTCGCGCCGGTTACCGCGACGCGCACCCCGTCCGCAAAGCGGGCCAGGTAGACCCCGACAAGCGCAAAACGCGAGGCTGGCTGAAGGAACTTCCGGTAGCTCGCCGCTTGCGGCACCGGGAAACGGACCGATGTGATGATTTCACCCTCATCCAGTGCTGTCGTGAACATTCCCTGGAAAAAGTCATCGGCGGCAATCTGGCGGGTATTGGTCACGATAGTCGCCCCTGATCCCAATACCCCTGCCGGATAACAGGCCGCAGGGTCATTGTTGGCAACCGAGCCGCCAATCGTCCCGCGGTTGCGAACTGCCGGATCGCCAATCTGACCGGCCAGCGCTGCAAGCGCTGGATACGAGCCCACGGCCTCGCGGGCGACGACAGCGTGGGGCGTCGCGCCACCGATCGACACCGATCCGTCATCCTCGATGCAAACGCCTTGCATCTCGGGAATTCCGCTCACCGACACCAACTTGGACGGGGCCGCCAACCGTTGCTTCAATGTTGGGATCAGCGTCTGTCCGCCTCCCAACGCCTGCGCATCCTCTGCTGCCAATGCTGCAACCGCGTCAGCAATGGTCGAGGGCTTCTCAAACTCGAAATTGTACATTTCGTTCTTCCTTTCCGAAAGGCGCTGATCCGCCCTTCATCTGGCTATAAATATCCCGGGGAGCGCGAGGGGCTGGCCCCTCGCACCCCAACCTCTCAACCATGCATCGCCGTCCAAACGCGTGACGGGCTCATCGGCATGTCGATATGATCAACAGCCCTTCCACCCGAGTTCAACGCATCCAGCACCGCGTTGACCACCGCAGGCGGTGAGCCGATCGCTCCGGCCTCGCCGCAACCCTTCACGCCCAGCGGATTGTGCGTACAGGGCGTCTGGCTGGAATGATCCACGCCGTAGAACGGGACGTCATCGGCGCGTGGCATCGCGTAGTCCATGAAGGACGCGCTCAGCAATTGGCCGTTCTCATCATAGGCACAGTTCTCCAGCAAGGCCTGACCGATGCCCTGGCCGATACCGCCATGCACTTGTCCGTCAACGATCATTGGATTGACGATATTGCCAAAGTCATCCGCAGCCGTGAACTTCTCGATACTGACCTGACCTGTGTCTGGATCAACCTCGACCTCACAGGCATAAGCCCCTGCCGGGAAAGTAAAGTTGGCCGGGTCATAGAACGCGGTTTCCTCCAGTCCAGGTTCAACTTCCAGCGGATAGTTGTGCGGGACATAAGCCGTGAGGGTCACATCTCCCCAAGCTACAGACTTGTCAGTCCCCGCAACGCTGAACTGACCGTCCTTAAGTTCGATATCCGCCTCGGACGCCTCCAGCAAATGGGCTGCGATCTTTTTGGCCTTGTCGATCACCTTTTCGGTGGCCTTGACCATAGCCGAGCCGCAAACCGCCAGCGAGCGTGAGCCATAGGTGCCCATGCCAAACGGGATCTTCGAGGTATCCCCGTGCACAATCTCGACCATCGACTCATCGATACCGATCATGTCGGCCACGACCTGCGGGAAGGCTGTTTCATGGCCTTGCCCGTGGCTGTGTGCGCCAACCATCACACTTATCGAACCGGTGGCGTTCACCCGAACTGTCGCCGCGTCGTAAAGACCCGCACGGGCTCCCAACATGCCGACGATATTCGAAGGCGCGATACCACAAGCCTCGATATAGCAATTGACGCCGAGACCGCGCAGCTTGCCTTTGGCCTCACTCTGCGCGCGTCGTGCTGCAAAGCCCGCGAGATCAGCCGCAGCCTCAAGCTTGTCCATCGTCCCGTTGTAATCCCCGGTGTCATAAGTCAGCGCCACCGGCGTGTCATAGGGGAACTGGGTGACAAAGTTCTGTCGCCGCAGGGCGATCGGATCGACACCCAGTTCGCGCGCGGCTTTGTCGATCACACGTTCCAACTGGTATGTCGCCTCGGGGCGGCCCGCGCCGCGATAGGCGTCCACCGGCACCGTGTTGGTGAACATCGCCTTCACGTTTACCTGAATGACCGGCGTCTTGTAGTTGCCCGCCATCAGCGTGCCGTGCAGCCAGGTCGGGACCGAGCTGGAAAAGGTGGATAGATACGCGCCCAGATTGGCATATGTGTTGGTACGCAGGCCGACGAAATTGTTGTCGGCATCCAGCGCCAGCTCGATCTTGCTGACATGGTCGCGGCCCTGTGCATCCGACATGAACGCCTCGGACCGGCTGGCCGTCCACTTGACCGGGCGGTTGCAGGCCTTGGCGGCAAAGGTGCAGAATGCCTCTTCCGCATAGTGGAAAATCTTGGTACCGAAACCGCCGCCCACATCCGGCGCCACGACGCGGACCTTGTGTTCGGGCAGGCCGAGCACAAAGGCGCACATCAGCAGCCGGATCACATGCGGGTTCTGCGACGTGGTATAGAGCGTATACTCATCCGTGCCCCGGCTGTATTCCGCCACGGCCACGCGCGGTTCCATCGGGTTGGCGACCAGCCGGTTGTTCACCAGTTCCAGCGTGGTGACATGCGCGGCGTTGGCAAACACTTCGTTCACCTTGGCATCGTCCGCCTCACCCAACTGCCAGTCATAGCAGATGTTGTTCTTCAGATCGTCATGGACCAGCGTCGCGCCATCCTGCGCGGCTGCCTTCATGTCGATCACCGCGGGCAGTTCTTCGATATCCACATCGATTGCCTCAGCCGCGTCGCGCGCCTGTTCAAGGCTGTCGGCCACAACAGCAGCAATCGGATCGCCAACATGGCGCACTTTGCCTTGCGCCAGAATGGGGTGCGGCGGCTCTTGCATCGGCGCGCCGTGCTTGTCGGTGACTTCCCAGCCGCAGGGCATGCCGCCCACGCCTTCGAAATCCTTGCCGGTAAACACCTTGACCACTCCCGGCATGCCTTCGGCCGCCGAAGTGTCCACGGACTTGATCCGGCCATGCGCGATGTCGGACCGCAGAAAATGCACGTAGGCCTGGCCATGTACGTTGATGTCGTCGGTATAATTGCCTGCTCCGGTCAGAAAGCGTACGTCCTCGCGCCGCTTGGAACTGGCTCCGATGCCACTGTCTTTGGGCATTGCTTATTCTCCTCCCATAAACGGATGCTGCTGCATCCCTCACTCATCCCACGGGCGTGTTTCCGACGCCCGCAGCGGCATCATTCCGCAGCGATGCTGCCCACGTCCTGGCCGGATGCGGCCATGATCGCTTTGACGATGTTGTGATACCCAGTACAGCGGCACAGGTTGCCCTCCAGATACTTCCGGATTTCGGCCTCGGTTGGGCGCGGGTTCTCTTTCAGCAGCGCGGCGGCGCTCATCACCATGCCCGGAGTGCAGAATCCGCATTGCAGACCGTGGTGATCCTGAAACGCCTGCTGTATCACGTTCAGTGAGCCATCCGCTGTTGCCTGGCCTTCGATCGTGCCGACATCGGCCCCATCTGCTTCGGCGGCCAGCATGTTGCACGATTTCACCGCTTCGCCATTCACATGCACCACGCAAGCACCGCATTGCGCGGTGTCGCACCCCACATGCGTGCCCGTCAAAGACAGATGATCGCGCAGAAAACCGGACAACAATGTCCGGCCCTCGACGTCTCCGCTTACGGCTTTGCCGTTCACGGTCATGGAAATTTTCATGACTTTCTCCTCCCTGAATTCCAAAGGATCAACCGCCTAACACGCGCTTGATCCAACCTTTCTTTTCTTCCCCGGTCTCGCCTTCTTCCGAGGTTTCGGGCTCGGGCACATCCTGAGGTTCGACCGCGTTCTGGAAGTTCTCAAAGAACTGGTCGGCCATTTTTCTGGCAACCCCATCAATCACGCGCCCCCCCAACTGAGCCAGTTTGCCACCGACGCGTGCATCGACCGCGTAGGTCAGCAGTGTGCCTTCGGGGGCATCCGACAAGGTGACGTCGGCCGCGCCTTTGGCAAATCCGGCGGCTCCTCCCTTACCTTCACCCGATAACTTCACGCTTTCAAGCTCCACGAGATCAGAAAGGGTCACAGAGCCTTTGAACGTCGCTTTGACCGGGCCTACTTTCTGCACGACGGTAGCCTCGAACCCGTCTTCGACCGAGCCTGTCATCTCCTGACATCCCGGCACGCATTCCTTCAGAACATCTGCCGACAAAAGCGCGGCCCAGACTTTGGAACGCGGCGCGGCGATGACGCGGCTGTCATTGAGTTCCATATCACTTCTCCAAGTATATTTTTGTTACGCTACGCGGTGTTCGCAGCCTTGCCTATAAGACCTTGGGTGTAGTCACCGCAGCATGGGCGGCGAATGTGTAAGGCCGTGACGTTTGAAGATTTCGGCGATGCGCCCATCCTGCAACGCCGCGTAAATGGCATCGTCCACAGCATAGCCGAGGCCGCGATAGGCGAAATGAACGGCCACGCCAGTGGTCCATGAACTGACGGCAAAACCGGGCAGGGGTGGGGTATGGATGTCAAGCTCTGGCGTCAGCCTAGCCTCAAGGTTTTCGCCGGCAGCCACCAGATTGAAACGCGCGTCAACACCCAGCTCTTCGGCGATCAATGTTCTGGTGTCGATATCCACGCCCTGTATCTTGCCGTCTCTCTCATAGGACCACGGGGCAAAGTCGTCATAAGCCGCAAATTTGATATAGCCGCGCGCGACGATGGTATCGAGATCAGCGCCAACGATATCCCGGCTGGCGTTTTGTGGTTTGGGTTGAGGTACACGATCCTCGCATCGGGCCATCGCCATTCCGGTTGAAAGAGTGGCAGCCAACAGGGAGAAAAAAATGTGCGTCCGATCATGTGTCTCAGTCTGCCGTCCTATTGCGCGGCAGACAATCCAATTGTCAGTTGCTCCGCCGCCTATGAGAAATCAGGGCTGTCGCCCGAGATCAGAACAGCGGCGAGAAAGGCCACGCTGTCAGCCGCAGGGCGCCCGATCCTGTTTCCACAGTGCCGGCAATTTGGCTGAGATCCGACTGAAGCGCTGCGGCATCACCTTCCCCGCCGTCGGCCATCGCGGCCAGCAGGTCGCGGGGCGACGTCTCCGTGCGAAAACGCCATGCCAGCTGCGGTCAGGCCAGCCAGCGCTGTGTTGAAAAACACAAGACGCATCGTCTCCTCCTTCTGATGCTGGCTCTGGTCTTAGCTCAGGGAAAACCATCGTGAAATTCGACCTTGTTTGCAGATGAGCCGCTGCGTGCGACTAAGGTCGAATGGCATGCCGCACAAGGACTCATTTTAGTGGAGCAGCATCGGAGGAGGAGCAAACACGGCCATGTTTTTTGCGTCTTTGCAACTCTTGTTCTGTTGCCAATGGTTGCTGCGGCTGAGGTCTCTGTATCTGCTGTCTATCTTCATCAACAGGTCAGACGACCACCGGTTTTGTCGAACCTTGACCCATTACCCGACGATCTGGGCACGGCAGGTGCAGAACTGGCTTTGTCAGACAACCTGACAACGGCCAAGTTTCTGGGCCACACGTATGAACTGACAGTTTTGACCGTCCCGGAAGACGGGAATTGGCTTGATACGGCGCGCCGGGCCTTGTCCCAGACAAGCTTCCTGATATTGGACGCTCCGGCGCAGGCGCAACTGGCGGTCGCTGATCTTCCCGAGGCCGCCGACGCCATCTTGCTCAACGCGTCTGCCCGCGACCGCTACTTAAGACATACCGCCTAGCCGTGCCAACCTGCTGCACACCATGCCGTCCGATGCGATGCGCGCGAACGCTCTGGCACAATTTCTGGTCAAAAGGCGCTGGGACGATCTGGTTCTGGTCGCCGGAGAACACCAGTCGGACATGGCCTTTGCTGACGCAATGAAACTGTCCCTGACCAAATTCGGACTGGAAATTCGGGCGGAAAAGACCTGGCGTTTCGATGCTGACATGAGGCACAATGCGGCGCAGGAAGTTCCTGTTTTCACGTAGGATTTCGTGGACTACGATGTCACGTTGGTCGCGGATGAGCTGGGCGACTTCGCAAGATATATACCGTTCAACACATGGGAACCCAGGCCGGTCGCAGGTTCGGAAGGGTTGCGACCGGTCACGTGGTCGCCTGTGGTCGAGCAATGGGGCGCGGTTCAGTTGCAGAGCCGGTTCGCCGGTTAAGCAGGCCGGTCGATGAGGCCAATCGACTATGCGGCATGGGCTGCGTTTCGGTCCTTGGGCGAGGCCGTGGCCCGAACGCAATCTGGCGATCCCGCGGTTCTGCGGGACTACATTCTGTTGGAAAAATTTGAACTGGCAGGCTTCAAGGGCCGGGCGATGAGTTTCCGCGCCTGGAACGGTCAGTTGCGCCAACCCATCCCGCTGATGACGGATCGAGCGGTCGTGGCCCTCGCACCGCTCGCGGGTTTCCTGCACCACAGGACTGAACTGGACACTCTGGGAATTGACCAGGCCGAATGCCTGTGCACGGCCTTTAGCGAGGACTAAAGATAAAGTTTTCCGTCTTTTTGGCCGCTGCTGCATTTTGCACTCCGGCGGTTTCGGACGAGAATTGGATCAGCAATGAAAAAGACGACACGCTCAGCGTGATCAATATCGAAACGTTTGAAGTGATCCGCACCCTTAAAACCGGAGAACGACCACGCGGGATCACATTTTCCAAGGACTACTCGGTTCTCTACATCTGCGCGTCAGATAATGACTCGGTGCAGGTCATGGATCCTGAAACCGGAGAAGTCCTTTATGATCTGCCGTCGGGCGAAGACCCCAAACAGTTCGTTTTGCACCCGAATGATCGGCATCTGTACATCGCCAACGAAGATGACGCGATAACAACTGTCGTCGACACGGTATCGCGGACCGTAATTGCCCAGATAGACGTGAGTATCGAGCCGGAAGGGGTGGCGGTCTCACCAGACGGCACGATCGCTGTCACCACGTCCGAGACCATCAATATGGCTCATTGGATCGATACTGAAACACAGGAGTTGTTCGCCAACGCCCTGGTGGACTCGCGCCCGCGCCACGCGGAATTCGTCAAGGGCGGAACCGAACCTTGGGTCAGCTCTGAAATCGACGCCGGAAACTGAATCAAGCTCCTGAATTTCAGCGGCAATGGTGGTCGGTAGATTTTTGGGCGGCCTGAAAGGTCAAGGAAACATATCCCTGCATTCTGGGCGGGACGTCGCGGGACAGACCCGTTCCGAACGACACGTGCAGGGCCAAATGGCGCAACCGTATCAAGATCATGTTCGTCCGGGAGAAGGATCGGCGCCGCGTCGCAAACCGTTGCGACAGATGCCCTAAAGTGGTCCGATAAGTCACCGCTGGTGCCGCCGAAACCATGAGTGTGGAGCCCGGATGAAATGCGCGAATTGCCCCCACGACCATTGTGCAATTTCGCCGACAGACCCGCCTGCGAATAGTTGCCGTGCCAACAGCTCTGACCTGTCGGCGATTCGGTGCGGAGGGAAGACACAAGTCTAGGGAGGACACTGATGAACCGGTTCACAATGGCGGCAGTTGCAAGCGTGATTGCAGTGGGCACGGCCCATGCAGAAGTTACCGAGGACGATCTGGCAACGACCAGTCAATTGCGACCCAGGTCGTGACAAACGGGATGGGACGCCACTTGCAGCGCTACAGCCCGTTGGACATGCTGAACAAAGACAACGTCAAGAACCTGTTGCCGGCCTGGGCGTTCAGCCTTGGTGGCGAAAAACAGCGCGGGCAGGAAGCCCAGCCGCTGATCTATGGCGGCATGATGTATATCACCGGATCGTATTCGCGCCTTTATGCAATTGATCTGGAAACCGGCAAAGAGGTCTGGCGATACGAGGCGTGCCTGCCCGAAGGCATTCTGCCTTGCTGTGACGTGGTGAACCGGCGTGCCGCCATCTACGGCGACAAGGTGATTTTCGGCACCCTTGATGCCCGGATTGTGGCCCTGAACAAAGACACCGGCGACGTCGTGCGGCGTGATAAAATCGCGGATTACAAGGCGGCGTATTCTTACAACGCGGCTCCGCTGATCGTTGACGGTCTGGTGATCACCGGAAATTCCGGTGGTGAGTTTGGCATCGTTGGCGCTGTGCAGGCACGGGACGTGAACACCGGTGATCCGGTATGGGAACGCCCGGTCATAGAAGGCCATATGGAGACGCTGAACGATGAAGAAAGCACCATGACGGGCGAGTTGAATGCGACGTGACCCGGCGACATGTGGAAGACCGGCGGTGGCGCAACCTGGCTGGGTTGTTCCTATGACGCGGACACGGATACGCTTGTTTTCGGGGTCGGAAACCCGGCGCCGTGGAACTCGTGGCTGCGCAATGCGGGCACGCCGACGGAAGGTAACGCCGGAGACAACCTTTACGCGGCCAGCCGCATCGGAATCGATCCGAAACCCGGCGAAATCAAATGGCATTTCCAGACCACGCCGCGCGAAGGTTGGGACTATGACGGTGTAAACGAGGTTGTTGCCTATACCGACCGTGAAGGAAACAAGCGTTACGCAACCGCCGATCGCAACGGGTATTTCTATTTTCTGAACCGCGAAGACGGTGCCTTTGTATCGGCCAATCCGTTTGTCAAAGACATAACATGGGCGTCCGGCGTGGATTAGACCGGCCGACCGGTCTTTGTCGAAGAAAACCGCCCCGGGGATCCGTCGTCAGCGGCTGATGACAAGAAGGGTGAAGTGATCTTTGCATCGCCTTCTTTCCTTGGCGGCAAGAAATGGATGCCGATGTCCTTTTCGCAACGTACCGGCAATTTTTATGTACGGTCGAACGAATGGGGCATGGATATCTGGAACCAGCCGAACTCGTACAAGAAGGGTGCCGCCTATCTGGGCGCAGGCTTTACGATCAAACCCAACTACGAAGATCACATTGGGTCTCTCAAGGCCATCGATCCGGATGCCGGCGAATGGGAATGGGGATACAAGAACAACGCGCTGCTGTGGTCAGGCGTGATGGCAACAGCCGGTGGCCTGGTGTTCTTTGGCGCGCCTGAAAGTGAGTTTATCGCGCTGGACGACGAGACCAGCGAGAAGCTGTGGTCGTTCCAGACCGGCTCGGGCATCGTTGGGCAGCCTGTGACCTGAGAACAGGATGGTGAACAATATGTCGCGATCATTTCCGGCTGGGGCGGCACTGCACCGCTCTGGGGGGGTGAGGTGGCCAAGAAGGTCAACTATCTGAACCAGGGTGGTACCTTGTGGATATTCCGCCCGCCAAAGGAACTGGCATCGGCGAACTGACACGGGATCCAGCAAAACCCTGATGCGTACCTCTGATCCGGGGTGCGCGTTACTATACGACCTTCCGCCAGTATGCGTGGTTTTCATTCATCGCTAGGATTGGTTAGGCTGGAGATCATTTGAATGCAAAAGGCTATACCAGATGCTTGCTGAATCCGCCGCGCGCAATAATTTCGAAAACGTGCTGATCGTTGATGACCATCCATTGTTTTGCGACGCCTTGTCGATGACCTTGCAAAGTGTGGCTCAGATCCGGAAAATCCATACGGCAGACCGGCTGGAGGACGCCTTGGATCTGCTGGCAAGTGGGCTGAAACCCGATGCGGTCATGCTGGATCTCAATTTGCCGGATGTGGACGGCCTGGAAGGTTTGATCCGCTTGAAGGCTGCCGCAAACGCACCGGTGATCGTAGTGTCGTCGCTGACGGACAACCGCGTTGTCAGCCAGGTGATACAGGCCGGCGCATCAGGCTATGTCCCCAAGCACAGTCAGCGCGACGTGTTCCGCACTGCATTCGAGACAGTGCACGCCGGTGACGTTTTCGTGCCAGAGGGCTGTGTTTTGATTGACACAGAGGAAGAGGACGAACACGACGAAGCGGTCAAACGACTGGCGACACTGACAAATCAACAGGCGCGCATCCTGCAACTGATCTGCGAAGGCAAACTGAACAAGCAAATCGCCTATGACTTGTCGATTGCGGAAACGACGGTCAAAGCGCACGTGACAGCAATAATGCGAAAACTGGGTGTTCAAAGTCGTACGCAGGCGGTTCTGATCGTCAAGAAAGCGTCCTTTGCCAGTGTCTTGCAAGACCAAGGCTAAGCGTCATACTCTCACGTCATCGTCGCGCTTTTAGGGAGGAGGCACGATGGACCAAGCAGTCGGGTGGGCAACAGCCCGGGCCCGTACGCCAGGCATCGTCAAAACGGCTTTTGCACGCCACGACACCGGGCAGTCGATCGAGACCCTCAGACGCCAGTTGGGTGATGACCCACTTGCGCTTGTCATTCTTTTTGTCAGCCCGAACGCCGATGCATCCGTGGTGATCGCGGATGCCGAGCGCGCCTTTGCGCCGACCCCGATTGTTGGTTGCACCACCGCCGGAGAGCTGGCGGATAGTGGGTATTGCGAAGATCAGATCGTCGCGATCGGCCTGCCGCAATCCCATTTCGACATACGCACGGTTCTTGTTCCGGATCTGAACGAATTCGAGTCCGACAGCATCATCAAAGAGATGATCCACAACAGAAATACGATGATGGCGAACGCACCCGACTGGAGCCATGAATTCACGTTCCTGATGATTGACGGGTTGTCGACAAAAGAAGATGAACTGACGTCGGAATTGGCTGTGGGGCTGGGGCCGGTGCCATTGTTCGGCGGTTCGGCCGGGGATGGAACCAAATTCGGGCGCACTTATGTTCTGTATCAGGGGCAGGCAAGAAGCAACGCAGCCGTACTCACGCAGGTTCGCACGCGGTGTCCGATCAAGGTGTTCAAGACCGATCACCTTCTGCCCACCGCCTATCGCATGGTCGTGACCAAGGCAGACCCGGCAAAACGCATCGTTCAGGAAATCAATGCCGAACCCGCTGCCCGCGAATACGCCCGTATTCTCGGCAAAGACCCGGAACAGCTCACCACATTCACATTCGCAGCCCATCCAGTCGTTGTGCAAATAGGCGGGCAACACCATGTCCGCGCGATCCAGCAGGTAGCGGGAAATGGCGATCTCGTCTTTTTTTCGGCGATTGACGAAGGCTTGGTCCTGACGCTGGCAGAACCTCGGGACATGGTTGAACATCTACAGGAAGAAATCAGCCTGTTGACCGAGAAGCAGCAACCCGACACCATTTTGGGTTGTGACTGCATCCTTCGCCGGCTGGAGGCCCAGCAAAAGCAAAAGACGCACGCGATCTCGGACATCCTGTCTCGCCATCACGTGGTCGGTTTCTCGACCTATGGAGAGCAATTCAATTCGATCCATGTGAACCAGACCCTGACCGGCGTGGCGATATACCCGCCCGAGAAAGAGTAAGGTATGATCGAGCATCTCACAGACCCCTCGGACTCCCTTGAACGTCAGAACGAAAAACTCAGGAAAATTGCCGAAGCCCTGATGCGGCGGGTCGAAGAATCCACCAATGCCTCTGGCGCGGCTTATGCTCAGTTCCAACGGGCGGCGGTGCTTGAACAAGAGGTTCGCGCCCGAACGGATGACCTTGAGCGCGCGCTTGAACTTCTGAATGACTCCAACGCTAGGTTGGCGCAGGCCAACAAGGAAACCGAAGCAGCGCGCGCAGATTTGGCAAATGCGATCGAAACGGTGCAGGAAGGCTTTGCCCTGTTCAATCGTGACGAAGAACTGGTGCTGTGCAACAGCAGGTTCGGGATGCATATGCCCGATATTCAGGAACAGCTGAACCCCGGCTTGTGTTTTGCCGACTACGTGGAACTGGTCAGCCGATCCAGGTTCCTGTCCTTGCCAGAGACAATGAGCCCAGAGGACTGGGCCAAAAGCCGTCTGGATCGTCACGCAGATGACCACGTGGTGTTCAATGTTCGTCTTTCGGGCAATCGGTGGACGCAAGTGTCAGAACACCGCACGCCAGACGGGGGCACCGTGATCCTGCAAACCGACGTGACAGATATCATGCGGATCGAACGGCAAGAAAGGGATCGCATTCTTGACGACAAGGCGCGGCTGATCCGCGCCACGCTTGAACATATCGATCAGGGCGTCTGTATCTTTGACAACAAGCACCGCATGATCGGGTGGAACACCCGCGCAAGCGAGCTTTTGGCCATACCGATCACTCAGTTTCAGATGGGCATGCGGTTTGAAACCCTGTCCAATCGCCTGGGCGACAACATCAGCTTTCAGAAAGGCATAACCGAGGCGGATCTGCTGGATTGGGTCAGCCGACCAACCTACCGCCGCCCTCTTCAGTTCCAGATGCATCAGGGGCGATCGAAAATCCTGTCGGTCTTTGCGCAGGAAATGCCAGACCGGGGCTTTGTGATTTCCTTTACCGATGTAACTGCGGAACGGAGGTCTGCGCAGGCCTTGTATGAAGCCAAGGAACTTTTGGAACAACGTGTGGCGTCACGCACAATGGAGCTTGCGGATGCGCTGAACGAGGCTGAACGGGCGAACGCGTCAAAATCGCGTTTTGTGGCCGCCGCCAGCCATGACCTGTTGCAGCCTCTGTCTGCTGCAAAGCTCTATGTTGCGTCACTGGGCAGCGGTTTGGACACTGACACCGCCCGGACCGTTGCAGCAAAAGCAGAAAGCGCCCTGAACAGTGTCGAACACATTCTCGAAGCCCTGCTGGACATCTCAAAGCTGGATTCCGGGCGGGCCAAGGCGCATCTGTCCACAGTGTCGGTGGGCGAGCTTTTCTTGCAGATGGAAGACGCATTCAAGCCCGTCGCCCAGGCCAAGGGTTTGAGTTTGCGTTTTGTTGACACAAAGGCTCTGGTCACAAGCGATGCCAGTTACCTTCGGCGTATATTGCAGAATCTGCTGTCAAACGCGATCCGGTACACCGAGACCGGCAAAGTTCTTGTTGGTGTCAGGCATCGCAAGAACGCAATTGCTTTGGAAGTCTGGGATACGGGCATTGGCATAGCATCAGATCAAAGAGATATCGTGTTTCAGGAATTTCAGCGTTTGCATTCAGATGCCAGCGCCGCCGAAGGAATGGGGTTGGGTCTTGCGATTGTCGAGCGGGCCTGCGGGTTGCTACAACACCCCATCCACCTGTTTTCCGAAGTTGGAAAGGGCACGGGGTTTTCGGTCGAAATACCTTTGGCCCGGGTGAAACCAGAGGTTTTTCTCTGCTCTTCAGTGGTACAAAAACCAAACTTGAATGTGCTGGGCAACACAGTCGCCCTGTTGATCGAAAACGATGAAAACCTGCGCGGCGCGTTGACCATGACCATCGAATCCTGGGGCGTCGAGGTTCTGGAATGCGAAAGCGAAAGCGAAGCGATTGGCCTTCTGCGCGAAATAGGCATCCTGCCAGACTTTGTTGTCGCCGACTATCAATTGAACAACGGAAAAACAGGGACGGACGCCATGCGTGCCCTGACGGATGAATTCGGGCATTTGCCCGGCTGTATTATCTCAGCCAATCGATCACAAGAGCTTGTTCAGCAGTGCAAACAAGCAAAGCTGCCGCTGTTTTACAAACCGATAGATCCGCAACTGCTAAAATCGACGCTGGAGGCCTCGGTCGCGCGCGTCATCTGAGTTTTTCCGGTTGTCGCACATTTCCAAGTTCGGCCGGGTGTCTTTCAGAAGTCTTCCGTCCGCGGGTTGGCGTTGGTCTGATCCAGCATCGACACAACTTCCGCCTTCCATCCCGCTTTTATTTTCAGCGCCAATTGCGAAGGGGGGCGGTGATCCGGCGACAGGATGGCGTATTCGTATCTGAGGGGGTCCTTGAAAGGCAGAAATACAACACGGCCATGCGAGATATTCAGCTTCCGTTCCGTCGCAACAGTCAACGGATCGACAATCGAGCAGCACTGCCCCGATCCAACAAACGGAATGAGCGGAAGAAAATACTGGCACGTCACACTAGGTTTGTAAGTGGCGGCAACCATCTGAAAAGCGCGCTGCACTTTCTTCTGAAAAGGGTGGGTGTTATACAGTCCACCCATTGGCACATCATCGAGATCCGAAATCGTCACAGCCTTTTCTTGCGCCAACGGGTTGTCCCGATCCATTGCGCAAAAGCAGTCTCCGCTGATGATCTCTGCCGTGAATTGCGGCTTCTTTCCGACCGGGTGTTCGAAATCAGCAAACCCGAAATCAATGTTCTGAGTGCCTGCAAGTTCCATTATCTGTGGCGAACTGCGGGTGGACAGCGTAACCCGGATGTCCGGATTCCCGCCAACTGAACGGCTTATGAAATTCGGGAAGGCAAAAATGGACGGTCCCGGCATGGCGGCAATGTTCAGGCTGCCTGAATTTCCTTTAAGAAGACCGTGCATCGTACTGGAAACCGTAGATAATCTGTCCAGTATTCCGGTGGTTTCTGCCAACAGGTAATGCGCCTCTGGCACTGGGATCAGACGCCGGCCTTTTCGTTCGAACAAGGTCAGTCCCAGACTCCTTTCCAGGTTCTTGATTGCCAGGCTGATCGCGGGTTGTGTCCGGTTCAGCTTCTTCGCGGTTTGAGAGATGGACCCGGTTTCCATCACCTCACGAAAAACTGTCAATTGAGCAAGGTTCATATCTAAAACATAAGCTAAACTTTCATTTTGTTAAATATAACAAATTTGTATTTATGCTAAAACTCCATAGGCTGAACGGATCAGAATTCGAACAAACCGAATCCAACGATCCACAACTGGGAGCTTACGATGAAATTGATGAAATGCCTGACGGGTTTGGCTTTGGCGGGTGCATTGGCTGCACCGGCGTTTGCACAGGACCCAACCTTTTTTCGCATCGGCACCGGCGGTGCAGGCGGCACTTATTTCCCGATCGGCGGGACCATCGCCAACGGAATTTCGGCCCCTCCAGGCTCACGCCCCTGCGAAGAGGGCGGCCAATGCGGCGTGCCCGGGTTGATCGCGATTGCACAGTCGACAACTGCGTCAGTCTTCAACAATGCCGCCGTGCAAAACGGTGAGCTTGAGGCCGGCCTGGCCGCGGCAGATGTAACCCGTTCGATGTATCTGGGTGAGGGCAAGTTTGAAGGCAAACCCCACCCGAAACTGCGCATCGTCGCAAACCTGTTCCCGGAAGACCTGCACCTGGTGCTGCCAGCCGGTCAGACGATCAACGATCTGAGTGATCTCAAAGGCAAGCGCGTTGGTATTGCCCAGGCTGGTTCCGGCACGCAGGTGGCCGTTTTGCAGATGCTGGACGCCTGGGGCGTCAATCGCGACAATATGGACGAGGCTGAGCTGAACAACAGTCAGAGCGCCGAGCGTTTGGCCGACGGTCAGCTTGACGCCTATTTCTACGCAGCAGGCTGGCCGGTTGCCGCAATGGTGCAGCTGTCATCGACCAAGGGCATGAACCTGCATTCCTTCAGCGATGAAGATCTGGCAAAGATCAACGAGATCATTCCTGCCTATATCCCGTCCGCTATCCCGGGCGGTGTATATGAAGGCATCGATTCCGAAACCAAGACCCCTGCGGTCAGCGCGATGCTGGTTGTGTCATCGGATCTGTCCGAAGATCTGGTCTATCAGCTGACCAAGGCCCTGTGGAACGACAACACGCGCAAGCTGCTGGACAACGGCCACGCAAAGGGCAAGCAGATCACGCCTGATACTGCCCTCGACGGCGTCGAGGCGCTGGGTGTTCCGCTGCATCCGGGTGCTGAGAAGTTCTATAAAGAAGCCGGTCTTCTTCAATAACCACACCTGACTGAAACCTGTCGTCGGTGCCCCTTCTTGGGGCACCGCACTCTGGAATTTTGCGAAATCGGGGGGCCATCATGTCCGAGACCCAGAAACTTGATGACCACGAACTGACGGCCGAGGAGCTGGCGGCCATCGAAGAACAGTTCGACGAAGGCGCCGCTGTCCGGCAGGTCACGCCCACGGCAGGCAAGGTGTTGCGTGTCGTCGCCCTGATCTTTGCATTCTACGAATTCTTCACGGCTGGGTTCGGCTTGCCGGCCGACCACTGGCATATGGGCATCTATCTGGCTCTGCTGTTCATTCTGGTCTACGCCACGATCCCGATTGTCGGGGCCAAAAGCCTCTATGCTCTCAAAGTCAGTCGCTTCCGCATCGGCAACGTCCCTCTTTATGATCTGGTGTTCATGGCGCTTGGCATCGTCGCCGCGCTTTACGTTGGTTTCGCCTGGCGCGGCATCCCGTTCCTGGGGATCGAGGAACAAACCTTTCGCATGGGCAACCCAAACAGCTATGATGTGATCCTCGGCGTCATCATCATCCTTCTGGTACTGGACATTGCGCGCCGCACGCTGGGTTGGGTATTGCCGCTGATCATCTGCGTATTCATCTCATACGCGCTGATGGGTCCCTATTTTCCCGGGTTGCTGCAACATCCGGGCGTGAACTTCAAAACCTTCGTGTCGTCGATGTACTTCCCGCAGGAAGGAATCTATGGCGTGACGCTTTGGGTTGTTTCGACCATCGTGTTCCACTTTGTCCTGTTCGGCGTGATCGCTCAGCGAACGGGGCTTGGACAATTGTTCATTGATAACGCAACCATTTTGGCGGGTCGCTATACGGGCGGTCCGGCCAAAGTGTCGGTGGTATCCTCGGCCTTCTTCGGCACGATCTCGGGCTCTTCGGTGGCCAACACCGTTTCGACCGGCGCGCTGACAATTCCCAACATGAAGCGCCTTGGGTACCCCGGTCACTTTGCGGGCGGAGTCGAGGCCGCGTCTTCGGCCGGTGGTCAGATCACTCCGCCCATCATGGGCGCTGCGGCCTTCATCATGGCCGAGTTCCTCGAGGTGCCCTATACCACCATCGTGATCGCGGCAATCTTTCCAGCAATCCTGCACTATGTCGGCGTCTTTGCCGTGGTGCACCTGATGGCGCGTAAGCTGAACCTGCAAGGTCTGGCGAAAGAGCAATTGCCACAGCTCAAGGCCGTCTGGGCCGAGGGTTGGGCCAATATCGTTCCGTTGATCGGTTTGTTGGTCGTCCTGTTTACCGGCTACACGCCGTTCATGTCGGCCTTCTGCGGTATTTCGCTGGCGGTTATCGCGGGCATGTCGCGGATCAAGCAACCGCCAACACTGATCTACGCGGCGGCGTTTCTTGCGTTCGTGCTTTGGAAGTTCTCCGACGGTGGGTTTGACCTGTCCATGACAGCGATTCTGTGCGGATTGTCGGTGATTGCCACGCTCAACCCGCAGAAACGGATAGAAGTGCCCGAGATGTTGGCCGCGGTCGAACTTGGGGTAAAGTACTCGCTGGCCGTGGGGGCCGCTGCCGCCGCTGTTGGTATCGTGGTGGGTGTCATCAACACTACCGGCATCGGCTTTCGCATCGGCTTCATGGTCACGCAGGGCGCGGGCAATCTGGCATCCGATCTTTACAACATGATCTCGTTCGGCAGTTTCCAACTGTTTGCGATGGAAGACCTGCAATTGTTTATCTCGCTGGTCTTTATTGCCATCGTCTGCATTCTGATGGGTGCCGGCATCCCGACCACGGCGCTGTACATCATGCTCGTCTCGGTGGCGCAGCCTGCGCTGGCGCAGTTGGGGGTTCCACCCATCGCCAGCCATCTGTTCGTGTTGTATTATGGCGTGGTCTCCGAGATCACACCTCCGGTCTGTACGTCGGCCTATGCGGCGGCAGCGATTGCGAATTCCAACCCGTTCCGCACCGGGCTGTCCGCCTTTACGCTGGGACTGGGCAAGGTCATCGCGCCAATGGCGTTCGTCTATGCGCCGGTTTTGCTGTTCGTGTCTTCCACCGGGTTCGATCTTTGGGAATTCACCTATACCGCCGCCAGCTGTATCGCCGGTGTCATCGCCCTTTCGGCAGCGGTCGTGGGGTATTGGTTGCAGCCACTCAACCTCGTGTCGCGCATCCTGATGGCCATTGCCGGGGTTATCTTCGTGGCGCCCACGCTGACGGCTGACCTGATCGCATTGGCGGTGGCGTCTCCTGTCATCATCACACAGGTGATCGCCCGCAGCCGAATTCAAGCAACGGTCTGACATGCCTGAACAAGTGACCATCATCGGCGCCGGGATCGTCGGTCTGTGCTGTGCGCTCTCGTTGCAGGAGCGCGGTATTGCCGTGCGTCTGATCGACCGTGGAGAACCGGGGCAGGAGACATCGTACGGCAATGCCGGTGTCGTCTCGCCCTGGTCGGTCATTCCACAGGCCACGCCGGGTATCTGGAAAACGATCCCCGGGATGCTGTTGGACCCGAAAAGCGCGTTGACCGTCAGACCTGCGTTCTGGCCCAGGATGATACCCTGGGGCCTGAGGTTCCTGAAGAATTCAAGCGTGAAATCCGTACGCAATATCTCGGACGCAATGGAGGTGCTGTGCCGCCCTTCGATAGATCTGTACCGAAGACATCTGCAAAATACCGGGCACGAAGACCTTATTGTTGATTCCAACTATGTCCACGCGTTTCGCAACCCGGATCAGGCTGACCTGAAAGAATTGGGATATCTGATCCGGCAGGAAAAAGGCGGACATCTAGAGCGGATAGACGGAACAGAATTGCGCCGGATCGAACCTGCGTTATCCAGAGATTTCAAGGCTGCGATCCTGATCAAGGGACAGGCGCGGGTCACGTCTCCTGGCCGGGTCGGTGCAGTTTTGGCCGACAAGACACGTCAACAAGGCGCCGAGTTCGTGCGGACAGAAGTCAAAGAACTAAAGCGCACGGAAGACGGTCAATGGCATTTGACCTCGTCGGCCGGCGCGCTTCACGCCGATACTGTCGTGCTGGCCGCCGGTGTTTGGTCTGCCGGGTTGCTGAAACCCTTGGGTTTGCCCGTGCCACTGGTGGCCGAGCGTGGATACCATGTCCAATTCCCGACCCCCTCTGCCAGCCTGGAAAACTCGGTGATGGACGTGGACGCCAAGGTGGTGGCCAGTTCAATGCAGGACGGTCTGCGCGTGGCGGGCACGGCCGAATTCGGCAGCATCGACGCGCCGCCAGATCCACGCAAACAGTCGCTTCTGACCGCACAGGCCCGCGCAATGATGCCGGATCTGAACACCTCGGATACACAGTTCTGGATGGGCCGACGCCCGTCTTTTCCCGACAGTTTGCCTGCGATCGGTCCGGTTGAGGGGCACAAGGGCCTGTTCACCGCCTTTGGTCATTCCCATTACGGTTTGATGATGGCCCCCAAAACCGGCGAGCTGGTGGCTGATCTGGTGTCTGGGCAGCGCCTCAACATCCCATTGGATTCAATCGCCTTGTCGCGATTTTGACGCGTAACAACCACCGTTTCTAAGAAGGATTACCCAATCATGCCGATCTATCAGGGTGGACAGAATATCTGCGGAGCCTCAATCGGGGTTTTGTGTCTGGAAAGCTATTTTCCCAAACCTCCCGGTCATATCAAGAACCCTTCCAGCCTGCCGTTCCCGGTGCTGTACGAGATGATAGATGGCGTCACGGTGCCAACGCTGCTGAACGATCCGACGCCTGATCTGCTGAACCCATTCATTAAAGGCGCGCAACGGCTTGAGGCTGAAGGCGTACGCGCCATTACCGGAAGTTGCGGGTTTCTCGCCCTGTTCCAAAAAGAGTTGGCCGCGGCCGTATCGGTGCCTGTCTTCGCTTCGAGCCTGATACAAGTGCCGTTGGCCTTTCACATGACCGGGGCCAGCGCACCGGTCGGGGTGATTACAGCGGATTCGTCAGCGCTGACGCAACGCCATTTCGAAGGCGTTGGAGCAGGGGGCGTTCCGGTGGCCGTACAGGGTCTGGAACACACCAGCGAGTTTGCCGAAGTCATCCTGCGCAACGCGCGCACCCGTATGGACACAGATCTGATCGAGGCCGAAGTGCTGGACGCTGCGCGCAGGCTGAAGCGCGATACGCCCGAAATACGCTCCGTGGTATTGGAATGCACGGATCTTCCCCCTTATGCAAAACGCATTCAGGAAGACCTGAAACTGCCGGTCTTTGACCTGACGACGCTGGCGCAAATGGCGCATAATGTAAGCGCGCGCACCGGGTATTGCGGGCTGATGCCGTGGGGGTGAGGCCCTTGCAGGCTGGTGTTTCCTTTCAATGGCTCAGAAGCGTCGAATAGCCGCGAAAACAGTTGCTATTCGCTGATGCTTTTGGACGGACCGGTACAAGGGACTTTCCCTTGCTGAAACGGCTGGTTAAGAAGCCCTTCCACTGCCGTTTCAGGAGGCCCCCTTGGACCGTATCGCCCGCACCATAGCCACCGAGATCAATGCACGTCCCGATCAGGTCGGTGCTGCGATCAATCTATTGGACGACGGAGCGACGGTTCCTTTTGTCGCCCGCTATCGGAAAGAAGCAACCGGTGGGTTGGACGACACCCAATTGCGCCTTCTGTCCGAACGTTTGACCTATCTGCGTGAGCTTGAGGCACGGCGGGAAACCATCCTGAAATCGATAAAAGAACAGGGGAAGCTGACCGAAGATCTGAGTAAATCGATAGCTCGGGCAGAAACCAAGGCCCAGCTGGAAGACATCTATCTGCCTTACAAGCCCAAGCGGCGCACCAAGGCGATGATCGCGCGTGAAAACGGGCTGGAACCCCTGGTCGAAGCCATTCTGGCCGATCGCGATGCGGACCCGGAAACACTGGCCGGGGCATACTTGAGCGAAGCCGTTGCCACCCCTCGTGACGCGCTGAACGGCGCGCGGGACATTCTGACCGAACGATTAACGGAAAATGCGACACTGCTGGGTGAGTTGCGGGCCTTCATGCAGCGCGAGGCGCTGCTCAGTGCAAGAGTTGTCGACGGGAAAGAAAAGGAAGGCGCCAAGTTCAGTGATTATTTTGACCATTCCGAACGATGGACGGATGTTCCATCGCATAGGGCTTTGGCAATGCTGCGGGCGTCAAAAGAAGGCATTGTTTCACTTGATATCGCGCCGGAACCGGAGTTCGGGGCAGCCCGGGCCGAATCCATCGTGGCCGCGCATTTGCAGACCCGTGGCCAAGGGCCGGGTGATGCCTGGTTGCGCAAGGTGGCCGGGTGGACCTGGCGGGTCAAGCTTTCGCTGTCGATGATGGTCGAACTGATGGCCGAACTGCGCAGTCGGGCACAGGACGAGGCAATTCAGGTCTTTTCACGCAACCTCAAGGACTTGCTGTATGCTGCTCCGGCGGGTGCCAAGGCCACTTTGGGCCTCGATCCCGGCATCCGCACCGGCGTGAAAGCGGCGGTGGTTGACGCAACGGGCAAGGTCGTGGCCACTGACACGCTGTATCCCTTCCAACCCAAAAACGATTTGCGCGGAGCGCAGGCTACCATCCTAAACCTGATCTCGGCCCACCAGATTGAACTGATCGCCATCGGAAACGGAACAGCGAGCCGCGAAACCGAACGGTTGGTTGCAGATACTTTGGCTCTGCTCCCCAAGGCGGTAAAAGCACCGACCAAGGTAGTAGTGTCCGAAGCGGGGGCTTCGGTCTATTCCGCGTCGGAACTGGCAGCACGAGAGTTTCCCGATCTGGACGTTTCGCTGCGTGGGGCGGTGTCCATCGCCCGGCGATTGCAGGACCCTTTGGCAGAACTGGTCAAAATCGAACCGAAATCCATCGGCGTGGGGCAATATCAGCATGACGTTGACCAGCACCGCCTGTCGCAATCCCTGGATTCCGCGATCGAGGATGTCGTGAACGCGGTCGGGGTTGACCTGAACACGGCCTCTGCACCTTTGCTTGCGCGTGTGTCGGGGCTGGGCCCCGCGCAAGCCGAAGCCGTCGTCGCCCATCGCGATCTGAACGGGCCGTTCCAATCGCGCAAGGACCTGTTGTCCGTTGCCGGGCTGGGTCCGCGTGCCTTTGAGCAATGCGCCGGGTTTCTTCGCATAAGGGACGGCGCCGAACCGCTTGATGCGTCGTCGGTGCATCCCGAAGCCTATGACGTCGCCCGCCGCGTCGTGTCGGCCTGCGGGCGGGATATCAGGCACATCATGGGCCATGAGGGGGCCTTGAAAGGGTTGCGGGCACAACAATTCGTAACCGAAGATTTCGGCCTGCCCACGGTTCTGGATATCTTTGCCGAGCTTGAGAAACCCGGACGAGACCCCCGGCCCAGCTTTGTCACGGCCACTTTCGCGGATGGCATCGAAGAGATAACCGATCTGAAGCCCGGAATGGTTCTTGAGGGCACCGTGACAAACGTGGCAGCCTTTGGGGCATTCGTGGATGTGGGCGTTCATCAGGACGGTCTGGTTCACGTCAGCCAGTTGGCCGACCGCTTCGTCAAGGACCCGCATGAGGTCGTCAAGGCCGGGCAAGTCGTGAAAGTGCGCGTTGTCGAGGTGGATGTACCCAGAAAACGGATCGGGCTTTCGATGCGCAAACAGGGCGGCGGTGGAAATCGGCGCGCCTGATCTGCAATCCGCACATTATCCGGGCTTAACGACATAAAGGCGTTACCCGCCGGAAATAGCGTGCAGACCGATACGGGCAGCCGGCATGCGTTGTTTCCATTGCGCGCTGAACTGGGTATCAGCAAGAGAGTTCTCAGTGTCGCCAAACGGATCGAAATGGAAACGACAGTTCATGCAGTACCACAACACGCCTTACGACAAGCTTCAGGTCGGTGATACTGCCGAGTTGGCCCGCACGTGCTCGGTTGATGATTTCTATGTGTTCGCCAACAATTCCGGCAATCACAATCCGCTTCATCTATCCAGCGAAGACGGCGACGGCGACCACATCAACGAAGCGGTTGCCCCTGCCATGTTCGTGGGGGCCCTGATCTCGGCCGTTTTAGGGAACGTTCTGCCGGGGGCAGGGACGCTCTATAAATCGCAGCGATTTGATTTTGTGGAAAGGGCGCATGCCGGTGATGAGCTGGTATCCAAAGTCACCCTTCTAGAAAAGCGACCAAACCGGGAAGTTGTCTTTGAAACGGTCGTTACGCGCCCATCGGACGGTGCCGTGATCGTCAGCGGGCAGGCCGTCGTGATCGCGCCGGAGAAAGAGATGGTGTTCGCCGAGTTGGATCTGCCCGGGCTGGTGGTGAAACGTCATCGTCACTTTGATACCATGCTGGAAAAGGTGCGCCCGTTGCCGCCCATGCCGACCGCCGTTGTAGCCCCGGAAGAGCCCAACGCCTTGGGTGGGGCGCTGCTGGCCGCGCATGAGACGATCATCACACCCATTCTGATCGGTAACCCGGACAAAATCTCTCACGCGGCCGCCGAAATCGGAGCGTCGTTGGATGGGATTGAAATCATTGCGCAGAGCGATCACGTCGGTGCGGCCCATGCGGCGGTCGATCTGGTTGCAGAAGGTCGTGCGAAAGCGCTGATGAAAGGGCATCTGCATACGGATGAATTGCTGAAGGCTGCGCTCAGGCGTGAAAACGGCCTGCGCACCGGCCGCCGCTTTACCCATGTCTTTGTCATGGACGTGCCCGGCCAACCCAGACCTTTGTTGGTGACGGATGCGGCGATCAATATCGAGCCGGACCTGGAAACCAAGATTGATATTGTCCAGAACGCAATCGACCTGGCCCTGTCGCTGGGGATCGAAAACCCCAGGGCGGGTGTTCTGTCTGCCATCGAAACCGTCAATCCGGCGATCCGATCCTCGGTTGATGCGGCTTTGCTGTCGAAAATGGCGGAACGCGGTCAGATCACGGGCGGGCTTGTTGACGGCCCCCTTGCCATGGACAATGCCGTCAGCCTTGCGGCTGCGCGTTCCAAAGGGATTGTGTCGGATGTCGCGGGCAAAACCGATATTCTGGTGGTGCCAAATCTGGATGCCGGGAACATGATGGCCAAGCAGCTGACCTATATCGCCAATGCAGAAGGGGCCGGTCTGGTCATGGGGGCCAAAGCTCCGATCATTTTGACCAGCCGCGCCGATGACGACAAAGCCCGGCTGGCATCCTGTGCCGTGGCGGCACTGCACGAAGCCTTTTCCTTACCGCGCACCGGAGCACCCGCATGACACATGTCGTGACACTGAACGCTGGATCGTCTTCCATGAAATTTGGTCTGTTCGAGCTGACCGATGACGATCCGATCATGGTGTGCACCGGCGCGGTCGAGCGGATTGGAGAACCAGAGCCGTTTGTCAAGGCGAAGTCTTCCGACGGAAGTGTCCTTGCCAGCGGCACCGCCGGAGAAATACGCGATCATGCCGCAGCGCTGGACTGGGTTTTGAACCTGCTTGCGCGCTCATTTCCAAACAGCGACGTGACTGCGGTCGGGCATCGTGTTGTCCACGGTGGACCTGACATCGACGCTCCGGTGCCATTGACCAAGGCGTCCATTCAAGAGTTGGACAAGCTGTCGCCGTTCGCGCCTTTGCATCAGCCGCACAATCTGGCCGGAGCCAGGGCCGCGATGGAACGTTTTCCGAATGCGGTTCAGATCGCCTGTTTCGACACCGCCTTTCACCGCAATCATCCGTGGGAGAATGACGTTTTTGCCTTGCCGCGCGAGTATTACGACAAAGGTGTTCGGCGTTATGGCTTTCACGGGCTCAGCTATGAATTCATTTCGGATCACATGGCAAAGACAGCGCCGCTTTTGCACGAAGGGCGCGTGGTCGTGGCCCATCTTGGCAATGGTGCATCGATGTGTGCGATGATCGGAGGGCGTTCCGTCGGATCGACCATGGGCTTTTCGGCACTGGACGGGCTGCCGATGGGGTCACGCTGTGGTCAACTTGATCCTGGCGTGGTCCTGTATCTGATGGACCAGGAAGGGCTGAGCGCTGACGAAATCTCAGACCTGTTGTTCCGGAAATCTGGGCTGTTGGGCCTGTCCGGGCTGTCCAACGATATGCGTACCCTGGAAAAGGCGGACACACGCGAAAGCCGACAGGCGATCAGCTATTTCACCTTCCGTATCCGGCGCGAGCTTGGCGCGATGGCGGCCATTCTCGGCGGTATCGACGCCTTGGTGTTTACCGGTGGGATCGGAGAAAACTCACGCCTCGTGCGTGACCGGGTGTGCTCTGGGATGGGATGGCTGGGCATCGAGCTCAATCCTGATGCAAATGCGGACAATGACCGGATCATTTCAACCGATCTGTCCCGCGTCGTGGTCATGGCAATCCCGACCAATGAAGAACTGGTCATTGCCCGTGCGGCGGCTGACCTGTTGGCCAAACGCCCACGACTCAGAACTGCCTAGCGATCTAAGTTTCGACATAGGTCCAGCGATAGGCAGGCGGGGTCGGTCCCTTGTTCCGGCCGCCTTGCTGCATCTGTTCCCACGCATGGGCCAGAATGCCAACCGATCTGGATAGGCAAAACAGACCGCGTGCCAGTGGGGGCGCAAAGCCCAACTCGGCATAGATCACCGCGGTGGCGCCATCTATGTTCATAGGAACAGGCTTTCCTTTGCGGTGGGCCAACTCTGCCTCGATCGCCTGTCCGATCTGTAGGAACTGACCATCACAAGCCCCGTCCGTCACAGCATCACGGACCAACGCCATCAGACGTGGTGCGCGCGGATCCGTCGGCGTGTGGAAACGATGGCCAAAACCCGGCAATATCTTTCCTTCACGCTCGATCCACTCGTCAAGCGTTTGATCCAACCGGCCAGGATGTTGCGCCACGAAATGGTACAGCATAACCGCTTGCTCACCAGCCCCGCCGTGAATATCCCCCAACATGTTCACAGCGCTCGCCATCGCGTTGTTCAGCGGCAGCCCGCAGGTCACGGCCATGCGCGCCGTTGCGATGGAAGGGGCCTGAGGTCCGTGGTCCACGGCGGCAACCAGCGCGGCCTCGAACAACCGGACCTGCGCCCCAGATGGTCGGTCGCCACGAACCATGAACCAGATCATCTCGCTGAAACTGAGATGTCCGATCAGATTCTGGATCGGCTCTCCGCGCAGGTCGATCCGGCCCGGTTCCATATCGATGATGGAAGTCGTCCACCAATTGGACACATCGCTCATATGATGCCTTCCTTGCTCAAAGCGTCCATTTCCGCGCCGGTCAACCCAACTTCAGACCAGATCGCTTTATTGTCTGCTCCAAGTTCAGGCGGCGCGGTTTGGGGCATTTGCCGTTCGCCGTCCATGACAATGGGGCTGCCTGCAAGTTTCATGTCTTCGCCCTGCACTCGAAAAGATCCGATCAGGCCACGACCGGCAAGCTGTTCGTCATCAAGCGCCTCGGGCACGGTCAATACCTGCCCGGCCGGCACTCCGATTGCGTTGAGTTCGCTGACCCAGTCCGATGCCGCTTTGGTCCGCAAGGTCTCCTCCAGCGCCGCGCGCAGGGCATGGCGATTGCGCTTGCGGTCTTCGCGCGTTTCATAATCCGGGTGGGCCAGCAGGTCTTGCCGGCCCAGATGCCTGGCCAGTGCCTGCCACTGTTCGTCGCGGTTGGCGGCAATGTTGATGGGCGCGTCAGAGGCTGCAAATGTTCCCGACGGTGCTGACGTCGTGTTTTCGTTGCCATGGGCCCCGGGAATGGCACCGGCGATCAGATAGTTCGACACGACCCAACCCATTGTCGAGATCACGGCTTCGGACATCGCCACATCCAGATAGGCCCCGCGAGGATCCGCGTTCAGGGCGGCGGACACTGCAAAAGCAGCCGTCATCCCACCGATCGTGTCCGCCAAAGGATAGCCAACGCGATAGGGTGCGGTGTCAGGACCGCCGGTGACAGACATCACGCCACTGATACCCTGCACGATCTGGTCATAGGCGGGATCGCCTCGGCGGGGACCGTCCTGACCGAATCCGCTTATGGCACAGTAAATCAGGCTGGGGTTCACATCGCGCAAGACGCCATACCCAAGTCCAAGCCGATCCATCACACCGGGGCGAAAGTTCTCTACCAACACGTCGGCTGTCTGGACAAGGCGTTTCAGGAGCGCCTTGCCCCGTTCTGATTTCATGTTGAGCGTGATGGACTTTTTTTCAGCATTCTGCGCCAGAAAGCTGACGCCCATACCGGCCTTGTTTCTGGCGGGATCAGCACCCAGGACGCGGGCAAGGTCGCCACCGTCAGGGCGTTCGACCTTGATCACTTCGGCACCCATGAGCGCCAGTTGATAGCAGCAATACGGACCCGCGAGGACATTCGTCAGATCGAGAACCCGTATTCCTGCCAGTGGCTCAGTCACCGTCGGCAACCCCTGCGGCCCGGGCACGCGCGCGGCGTGCGCGATAGCTGGGCAACAGCACCAGCAGCACCGCGACAACAAGCAGACCCAGCGTCATCGGACGTTCCCAGATGAAAGCAATACCGTCATAGAGCTGCATCGAGCGGGCAAAGTTGTCCTCCATCATCCCCCCGAGGATGAAACCGATCAGCAGCGGCGCAAGCGGGTAGTCGGCAAATTTCAACGCCGTGGCGCAAACACCGAAGCCAACAAGTATCAAAAGCTCGGTCGCATTGTTCTGCCCGATATAGGCCCCCATCAGTGTGAAGAACAAAATGAAGGGGATCAGGTAATTGCGCGGTACCGAGAGAACCTTTGCGATATATGGGATCAGCGGCAGGTTCAGGATCAGCAGAACGAGGTTGCCAATGAACATTGACATGATGACGGCCCAGAATATCTGCGGCTCGTCCAGCATCAGCCGTGGGCCGGGTGTCACGTTCAGGGCAATTAGTGCGCCAAGCAGGATCGCGGTTGTGCCGGACCCGGGAATGCCCAGTGTCAGCAGCGGCACGAAAGAACCGGTGCATGCCGCGTTGTTCGCCGTTTCGGGCGCGGCCAGACCTTTTATTGACCCTTTGCCGAATTCGTCCTGCTCCTCTTTCGGGGCAATGTTGCGCTCGACCGCGTAGCCGAGGAAGCTGGCAATCGTTGCCCCCGCACCGGGCAGAACCCCGATGAAGAAGCCCTGTACAGATTGGCGGCCGATCACCGGCGCGATGGCCTTGGCTTCACGGCCTGTGATGCGCAGGTCCTTGATCTCGCCGTCATCCCCCTGAAGGTTCTTTGGTTTGAGCACCAGAAACAGCGCTTCGGGCAGGGCAAACATGGCCATGGCAAGCGTGATGAAGCCAAAGCCCGATTGCAGATCCATGATACCCATTGTGAAACGCGGCAGGTTGAACAATGCACCTTCACCGACCGTTGCCATGATCAACCCAAGTAGCGTCATGATGACGGCTTTGGCCACTTGACCGGTGCCTGCGAAGGCTGCGATTGCCGACAGGCCCACGACCATAAGCGCGAAATACTCGGCTGAGTGGAACAGCAGTGCCACCGAAGACAGAGCAGGGGCAAAGACCATCAACAAAATGGCCCCGATCGTACCGCCGGCAAAACTTGCAATAGCTGCAACAGTCAACGCTTTGCCTGCTTTGCCTTGGCGGGCCATCGGATAGCCGTCGAAACTGGACGCAACAGTGCCCGCGACCCCCGGCGCGTTGAGAAGGATTGAAGATGTCGAACCGCCAAAGATGGCGCCGTAATACACTCCGGCCAGCAGGATCAGCGCTGCGGACGGGTCGCCCATGGAAATCGCCACCGGGATCATGATGGCGATGATCGACATCGGCCCAAGACCCGGAAGCATGCCGATGAACGTGCCGATCAGGCACCCTGCGACCACCATCAGCAGGTTTTGAATTGAGAATGCCGTTTGCAGACCGATCAGAAGTCCTTCGAGCATGTCAGCCTCCGAAAATGCCCGGCAATGGGCGCATGTAGATGCCAAGAACTTCCTGAACCAGATACCAGACCGCGCCTGTGGCGATCAGCGCGACGGGTAGCATGACGTGCCATTTGCGCTCACCCAGAATGAAAGACCCGAGGATCAGAAAGGCCGAGGTCGAGATCAGAAACCCAACAGGGCGCAGGCAAAGCGCGTAAATCACCATCAAGGCCAGCAACATAAGCGCTTGATCAAGATGGTATTCCCCCAGTCGCCGGTAATCGATATCGGCTTCCTTTGGTTCCGCCTTTTCAAAGCCCAGCAAAATAATCGTGGTGGTGACGACACCCAGAACCGACAGCACTTTGGGGAAGGTGCTGGGCCAGATCGGATTTCGCTGCATGAAAGGGGGCAGGCTGCCGTCCATCGTGAACCAAGCGGCGTAGCCATATGTCAAACACACACCCAGAAGAATGAGCGCGATCCAGCGATCCAGCGCCATGAGAGCCCCTCCCTGTTCCTTTTCGTGGGAAGGCAGAGCGGCGGATCCGCTCTGCCGAAAATGGACTTAGAGGAAGCCCAGCTTTTTCATAAGATCGCCGATCTGCTGTTCCTGCTGCTCCAGGAACGTCTGGAAATCTGCGCCCGAGTTGTGGATGTTGACCCAACCATTGCGTGCACGAACCTCTTCCCATTCCGGGGTGTCGTACATCTTGGCAATCGCTTCCTGGTAGGCGGCCAGCTTTTCTTCGGGCAGGCCGGGGGCCGCGAAGAAGCCGCGCCAGTTCACGAAGGTGGTATCAATGCCCTGTTCCTTCATCGTCATCGCGTCAGGAGCCGCATCAACGCGCTCTTCGGATGTCACGCCGATAATCTTGACTTCACCCGCATTCGCCAGATCGACCGCTTCCGAAAAACCGGTGGACAAGGCGGCGATTTCACCCGACAGCAGGGCCGCCATGGCTTTGCCGCCCGCATCATAGGGGATGTATTTCACGCCAAGCGCATCCTTGCCCGCTGCTTCCATCACCATCGCGGCGACCAGATGGTCCATGCCGCCGGGAACCGAGCCGCCACCGATCGCTGTGCCGCCTGGGTCCGCATCAAACGCGGCAAGCAGATCCGCCATCGAGTTGATCGGGCTGTCTTTGCCAACAACGATCGCGGCATAGTCGCCGATAGTACCCGAAACCAGCGTCAGATCGCGGAAATTGTGAGGAAATACACCGGTCAATGAGCGGATCACGATCGGCGTCGAATTCACCATCAGAGTGCCATGATTGCTGTCGGCATTTTCAATCAGATATCCGATGGCTTTGCCACCACCGCCGCCCGACATGTTTTCGTATGACGCCGTGCCGACAAGGCCAGCTTTTGTCAGCGCTTCGCCCGTGCCGCGCGCGGTTCCGTCCCAGCCGCCACCGGCGCCACCGGGGATCAGAAAGTGAATGCTGTCCACGACCTGATCTTCAGCCATGGACGGCCCGGCCAGACCAAAGGCAGCCACAGCTGCAATCAGAGCGCGACGGCCCAGTGTGAATGTCGTCATGATGTCCTCCCATTTGACAACCAGCCGCATGGCGGCTCAGATTGGGTGGAACAAAAACACATCAACCTGACATCAACCTGTCACGCAGAAAAAATAGCAAAAATCCCATGAAATTCCTCCTTGTGGAAGACAATCTTGATCTGGCGAACGCCATCTGTTCACGCATGAGGTTAGACGGCCATGTGGTTGATCATGCGTCTAAATTGGACGAGGCGACTGCCTTTACCGAAACTCAGGAATACGACCTTATTCTGTTGGATATCATGTTGCCGGATGGGGACGGGCGCGACTTTCTCAAACGGCATCGCGCAGGTCATCTGGACACCCCCGTGATCGTTTTGACCGCACGCAGCCAGGTTTCGGATCGAATCGGTTCGCTGGATCTGGGGGCCGACGACTATGTTACCAAACCGTTCGACCACGCCGAACTCGAGGCCCGCTGCCGGGCCGTTCTGCGTCGCAAATCCGGGAATTCACGGACAACGATTGAAGTGGGCGGAATAGTCTTTGATCCATTGGCAGGCCATCTGACCGTCGGGGATGAGACTGTTTCGTTGCGCAACCGGGAGCTGCGCCTTCTGGAACTGTTCATCAGCGCGCCTGGTCAGGTTTTTTCGAAACAGAAACTGACCGACCGGCTTTTTTCATATGATGACGATGTCTCGGACAATGCAATCGAGGTTTACGTTGGCCGCCTTCGTAAACATCTTGAAGCGTCGGACCTGAAGATCACCACGCTTCGCGGTCTTGGATACAGGCTGGATCATGCCTCCTGATCCTTATGTGTCAGGATCGCTTCGGAACAGGCTGGTCCTGACTTTGATCGGCGGTGCCGCTATATTGGCGTTTCTTCTGTTTATCGCAGTTCGCAACTATGCCGCACAGGTCGCGCAACAAGGGCAAGACAGCATCCTGGGGGCGTCGGTCACCTCAATTCTGGACGCAGCCGCCTTGCGCGACGGTCAGTTGGAGGTTGATATTCCCTATGCAGCTTTCGCCATGCTCAGCACACCGTCCGACGACCGGGTTTTTTACGCGATTTTTCAGGATGGCGCGTTTTTGTCAGGGTATGAAGATCTGCCGCCGGCCACAGGGCAATTCGACGGCAAGTGGAGCTTTCAAACCAGTCGGATACGGGGTGAAACCATACGTCAGGTCAGTGCTCGGCGAACCCTTGTGGGCCTGAACAAACAAACCATCATCGAGGTCGCGTTGGGCCAAACGCAGGACGCGCTTGCGGAAACTCTGGACCAGATTTCACGCAACGCGGCGATTTTGGGCATCGGGTTCTTTGCTCTTGCCGCTGCGCTGTCATTCTGGGCCACCTCGTCCACGATTGGCCAATTGAACAGGCTTACGACCTCTGTCACCCGGCGCGGTCCGCAGGACCTGAGCCCGTTCAAAAAGCCCGTACCCCGCGAAATGGCGCCTTTGGTGGCGTCGTTGAATTCTTTGATGGGGCGACTGGATCAGTCACTGAGCCAATCGGAGGATTTCATCGCCGAGGCGGCCCACCGGGTGCGCACCCCTTTGGCAACCGTTCGATCTTATGCCGATGCCACGTTGCAGAGGGTTGAAAAGGAAGAAAATCGCGAAGCATTGCGCTCGATGGTGCGGGCCATTGATGAAAGCTCGCGCGCGGCGGGGCAATTGCTGGATCATGCGATGATCACGTTCCGCGCTGATCATCTGGAGCGCGAAGACATTGATCTCAATGCTTTGGTCCGTGATCTGGTGCAGCGTCTCACACCAATCGCCGAGATGAAGGACTTGTCGCTTTCCCTGAGTGGCGATCCAAAGGTTTCCTACTCGGGTGATCCGATTCTTATTCAAAACGCTGTGCGCAACATGATCGACAACGCTCTGAAATATGCCCCTGCGGACAGTGTCGTACGCATCGAGGTTGTTTCGGAGCCACGCATTCAGATAATTGTCAAAGACCGTGGGCCGGGGTTTCCTCCTGACGAGATCGGCACTTTGACGCGCCGTTTTGAGCGCGGGAAGAACGCAAGCGGAACCATCGGATCCGGATTGGGCCTTACAATCGTTCAGGACGTTGCATCTGCGCATGGTGGCACACTGGAATTGACCAATCGGCAGGGGGGCGGCGCGTGCGTTATCTTATCGCTTTGATTTTCTTCAGCCTTCCTGCTGTTGTCGTCGCCCAAACCTGGGAGGACAGGCAGGTTTTCAACGCCTCGGCGGATGAGGCGCATCTACGTGTGATCTCAAGCACGGACACTTTTCTGTTCGAACCCTTGATTGCGGGTTTCATCAAAGAAAACCCCGGTATCTCTGTCGAATACCTGGTGACCGGCACCGCAGATATCGACCGAATAGTCCGCGCCGCGCCGGGAGATTTTGATGTCGTCATATCCAGTGCGATGGACCTGCAATTGAAGCTGGCAAATGACGGTTTCGGGCGCATCATCGACGACATACCGCTGCCATCCTGGGCGCAATGGCATCAAAGCCTGTTCGCGTTCACATCGGAACCGGCGACAATCGTGATTAACCGCGCGGCCTTTGCCGGCGGCCCCATCCCCGAGACCCGGCAACAACTGATTGAAATCCTTCGTTTGCGTCCCGATGATTTCAGGGGCCGTGTGGGCACCTATGACATCCGTCAATCCGGTCTGGGTTATCTGTTCGCAACGCAGGATGCCCGCGCGTCCGAGACGTATTGGCGGCTTATGGAGGTGATGGGTGGATTGGACGTGCGCCTGTACTGTTGTTCGGCGGATATGATCGATGACCTCGTCAAGGGTGAGATTGCAGTGGCTTACAACGTTCTGGGCAGCTATGCCGAAGCCCGCGCCGGAAGCAAGGACACGGTGGAAATCATTCTGCCGTCGGATTTTCAGACGACCATGATGCGCACGGCCATGGTGCTGAATGGTACCCCGCAACCGGATGCGGCTACGTCTTTTCTCAAACACCTGATTTCTAACCAAACCAAGCGGGTAGGCGACCCTGTTACCTTGCCGCCCCTGGCCCCGCACGAAACTGGCACCGATCGCGAAACGATTGGGCTGGACCCGGGGCTCATGACATTTCTGGACAGGCTGAAACGCCGCCGTTTTCTGGCTGAATGGGAAAACGCGGTTATCCAGCGATAACCGCGTCCGCATCATTCGCGAAACGCGCGGTTGAAGTAGTCTGCCATCGGTTTCACAAGATAGGACAACGGCGTGCGTTCGTCGGTCTTGATCAGTGTCTCAACCGGCATACCCGGCAAAAGTTCCTGACCATTGAGCCGGTCTATCTCACCGTCATTCAGCACCACTTCGGCGCGGTAAAAGGTGAACCCGGACTGTTCATCCGTGAACGTGTCCGCCGAGACGTTGTTGACCTGTCCTTCGAGTTCGGGCGTTTCGCGTTGATTGAACGCCGGAAAGCGCAGGGCAACGGATTGCCCGACATGCAACTGATCCACATGGATCGCATCCACCCGCGCTGCCACCAACAGCGGCGTGTCCTGCGGAACCACATACATCATGGGTTCGCCCGGCTGAATGACCGATTGCAGGGCAAAGACCTGACTGCCGTAAACCGTTCCGCTGACAGGTGCGCGAATTTCAAGCCTGGCCAGACGTTCCGCCAGGGACAAACGTCGTTCCCACAGCTCTGCCACCTGCGCCTGGACGTCCCGCAAAGTGGTGATCGCTTCTTCCCGCCGGGTCGCGGTCAGTTCGACAATCTTGATCTCGGTTGATGCAATCTGTCCCTTCAGACGCGCAACGGAGGCTTCCAGTTTGCCGATTTCGCCTGTCAGACTGGCTTCTTCGCGTTGCAGCGCCAGCACGCGGCTGTTTTGTGTCAGACCCCTGCTCAACAGGCTTTGCTGATCCTTCAACTCCGCCGCGATCAACTCTGTCTGGCGGCGCAACGAGACCAACTGAGCCTGCGTGCCTGCGATCTCGCTTTCTATCTGAACCAACTGTTTGCGCAGTTGCTCGTCCTGCTTGGACAGCGTTTCCAGCCGGGCATCGAACAGGTTCTGTTGCCCTGCAATCAGGTCCGGATCGATATCGTATTCTTTTTGAACTTCAGCCAGGCGCGCGGCCAATTCTTCGGATGTCAGGCCATCCCGCTCGGCCTCCAGCCGGGCACGGCGGGCCAGAAGATCAAAGAGTTGAGATTCTACGATCGTCTGTTCCGAAGACAGAAATGTATCGTCCAACCGCAAAAGCAAATCGCCCGAGGCAACCACATCACCGTCGCGCACGAAAATTTCGCCGACCACGCCGCCGTCAGGATGTTCAACGACCTGACGGTTGCTTTGAACTTCGATTACGCCAGAAGATACAATCGCCCCGGCCAGCCGCGTTTTCACGGCCCAAAGGCCCAACCCGCCGACCAGAATGCCAAGGGCAAGAAATCCCACCAGCGCAGGTATTTTGATGCCCCAGACGGGGACGGGTGTCTTGGTTGATTTTTTCGCCATTATTCACCTACGGGGCTAAGCTTGCGCTTAATCGCGCCCGCATTCTGGACCATTGCGTTCAGAACCTCGTCGCGGCTGCCAAACCTCACCACCTGGCCTTTTTCCACAACAGCAAGATCGTCACATTCCGAAATGGCCTGCGGGCGGTGCGTCATGATGATGGCGGCCTTTCCCGCTTCCTTGAGGCCGCGCACGGCTGCATTCAAAGCTTCGGTGCCATCTGCGTCGAGGGCCGAGTTCGGTTCGTCCAAAATAAGAAGGACCGGGTCGCCATACAGCGCACGGGCCAGCGCAATGCGCTGTTTCTGACCGCCCGACAACTGACTGTCATTGCCTTCAAGAAAGGTGCCGTAACCCTTTTCCAATGACAGAATCAGTTCGTGTGCCTTGGCCTTCTTGGCCGCCGCAACCACCGCTTCTGAATCCGGGTTTTCCGACATCCGTGCAATATTTTCAGCAACGGTTCCGTTGAACAGGGTCACCTGCTGCGGCAAGTATCCGATATGGCTGCCCAGATCGTTGGGATCATATTGGTCCAACGTGGCCCCGCCCAATCGGATCTCGCCAGCCGCCGGTCTCCAAAGCCCAAGCAGAGCCTTGGCCAGGGTCGTCTTGCCCGACCCACTTTTCCCGATCACACCAAGCGCCTTTCCCGGTTCCAGTTTCAGGTTAACGTTCCGCAGTGTTGGCGCAGTAGCACCCGGAGGGATTACCGTCAGGGATTTGGCTTCCAATTGGGATTTTGGGATCGGTAAACGAATCCGCTGTTCCTCTGGCGGTGTCTGGTCCAGAAACCGGTTCAACGAATTCCAGGCCGTGCGTGCCCGTTCGACCAAACTCCATTGGCCGACAGCCTGTTCCACCGGGGCCAAGGCCCGTCCCAAGAGAATCGAGCCTGCAATCATCGCCCCGGGCGTCATTTCGTTTTGCAGTACCAACCACGCGCCCAAAGCCAGCATGGCAGATTGCAGGAAAAGCCGAAGCGATTTCGTCAGCGACGTGAAGCTACCAGTCCAGTCACTGGCGGAAATGCTTTGACGCAAAGCTTCGGAACGCTGGTTCAACCACCGCCTGGTCACGTCCGCCTGCATTCCCTGAGAGCGCACAACCTCAGCTGCTTGCCTTGCGTGTTCGGAAAAGGCATTCGCCCGCGCCGCCGCGGATTGTGCCTCGGCCACCTTACGGCTGGTCAGGGCTTGGTTGAGCAATGCGATCACCACAAGCAGCACGCCACTTGCAACGGCCAACCAGCCAAGAAGTGGATGAAAAATGAATATCGCCCCCAGGAAGACAGGTGTCCACGGGATATCCATAATTGCAAGCAGCACGGGCGAAGAGCACAAGGTGCGAATGGTCTCGAGATCCCGCAATGCAGTCGCCGGAGCCGATCGCACCTGGGGCACCAGAGACCGGCGCATCGTGGCTTCGAAAACGCGCTCATCCAGCTGCGACTGGAACCGTGCACCAAAGCGGGCAACGATGCGACCGCGCGCATAATCCAGCATGGCCATCAGCGCATAAAGCAAAGCGACAAGCAAAAACAGTGCGGTCAGAGTTTCAACTGCCCGAGAACCAAGAACCCGATCATATACTTGCAGCATGAAAAGCGGACCTGTCAGCATGAGCAGGTTGACGAAGATGCTGAACAAAAACGCCAAGGCCAGAAAGGCAATGCCCTGATTGCGCACGTTGCGCAATTCATGGCGAGGGGCCGCTGATAGGCGGTGTTGAGGTTTCACAGTTTACATTCCACATCATTCGGACCGGCATCGCCGCATTTAGAAAGTTAGTTCAGCATTGCCAAGTTTGCACATGTTTTTTTGAGCAAGAAACCGCAGACAGCGGGATGGAAGAAGCACTTTTTGGCCAATGCCACAAAGAATGTTTTAACCTTTGAACGCGGTGCTTCCGGCGCGCGGAAACTATGCGGTCGCGGCCCAAAACATCTGGCTAATTCCGAGGTCTGGAGCAGCGCAAGATCAGGTTGGCGGCGACGGGCGCGCCGATGATGACCAGCACTATCCGCGTTAGGTGATGGCTGATTACAAAGCCCAGATCAGCGCCCGAGACGATGGCCAGAACCGTCATTTCGGCCTGCCCCCCCGGTGCGAAAGCCAGAAAGGCTTCGACGGGCCGCCCCAAACCAAGAGACGTGACAATGGCAGTGAAACCTGCTGCCAGAACTGCAAGTACGAAAACATATGCAACGCCCGCAGCAACAACCCGGCGCAGCTCCCCCCAGGTTACGCCAACAAATTTTTCTCCAATCGCGCAACCGATGAAAAACTGCGCGACCAGCACGGCTTCGCGCGGCGGGCGCGAATGAATGAAATCCCCCAACGACAAAGCCGCCGTTAGGATCATCGGCCCAAGGATGGATGCGCCGAAAAGCCCTATTCTCTCTCCGCCTTTCCAGCCGATGAAAGCCGCCAGAACCATCAGCAGCAGTTCATGAACAGGAAGCTCACGCGCCGGCTGTCCTATGGGATTGGTGAGTTCCGCATCGTAAAAAAGCGTCAGGAACAACGGCGCCAAAGTGACGATGATCAACACGCGCGTACCGTGGATCAGGGAAAGGGTTCTTGGGTCGGCTCCGGCTTCGGCGCCGAAAATGATCATGTCCTGCAAACCGCCCGGCATCGCTGCGTAAAATGCGGTTTTTTCGTCAAATCCCCAGATTTTTCGAAAAAACGGCACACCAACAAAAGCAATCAGGATTATGAAGACGGGAACCAGCATGATCGATGTGACCATCTTGGGCAGTTCGACGAAAAGTGCCGGCGTGATCGAGGCACCGACTGCTACGCCCAGAATCGTTCTG
Organism: Ruegeria sp. AL3; assembly: GCF_056536065.1. NCBI lineage: Bacteria > Pseudomonadati > Pseudomonadota > Alphaproteobacteria > Rhodobacterales > Roseobacteraceae > Ruegeria > Ruegeria sp. AL3. The sequence goes on from NZ_JBQFJG010000002.1 coordinate 868,482, forward strand.
GCGGCAACGGAAATCTGCCCAAACCCTTGCATTGGCGCCTGGGCAAGCGCGGCGATCAGGCAAGCTGCCATGGGGCCGAACAAGAACGGCAGCGGCAGGTCCAACACCCAAAAGACCGCTGTGCCAAGCACTGCAATTCCAAACGTCACCCACCTTTTCACAAGGGGGGAAGGGTGGTTCTTCAAGATGAGCAAAACCTGAATTCCATTGCCATTGACCCGTAATGTGTTCAACTGTATTCTTTTGGATACAAACTGCAAGCAAGAACATGATGACCTTTCAGGACGACTCAATTCAGCCAGGCCCCCAAGGCAATTCCGTGTATCAACGGTTGCTGGACGAGATTCGCGAAGGGGCGCTTTTGCCCGGCGATCGCTTGAGAGAGATTGACCAGTCCAATCGGTTGGGCGTCAGCCGAACTCCTGTGCGCGAAGCGATCCGACAGCTCGAGACGGATGGGCTTGTCACGCATGTGCCAAGGCAGGGCGCAACGGTCCGAAGCCTGAGTTATGCCGAGGTAATGGAGCTTTATGAGATGCGTGCCGTGCTTGAAGGCACTGCGGCCCGTCTGGCGGCCCGAGCCGCGTCAGATATCGAATTGGACGAACTGGAGGTTCTGAACGACCAACTTGCCCAGGCAGGTACGGGGCCAGAGGCCGCTCGGATCAACAGGGTGTTTCACGCCACCCTGCTGGATGTGGCCAAGAACCGGTTTCTGGCGAAATCCACGCTTTCGTTGCAAAAGGCGCTGCTGATACTCGGACCGTCGCAACTGTTGGACAATGAACGGGCGGATGCCGCAGTCGCGGAACACAGGCGCATTATGGCAGCCCTCAAGTCGCGTGACAGTGCTGCGGCCGAGATGGAAATGCGAGCACATATTCAAGCCGGCCAGAGGATGCGCATTCGCGCCCTTCGGGAGCGTGACCGCACAGCCGATCAGGGCCAATAGGACCAACGGATTATTCCTCCTAGAAACGTTGCTTGGAATATCACCGTGATCGATGGCGGCAATTTGCGCGGCACTCTATGGGTTTTGAACGTTGCCAGACCTGCTTGGAAACTCCGGTCGTGCTTTGCCGGCGGCAGGGTGTGTTGCCGCGGCTCTGCTCTGGCAAAAGCCCAACCCAAATCCTGGCGATCCGTCAGCTTTGGCTGACGTTTTTGCTTTCGTCCAGCTGTTAGGTTCGACAGGGCTGAAGACGCGGGTCCGGAAGGCCGGGGTACTGATCGAAATCGCAAGCCTATGCAGCGAACTACGCCAGAAACGGCACCGTCAGTTTGACAGAACGGGCCGCCTCCAGCGCCAATGCACATCTATATCCAAAAGTTGTCTTCTTCCAAAAGGGGCATCAGTGCCGGACTGATCTCGTCACCCTCGATGTCCACATTGCCACTTGGCGCGGCGGCCAATGAAACTTCGGAAACGGAAAACGCCGTGTCCTCAGCCTGATGCAAGCTCACCAGCGTGTAGACGTCTTCTGCGTCTTCGGGAGCCTCAAGATCAGGGGCGAACTTCAGATAATCGACCGTTTCATCCCAATCGGTCTCTCCCAATACTTCTTTCTGATCGCCTTCCGAAAGCCGAGCGAGCTTGGGCAATTGGAACCCCACAGTTCCACTGCCATCGATATCAAAGCCATAGAAGGATTCGACCGTCACCACGTCAGCGACGGTGTTGGAGCTTATAAACACACCATTGGAATCCGTGACCCATTCACCGTAGGACCCATCCGCGCTCTTCCACAGCACCCGGTAGCCGCCACCTGAAGCCTCGGCGTGAATGGCCTGCCAGCCGGAGAAGCTGTTCGGTCCGACGGTGGCGTTGTTGAACGTCAAGTTGGTGGTGCCGCCAATCAGATATTCACCTTGGGTTGTCGCCCCCAGCGTTGTCGTGCCGCTGGATTCAATGCTGATCGTTCCATGCCCCGTCAGCCCGTCATTGTTCAGGTCAACACCATAAAAGACCTCTACATCCGCAACATTGCTGATTGTTGTGCTGCTCTGGAATTCACCGGCCGCATTCGTTGTCCATTCACCGTAGGACCCATCCAAGTTCTTCCACAACACCCGATAGCCGCCACCGGATGCCTCGGCCTGAATGGCCTGCCAGCCGGGGAAGCTGTTCGGTCCGACAGTGGCGCTGTTGAATGTCAACTTGGTGGTGCCGCCAATCAGATATTCACCTTGGGTTGTCGCCCCCAGTGTTGTCGCGCCGCTGGATTCAATGCTGATCGTTCCATGCCCCGTCAGCCCATCATTGTTCAGGTCAGCGCCATAAAAGACCTCTACATCTGCAACATTGCTGATTGTTGTGCTGCTCTGGAATTCACCGGCCGCATTCGTTGTCCATTCACCGTAGGACCCATCCAAGTTCTTCCACAACACCCGATAGCCGCCACCGGATGCCTCGGCCTGAAGCGCCTGCCAGCCCGCGAAGCTGCCAGGACCGGCATTAACCTGGTTGAGTGTCAAGTCGATGCTGCCGCCGATTATATATGCGCCATTGGTTGACGATCCCAGCGTCGTGGAACCGTTGGATTCGATGCTGGTCGTGATATGACCGATTTGCCCATCATTGTTCAGATTTGCGCCATAGAAGACCTCGACATCCCTAACGTCGTCTATGGTGCGGCTGCTGACAAAACGACCACTGGCATCCGTCACCCATTCCCCAAACGTGCCATCCGCATTCTTCCACAGCACTTTGTAACCGCCGCCCGAAGCCTCGGCCTGAATGGCCCGCCAGCCGGGAAAACTGCCTGGGCCGGCTTTGGCACCGTTGAGGGTCAGTTCAATGGTGCCGTTAATCAAATACGAACCCAGGCTTGACGAAACGAGCGTCGTGGAGCCGTTGGTTTCAACCGTGACCGTACCATGCCCCGTCAGCCCATCATTGTTCAAATCAGCGCCATAGAAGGTCTCAACATCAGCCACATTGCTGATGCTGCTGCTGCTGAGGAACTGACCATTGGCATTGACGGTCCATTCCCCATACGTCCCATCGATGTTTTTCCACAGCACTTTGTAACCGCCGCCCGAAGCCTCGGCCTGAATGGCCTGCCAGCCGGCAAACGTGTTTTGACCAACCGCCTGACCATTATTTACCAGCGTCACGTTCGAGCTGCCTGCATCCAGAACGTAAATGCCCTGACTTGCGTGTTTCAGTGTGGTACCGGTCGTATCGATATCCGAAAGCTGCATGGCAGCTTCGATATTCAAACGGCTATATACCTGTGACCCATTCAGGAACTGAATGGCCTCGACATCATTTTCCACCGTGAAGGTGATGCGCGACACGGCATCGATAAATTCGTATTTCGTACCGTTTTTAATGAACAGATAGCTGCTGATGGCGCTGACAAATCGGACTGTGTCAGCACCGCTTCCTCCGGAAAACGAGCCGCCATTGTTGGTCACAATGGCCCAATCGTCGCCCTGGCCGCCGAAAACCTGGTCTGCACCGGAACCGTTCGCCAGATAAATGGTGTCATTCCCCCCGCCGCCATAAACGGTGTTGTTGTTGGTTCCGTCGGACACTGAATAGATTATGTCGTGACCATGATTGCCATTCAGAACGTTCTGAGCGGTATTCCCGACGATCACATCGTCACCGGTCCCACCGATCGCGTTTTCAATCACAACGCCATGAGCGATTGTAAAGCCGCCCTTTATGCCCTCTGCGTAAGACACTACGCCGCCGCCGGTCTCGGAATAATCCAGTGTTGCGGCCCGCAAGTCGATCCGCGCCTTCGAACTGCCGACATGCTGGATGGTATCGTTTCCACCAGTATCCCAAATAGACTGATAGCCGGTGCCCGCGACGTTTGCCCAAGGAAGCGTGTAGGTATTGTTGGCAGAGTTGTGGCTGGTATTGGCGCCATACATCGCCTGCAACGCAGCAATGTCCAGTGCGCCGAGCCCAGTTGAACCACCATAAGTCGCGTTGACAGAGAGAATTCCGTTCTTTTCGGTCCAGCCATCATTATACGACATCACCGTGTAGACACCCTGATTCAGGCTGCCGGCCCCGAAAGAGTCAAATGGCGATGTGACGCCATTCATCACGGTTGTACCCAAACCGGTGTCGTGGGGGTGACCCAACCCAAGCGCGTGACCCAACTCATGAAGCAACGTAGTAAAGAAAAACCCGCCCGGATCGCCGTTTCCATTTGCTCCGGCAGTCCAGTAAGCGGTGTTGAAAGCGCCTACGGAGGGACCACTTGATGGCGTATAGTGGTAGCCAAGCGTTCTGGGATTTGAAAAAAAACTTGTGGGCGCAATAACTTCCACCAAGTCGGCGGAAGCGCTGCCGGATTCGACAAAAGTCACATTTGCGACGGCCTCGATGGCAGAAAGAGCCGCTCGGAATTCCGCCTTGTATTCCGCGGTCCACGCTTGTGTGCCCGCGTATTGTTCGAAGTGATAAGAAATTGTGGTGGTGTTCGAAGGATTGCCGTCACCGTAGGCAACATAACCTTGTATTGGACTGAGCGGAGAAGAAGCGGAAGGTCTTGGTATTATAGTCGTAGTAGCCATTGCTCAGCCCTGTACCTCGGAATACTTGATTGCACTCGGATGCACGCTTAAATTGTTCTTTTTATGACAAACTACTATGCACCGATCTTTTTGAAACAGCAGGTGACACCATGTTTCAAATGACACTTTCTTTCAACGGCAGAACCGTCTCATAAGTGCAACAGAAACCCGTGTTCCTTGGCTGAACCGGGCGTCTGCGGCCGTTTAGGGTTTAGGCATTCTGCCAAATATTTTTTTATTTTTTTGGACACGTTCTCGAAGCTTTTGATCCGGTGGCAAGCTTTCGCTTATTCCATGGACTCTGTAGTGGGGATTTGCCCAAGGCGGTGAACCGGTCAGAACCGCCGAGGGTAACATCCATGCCATTTTCGGCAGATTGCAGGCCCTATTTGCGCCAACGTCAGACAAAGCTCCAAGGGCCAGATACCGGACCGCATAGGCACCGAGCGAACTGAGCCTCGTTAATGATCTGTTACGTTAACCGTTCGCGACATACTCAGCAATGGCGGCCCGGCTGCCACGCTGCCATATCAGGGTCAGCCAGCGGGCAAAGGCGCTGGAAAACTGTGTACTGATCCCAAAGTCACCGCTGTAGAACCCCTGTTCCAGCCAAAGCTCAGGATCAGTTTTGGACGCTTTTGCGGTGCTGTTCAGGCTTTCCCACTGGGGATCATTGGGAGTGATCTCGGAGCCATCCTCACGAATACCCGCACACATCCGGCACCAGAACGCTTCGGCGAGAGCGAGCCCGTTTGCAGAAGACCCTGATGTAAATGCATCGCGGAGCGACGGTAGCAAAAATCCGGGATGTCTTGCCGATCCGTCGAATGCAACCCTGCGTGTGGTGTCGTGAATCGCCGTGTTTGCAAATCGGCTCTCGATCAACTCAAGGTACTCATTTGCAGTGGTCTCGGGAACCGCTTCGACATGCGGAAGGATTTCTTCGACCTGCACTTTTCGAAAAAACGCCACGATGTCCCGGTCCTTCATGCAGTCGGCAATCGTCGAAACACTCAGTATTTCTCCGACATTTGCCAACAGTTGATGACCTCCGTTCAAAATGCGCAACTTCATGGTCTCGTAACCATGGACGTTGTTGGTCAGTATTGCTCCGACGTTTTCGAGGGGCGGACGCCCGGCGCAGAAGGCATCCTCGATGACCCATTGGCGAAAGTTCTCATGCGAGACGGGCGCTCTGTCATCGACGCCAAGGGCGCGGCATTGCGATACCAATTGGTCGGTGGTCGCTGGTACGATGCAATCCACCATCGAGTTGGGAAACGCGCCATGCCTGTCGATCCAGTCGGCCAGTTCCGGGTCGGACATGCGCGCCAATCCCACAACACAGTTTCGCAAAATCGTTCCGTTGCCCTGAAGATTGTCGCAGCTGAGCGCCGTGAACGGGGTCAACCCCTCGGCGCGCCGTCGTCTGAGTGCCGCAACCATCGCGCCGAAGGCCGTACGGGGCTGATTGGGGTTTTCGGCGTCATGACGGATATCTGCGTGATCGAAATCGAATGCGCCGCTGTTGGCATCCAGAAAATACCCCCCCTCGGTAACAGTCAGCGAAACGATCCGGGTGGCCGGATCTGCCATCGCGTGGATGAGGGCAGCGTTGTTTTCCTCGATCGGCAGGTAGTCGATCATCGGGCCAACCACCTCGGCGGACATTCCGTTTGGCCCTAACTCGATCAGCGTTGTGAGGCAATCCTGCGCCAGCAATCGTTCTCGCATGACAGCGTCATAGCTTCGCACACCCGCTCCGACGATTGCCCAGTCATGGGCCAGCCCCTGCTGCATGAGCTTGTGAACATACCAGGCCTGATGCGCGCGATGGAAATTACCCAATCCAATATGAACGATGCCCGGCGTCAGATCCGAACGTTCGTACATCGGGGTCTTCACGGTGGTTGGCAGCTTGGACAGACTCTCTTGCCGCAGCCGTGCAGGGGTTTTTGCGTTCGCCACAGGGTCCATCAGCTCATCCAATTTCCGCCGTCGACGTTGTAAGTCTGCGCGACGATGTACCTGGCCTCATCAGAGGCCAGAAAAACCGCCATGCCTGTCAGGTCTTCCGCGCGCCCCATGCGGCCATATGGAACAGCTGACGCCACTTCACGCTTTTTCTGGCCAAGGGGCTTGCCTTCGTGTTTTGCAAAAAAGGCGTCCACACCATCCCAGTGTTCGCCATCGACGACACCAGGGGCAATCGCATTTACGTTGATCCCATGAGAAATCAGGTCCAGCCCCGCCGATTGGGTCAGGGATATGATCGCCGCCTTGCTGGCGCAGTAGACAGCGACCAAAGGTTCACCCCTTCGCCCGGCCTGCGAGGCCATATTGATAATTTGGCCTTTGGTTCCGTGCTCGATCATATGTTTGGCGACGGCCTGCATCGTAAACAGCGCGCCCGCGACGTTGATGTCAAAAACGCGATTGTAGTCGGCGCGCTCGATCTCGACGATTGGTGCGGCGGTGAAGATGGCCGCGTTGTTGATCAGAATGTCGATTGGGCCGAATTGCGTCGCGGTTTTGGCTATGGCCCTATCGATGCTCTGCTGGTCGGTCACGTCCATTTCGACAGCGAAAGCTGCCGCGCCAATTTCAGCGACCGCGTCCTGTGCGCGCTGGATGTCGATGTCGGCAACTGCGACCCGCGCGCCCTCTGCCACATAGGCCTTGGCAAATGCCAATCCAATGCCCCGCGCAGCCCCTGTGATCAGGGCGGTTTTGCTCGTCAGACGTTTCATTCGATCCGCAGACCGTCTGCGTCAAATCTGTGGATTACATCGGCGCGTGGGGTCAGATGAATGCGATCCCCATGGCGGAAACCAACCTCGCCATCGGCACGAACAGTGATTGTCTCGGCCAGTCCGGTGTCGTGGACGTGGAAAAATGTGTCCGAACCAAGATGTTCAGAGACGCTGACGCGCCCGGACCATTCTCCTTCGGAGTCCGACACCGCGATGTGTTCCGGTCGAATGCCGATCGTTTGTGCGCCATGCTTTGCCGCTTCGGGCCCTTCGATAAAATTCATCTTGGGCGAGCCAATGAACCCCGCAACAAACAGGTTGCGTGGCGTTCGGTACAGTTCCAGCGGGCTGCCAACCTGTTCGATCACGCCAGCCTGGAGCACAACGATCTTGTCCGCCATGGTCATGGCTTCGACCTGATCGTGGGTGACGTAGATCATCGTTGTCGCGAGGCGTTCATGCAGCTCGCTGATCTCCAACCGCATGCCCACCCGCAACGCTGCGTCGAGGTTTGAAAGGGGTTCATCGAACAGGAACGCGGCTGGCTCACGAACGATAGCCCTACCAATGGCGACGCGCTGGCGTTGACCACCGGACAACTGGCCCGGGCGGCGATCCAGGTAATCGGTCAGGTTCAGGACACTGGCCGCGCCCTCAACCCGCTTGTCGATTTCAGCCTGATCCAGTTTCGCCATGCGCAGCGGAAATGCGATGTTCTTGCGAACGGTCATATGCGGGTAAAGCGCATAGGACTGGAACACCATTGCCAGCCCTCGCTTGGCGGGCGGCACGTCTGTTGCGTCTGCTCCATCGATTTCTATGTGGCCACTGGTGATGTCTTCCAGCCCTGCGATCAGGCGCAGCAGCGTGGATTTGCCACAGCCCGAAGGGCCGACGAAAACGGTGAACTCGCCATCTTCGATGGTCAGGTCCAGCGGAGGGATGACCTGAACGTCGCCGAAGCTTTTGGTCACGGACTTGAGTTGTATGCGTCCCATGAGGAATGCTCCTTATTTCACAGCGCCGAAGGTCAGGCCGCGGACAAGTTGTTTCTGGCTGAACCAGCCAAGGATCAGGATGGGTGCAATTGCCATGGTCGAGGCCGCGCTGAGCTTGGCAAAGAACAGGCCCTCGGGGCTGGAATAGCTGGCGATGAAGGCCGTGAGCGGTGCCGCGTCAACAGCGGTCAGATTGAGGGTCCAGAATGCCTCGTTCCACGCAAGGATAAAGTTCAGCAGGACGGTCGAAGCGATGCCGGGAATGGCCATGGGGGTTAGGACATAGAGGATTTCCTCTTTCAGCGTCGCCCCATCCATCCGTGCGGCTTCCAGAATTTCACCCGGAATTTCGCGGAAATAGGTGTAAAGCATCCAGACGATGATCGGCAGGTTGATCAGCATCAGCACCACGACCAACCCTCCGCGCGTATCCAGAAGGCCCAGTTGGATGAACAGCAAGTAGATCGGGTACAGCACACCTACGGCCGGCAACATCTTGGTGGACAGCATCCACAACAGGATGTCCTTGGTTCGTTTGGACGGAACAAACGCCATCGCCCAGGCGGCGGGCACGGCGATGATCACGCCCAGCATGGTCGACCCACCGGCGATGATCACCGAATTCCACAGAAACCGCATATAGTCCGAGCGTTCCTGCACGATGGCGTAGTTTTCCAGCGTCCAGTCAAAGTTCAGGAACAACGGAGGGCTGGCAATGGCCTGCGCTTCGGTTTTGAAGCTGGTCAGGATCGTCCAGAGGATCGGGAAGAAAATCAGCAGTCCCACGGCCCAGGCAAGGGCGGTGTTCAGCGATTTGCGTCGGGATGTGACAGCGCGGGCCATGGGTTTTCCTCCTCACGCGTCCAGGTTCTTGCCGACGATGCGCATCAGGAAGATCGCAACGATATTGGCAAGGATGATTGCGTAGACACCTCCGGCTGATCCGAGACCAACATTCTGGCTCTCCAGCACACGCTGGAAGATCAGGTAGGTGAGTGTACGGGTACCGAATGCGCCGCCGGTGGTCACGAAGATCTCGGCGAAGATCGACAACAGGAATATTGTCTGGATCAGGATTACGATGGTGATCGCGCGGCTCAGATGCGGCAGAATGATGTGGTAGAAGCGCTTCAGAACCGGTGCGCCATCCATTTCGGCTGCTTCCAGTTGCTCGCTGTCCAGCGACTGAATTGCGGTCAACAGGATCAGCGTTGCAAAGGGCAGCCATTGCCACGAAACGATCATGATGATCGAGGTCATCGACGCCTCGGACAACCACGAGATCGGCTCGGCCCCGAAAAAACGCCACAGATGGGCCAGCAAACCATTGACCGGGTCCATGAACATGTTCTTCCACACCAGCGCAGACACGGTGGGCATGACGAAGAACGGCGCGATGACAAGGATACGGACAATGCCTTGCCCCCACATCGGCTGATCCAGCAGCATGGCGAGCAGAATTCCGAGAATGACGGTTATGATCAGGACACCGCCAACAATGACCAGTGTTGCCTGCACCGCGGGCCAGAATGTACTGGACGAGACAAAGCGGACGTAGTTGTCGAACCCGACCCAGCCCAGATCACCCCCGCGCAGAGGCAGATATTTTTTGAAAGAAAAGTACAGCGTCATCGTCAATGGCACGAGCATCCAGCCAAGCAGCAGGACCACTGCGGGTGCCATCATCAGGCGAGCAACGGATCGGGAGTGTTGAGTAGCCATTACGCAAACCCTCTCTGTTCAGGCGTAACTCAGCCTGCGAGAAAAACGCGAGTTGTGGAAGTGGAGAGAGCAGGGGACAGATCACCTGTCCCCTACTGGGAGGGATGCCTCAGTACCCTGCGGCTTCCATTTCTTCAGCCGTAAAGGCCTGCGCCTTTTGAAGCGCTTCATCTACAGTCTGCTGTCCGGCATAAACCGCCGAGAATTCCTGACTGACCTGTGTGGCAATGCCCGCGAATTCCGGGATCGCAACGAACTGGATGCCAGTATAGGGTGTTGGCATGGCACAGCAGTTCTGCGGGTCGGCCAACAGGATCGACTCGAGCGTCATCTTGGCGAACGGAATGTCCTTGTAGTTCGCGTTCTCATAAAGCGAGGTGCGCGCGCCCGGAGGGACATTGGCCCAACCTTCGTTTTCCGCCACCAGTTCGATGTAATCCTTTGAGGTCGCCCATTCGATGAACTGCTTGGCTGCATCCTCTTTCTGGGTTCCCGCCGGAATGGCCAGTGCCCAGGCCCACAGCCAGTTGGCGCGCTTGTCGACGCCTTCCGAATTTGGTGCCAGAGCAAACCCGACCTTGTCCGCGACAGTTGAATCATCCGGATTTGTCACAAAGGACGCCGCAACAGTGGCGTCGATCCACATTCCGCACTTGCCCTGCTGGAACAGCGAAAGGTTTTCGTTGAAGCCGTTGGTCGCGTAACCGGCAGGGCCGGATTCATTCATCATGTCGACAAAAAAGGTTAGCGCCTCTTTCCATTCGGGCTGATCAAACTGAGGTGTCCAATCTTCATCAAACCATCGTGCACCAAAGGAATTCGCGGTCACAGTGATAAAGGCACCGCCTTCACCCCAGCCCGCCTTGCCGCGCAGGCAGATGCCGTTGATGTCGTTGTCACGGTCCGTCATCGCAGCCGCCGCCTCGCGGATGAACTGCCATGTTGGCGCCTCAGGCATCTCCATCCCGGCCTTTTCCATCAGGTCGGTGCGATACATGATCATCGAGCTTTCGCCATAGAACGGTGCTGCATACAGCGTGCCGTCATGGCTCAGGCCACCCGCCATCGCAGGAAGCAGGTCGCCGACATCATATTCCTCAGACAGCCCATCCAAAGGAACCAACCAGCCATTTGCGCCCCAGATCGGCGTTTCGTACATGCCGATGGTCATGATATCGAACTGACCGCCCTTGGTGGTGATGTCGGTGGTAACACGCTGACGCAGGACGTTTTCCTCCAGCGTCACCCATTCCACGTCGATACCAGTCGCCTCGGTGAAGTTGTCGGTATAGCCCTGCATCCGGATCATGTCGCCATTATTGACGGTTGCGATCGTGATCGTTTCTGCATGGGCCGCGGCCGTTGCGACAAAGGTCAATGCCGTCGCCGCACGAAGTGCATTCTTCAAATACATCCTTGTCCTCCCTGAGCTTGGATGCCGTACTCGGAAAGTAGTGCGTAATTTGTCGCGGCGTCAATAAAAACTTTACGCGCGTTAAAAAATGAAGCTACGCAGAATCCCTCAAAACCAGTCGTGCGGGGAATAGCGTTTCCGATCGCGCCTGAAGTTTCCCGCCACTTTCAATGAGTTGGAACAGGGTTTCAACACTGCGCGCCGCTACATTATCATAGTCATGCGCTGCCGTTGTCAGGGATGGACATGTAAATTTTGCGAACGGGTGCCCATCATTCGAAGCTACACGCAACGTGCAATCCTCTTTCCGACCGACCCGAATCCCCTGTTCGTAGCAAGCGGCAAGAAAGCCGATGGCGAGCCGGTCATTGCTACACAGAACCGAGTTCGTCCTCAATTGACCTTCCTCCAAGATCTTCATCGTGCCTCTGTGTCCAATTTCTTCAAACGCCCAACCTTTGCCATCAACCTTGAGAATATGCGGCTCATGTCCGAGGCGCTCCATGATTTCGACATACGCCTTGCGCCGTTTGTTGGCATTGGGGTTTGCGGGTGTTCGCATTTCGAAGAAGGACGGGGGTTCACCAGTGCGGGTCATGTATTCGACGGTTTGCGACACAAAGCTAAAGTTATCCGATCCGACAAAGGCTGCTCCCAGACCATCAAGATTGCTGTCGAACAGAACGGTCGGCACATTGGCACAGAATTTCTCGATCGCAGACCTGTCCGAAATTCGGCCCAAAGGGGCCAAAAGAACACCGGCGGGTTTCATCGATTGCAAGCCGTCCAGAATTTCGTTCTCCAGCTTCTGCTCGCCATGAGAGCTGAACAGGGACGGCCGATAACCTGCCGCAATGCAACTTTGTTCCAGATAGCGTGCAATCTCGACAAAGAACGGGTCCGCCAGATAGGGCACGACGATTCCGATATTCTTGGTAAGCTTCCGGTTCTGGTTCACCGCGTAAATGTTGGGGCGATAGTCGAACCGTTCCAGCGCCTCTTCGATTCGGGCCCGCGTCGTGGGGCGAACGCTGTCGGGATCGTGAAAGTATTTGGAAACCGTAGGGCGCGAGATGCCGCTGAGCGCTGCAAACTCTTCCATGTTCTTTATCTTGGTCATGCCAGTCTGCCTGCTGGTATTGTTCGTCGTGAACTTATCATAGATTTACATATTCTTTGCGCGCGCTAATAAATCAATAGCCAGAGCGGCCTCGTGCTACCAGCGTGCGACAAGGCGTTCAAAGGGTTTCGAGAGCGACGCCGCCCTTTTGGCAAGATTCATTCAAATTGATGACAAGGCTGGCGAAACGTATCCAGGAAGGTCTGTGTGTAGCTTGGCCGGCGCTTACGGCCGAGAACTGTGGACTGAACAGCAGGCTTGGACGGGGTAAGAAAAAGGCTAGAATATTATGATCGAACACTAAACCCAAATTCTTGACGATCTTATCTAAGCGATTGGTTTTAAACTATGGATGCTATTGCCCAACTGACCAATTGGATGATTGCCGAGGGGCGTCGTTCGGATGACCCGGAAAAAGTTGTGTCATATTTCTGTTCGTCTCTGATCGAGGCGGGTGTGCCGCTCTGGCGGGTCAATATCGGTCAGCGTTTCGCCAATCCGCTGCTCATCGCATGGGGGATCGTCTGGACACCGGATGGCACCGAAAGCTATGACGTGACACATGAGACCATGCTGACGGATGGGTATGTCGGCAGTTCATTCGAATACATTCTTGAACACCGTAAGCCACTTCACAAAAGTCTGCGGCAATTGGATCCCAAGACCGAGCACTTATCATATCTTGAATTCGCTGAGCTGGGTGGCACCGATTACTATGCTACGCTGCTTTATTACGGAGACGGATCGCTGCACGGCTGCACTTTTGTCACCCGGTCGCCAGAAGGCTTCTCGCCCCGGCATCTGAAAATGATTGAGGGTGCATTGCCCGCTCTGTCCTCTGCTCTTGAACCTGTCACCATGCGCAAGTCGTCCAAAGGTCTTCTGAGAACCTATCTTGGCGATGGGCCCTCTGATGCTGTGTGGAACGGGCGGATCAAGCGAGGGGAACGCACAACCCTTGACGCAGTTGTCATGTTCTCTGACCTGCGCGGTTTCACCGCTCTTTCAGACAGGGCATCCGAAGAAGACGTTTTCGACATGTTGAGTGGATATTTTGATCTGGTCGTGCAGTCTGTCGAAGAGAGTGGCGGCGACATTCTCAAGTTCATGGGCGACGGCATTCTGTCGATATTCACTGTCGAGACACAGGAAGGTTTGAACGCCCAATGCAAAAGGGCAGCACAGGCCGCTCAAAGTGTTTTGACCGGTTTGGCCGCACTCAACCATCGCCGCGATGAGGCTCAGAAGCCGCCGTTGGACATAGGCATCGGGATCAATGTCGGGCAGGTCAGCTATGGCAACATCGGCAGTCCCGGCAGGCTGGATTTCACTGTTCTGGGCAGAGCGGTCAACCTCGCAAGCCGTATTGAGGGGTTGACGAAATCCCTGGGCCACAGAGTTCTGGCGACGTCAGCCGTTGCCGCTGCTTCGCCTGAACTGTTCTCAGCTTGTGGGTTTCACGAAGTTCGAGGGCTTGCCGAATCCATCGAGTTGTACTCTCTCGTCGAAAAGGAGCCTCAAGCCAGCCCCATGCCGGATCGCCACATGGATCCGGACAACATGGATTGAGAATCGCAAGCTTCTACATTGTCCGCAATGCCGAATTCGATTTGGGCTGCGGGCGACGAGGCCGCGCACTGCGCTGATTAAGGTGCCGTCGCAGGACCCTTGGACGAAATGTATTCGCGCTCAAGGACCTGGGCGCATCCGAAGCTGATGCTGCGGACACACCTGGCCTTTTCGCGTCACAAAGCAATCCGGGCCGAGGTCATGGCTTTTCCGTAACCACCCGCCATGAGGCCCGTGATTGCGCCATTCTCGATATCCAGATCGACCTTTATCAGGCTCGGGCTTGCCGGGTTCATAAACACCCCCTGTTCGATTTCAAATGATCGCTGAGACGTGCCGCCGAAATCGTGCAACACGCATGCAAGTGGCCCGGCCGCCATCCCAGTGGCGGCTTCTTCATCTATCGCGTATCTGGGTGCGAACATACGGGTTGTGGCGTCCCGGCTGGTGATTGAAGGGTCTTTCGTGAATACGTAATAGCCAATCAGATCCAGTTTCTCGCTGATTTGCTTGATTTTGGCCAATTCTGGTCTGATTTTGGCAAGGGTTGCTGCATCCGATAGACCGACGACGATAAAGCTGTTGCCGGTATTGACCAAAACCGGAGCAAACCTCTGATCCAGGTCAGTTTTGTCGACCCCGAGACAGCTCAGCACATCGTCGAGTTTCACGCCCTTTTCGATCCATTCCTGTGCACCCGAATAGCGTGGGGCCAATTGTTCCATATAGGCGGCACCGTCTTTCATGAGTATGCGCCTGGGGCCATCAACTGTTTCCTTTGAAGTATCGGGTTTGGGGATCCGACCCAACGCATCAAGGTGAGAGAAGGCGGCGATTGTTGCATGACCGCAATGAGCGATGCGCCGGTTCGGTGTGAAGAAATCCAGCTTGAAACCTTCCGTCTTGGACCGCGAGACAAACGCCGTCTCGGACAATCCAACTCTTGCCGCCACGGTTTGCATATCTTGCGCGCTCAGATCATCAGCGTCCAGAACGACGCCTGCGGGATTTCCTCCGGTGCCACCGTCGACAAACCCGTGCACGATTTCAACCGTGACATCCCTGGCAGTGTTTGTTTGCGTATTCATTGATCGTCTCCAAACATGAGGCCGCGCCCTTGATCGAGGCGCGGCCAGTTGCGCATCAGTTGCCGGCGGCGGTGATGCGGTTCAGGAATGCAGTCATCTGTTCCGCAATTTCAGACCCATATTCTTCCAGCGCGAAGTGTCCGGTATCAAGCAGATGAAACTCAAGATCCTTCAGGTCGCGTTGATAGGGCAGGGCGCCTTCGGCCGGAAAGATGTGATCATTCTTACCCCACATCAGCAGCGCAGGTGGTTGATGCTCACGAAACAACGCCTGCCATTTCGGGTACTCGGCAACGTTGGTGCCGTAGTCCAGGAAAAGTTCAAGTTGCACCTCCTGATTACCTTCGCGATCAAGCAGGTATTGGACGTGCCAATAGTTATCCGGGCTGATCAGTTCCAGCCTCTGTACACCGTGGGTGAACTGCCACTTGGTCGCATCCAGAGTAAGAAACCCTCGAAGCTGGTCGCCATTCTCTTTCGAGGGGTCGGCCCAATAGGCTTTGATCGGGTCCCAGAATTCGCGCAGCCCTTCCTCATACGCATTGCCGTTCTGAATGACGAAGCCAGTGACCCGTTCGGGTTGTTTGGCAAACATCCGGAATCCAACCGGGGCACCATAGTCCATCAGATAGACCGCGTATTGATCGACACCCTTCCGATCCAGCAGAGACGTCATGATTTCGGCGATATTCGCAAAGGAATACTCGAAGTCTTCGGCTTGCGGCATATCCGACGCCCCAAATCCGGGAAAATCGGGCGCGATCACGTGATAGTTCTTGGCCAGTTCGGGGATAAGGTTGCGGAACATATGTGATGAGGTCGGAAACCCATGAAGCAACAGAACGGTTGGCCTGCTCGGGTCTCCGGCCTCACGATAGGCGATATTGACCTCGCCGATTTTTTCTGCGTGGAAATTGACCGCTTGGGTGGCTTCAATGCCGGTCTCACTTGCGATTGCAGGGGTCGGAGTTAATGGCACCGCGATGGTAAGCGCGAGAAGACTTGCGCTCAGGATGGATTTCAGATTGCGCGACATGGGTATTTCCTTTCTTGGGGTTTTGGGGGCGCGTCTGAACGCGCGGGGTTCAGCATCGGTCAGCGTTTCTGGCCGGGCTTTTCTTTGTGCTCTGCGTTTTGAGCTTTCAGTTCCGCCAGTTCATCGCGAAGCGGCGCCATATGCTCTTCAAACTCATCCAGGGTCAGGCGTTGGGGGATGTGCTGCGGGCAGTTCCAGTCCATCGCTTCAAGCTTGATCACAATGGCCCGCTCCGGGTGGCCCCTGTAATTCGGGTCACTCAAACGTTGCGTCAGGGCCGGATCATCCGCGCCATCAACAAGTTTCGCCCGGCCCCAGATCTTGAGGCGTCTCCGGTTGGGATAGTCCATCAGGATCAGAGAAATGCGGTCGTTGTTCAGCAGGTTACCTGCGCTCAGATATTGCCGGTTGCCGCGAAAATCTGCGTAGGCCAGCGTCCGTTCATCCAGCACTTTCAGAAAGCCTGCCGGTCCGCCGCGGAATTGAACATAAGGCCAGCCGGTTTCAGAGACGGTCGCCTGATAGAAGCCGTCCCTTTGTGCGATGAAGCTGGCCTCGACCGGGCTGATGAGGTCTTCCTGAACAGCGCCGGCCAGAAACTTTGCATAACCTTCAGCCGATTTGTTCTTGGCCTGTGTTGCACGTACGGAAGGCGTAAAAGTGATTTCTGCAAAAGGACGTGACATTGAATTCTCCATCTCAGCCGGGCAGAGCCCTGGGGTTGAGGTGAAGCTAGTCCAAGCCTTGGTGTTGCAGAATATCCCTAATTGGCAATATATTATTCCAAAATATGGAATAGTAGTTTGGATAGATTTCACGCTCTGAGCGTTTTTGTGAAGGTGGCCGAGTTGAAAGGCTTCGCGGCCGCAGCGCGCCACCTCAATATGTCGCCACCAACGGTAACCCGACTGGTCTCCATGCTGGAGGACAGCCTGGGGCTTCGTCTTTTTGTGCGCACCACGCGATCAGTCAAGCTGACGGACAGCGGGCGAAGGTTCTTTAAAGATGCCAGACGCATTCTGGTGGATCTCGAGGAGGCAGAGCGTGCCGCCGTCGGATCCTATGCCGAACCGACCGGGGAACTCAGCGTGACCGCATCGGTGTTGTTCGGCCGCATGTTCGTCACTCCGATTCTGGGTGAATTTCTGGAACTGCATCCAAAGCTCTCTGCGCGCACTCTCTATGTGGACCGCGTGGTCAATCTGGTGGATGAAGGCCTCGACGTCGGGATCAGGATTGGAAACCTTGCAGATTCAAGCCTGATGGCGGTGAGATGTGGCGCGGTGAGGCAGGTCGTGTTTGCCGCTCCGGCATATCTTGATTCGCGCGGCGAACCAGACACACCCGACGACCTGGCCAATCACGCGATCATAAACTCAACCGCCCTGCACGCCTCGGCCCAATGGCATTTTCAAAAAAGCGAAACGGTCGTGACAAAGCGCGTGAACCCGCGCATCAGCATGAACACCAATGACGCGGTGATCGAGCTGGCGCTGCAAGGGCATGGCATCGGGCGGCTTTTATCCTATCAGGTTGCACCCTACGTTGCGGACGGGCGGCTCAGGACCGTTCTGAATTCGTATGAACCACCCGAGGTCCCCATCCATCTTGTGCATCAAGAGGGCCGCACCGTGTCTGCAAAAGTGCGCGCTTTTGTCGATTTTGCGGCCAAACGTTTCAAATCCGACCCCTATTTGGATGGATTCCGACCCAGGCCTGAGAGTTAGGCCAAAAGATTCGCCGAACCACGCCATCCGGTCGCGGCTAGGGTCGCGTCACGGTCCTGACCGACAGATCACTCTGGGCATGCCCTTTGAAGTGATACAGCGCGAGGCCTGCCCATATGCGAACATGTGCAACAAAGCTTGCCACCAACTAGATTTGCCGGCACGAAACTGAAATCTCAGATCCCGGGTGCACACGCTTTTCGAAGCGATAGGGCCAGCATTGAGCATGCAATCACGTTTGACCCATGGTTTAGTCGGTCTTGCCCCAGGCATCGTGCGCGATCAGCGCGGCCTCGACCCGGTTTCGGGCGTGGAGCTTGGAGAGGATTGCCGTCATGTAGTGCTTTACGGTTTTTTCCTGAAGATCCAGTTGATCTGCGATCTCCCGATTGCTCATCCCCTTCGCCACACGTCGAAGTATTTCTTCCTCGCGATGCGTGAGATCATCCAGAACATCACTGTCTTTGGAAGCTTCTGCCTCTCTGTTGATCTGAAGCAGGACGCGCGAGGCCAACCCGGGAGACACGAATCCTTCACCTGCGGCGATGCTGCGCAGTGAGGCCGTCAATTCGCTGGCTGTCACACCTTTGACGATGTAGCCGATTGCCCCTGCTTCCAAAGCATCCGCAACGTCACTGTTGTTTTCCGAGACCGTCAATATCGCGATAAATGGCGGGTTTGCCATGGCCGCGATTTTTCGCGTCGCATTTATGCCGCCCCCGGGCATCGAAAGATCGAGGATGACGATGTCAGGTTGATGAATGCCGACAAGTGAAATTGCCTCATCCGCGCTCGAGCCGGCAGCGAGAACTTCGAACCCATCGGCTTCGTCCAATGTCCGGTGCAAACCGTCCCTGAAAATCGGGTGATCATCCGCTATTACGACAGATGTTGTCATGACGTACTCATCTTTCTGGGAAATAGTATCATTGTGACAGAGGTACCTTTGCCAGGGCTTGACCTGACTTCGAACCTGCCGCCGATACTCTCAACCCGATCTCGCAAACCCAAGAGCCCCTGGCCTCCATCGTCACGCAGTACTTTTCCGTCCGAGGGGTCAAATCCGGGCCCGTCATCGTTGACATGAATGACGACCCGATCGTTATGCGCCTCGCAAATGACCGTGCATCGAGAATTCGGAGCATACCTGGCGGCGTTGGAAAGCGTTTCCTGAAGGAACCGGAAAACACACAGCTTGTCGGACACGGACAACTCGATCGTCTGGCTTCCCTGAAGTGAAACATCCGGCCGTAACGGGCTGTGTTCCGAGTGATCTTCTATCGCTCTTTTCACCACATCAATCAGCGCCAGATTGTCGATGTCCGGAGCGGACAACCCCCGCGACAACGCGCGAATTTCGGCCAGGGACTTCTGCAAAGACTGTTGAATCTCCTCGGCCTCAGCAGGCTTTTCATGCCTGTCCGAGAACGCCGCCTCCAACCTGAGGGCCGCGAGGGACAGATATTGAGCGGGACCGTCGTGAAGCTCGGAACCAAGCTTCTTCAGAAACCGGTCTGTTTGCGTGGCATATCGTTCCGACGCTTCGACCACGCGCGACCGCAGCCTGGCGTTCTGCTCTGCCATCTGCTCACTCTCTTTCAGACGCCGCTCCAACAGACGCCCCTGACGTCGAATGGTGTTGTCACCGATTGCCACGATGGAAAACAGCACGATTGTGCTTGCTGCAAATGCTGACCCGACGACCAGCCAGCTTGTCCGGCGGGCTTTGGCCATATCAACTTCCAGCTGTTCGGCTTTCTCGTAAAACTCTGCAACTGCAATGATATCGCCCGACCAGAGTTCGCGGATCGGGCTGTACACTTCAAGTAGCGGTATTCCAAGTGCTGCTTCTGCGGCGCTTTCGGCATGGTCGAGATCTTCGAAAGAACCCGAAATCTCTCCGCGCCAGGCTCGGCTCAGATCATCAGTCGGATCGAAACGGCTGCCAATGATGGTTGGATCCGACGCGTGCGCGATCACGCCTCCTTGTTTCCAAAACTTGAAAGACACAATGCGGTCCCGCATCGGCTGGGTCATGAATATTTCGTCCAGCGCCCGCCTTGCTTGATCGGAAAGACGATCCCCGTATGCAAGTTCCTGGCTGAGAGGGGATACGATGCTCTCCATATACAGCGCTGCGGAATTGGCAGAATTTTGGACAACTGCATTCTCGATCCGATTTGACACCCATGCGCCAACTATCGCGGTGGCCGTTCCCATCACGACAATGCAAGCCGCAAGAAAAACGCGCGACAATGACCAATTGCGAACTGACAGATCAGAAATCTCGGGTCTCATTTCGTGATCAACTATGAACGACAATCCCTGACCGCACCACCGACCTTGGTCTGAACTCACCAGCGTTCGGATTCGGAACTCGGATCATGTCAGAACCCTCGGTCGCGCAATCGCGCAGGCGGCAGACAGAAAGCACGCGTGGCCTTGCAGGAAGTACACGGAGCTCGCTCAAAACTCCGTCCAGACGATCAGCGCATCGGCCCAAAGCCGTCCTTGGAGGAGCCATACCTACGGGCGAGATTTTTGATTTGTCACCCCGGCAGAACAATGGAAAGGCGTTCAACCAAAGCTCTTTGCACGATGGCAAATCTCGGAGTGCGCGCTATCTCGTCCAGAGCCGCCACCCACAGCGGGACATCTATTCCGGGATCAATTTCTGACGACCGATGAAGCCTAGGATCCGCGTTCCCAATAAACGAGGGCAGGATCGTTTTGCCCACCCCGGATGCTGCCATCTGTTGGAGCACCAAAAAGCTGTCTGCCCCGTTGGTCATTTCATCGGCGCTGACATGTTCGGCCAGCCATTTGGCGGGAAGCGAGCGGCTCAACGCTCCATCAAGCCTCATCCATTTTCGGTTTGGGGAACCGTCGTCAAAAACGCCGAATGACAATGTTCCCGCACGTTCGCTGACAAGCCCTTCTTCAAGTTTGATCGAGGGTCGCACTGCGATGTCCGCGGTCAACCTTGACAGATCATGATGGCTGTTGCCGCTTAACAAAGTCAACTCCAAATCGGGATAAAGCCGCGATATCTCAGTCAGAATTTGGGGCAATACAAACTGACAAAGGCTGTCCGTAGACGCAATGCGGACCTGACCCGCAGGGGACCGGTTTGCCCCCACAATTGCCCGCTCTAAGGAAAGTACGGCCTCTTCAACGCTTTCCATCGCCGAAAAAATAGCTCTGGCCTCGGGTAGGGCAGTGTACCCTGACGGGTGTTTTTGAAAGATCACGCATCCAAAACGGTCTTCAAGCGCGGCGACTCTGCGCAGCACCGTTGCATGAGTGACACCAAGCGCCCCGGCAGCCGCATTCAGTGATCCGTGTTTCCTTACGGCCAGCGCGTATCGAAGGTCATCCCAGTTTTGGTTGTGCATAAATTAACAAGGAACAACAAATAACAAACAATTACAAGAAAAAATGTTCAGGCTAGTATTCGACGCATTGAACAGGGAGACGCACAATGATCAAGAAAATCCCGGCCGTTGCGGCAGGTTTGTTGTCGGTAGCCGTTATTGGATCAGCCATCGCCCATGAAACCGAAAATCCTGCGGTGAAGGCTCGGACCTCAATCATGCAGCTTTATGCCTTCAATCTTGGCACGTTGGGCGGCATGGCCAAGGGAGAGATTGAATATGATGCCGAGGCAGCAACACGGGCTGCAAATAACCTGGTTGTTCTGACGCAGATCGATCAATCTGCGATGTGGCCTGCCGGATCCGACAATGCGTCCGACCCGTCCACCCGGGCCTTGCCAGCCATCTGGGAGAACTTTCCGGATGTAAGCGCAAAAGGTCAGGCCATGGCGGAAGCCGCCGTTGCGATGCAGGCGGCGGCAGGCCAGGATGTCGATGCCCTTAAGGCGGCGATGGGTGATCTGGGTGGATCATGCTCGGCCTGTCATAAAGCTTACAGGGCACCGAAAGACTAAAGGAGCGCTGGCCATGCGGCGTTTGTTCATTTTCGCCGCAGGTATCGCTGTACTGGTCGGGCTGGTCGGTTTGGTACTGACCCGTCCGAAAACAGTTGACAAGACACAACTGAACGGGATTGTCCCTGATCTCAGTCGAGGTGAGGCAGTGTTTTACGCGGCTGGATGCGCGTCCTGTCATTCTGCTCCGAACGCAACGGGTGAGGAAAAGCTGGTACTCGCTGGCGGTCGTCGGTTTGCGTCGGATTTCGGCACCTTCGTAGCCCCGAACATATCCAGTGACCCGGTTGCCGGCATCGGATCGTGGTCCTCATTAGATCTGGCCAATGCTCTGCTTCACGGGACCGGGCCCGAAGGACAGCACTATTTCCCCGCATTTCCCTATACGTCCTACGCCAACATGTCAGCCGAGGACGTTGTTTCACTGCATGCCTTCCTCGGCACTCTGCCGGCGGTTCCAAGCCAAAGCGCAGCGCACGAGGTTGGCTTTCCTTTCAATATTCGACGCGGGCTGGGCGGGTGGAAGCTGTTGTATCTGAAACCGGGCTGGGTTGTGGAAGGCGATCTGACTGACCAGCAAATTCAAGGCCGATACCTGGTAGAGGCGTTGGGACATTGCGCAGAATGTCACACGCCGCGTAACGGGCTAGGGGGCCTGAAACGCGATCTCTGGCTGACAGGTGCACCAAACCCCAGCGGAAAGGGACGCATCCCCGGGCTGACTTCTGCCCAACTGGATTGGTCCGAGGCTGATATTGCCGAGTATCTGAAATCCGGTTTCACGCCGGATTATGATAGCGCGGGTGGTGAGATGGTCGAAGTCATCGAAAACACATCCCGCCTTACGGATGACGACCGTCTGGCGATTGCGGCCTATCTCAAGGCCGTGCCCGCGTCACCGACAGACTCGCCGTCAGAGTAACCCTCTTTGGCGCCATGCGGCCGATGCCAGATGTCCTTGCCAGCCGTCAGCACGAAGCCGCAAGGCCTATTCCCTTTTCGCCAAACTCCTGTTTTACGTTCTGGGCACCGGAACGCAGCACACGCCCGCGTTTCTGTTCAGGATTGATTGAGGGTCGTGGCCAAATGACACAAAAAATCGCGCTTTGGTCCATTCCGATATCCCTGGCGGTACTGGCCCTGAAGCTGCTGGCCTGGTGGCTGACAGGTTCGGTGGCGTTGTTGTCGGACGCGATGGAATCCACCGTCAATGTCGCAGCGGCCCTGCTGGCTTATTTTGCGGTTCGGGTCGCAAACAAGCCCCCTGATGAAAACCACCCCTTTGGCCACAAGAAAGCCGAGTATCTTTCCGCTGTCGTCGAGGGCGCATTGATTGTGTTGGCGGCGTTCTTGATCATCAGAGAGGCCGTGCTGGCACTTCCAAGTCCGCATCTTGAAGATGCGCCTTTTCTTGGAATCGCCGTCAATGTCATTGCAACGGGCGTGAATGGCGCATGGGCCTACCTGTTGCTTAAAGTCGGCAGGCGCGAAGGTTCACCTGCATTGGAGGCAAGCTCGCGGCACATTTTTACAGATGTCATGACGTCAGTTGGTGTCATCGCGGGGCTCACACTTGCACTTGTCACCGGCTGGCTTGTCCTTGACCCGATCCTTGCAATTCTGGTCGCGCTGAACATCCTGTGGGAAGGTTGGAAAGTCATTCGTGCGTCCGTTGACGGCCTGATGGATGTGAGCCTTTCTGAACGTGACTTGCAGGTTGTTTCCAGCACCATTGAAAACAATCTGGGCGCTGCGCTGGAATATCACGACCTCAAGGGGCGCAGATCCGCGAATGTCATCTTCGTCGAGTTTCACCTTGTTGTGGACGGCGCAATGCCGGTCAGCGCAGCCCATGACATCTGCAATGACATCGAACACGCATTGGAACGTCTTTATCCGGGTTCTGTTTTTGTCATTCATCTCGAACCCGATGACGAGCTGAAGGGTAACGGAGCACAACCGAACCAGGTTTCTTAAACCACTTGGTGCAATCGACTACGACCGAAGTCGTGGTTTTGGCGGGGACGTTCGGCCCGCAATTCATCAGACCTAAGCCCGATGTCGGGACGCAAAGCCCCGGATAACCTGTCACCGACACCATGAGTTGGGTCGAACAGAACCGGAGGCGAAAAAATGAAACTTCAAGGAAAACTGGGCCAGCTTCTCAGCACAGCAGCACTGGCTTCGTTGATTGCCGCGACGCCTTACGTGCCGAAGTTTGACGCGGAAGGTCGCCTGCACCTTGAACCAGCCTATGCCTTTGCCAAAAGTGGCAGCGGAAAAGACGGGGATGGAGGCGATGACGACCGAGGGGATGATCGTGGCGGCGAACGGGACGACAACTCGGGGTCGGGCAACAGTGGTCGCGGTGGTGATCGCGACGACGACAGGGACGATGACCGCGACGATGATCGGGACGACAATTCCGGATCCGGCAAAGGTGGTCGCGACGACGATGACGATGACGACGATGATGACTCGAAGCGTTCAAATCGAGGCAGTGGCAAAAAGGATCAATCCCGGTCAGGCGGCGGGTCATCGCGCTCTGCCGGCATAACGAAGGTTGAGACGAACGCCAACGGCATCGAAGTGCGCTATGCCGATGGAACCAAGGAAGAAATCGAAAACGGTCGGTATGAAAGGAAGAATGCTCAGAACCGCACGGTGGAAGAACGGCTGGCGACAGGCGCCGATGTCTCAAGGCTCCGGTCATTGGCAGATGGTATCTCCATCGACAACGTGCGCTCGTCCGGCCAAGGAGGTACTACGGGAAGCCGCCCGACGAAAGTTGAACGTCAGGGCAACAATATCGAAGTGAACTATGCCAATGGCTGGAAAGAAGAGATCGAGTTTGGCCGTTATGAGTTGAAAGACCCATACAACCGGACTGTCGTTGAGAGAAATGCAACCGCCGCTGACCGTCGGAGATTGCAGTCGGCAGGCAACTAGGCAACTACGTCAGAACGAAAGACAAAAGGCGGCTTCTCATTGTCAGAAGCCGCCTTTTCTTATCGTCTTTGCCAGCGCCTATTGGCGTACTGCATTGCTATCAATGGCTTCTTGCCCAAGGTGTTGACGCAATATTCCGCCCAACACGAAAGGCACGGGCACCAATGTCGCAACCCGCCATGAGCGATGTGTCATGTATGTCCTGCCCTTTCGCGTTTGCAACGACCAGTCATCCACTGGTTGTGAACCCTGATCCTAACGTTCACCGCGCCGATAGGGTGCCATCAGTGCGGCAGGCACTTCGGCCCTGCGGGCGACGAGAACGAGCGCGACGATGGAAAGCACATAGGGCGCCATCAGGAAGAGTTGATATGGCACGCCTTCAATCGCCGTTTGCAGCCGCAACTGGTATGCATCGAAAAAAGCAAACAGCACGGCACCGATCAACGCCTTGCCAGGCCGCCAACTTGCGAACACAACCAGTGCGATGCAGATCCACCCGCGTCCTTGAACCATGCCCGGGAAAAAACTGTTGAACGCCGTTGTCGTAAGGAACGCGCCACCCACTGCCATCAACGCTGATCCGACAACCACTGCACCAATGCGAATGCGAATGGGGTTCAGCCCCTGCGCCTCAACCGCGTGCGGGTTTTCACCGGTCATGCGAATGGCCAGCCCCAGCGGTGTCCGGGCAAGGGCGTAGGCCATCACAGCCACCGCAAACAGAGCGAGGTAGGTCGGCAGAGCCTGGGAAAACAGGATCGGACCCAAAATGGAGATATCGGAAACACCCGGAACATCGAGTGGCTGGAAAGGTTCTATCGTCGGGGGCAGATCGCCCACTTCGACAAGCAACCGGTAAAGGTAGTAGGCCAGCGCGGATGCAAACAGCGTGATGCCAAGCCCCGAGACATGTTGCGACAATCCAAGCGGGACCGTTAGCATGGCATGCAGCAATCCCAACATTGCGCCGCAAAGTGCCGCTATCATCAGGCCAACCAGCAAAGGCGCGCCCATGTAGACGGCAAGCCAACCGCTCATCGCGCCCATGGTCATGATCCCCTCGATCCCCAGATTGAGAACACCCGAACGTTCACAGAGCAACGCGCCGAGGACTCCGAAAATAAGCGGCGTTGCAATGCGCAGCACGGACGCCCAGAGGCTGGTATTCAGCAGCAGGTCAATTGCATCACTCATCGGCGCACCCGGTAAGTTGTGAAAAGAAGAGCCACGATCATGGTGAGCAGGCAGAGCGCCACGATCACGTCGGCAATGAAGCTGGGAACGCCGGTTGCGCGGCTCATGGCATCGGCCCCGACGAAAACGGTGGCGACGAAAACCGCGGCGGCGACCACACCCGCCGGATGCAAAGCGGCCAGCATTGCGACGACGATGCCGGCATAGCCGAATCCGGGGCTCATGGTTGTCGTGACCCCGGCTGTAACACCCATGACTTCGACGGAACCTGCCAGCCCTGCCAAAGCGCCTGACAGCAGGGCCACACCCATGATCGTTTTTGGAAGGGAAATTCCGGCAAAGGCGGCGGCACTGGCGTTCAAGCCTGCGGCGCGTGTTTCAGCACCAAAAACCGTGCGGGCCAGGATCAGCCAAACAACACCTGCTGCCGCGATGGCAAAAAGCAACCCGATATGAAGGCGCGTGCGGGGAATAAGATCCGGCAGGCGGTACTCTCCGCTCACGGGCACTGAGGAAGGCCAGCCAAAGGCCATCGGATCGCGCATCGGACCCTCGATCATGAGGCCGACGAAAAGGATCACAATGAAGTTGAGCAGTAGGGTCGTCACCACCTCATCCACCCCGAAACGCAGGCGCAAATAAGCGGGGCCCGCCAACAGGGCCGCACCCGCCGCCATGCCCGCCAGCATCAAAATCGGAATCCCGATCCATCCGGAAACCCCGAGAGAATGCCCGATCCACGCGGTAATCAGCGCGCCGACGAAGAACTGCCCCTCGCCGCCGATGTTCCAAAGACGCGCCCGAAAGGCGACGGCCGCGGCAAGCCCGGTAAATATCAGCGGCGTGGCGCGGGTCAGCATCTCGGTGATCGAAAGGCGCGAACCAAGCGCGCCGGTCAGCATTTCACCATAGGCAGTCAGCGGGTTCACACCTGCCGCTGCGATTAGACCCGCAGCCAATAACAACGCGGTAAAGATCGCGGCCAGCGGCGCAATGACCACAAGGTACAGCGGTACATATGTGCGTCGTTCAAGCCGCATCATCATCTTCCTTCCAGACACCTGCCATCATCAGGCCAAGGCGTTGCGGGTCAGCCTCATCAGCGGATATCGGTTTCGACAATCGACCCTTTACGATGGCCTGTATCCGGTCTGAAAGAGCTACGGCTTCTTCCAGTTCCTCCGAAATTAGCAGGATCGCAGCACCCTCGGCCCGTGCGGCCAGAAGCTCGGCATGAACTGCGGCAATTGCCCCTTCATCAAGGCCCCGCGTCGGCTGGTTGGCGAGCACGAAACGCGGTCCGTTGGTCAGGACTCGCCCCAGGATCAGCTTTTGCATGTTGCCGCCAGACAGCAGCCGTGTGCGCGTGTCAGGACTGGCCCCTCGGATATCAAATCGTTCGATAAGCCCTGCGGTGTATTCTCGGGCAGCGCGTTGTCGGACAAAGCCTCGGCGCGAAAACTCTGGTGTGCGCAGACGTTCAAGAACTGCATTTTCCCACAGGCTCAATTCACCCACGACACCTTCTGTATGGCGGTCTTCCGGTACCCTGCCTGCGCCAGCCTGGATCATGCCGCGCGGGCCCAGATGGCCGATATCCTTGTTCAGCAGTGTCAACTTCCCGGCGCCAGGGTGGATCAGTCCAGACAACAGCCCGCCAAGCGAGGCCTGACCATTGCCTGATACGCCGACGATACCAAGGATCTCGCCAGCGTGGACGGTGAATGACACGTCATCCAGCCGCAATTCACCGTCTTTTTCCACGCGCACATCGTTTGCGACCAGAACCGGCGCGCCAATCTCGTGGTCTTGACGAACGGGCCGTTCCACTTTGCGGCCAACCATCAATTCCGCCAACTCTCCGGGGGTGGTTTCAGAGGTCCTGCGTTCCGCGACCAACCTACCGCCACGAAGAACGGCCACACGGTCAGAGGCCGCCATGACCTCATGCAGTTTGTGACTGATGAAGATAAGCGACAGACCCTCTTTCGTCATGTCGCGCAGCGTCTCGAACAGGCGCATTGCTTCGGGCCGGGCCAGAACGGCCGTGGGTTCATCCAGGATCAGTATGCGCGCGTCTCGGTACAGCGCTTTCAGAATTTCGACGCGTTGACGTTCACCCACGGAAAGGGACTTGATCCTGTCGTCGGGGTTCACGGGCAGACCAAACCGATCCGCGATCTGCAACAACTTTGCGCGCGCCTCGCCACGTGCGGACCGTGCGCGTGTCAGGGGTTCTGAACCAAGCATGACGTTTTCAAGAACCGTGAGGTTGCCCGCAAGCGTAAAGTGCTGGTGTACCATGCCCACACCCACCTCGATCGCTGCGCGGGGCAGACCCGGAGGCAACGCTTTGCCAAACACCCTGACAGAGCCTTCGTCGGCTGCGTAATGGCCGAACAGGATGTTCATCAGCGTCGTCTTACCCGCGCCATTTTCACCCAACAATGCAAGGATTTCACCCTGGGCCAATGACAGGGTCACATCATCATTGGCGGTAAGCGTTCCAAAACGCTTTGTAATGCCGTGAAGTTCCAGAACCTTGTTCATGTGGGCAGGCCTGCGATTGGAGACGGAAAGGTAAGTTCGGGCGCACGCGCCTCGATCAGAGCGCCAAGTTTCAGCAGCGCAAGATCCGAGCCGGGTGGTCCCATCAGTTGCACACCGATTGGCAGGCCATTTGCCATGCCAAAGGGCAATGCCAAAGCCGGCAAGCCCGCGACATTGGCAAGTGCTGCGTTTGGGGCAAAGGCCTCCAACCGCGCCATGTGTTCATCCGCGGAGGCGCCAGAAAGGTCCAAAGTGCCGATAACAGGCGGCGCAAGCGATAGGACCGGCATCAGGACAGCATCCACAGAACTGAAAATCTTGCGAGCACGATATGTCAGGCGCGCAAGCTGTCTTGAGGTCGCAAAAAGCGCGGTGGCGGATGTGGCACGGCCCTCGGCAGCCATGGCGGCGGCAAGCGGTGGAACCTGGTCATCAGATATCCTGAGCGCAATGAGCCACTCGGCCAGCGAAACAGCCAGTATCGTTCGGGCAATTGCATGAGCCTCGGCCCCCATCTCGTCCGGGGTACAAATGTCATGCACCTCGCAGCCTGCATCGCGCAGAGCGTCAGCCGCATCCTTGGCGGCTTTGCACTGGTCAGTTCCGCAACGCTCGGGCAGTGCCAATGCAATGCGGGGGTGGTCCGCCGGATGTACCGGGGCCATGGGCTGGGCTACGGCTTGAAAGGCGGTTTCCACATCGCGTAGGGACCGCGCCAGAACCAGTTCTGACGCTATCCCCATCAGGTGATTGGCGAAATCAGGGCCCCCGGGCACCGCACCACGAGACGGCTTGAGCCCGGTCAAGCCGCAGCACGCGGCTGGGACTCTGATAGATCCGGCCGCATCCGTGGCATGAGCAATGGCGACGATGCCGCCTGCAACCGCAGCCGCGGCGCCGCCAGATGAGCCACCGGGCGTCAACGCGGGATTCCACGGGTTGCGGGCCGCAGCCATGCCATCTGGTTCGCATGTCAGGGAAAGGCCGAATGGCGGTGTTGCCGAGACGCCAAAAGGGATCAGGCCGGTCTGGCGCAAATCCTGCAACAGGCAGCTGTCACTTTCGGATTTTCGCCCTTGCGCGCGGATTGCCGCAGACCCGGCAGCAGCGGGCAGTCCCTTGGCGGAACCGCCGAGGTCTTTGACCAGGAACGGAACCCCGTGAAAGGGCCCCCGTCGATCAGATGGCGCTGCATCTGCCGCCCTCGCGCCGGCGCGGGCCATATCTTCGTCCAGGAACACCACGGCGCCCAGATCCGCCTGCGCGTGGCAGGCGGAAAGGCTTGCTTCCATCGCATCGGTGGCAGTGATCTGCCCCGCAGAAACGGCAGCAGCAAGAGCCGTGGCATCGGTCACGTCAAAGCCGCCGGGATCAGGAGGGCTCGCTTTCGTCGATCGGAACGTCCCATTCGCCGGATCGGATCGCGGCCTGTTTGGCCTCCATCGCAGGGACGGCGTCGGCAGGCACTTCGTCGGCGACATAGATCAGCTCATTGCCGCCATGAGCCATGAAGGAAAATTCGGTATAATTGCGCCCGGTGGGATTGCCGGCCTGAACATCCGCCACGATGGCTTCGATGGTTGGCCCATAGTTCCATATCGCGTTGGCAAAGACCGTGCCGGGATAGCGCGGTGTATAATCTATCAGTGAACCGATGGCCTTCACGCCGCGCGCCTGAGCGGCGTCAGCGGTGCCAATGCGTTCACCAAACAGGATGTCCGCGCCCGCGTCGATCTGGGCAATCGCGGCTTCCTGCGCGCGAGCCGGATCAAACCATGCTCCGATGAAACCGTTAAGGAAAGTGGCGTCAGGGTTCACTTCACTGACGCCCATCCGGAAAGCATTGATCAGGAGGTTCACCTCGGGGATCGGATAACCGCCGACGGAACCAAAAACATTGCTTTCCGACATTTGGCCGGCAAGCATTCCGGCCAGATAGGCCGCCTCGTGGTTGCGGGTGCCGAAGACGCCAAAATTGTCGCCCTCCGGTCCGCCGGAGGACCCCATCAAAAACGCGGTATCGGGGTAATCACCCGCCACTTCGCGTGCTTCGCGTTCCACCGCGTAAGACTCGCCCCAAATGATTTGCGCGCCGCCTTCGGCGTATTCGCGCATCGCACGGGGATAGTCGGTCGGAGCCACACCCTCTGAAAACTCATATTCGATCAGGCCAGCCTCGGCGGCTTCCTGCATCGCCACGTGGATCCGGCTGTTCCATGCATTTTCGACCGGAGACATATGCACGCCAGCGACGCGGGTTGCAGATTGTGCATTGGCGCGGCCGATATAAGCCGGCAGGGCCAGCATGGCCGCGGCGCCGACCATCAGTTGACGACGTGTAGTGGTGAGTTTCATCGGAGTATCCTCTTCTGTTGGTGGCAACTATTCTTGTTCTTGGGCTTCCTAAATATTGGGCCTGGGCGCGTAATCCGCGGGATCCAGGGTCGAGGGGCGGCTGGGCAAGGAAAGCGCGGCCAGTCTTGGTTCGGTACGCGCCAGCACCTTGCCGTTTTTGATGACGGCAAGACGTGTGGCTTTCATACGAACAGCTTCAATCGGGTCACGCGCTTGCAGCACAACCATGTTGGCTGGGCCGCCTTTGCGAATTGTCGGGTCAGGCAGACCCATGGTCTTGGCACCGTTCTGGGTAACGGATGTGAAAGCCCATTCCATCGCTTCGCGGGATGTCATCGGCACCGCATGCACGCCCATATGGGCCACTTCCAGCATGTCGGCGGACCCAAGAGAATACCATGGATCCATGGTGCAATCCTGCCCGAAGGAAACGTTCACACCTGCTGCACGCAATTCTGGTACGCGGGTCAGGCCACGGCGGCGCGGATAAGTGTCCGAGCGGCCTTGCAGCGTGATATTGATAAGCGGGTTCGGTACGACGTTCATGCCGCTTTCCGCGATCAGCGGAACAAGCTTCGAGGCATAGTAATTGTCGTATGAATGCATCGCCGTGACGTGGCTTGCAGTCACACGACCCCCGAGCCCAAGGCGTGTGGTCTCATAGGCGAGGGTTTCCACATGGCGCGACATCGGATCGTCACTTTCATCACAGTGCAGGTCCAGCATCAGGTCGCGATCCGCGGCAATCTCGGCCAGCCTCGTGACCGATCGAGCGCCTTCCGACATCGTGCGTTCAAAATGCGGGATACCGCCCACCACATCGACCCCCATATCGAGCGCCCGGATCAGGTTCTTTTCGGCATGTTCTGATCGATAGAGGCCATCTTGCGGGAATGCCACCAATTGCAGGTCAATATAGGGGGCAACAAGCTTGCGCACTTCCAGCAAAGCTTCGACACCCACCAACGGAGTTGACGAAACATCCACATGCGAACGGATGGCCAGCAATCCCTGCGACACGGCCAGATCGCAATATCGCATGGCCCGCTCGATCACCGCTTCGGGCGTCAGAAGGGGCTTCAGTTCTCCCCAAAGCGCGATGCCCTCCAAAAGCGTGCCCGAAACATTCATACGTGGCGACCCGAGGCTAAGGGTGGCATCCATATGGAAGTGCGGGTCGACGAACGGAGGTGAAACCAGGCGGCCCGTTGCATCAATTTCTTCGCGCGCCTCACCCATGATGTCAGCGGCAATTTCTGCAACACGGTCGCCGTTGATCGCAATATCCACCGGTTCGCGGCCATCCGGCAAGCTGGCCTTTCTGATGATGATGTCAAACATTCATCTGCCCCCTAATTTGACCACATGGTAAAAGTATTCAAAAAAATTGCTATTTATTTTTGCGATGTTTTGGAATTGGTGCCTGTGACGGCTTCTCAGCTGCTCATTATCAAAGCCCGACTGATTAAACTTTGGCCGTCTACAGCCCGGGATTTGGGGCAATGAACGCCCCGAGCCAAAAGAGCGCCCAATACAACCGCAAGATTGCTTGCCGATGCAAACAAAAGCTCTGCCCGCCACCGCACAGCAATATTCGATGACCGGTGCGGCGAACAGGGGCGACAGCCCACTGAAAAAAAGCTCAACCGGAGCGTTGATTGGTGAAGACATTGCCAATCCGCAACCTACATTCGCCGTGTTTCATCTCGACCGGAATTGGTGATACCTCCTTGCACGTCATGACCAATGTCGCGCCAACGATCCTTTCCACGGTTTCCAGCCAGTTTATCGATGACTGGCTGACGGCATTGCGTACGCTATGTCCCGAGGTTCAGATGGCATCGCTTCTCGCCCGGTCGGGTTTGGTCGCGGATACGCGTCACCCTCATGGTCGCGTCACGTTGGATCAGATCGTGTGTCTCTATCAACTTGCCGCAGTTGAGACCGGTGATGAGATGATGGGGCTTTGGAGCCGCCCAATCCGGCCGAGAGCCCTGCAACATCTTTTGACGACAGTCCGGGAAGCCACGTCTCTTTCATCGGCACTTTATCGCTTTTCGACCTTCTGGAACTTGTTGCTGGATGACTACCAGTTTGATCTGGATGACGCCGATAACATGTTGGTGCTTACGCTGAAGCCACGGGGCGCGCCTCAAGTTCAGCGGTTCGGGCACATGCTGATACTTAAACTTGCCCACGGGCTCATGTCTTGGCTGGCGGGGCACGAAGTTCCGGTCAAGGCTGTCGATTTCGTGTTTGAGCGCCCCGACTTTGATCAGGATTACGCGGTCATCTTTCCGGCACCGCTACGGTTCGGCCAAGGTGCCACCGCGATTTCGTTCGATCCGAATGCGTTGGGTCCAGTGCAGGCGCGCAGCACAAATGACCTTGACAGATTTTTACAAAACGCGCCCCGAGACTGGATCTTCACCAGTTCGCGAGAGCACACCCAATCGCTGCGGGTGCGCACCTATCTGGTCCAATCGGGATGGGACGCGGCAACCCTGACCCAGACGGCATCCGCGATGCACATGACCCCCCGCACCCTGATCCGCAGGCTGCATGCGGATGGTACATCGTTTCAGGCCATCAAGGATGCCCTGCGGCGTGATATCGCTATCCGTGATCTTCAGGCGGGGCGCAAAAGCGTTGAAGCCATCGCACATGATGTCGGATTTTCGTCGGCGGCCAATTTCCACCGGGCCTTTCAGCGCTGGACCGGAAGCACGCCAAGCTCATACCGCAGGGTGCAAATGTAGGGCGCCCGATTTGTCACTTTTGGACAATGATCTGTCATTGCACGAGATGGTCCCCAGCGGGCAGGATCGCTAGATCTTGCTGTAGAAAAACTTCTTTTCGGAAGTTTTGCCCTCAAAAACTCTTCATTCCGCTCATCCATGGCTTCCCGGTTGTGGCGCCATCTGAGAATGACCGTCGTGAAAGGATCCGCCAATGTCAGACAAACTCGACACCATACTCCAAGCCGCACGCGACCACGCCGTGCAGGTGATCCTGCCCAATGTGGATGCCTGGAACGCCGCGAAGAAGTGGCCGCGCGATGCTTCGGACAAGGCCGGAGCCGCTGGCCTGGCGGGCCTCTACGCCCCCGAAGAGTTTGGCGGTCAGGGCTTGCCGCTGGCGCAAGGCATTCAGGTCTATGAACAACTGGGACGGGGCGATGGTGCCTATGCCTTTGCCCTGTCGATGCATAACATCTGCACCTTCGCGGGCTGCGGTTATGGCACAGATGCCTTCAAGGAAAAGTGGGCGCGGGACCTGACATCTGGTCGCAAGCTGGCAAACTTTGCACTGACCGAACCACAATCCGGATCGGACGCAACAAACATGTATTCACGCGCCGTGGTCAATGACGACGGCACATGGACGATCAGCGGCGCGAAGGCATGGGTCAGCCTCGCGACCGAGGCGGACATCTATTTCACTGTGGTCAAGACCAGCGACACACCCGGCCACAAGGACATGGCGATGATCGCCATTCCCGCCGACGCACCGGGCCTCAGCTTTGGGCCGCTTTACGATACCCCGTCCTACAGCTTCCTGCCCCTGGCCGAAATGTACATGGACAAGGTCGTGGTCGATGAAACCAACATCATCCTACCCATTGGTCAGGGTCTTCAAGGCGCGCTCATGGCCATCGACATTGCCCGTGTTTCGATTGCCTCAGGATGCTGTGGATTGATGCAATCTGCGTTGGATACGGCGTTGTCCTATTCCAAGAACCGCAAGATGTTTGGCGGCAGGAACCTTGATCTGGACGGGATCCAGTGGATGCTGGGCGAGGTTGCAACCGACCTTGAAGCCTCAAAGCTTCTCTACCGAAAGGCGGCAGACTCCCTTGGCACGCCCGAAGGCCCCTTGATGGCCGCTCATGCCAAACGGTTTGTGCCAGATGCCGCAGTAAAGGCTGCGAACACCTGTACGCAGGTCCTGGGTGGTGCAGGGCTGTTGCAACCCTACGGCCTGGATCGCTTGTCCCGCCTCGCGCAAATGCTGCGGATCGTGGACGGGACGACAGAAATCAGCCGTGTGGTCATCGGGCGGGCCTTGCAAAAACGCGCGGCAACTCTGCCTGATCTGCCGGTACCGAAAGGTTTTGGCGAGACCGACTGAATGTCCCGCACCGGTTCGATGGGCGCAAATCTGAGATTCTGCGCAGACATCAGCAAGATCAAAAGGTACCGCATTATTGCGGCCGGTTGCCTGAATGGTTGACCGTGGTGCTAACTCGCCATGAACAAGGTCGCGCAAAGCGTATGAAGCTTTGCTTTCTGACGACACTGACATGTGGGACGGTGAAAGGTGGGGGCAGGGGAGTCGGGCGCATCAATAATCCCGACCTCTCCATCCAGCCCGAAACATGCCAACCGCGATTACGGAACATTGCAATCTGACGAACCGGAAGCCTTTCAAGGGGAGACATGCTCCGTTAAGCCGACGACGGCCATGCGCATAAAGCGGGCTTTGCACAGGTCGGAATGCGGCCCAAGCCGGACATGAGCTCAGAGCTCAGTTGTTGAGGATGGTTTTCCAAAGCCGCCGTTCACACGCGGCGCTTCATGCACTTCGGCGGCATGTTCGCAACGCAGATTCACCGGATGTTCGAGTTAACAGGAAAACGTATCTAAGCGGAACGCCCTGACATCAAGGCCGGTTTAAAACAAAGTTCGGTGCTATCCCTGCCTTCATGATCGCTGCTTCAACATCATGCCCTGCGAAGAAACCGTATCCCGAGATGAGTGCGGAAGCTATGCCTGCTTCTCGTGCGCCCAGTATGTCGGTGTGAAGGCTGTCGCCAACCATCAGAACCCGGGACTTGTCGATGTGTCCGAGACGTTGGAAAGCAATATCATAGATATTGGCGAAAGGCTTTCCAAAGAACTGAGGGGCGACGCCTGTCCGGTCTGCCAGCCGGTGTGCGTAAAGACCGGGTTCCTTGGAAAAACCGTACTCGCGCGGAGCGACAATGTCAGGGTTGCCGACCAATACCGGGCGGGGACGCTCTTGCAAAGTGGCCTCCAACATGGCTTGTCGCACTTCAGTCCAAACCGCTGACCCGATCAACAAGAACCCGTCGACGGTTTCGTAGGGCTTCGGGTCATCCTCCAGATAGGACAGTTTCAGCCCCTCCAGATCACGAAGGCCGGCACTGGGGGCCGCCATCAATCCCCAATGCAAATCACTTTGGCCGTTCAGTTCAGTCAACAACGTGGCCCGGCTGGTGATCACGTCTTGTGGTGCAAAATTGTAACCAAGCCTGTTGTACTTCTTAATAAGAGTTGCGTGGGGAAACCCGGCGGCATTCGACACGACCAGAACACGTTTGCCGGCGGCTGTCAGCGACCTGACCCGATCTGGCGTATCCGGGATCGCCGTATCACCAATATTGAGAACCCCGAAAGCATCGAGGAGGAACACGTCAAACTCATGAGCTATGTCCTCCAGCGTGTCCGCCTGGCGATAGCTTAATTCGGTAGATCTGGTTTGCGGCAGGCGATGTCGCACAGCCTCGTAGGCGTCAAAAGCTTCTTGCACAGAGAAACCGGTCAAATGATGGCCCCTCGTACTTTCGCCGAAACCCATTCGCTGATCATAACCGCGACGAGAATGACAATCAGGATCAGGCTGACTTGTGGCCAAGCCAGAACGTTGAGCGAAGCCGACAATTGCAACCCGATACCTCCGGCTCCAACCAGCCCGAGCACCGTGGATTCGCGGATGTTGATATCCCAACGGAAAACAGCAATGCCTGCAAACGCGGGCAGGATTTGCGGTACGATCCCATAGGCCATGACCTGCCAGCGTGAAGCACCGGTTGCCGTGATTGCTTCGACCTGCGTGTGATCAATCTCCTCAATCGCTTCGTAAAGAAGCTTTGCGCAAAACCCGATTGAACGAATGGCGATTGCTATGACACCGGCGAAAACTCCGGGACCAATAATTGCGATCAGAAGAAGCGCCCAGATCAACGAGTTGATAGAGCGAGTCGAGACAATGACCAACAGGGCAATCGGCCGGATGAACAAGGCCGATGGCGTTGTGTTACGGGCCGCCAAAAAGGCGACGGGCACTGCCATGCACAGGGCAATGATTGTTCCCAATGTGGCGATATTTAGCGTGTCCCAAATCGGGCGGCCCAGTTGGGTGATGTACTCCCAGTTAGGGGGCGTTGCCCGTGTCCAGATATCATTGGCGATGCGGGGCGCGTCCCAGACGAAAAACCAAGTGGTCGATTCCGAGATCAGCTGCCAGCAGTAAACAAAGATCGCCACGCCCAACAGCCAGCCGAACCAACGAACCAAGCTCTGACCGGTTGTCCGGCGACGCCAGATTTGCGCATCGTCGCGTTCAAGTATCGGCATTATTGAACCCTCGCTCGAATAATTCCCGAAAGGTATTCCAGAGCCATCACGATGCCGATGATCAGAATGAGAATGGCCGCCGCGGTGTCGTATTCATAGCGGTCGAATGCGGTGTTCAAAGTCGCACCAATTCCACCAGCCCCCACAAGCCCGAGGATCGCGCTTTCCCGGAAGTTGATGTCGATCCGATACATGGAAAGGCCCACAAGTCGCGGCATCACTTGCGGCTGAACTCCA
This sequence comes from Ruegeria sp. AL3, assembly GCF_056536065.1. Lineage (NCBI taxonomy): Bacteria > Pseudomonadati > Pseudomonadota > Alphaproteobacteria > Rhodobacterales > Roseobacteraceae > Ruegeria > Ruegeria sp. AL3. The sequence goes on from NZ_JBQFJG010000002.1 coordinate 906,065, forward strand.
TAGTTGATCCATTGTGGCCAACGCGCTCCAGAGGCCTTGATCGCCTCGGCCTGAACCTTGTCCATGGCTTCGATATCTTCGGCCAGAAGTTTCGAAAGAAACCCTATGGTGGCGAAGGAAAGCGTCAGAAATCCGGCCAACGGGCCAAAGCCGAAGATCGCCACAAGCAATATGGCAACGATGATCTCTTGCAATGCCCGGCTTATCGCAACAATACCTCGGCAAATCATATAGATTGGCAATGGCGCGATGTTGCGGGCAGCCCCCAGCCCGATCGGGATCGATATCAGGATACCCACGACCGACGCGGCCACTGTCATCACGATACTTTCCAGAAGGCCGCTCCAAATATCTGACCACCGTGAAATGAAGTCTGGGCTGGTGAATGCAAGCACAAACGCCCAACCGCGATCCAGCCCTTCATAGACACGACCCCAATCGACTTCGATGGTCATAAAGGCTGCGATCAGGTAGGCGAGAAATCCAAGGAGCAATGCCCAGCGGAGCACTGGGTTCTTGACAAAGGCAGGCTTACGCCAGCCTTTTCCCAGCATGTCGTCCAGTTCTCGATGGCTCATTCTGCGGCCTCGACATCTTCATCTTCGTCCACTTTTTCGATGGTTGCCTCCCAGTCCTCTTCCCCATAGATCTCGGTCAGCTTCTCAGGGGTAAGGCCGGTGGGAAGCCCATCATACACAATTTCGCCAAATCGGAGTCCCACAACACGGGGAACAAACATCTGAGCGAGCGCCACATCATGGATATTGATGATGGCCGCCAATCCGCGTTCCTGACATAACTCGGTGATCAGCCGCATGATTTGACGGCTGGTCTTTGGGTCCAGCGACGCGGTTGGCTCATCAACCAGCAACAGTTTCGGGTTTTGAATCAATGCTCGACAAATGCCCACCCTTTGGCGTTGACCACCAGATAGCTCATCTGCCCGCTTGTCAGCCATGTGTAACAACCCGACCCGATCGAGCAAGCGGAAGGCTTCGTCCACATCCGACTGCGGATACCGCCGCAGGAAACTGCGCCAGAATCCCACGTATCCCAGCCTGCCGGACAATACGTTTTCCATCACCGTGAGGCGTTCGACCAACGCATATTCCTGAAAGATCATACCCATTTCGCGGCGTGCTTTCCGAAGCGCGCCCGATCCGAGCTTGGTCAGGTCAACCTCATCCAGAAGGACACCGCCGCTTGAAGGTTCAACCAAGCGGTTGATGCAACGGATCATGGTCGATTTGCCCGCGCCCGAGGGCCCGATCAACGCCAGAACCTGTCCTTTTGGAACCTCAAGATCGATGGCCTTCAGCGCCTGATCTCCGGTCTTGTATGTTTTCGTCAGCTTTTGAAGACGCAGCATGAAATGCCCCAGATTAGGGTGAACAGCGGGCCCTTTCAGGCCCGCCGGATGAGCCAAAAATTACTGGCAGGCGTAAGAGACGCCATTTGCCGCGTCAATTTTACGAATGACGTCCCAGAATTCCTGATAGGTCATCTCGAGGAATTGGCCTTCGTTCGATTTTGAGAACTCCGCCTCCAGTGTCGTGCCTTCCCATTCGAAACTAAAAAACGCATTGCGGATTTTTTCCTGCAACTCGGGCGTCAGGTTGTAAACGGTGCCAAACCCTGTGGTCGGGAAGGTCTGCGACTTGTAGATCGTAACGACATCATCTTCCTTGATCACATCGCGCGAGATCATCCGGGATTTTACCGAATTCGCGATGGATGCCGCCAGGTAATCCTTGTTGGCGACACCCAGGATCGAGTTGTCGTGCTTGCCCGAGTAGACAGGTTCGAAATCGCGTTCGGGCAGAAGATCAAAATCGCTTTTCAGGATCGCCGAGGGCGCTTTGAATCCCGAGTTGGATGTAGGCGATGTGAAAGCCAGTTGTTTCCCCTTGATGTCTTCGACCTTTTCGATGCCCGAACCTGGATAGGTGATGATCTCCATCTCGTAACCAAAATTTCCGTCCTTCGAAGCCATGATCGTGAAGGGGCGGAACCCGGCGCAGTTTACCGCCAGTGGGTTGGAACCGGTGTTGAAGCCTGCAATGTGCAAACGCCCCGAACGCATCGCCTCGATCTGGGCCGCGTTGTTTTGAACAGGGAAAAAGACGACGTCCTTGCCAGTTTCTGCTTTCAAATGGTCAAGAAAATCTGACCACGCGGTTTTGTATACGGCGGGGTCTTCAACCGGCGTATAGGCAAAAATCAAAGTGTCTGGATCTATCTGCTCGGAAGGATCTGTGGGGATATCCGCGATCAAATCCCCGTCGGCATCACAAAAACGCTCGTCCAAGTCACCGCGTGGACAATCCTGCGCCGACGCCGTTCCACTTATCGACATGAGCGCGATTGCAGATGCCCCAAGCAATAGTTTGATATCGATCTTCATGTTTTCCTCCCAGTCAAGTGCGGTGCTTTTTATCCGCTGTTAATCAGTCATTTCATATCTACCCGGCGACGAGAACGTCGACCCGGGCGCTTTCAATGGCGTTATGCAATTCTCCTGTTGGTTTTTTGTCGGTGATTATCGAATCCAGGTCGTCAAGGTCCCCTACTTGAGACAGGCCTTTCCGGCCGAATTTCCCGGAATCGACAAGAAGGTGCCGTTTCTCGGCTCGCGACAGCATTGCCCTCTTTATTGCCGCAAAGCCGCGCACTGTTTCTGAAGGTCCATCGGTCGAAAACCCCGAGGAACCGATCATGCACCTGTCGACGTTGAAACGGGACAGAAACTCCAGCGTCTCGGTTCCGATCGTTGCAGACTCGGTTGCCAAGTATTCCCCCGGGCATAACAGCACTTGTGCAGCCCCATGGCCAAGGGTCATGGCTACGGGAATGGAATTGGTGATTACGGTGCAAGGTGTGCCAATATAAGCCAGTGCGCGTGCCATTTCGATTGTGGTCGAGCCGGAATCGATCATGACCGTTTCACCGCTCTGGATCACTTCTGCCGCTGTGGCGCCAATTCGTTCACGCTCCTCAACCTGAGCGTTTGTTCGCTCATCCAGACCCGGATAGTGCCCTTGCGCGGCGGCCGATGCCCCCCCGTGTGCCCGCGCTATCAAGCCATCATTCGACAGAGCATCGAAGTCTCTGCGTACCGTCTCGGTGGAGACGTTGAACCGCTGCGCCAGTTCGTTGATGCGAACGTGCGGGCGCAGCTTCAGTTCCAGCAATATCTGCTGGCGCCGGTCGGATTTCTTTACCCGGCTGTGGTTCTTTTCAGACATTTTGCCGCGCGTTTTAGTTTTGGACATCCGACGACCCGACTAGGTTTCGAAATCCACTTTTGTGGGCTTTCGGTCATAATGCAATATTTTTTGTTGCATAACCCTCGGAAGGTTGTGAGAATTCGAGCGAACACAAGTATTTCGAAGCGCAAAGCAAAGATGCACAGGCTGATCAAATTCAGAATACGAGCCAAGGCAAAGCGTTGACCGGCCAACTTGCCAATGAGACTGCTTCCTTTTGGTTCTTGATCGTGTGGCATTGAGAGGCGGCATGAGCGACAGCGAAACGGCAGATCAGATTGCGGCGCTTCCGATGCGCTGGGACAAGGCTGGCAAGTTGCGCGTTCTTATGGTCACTTCGCGGGATACCGGCCGGTGGGTTATCCCGAAAGGATGGCTGATGGACGGCAAAAAACCATGGCAAGCCGCTGAAATCGAAGCGCAAGAAGAAGCAGGCGCCGTCGGCACCATATCGAAACGGCCAATCGGTCATTTTTTCTATGATAAACGATACGAGGGGCAAAGCAGCGTTCGCTGCCGCGTCACCCTTTATCCGATGGTCGTCGAAAAGCTGAAGCGACGCTGGAAGGAAAAAGGTGAACGTACGCGTCACTGGTTTTCACCGGCAAAGGCCGCAAAGTTGGTTCAAGAAAGCGACCTGTCAGATTTGCTGAACAATCTGACAGACAATCCAGAAGTCAAAATTGTCATAAAGAAACTTCGACAGGCTGCATGAGGAAGGGCATGAAAGAACCGGGAAACCCGGACGCATCAAGCTCAAAGGGAGGAAGAAAATGAGGAAATTGATATCCACCACGGTTGGATCGGTGATCGCCCTGGCTGCGTCACTGTCGGCGGCACAGGCCGACAAACTGACATTTTATTGTTCGGCGCAAGAAGACTGGTGCCAACTGATGGCGCGCAGCTTTGAAGATGCGACGGGCATCGACGTCAACATGACCCGGAAGTCGTCAGGGGAAACCTTTGCACAAATACGCGCCGAAAGCTCGAATCCGAAAGGGGACGTTTGGTGGGGCGGTACGGGTGATCCGCATTTGCAGGCCGCCGAAGAGGGCCTGACGATGGAATACATTTCGCCAATGCGCGATCAGCTTCATGATTGGGCGATATCCCAGGCAGAAAGCGCGGGTAACAGAACGATCGGCATCTATTCGGGCGCACTTGGCTACGGCTACAATGCCGATCTTATCGCTGCAAACAACCTGCCCGAACCGGCCTGTTGGAAAGACCTGCTGAAGCCCGAATACAAGGGCCACGTTCAGATGGCGAATCCGAACTCATCAGGTACGGCCTACACCACGCTGGCGTCGATGGTGCAGATCTTCGGCGAGGATGAAGGCTTTGAGTTCATGAAGGGCCTGCATTCCAACATCAATCAGTACACCAAATCCGGATCGGCGCCGATCAAGGCCGCCGGTCGTGGCGAGAACACAATTGGTATCGTCTTCATGCATGACGCCGTGAAACAGGCCGTTTCCGGGTTCCCGATCAAGGTCGTCGCGCCATGCGAAGGTACGGGATACGAGATTGGCTCGATGTCGATTATTGACGGAGCCCGCAACGAAGAAGAAGCGAAGAAGTTCTATGATTGGGCTCTTTCGCCCGAAGCTCAGAACCTTGCTTTGCAGGTCAACGCGTTCCAGGTGCCATCGAACAAGAACGCAAAAACTTCGGAGAGCGCGCCAGACATGAGTCAGATCAAGCTGATTGACTATGACTTCAAAAAGTATGGGTCCTCGGACGAACGGAAGCGTCTGTTGCAGAAATGGGACGAAGAAGTTTCGACTCTGCCGCAGTAAATGACTGACCGGACTTCAAAAACGACCCATCCGGTTCTGATCTTTTGGATCACGGCCGGGTGGGTCGGATTCTGCCTGTTGCCTTGGTATATGGTCGACGGTGGCCTTTGGTCGTTCGAGTGGCTTTTGGACGGCTATCCATTCGATGAGGATTACGCCCCCGCTGCGTTTCTGATTGGGCAGGGTGAAAAACTTTGGCTCGCGCCGCTTTTGATCGCACTGGCCCTGCCGCTTCTGGTGTTGAAGCGCACCAAATCTGATCCAGTTTACGCCCGCATACTGATCCTGTCAGGGGCGCTTGGCTTTGGCTGGCTGATCGCTCAGGGGTTCAGCATTGGCATCAGAGGTTTCAACTTTCATTGGTTGGAGGCGATGTTTGGCGAGCTTGGCGACCGTCAGTTCGGCATGGGCTATGGCGCGATGATTTGCGCCTCGAGCTTTCTGTTCCTGCTTACTCAGGGGATTGCGGCAAGGGGTGCCATTAACGGTGACGTCTTTGTCGTAAGCGCCATCGGAGGCGTTATTACAATTGTCACCGTGTTTGTCTTTTTTCCCATCGCGAAGATGCTTTTCGCTGCATTCATCACCGAAGACGGCGCGTATTCCATCGCGGTCTTCTTCTCGAAGTTTTTCGATGATCGACTGTGGGGTCTGGGGTGTTTTCAGGGCGCGCGTTGTGGCGCCGCCTGGAATTCACTGTTCCTTGCCATCCTCGTTGGCGTCATCACCACGGTCCTGGGTCTTTGCTTTGCACTTGTCGTGACGCGCTCAGGCTTTCGCTACAAGCGCGCGCTGCGGGCTCTGACCGTTCTGCCAATAATCACCCCGCCATTCGTGATCGGCCTGGCGCTGATCCTGCTTTTTGGCCTGTCCGGCTCTGTCACCCGGTTCTTTGCCGAACTGTTCGGCACGCAACCAACACGCTGGCTGTATGGAATGCCGGGCATCCTGATTGCGCAGACACTCGCGTTTACACCAATTGCGTTTCTTGTTCTGATTGGTGTGGTTGAAGGCGTCTCTCCGTCGATGGAAGAAGCGGCGCAAACGCTCCGCGCCAGCAGATGGCAGACATTCAAGACGGTTTCCTTGCCCCTGATGCGGCCTGGTCTTGCGAACGCATTTCTTCTGGGCTTCATCGAAAGCATGGCCGATTTCGGAAATCCGCTTGTATTGGGCGGGAATTTCGACGTGCTTTCGACCGAGATATTCTTTGCCATCGTCGGCGCTCAGTACGATCAAGGCAGGGCTGCGGTTCTGGCCATGGTGCTGCTGTTCTTTACTCTTTCCGCCTTTTACGCGCAGCGTGTCTGGCTGGGGAAGAAAAGCTACACAACCGTCACCGGCAAAGGGGATGCCGGCGTCCATCCACTGATGCCCACTGGCCTTTCTGTTCCGGTACTGCTCGTCGCTCTGGGTTGGGCGCTGTTCACAATTGTTGTCTACGCGATGATCATTTACGGCAGTGTTGTCGAGCTGTGGGGCGTCGATAACTCGCTGACGATCAAACACTATATCACTGCATTCTCGGTCCGCTTCGAAGAAGAGGGTATTCGCTGGACCGGGGCAGCTTGGGACAGTTTCTGGACCACCATAACCATCGCGGCCATTGCTGCCCCGTTGACTGCCGCCGTTGGCCTAGTGACCGCCTATCTGCTGACAAGACAAAGTTTTGCAGGCAAAAACGCTTTCGAATTTGGAACAATGCTGTCCTTCGCCATCCCCGGGACAGTGATCGGCGTCAGCTACATCCTGGCCTTCAACGTTCCGCCGATTGAAATCACGGGTACGGGTGTCATTCTCGTGGTCAGCTTCATCTTCCGCAATATGCCGGTCGGCGTTCGTGCGGGGATCGCGAGCATGTCGCAGCTTGACCGCAGCCTTGATGAATCCTCGCTGACCCTTGGTGCGAACTCGTGGCAGACGTTCCGAAACATCATTCTGCCGCTGTTGCGCCCTGCGATACTTGCCGCGCTTGTATACAGCTTTGTGCGCGCCATGACGGCGATCTCGGCTGTCATCTTTCTGGTCAGTGCAGAATATGACATGGCGACCAGCTACATCATCGGTCGGGTCGAGAACAACGACTATGGCCTTGCGATCGCCTATTCGACGACGCTGATCTTCGTGATGCTCGCGGCGGTCGGCTTATTGCAACTTCTCGTCGGTCGGGTCCAAATTGGCCGACGCACGCAGCACGGAACGGAGACATCGCCATGACCGACACCAAAATCGGTTCCAAGGCTGCCCCAGTACGCTTTGAGAACGTGTCGAAAGTGTTCGGCAAGGATGTCGTCGCTGTCGACAACATCAACCTGAACGTCGAGGCGGGAAAGCTCGTCACACTGCTTGGCCCGTCAGGCTGTGGGAAAACAACGACTCTGCGCATGATTGCCGGGTTGGAAATGGCAAGCTCGGGCAAGATCCTGATCGGAGATCGGGACGTGACCAAATTGCCTGCCACCGACCGTGACGTATCCATGGTGTTCCAGTCATACGCGCTTTTCCCTCACATGAGCGTGCTGGAAAACGTGATGTATGGCCTCACCTTCTCGGGTTTTGCAAAGGATGAAGCCCGCAGCCGCGCTCTGAATGGATTGGAACTTGTTGGTCTTCAGGGGTTCGACAACCGTCTTCCCTCTGAACTGTCGGGGGGTCAACAACAGCGTGTTGCAGTCGCCCGCGCGCTGGTTCTTGAGCCGCAGGTTCTGCTGTTCGACGAGCCGTTGTCCAACCTCGATGCCAAGCTTCGCCGTCAGGTGCGAGAGGATATTCGGGCAATCCAGCAAGAACTTGGTTTGACAGTTGTCTACGTGACCCACGATCAGGAAGAGGCACTGGCGGTCTCGGATGAGATTGTCGTCATGCGCAACGCAGCAATCGCCCAAATGGGCACACCCCGCCAGCTTTACGACGCCCCGAACGACCGATTTGTTGCCGATTTCATAGGCGAGGCAAATCTTTTGGAGTGCCAAATCGTCGAAATCAACGGCGACGCGGCAACGATAGAAATAGAAGGTTACCGCCACACGCTACCACGTCGCGGATTGTCCGAAGGACCTGCAACCATCGCTGTGCGCCCCTCGCGTCTGGTCATCGGTTCAGACCAAGGCATCCCAGCCACGGTGGCCAAGGCGACCTATGTTGGCGTTCGGATGGAATATACGCTGACCGGTGCATTCGGTCAGGTTTTTGCTGTACACGATGACGTCGATACGCCGCTTGATCCCGGCACAAAAACCAAAATGGGCTTTGCTGACAAAGGCCCCGTTCTTTTGCCGGATTAAATGCCGAAACTCATTATCATCTCGCACCCCGAGGTCTCTGTCGATCCGGCCGTCCCGATAACTGAGTGGGGATTGAACGCTGTGGGCCGCAAACGCGCTACCGAATTTGCATCCAGTGAAGTCTTTTCCAACGTGATGCAGATATGGACCAGTGGCGAGCGGAAGGCCCGCGAAACAGGTGAGATTCTTGCTGCACCACAAGCGTTACCCGTGAATTGCAACTGGGGTCTTGGTGAGAACGACCGCAGCGCAACCGGTTACTTGCCTCGGGACGATTTCGAGGCCGCCGCCGATGCTTTCTTTGCGCAGCCGGATACGAGCTATCGCGGTTGGGAAACAGCTGTCGAGGCGCAGAGACGCATTCATCGCGCAGTAACAGAGATAATCCAGACGCATGATGCCGGGGATCTTGCAATCACGACACACGGGGCAGTAGGCACATTGCTTTGGTGCGCACTTTCGGATTGTTCGATAGACCGCAAGTATGACCAGCCCTCACAAGGCCATTTCTGGCAGGCTGATCTAGCGACACTCAAACCTGATTCAGGTTGGGTCTCTTTGACTTAGACGTTAAGCGCTCCATGCGTTCTCTGCGATCTCACGTAACGTCTCGAACACATCTGGCGTGCCTGCGATCACGCGCCCACCGTCTCGGATCATCGCATCGGCGTTCTGATCCTCGACAACGCCGCCCGCTTCCGCGACCAGCAATTGCCCAGCCAGACAATCCCAAGCATTCATGTGTTCCTCGACGTAACCCAAAAGGCGTCCGGCAGCGACGTAGGCCAACGAAAGCGCTCCGCTGGCATTTCTGTGAAACATCGCCCCGTGCTCGATCAGATTCTCGATCACGGGTAAAACATGACGGCTTTCAATCCGGTTCGAGTATCCTACGGCCACAGTTCCGTCGCGCAAAGGCACTCCTGAAGCGACCCGTATCGGTGATCCGTTAAGTGTCGCTGTTTCTCCGCGCGTTGCGACAAAAGTCTCATCCACGCTTGGATCATGGATCACGCCAATCTCCGTTTGGCCGTTGGTGACACCAGCCAGAACAATGGTCCACGCTGGAATACCGTTCACGAAATTCGTGGTTCCATCAATTGGGTCAATAACCCAGTCAAAGCCACTCTCTCCCGCTACCGCGCCATGTTCTTCACCGTAAATGCCATCTTTGGGCCAAGCCTCCGAGATCTTTTGACGAATGAAGGTTTCGACGCTCCTGTCCGCCTCGCTGACCCAGTCCTGAGCGCCTTTTTGATCAACGACAAGATTGACCCGATCTGCAAAGAACTTTTTGGCCATTACCCCAGCCTGCTCGCAGATTTCGGTGGCAAAGTCTCTGCGGTCTGAAAGTCGAGACATAGGAGCTCCTTTTTCGGTTGGAGAGTTGCCCAGCAACATTGCAGGCGAGCCAAGGCCAGGCAAGACAGATAGTCTTTTTGTTTATTTCAGGGGCATTGTTGACTCCGCAAACTTTCAGTTGCTGGTGTATTCCATCTCCCTCGCGCCCAGAGTGCCGGAGCAGGGGATTCTACCGATCAACTATGCTCAAGTAAGACACTCTGCGCCGGTTTCCAGGTTGCGAAGAGGTTTGCTGGCTTTCCGTTTGACGTGGACTTGAAGCGCTTGAACCGTCGAAACATTCAAAAAGCGCAAGAATCTTGAGGTGTTGAAATCAAGGTGAGACGAGACTCAGTCGCTCGATCTCACTCTTACGTACTCCGACATCCGAAGACTGTGAGCGATACCTGAACTGCGACTCCTATTGCCTTTAAGGGTAGGGGGCTCGGCCCATTTCTTCCATCATCTTTTCCCGGAACACCTCGGCGGGCGTCTTCCAGCCCAGGCATTTTCTGGGCGTCGCATTGAGGCGGTCACTGATCACCTTCAAGTATGATCAGTGAGGGCCATAATGTCCCGCTTCCTTGGCGGCCATCTTTGAACGCGGCGGTTGGTGTTTTCGTCCGTGCTTTTCTGCAAGGGTGAGGACGGCTTGCAAAACCAAGTCTGCGTTCCGATCTCGGCCTGCAAATTGGGCCACGAGACAAACTCGGTGCCGCGATCGAAGGTGATGGATTTCCGTACCAGATGGGGCAGGTTGCCCACCGCCTTCATGATCTTGCCCATCACGGGCCTCGTGCGCTTGTTCGGGTTCTTCAGCAGCACCGTAAACCGGCTGACGCGTTCGACCAGTGACGTGACATTTGACTAGCCAAGAGCCTGTTTGAACAGCATCAAATCTCCCTCCCAGTGACCGTACTGACGTCGATGCGCCACGTCATCCGGGCGAAACAGGATGCTGACATCACAGTCAAACTTGGGGGGCTGGCGCCTTCTGGCGCGGCGTGGCCGACGAAACATTCGATGCTCGTGCAGATACCACCAGAGCTCCTCGGCCATGCCTTCTCCGGAATTGATGTAGCGGTAGATCGTTTCCTGACAGACGCGTAGCTTTGCGCCTTCATAGATCATTCGGTTGCCGATCTGCTCAGGCGTCCAGCCATTCTTTAGCCGCTCGACGACACGCTTGCGCAACTCGGGATGGCGGATCAGTTTACGTTGCCGGACGCGCCGATCCGCAGCTTTCCGATGCGCAGACGCGCCGTAGTAGCTATCGCATTTCGGCAGACAAGGATCCGAGAAGAAGTTTCGCTTGATCTCTCGATGGATGGTGGCTTTCGAGCAGTTCAACACACGTGCCATCTCTCGAACAGGAACTTCCGCCTGCCTCCAGCGCTCAATTCTACGGCGCTCTTCGATGCTGAGTTGCAAATACACTGTCCTCACGCCATGACCTCCTCATTCGATAACCCATTGGTTTCTAATAGGCGTCGCACTTGGAAGTAGCGCGCACCCGGGCGCAATTATAATTCGTATAATGATGATTATGGTAAATTCATATGGTGCGGGTGGAGGGACTTGAACCCCCACGCCTTGCGGCGCCAGAACCTAAATCTGGTGCGTCTACCAATTTCGCCACACCCGCAACCAAGCGCGTTTGCGCTGGAATGAAGCGGTCAATAACAAAGCTTGCATCGGAGTGCGAGAGGGAAAATTCGAGGAATAGAAAGTTTGTGACTTGCCGGGCTGCCTGGTTGAAAACCGCAACCTGTTTTCGGCCTGGTTGATACCGCAAGCAACGCAACGGTCGCGAAACCAGAGGCGTCTGAAACCCTACCTGCAACCGGTTTGCAAGCAGCTATATGACGCTGCTTTTCGACCTTTGGTTCTCAGGTTGACGCCTGGCACAATCAAGCCATTAAAAACGCGCTAACGTTGAATAGACGCCAGAACTACAAGTCGGAACTTGTGCCGCCAGACTTGATGGAGAATCAAGGCACAACGGACCAGAGTTGATGCAGTCTAATCCGGAAAACTGTCGCAGACTGTGTTACTGGATCTGACAAGGAACATGGTTACATCCTCCAGATCCGGTGTTTTCGGTAAAGCAACGAAACATAAATATCTGTTTTTATTCGAAAGTATAAAATCAAAAGGTTTTCGACCTTCAAATCTTTCGAATGCACCTGAAAAGACGTCACCTTCGCGTCATTTGGCTGCGCCGACTATGCATACATACAAGCTTGCCGGACGTTTCTCGGTCTGATCTGCCTCATCGAGATACTCGCGTCGGTTGAGGCATTCTTATGAGAGATCGACCACATTGCCGCCACAATTCAACCGCTAAAAAATCTTATTCGCGCCAAAATAACACCGCCTTGAAGGTACTTGTTGTTTATCAGGAGTTAATGAGTCTTTTTGCCACTTTGGCGCCGGTACGAGTTTTTTTGCTCAACTCCAATACAAGGCTTTCTGCTGTGACCGATTTGAATCCCTCCGCTGCCGCCGAGCAAGAAGCCGTCTTCTTCGCTCGTGAGAGTTTCCTTGGTGAGCTCAAAACTCTGAATCGCGACCATCCGAATACAGGCTTTGGCATTTCGCTTCGAACGCATTCCGGTGAACATTACCTGCTTGCGAACGCACGCATGCCGTTGCCCGCCGCAAAATCCGAAGGTTTCCCGACCGGGCGCCGTGTTGCGTGCCTCAAGAACGGCGACCGCTTCAGCTCGATCGAAGTTCTGGCAGATTCCAAATCGTACGAGACCATTACACCTCGGGCCGAAGCTGAAATTCTGGGCAATGCATTGGACCTGATCGCGCGGATCGACACTCTGACAAGCATTCCGGCGGGGCGTGTCGCGCACGAACCCGAAATTGCTGCAACGGGAACCGGAGGTTAAGTATGGCGCGCAACGATCACCTTTTGTCTGTGGGCAACGAAGCACTGGCACCGATGACGGCGACCATGGCTTCACTGACGGCTCAGATTGATCAACTGACTGAGGTGGCTGATGCGCGCTCCTCGGCACGGCTGGCGACCCTCAAGACCCGGATGGAGAACTTTACCGCTAGTGTCACGATGGTGGGCCAGGTCAAGGCCGGAAAATCCTCGATCGTCAATATTCTTGCCGGGCACCCCGGCCTGCTTCCGTCAGACGTCAACCCTTGGACGTCGGTGGTTACGACGTTGAACATCAACACGCGCCCGCCCGGTGACACAAAGGCCAAGTTCACGTTCTTCGAGCAGGAAGAATGGGACAACCTGATGGTCGGTGGCGGTCGTCTTGGCGAATTGGCCAATCGCGCCGGCGCAGATGACGAGATGGAAGACATCCGCCGCCAGATTGGTGAGATGAAGGCCAAGTCAGAGGAACGTCTTGGCAAACATTTCGACCTGATCCTGGGTCAAAGCCATCAGTATGATCATTTCGATGAGGAACTGATTCAGCGTTATGTCTGCCTGGGCGATGAAGACGATCCCGATATTGATCCCAAAACGGGCCGGTTTGCAGATGTCACCAAATCAGCCGAGCTGTATATGGACATTCCGCAATACCCCATCGCACTGAAACTGTGCGACACACCGGGTGTGAACGATACGTTCATGGTGCGCGAACAAATCACTCTGCGCAGCCTGCGCGGATCCGAAGTCTGCGTTGTGGTATTGGCGGCAAGCCAGGCCCTGACGACAATGGACATGGCCCTGATGCGCATTATCGCGCAGTTCGAGAACCGGCAGATCATCCTGTTCGTCAACCGGATCGACGAGCTGTCCGATCCTGTGAGCCAGGTGCCAGAGATCCGTGACCGCATTCAGGACACGCTGAAACAGAACAATATCGACACAAATACCAGCGTCGTTTTTGGCAGTGCGCTGTGGGCCGAAGCGGCGTTGACCGGGAACCCGGATATTCTGACAGAAGAGTCGCGCCAGGCTTTGAATACGTTCTACCTGGCCGCCGGTTTCGGTGATCAGGCGGCCTCGCTCGATAAAATCTGGGCGCTGTCCGGTCTGCCCGATCTGCTACTGGCCATGAATGAGCGCATTGCAGAAGGTGCCGGAGCGCGACTGATGGACCGCGTCCGCCATCGGGCGCGAAACATTGCCAGTCAGATCCGCGCGACTGCGGTTGCCAGGAATCTTTCCGAAGGTGAAGGCGTTGCACGGGATCTTGACGGCGTATCGCCCGAAGAGGCGGTTAACACGGTGTCAGCCGAATACGAAAAGAAAGTCGCCGAGTTGACAAATGCGCTGCGCGACAAGGTGTTGGAGCGTCTGAAGTCAGCCGAGGACAATTTCGTCAAACGCGCGACGGACTCTCTGATCGCGCATCTTGAAAAAAATGGCGAACAAGGCACATGGCAATACGATCCAGCAGGTTTGCGGACGTTGCAAAAAGCTGCGTATTTCAGTTTCGCCCGCGCCATGCGAAAAGATGCCGGGGCGTTGTACGCAACCGCTGCTGCGGATGTTGAAGCGCTTTATCATAAGATACTCGGCAACCATCTGGGCGAATTCAGCATCGAAGCGCCCATTGTTCCCCGTGTTCCACCGCCTCTCGGCATCGGCCGGACGATCGCACTGGACTTGCAAAGCACCTGGTGGCGACGTTGGTGGCAACGCCGAAAGGGGTTTGAGGCATATGCGGCGGATTACACGCGGTTGATCGCGTCCGAGGCAAATTCGATCACCAAGGATATCGAGGAAAACCAGATCGCGGCGGTTCTGGAAAACGTTCGCGCGATCCTGACGGATTTCCTGCGCGAGCAGAAGGAAACTCTGCTGAGCATCTCGTCTTCTGCCGACAAGAACCCGGGTCAGACTGCGGCGGCGATGGCGGGCTTGCAGCCACAGAAATCCAAGGACGAGATTCTGGGTGACATACTGAAAGATCTAAGCAACGAAGCGGCATAAGTAGAAAAATGGCAAAAGATACACAAACACGCTTTGTTTCTCCGAAGGCATGGGAACGCATCGAGCAGTGGTCCCGTCGCAAACCGGTTTTCGCCCTGATGGGCGAGTTCAGCGCCGGCAAATCCACGTTGATGAACTTTTTGCTGCGAACGCAGACCTTGCCGACGCAGGTGACGGCAACCCAGTTGCCACCGGTCTGGTTTAGCTGGGGCAATCAGGCGCCCTATATCAAACGCCATGACGGAAGTACTGAACTGATCGAACTGGATCAGCTTGAAACCGTTGGCGTCAATGACGCACAGTTCATCCGCATCTTCCTTGAGGCCGATATTCTGGAAGCTGTCGACCTGATTGACACACCCGGCATTTCGGACCCCAAGATCTCGACGGATGTGTGGCAACGCGCGGTGGGTCAGGCAAACGGCGTTTTGTGGTGTACCCACGCGACACAAGCCTGGCGCGAAACCGAACGCGCGACATGGGTTTCCCTACCCGAGAGGTTGCAACACAACTCTTTGCTTTTGGTGACGCGGGCAGATGCCCTGAGCCTCAAAGACCGTCAAAAAGTACTGCGCCGCGTTAACCGCGAAGCTGGTCACCTGTTCAATCGGTCCATTTTGTTTTCGGCCCGCGACGCAATCACGGCCCGGGACAAAACAGGCGATGCCGAGATGTGGTCGCGCAGCGGCGGCGGCAAGATGATCGACAGTTTCCTGGAGATCACGGAACAGATTATGGACAACCGTGCCGATCAGCTGGCTCGATACCAGATCGACAAGAGCCAAGCCGACGCACCCAAAGTCAAACCTTTGCGCCCTGCCCGTTCATCAAACGAGCCGACAGCCAAAGACGAAGCCACACCCTTGAGGTTGGTGAACCCGTTGGAGGCCGCCGGGCAATCGAACGCTGTAGGCGAAACAGTTGTAACCAGCTTCCCGGTACGACCTGCCCGGGTCGAGCGGCGCTCGGATGAGGCCGAGCGGGTTCGGATCGATGCCGAAGAGGCTGAACGGCTGCGCGCAGAGATGACATCAGAGCCGGTTCCGCTGCCCGTTGAACCCGACACAAGCGATGATCTGCGTTCCTTTTTCAAAGACACCTCGAACGACCCGCTGGAATTGACGAATGTCGCGGGCCTTGAGGATGACGAAGACGAATTCGAGCTGTCCGTTGACGCCGATCTGGAGGACGCATTGGATGACGACACGGGCGCTCTGGATGTTGCGGAAATCAGCCCCGCACCTCTTGCGGCTGTTGACAATTCCGATGACGTGCTTGCCTCGCTGAACACTTCGATGCGAGAGACCCCGATCGTGCCGGATGGCGCAGAAGAGGAATCCGAGCAGGCCGATTTGGCTGAAGATCGCGGCATAGAAGTTTCTGTATCCTCGATTACGGCATTGATGGCCGCGCAAACCGGCAACACTGCGGATGAGTATGAGCCGGAACCCGAAACCAGCGGTTTGATCGAAGCTGCCACCACCGAACAGGTTGACGCAGTCGAAAGAAGTGTTGCCACGCTGGGTGACCTGCCCGAAGTTGCGGTCGGATCGCCTCTCAGCGCGTCGGATATGTGGCACGAGGTTTCAAGAAATGAAGACTTGCCGCAGGATGCAGCAGGGCTGAAGAACGTATTCAAGGCCTTTCTGGCCGAGTTCGATCAGATCGCCATTGAACACAACGAAAGGCAAACCAAAGAGGCACTTCGATCCATTCCGAAAGCCAAAGAAAACAGCGGTGCTGAATGGCATGTGTTGTAAGGGTGTCCGAATCGAAGTAATGAGAAACTCATAAATGAAAACAATGGATTAGATGTCTATTCAAACCGCACTGAACTCCGCCATGGAAACGATACCCGACTGTATAGCAGCCGGGTATATCGACATGGAGACGGGGATGCTTTTGGGCAGCTCTGTTTCTGATTCCGACTGCGCGGATTCGTTGGATGTTTTGGCGGTGGCTGTGGCCAATCTGTTTCAGGGGCGCGGGGTTGCAGCCTTTGAAGCGCTTTTGCGCCAGGCTGGCAGTGCGGACGAAGAAAACGCTGGCTTCGGGGAAGTCGCCGTTTTTTCCAAGGACAGGCTGAACATCTTTCTGCGGACCAAGGAATATCCTGATCATGTGGTCTGCTATATCTGTCGCAACAGTGCGAATGTCGGACTGGCGCTTACCAAATCACATCTCAGTCTGGGGCCGGTCGCGGCTGCGGTTTGAACGGGACCAGAGGGGGTCACGGCATGATGGACACGGACATTCTCGAGCTGCTTGAAGATATCAGGCGGACCTCGGTCGCACGGCTGTCTCCGACCGTGCGGATCGCTGGGGAAACAGCGGCCGCGCGCCGTTCTGCGGTATTGCGGGCAATCCGTGGCACAGTATTGCCGCGCCGGTTGGAATTTACCGCCGCAAACGGGGATTGTCTGGCAATCGAGGTGAACAGCTCCCGGATCACGGATGTTTTCAAGGTTCCGGCAGGTGAGGTTCCTGACTTTGAAACGGAATCACGCGCCGAACTGATCGAGAAACTGGCCGGATTGGTCTCCGGCATCTCCGGTTCGCCTGCTCCGCTTGAACTGACGTCGGGCAGACCGGACACAGCGCTTGAAGTGGATGACGTGGGTATCACCTTCAGTGAAATCGAGAAAGCCTGCGCTGCCATTGAGCTTCCGTCCGAGCCGATTGTTTCCGTCGTCCCGAGTGCTGAGAAACCTGTTGATGACTTTCCATCCGCCGAGGCAACACCCGATGCAGCGGAAACACTTGCCCAACGTTTTTTTGAAGCGTCGAGCCGCTTTGCCTCGGGTCGTGTGTTCGTGGACAATTCGGACGAAGCCGCACCTCTTTTGGAAGGCGTTTGCAAGCCATCTGAGCCGACGCATCCCGACCAGGACACGCTGGCCCGTTTTGTGGCTGATCTTGCCGGCTGGGATGGCGACTCTCAGCATGAGAGTGAAGACCCGCAACTGATTGTCATGCGGCCATCGGGCGGGAAAGGGGCTGGTCTGGCCGTCTTGAGTGACCAAGGTCAGATCGCGGTCGCCATCCACGAAGCTCGCAAACTGGGGGCGGTCGTCAACCTGTGGACCTCTTTGCAGGAGGCCGAGAAATGATTGCCTCCGTTGAATTCAAATTTTCGACTACTTCAATCTGTTTATTATTGTAATCAGGGTAATGAGTAATGAGTGAAACACATCGCCGCGAACTTATTCGCATAGCAGAAGAAATGAACGGGGCAAGCAATGATGAAACGCGCCAATTCATTTCGCGCATCATTGGTGATCTTAGCAATCTGAAACCGTCAATTGCGTTTGTCGGGCAAATCAAGGCTGGAAAATCGCGTCTGATCAACGGCTTCACCGGTCAGGCAGAGTATTTGCCGTCGGATGTAAACCCCTGGACAACTGTTATAACCGACATGCATTTCGGGCACCCTTCCCGCAGAACCCAAGGTGCCGAATTCCACTTCTTCGACAATTACCAATGGCAATCGCTGATCGCCGAAGGTGAAGAACTGCGCAACATGTTTCCCGATGACGAGGACAGCTATAAGCGCGAGATGATCGAAGAACAGGTCGAGGCCATGAAGGTCCGGGCGCGTCGGCGTCTGGGTGACAGCTATGAACAGCTGCTGGGCCAACAGCACGATCTGGACGAACTGACGTCAGATGACCTCGCCAGATATGTCTGTGCCGGGGATGATCCGTCCGAGGACGGGGCTTTGGACCCCGGAAGCGATCGCGGCCTTTACAGCGACATCACTCGCAAGGCCGAGGTTTATTTTGACTTGGGCCATTTTCCGTTTCCACTGACGGTCACCGACACGCCCGGTGTAAATGACCCCCTGCTGATCCGTGAAGAAATTTCACGACAGTATCTGAAGGAATCCGATTTCTTTGTGGTGGTTCTGTCCGCGCATCAGGCATTGTCGCGCGCGGATCTGAAACTGTTCCGGTTGATGCAAGCGCTGGAACTCGGGCAGATCGTCGTCTTCATCAACCGTGTGGATGAACTGGGCGGCGGGGCCGAAGACGCGGCCAAGGTTCGTCTGGATGTATTGGAGGGGTTGGAAAAGGCGCTCGGCAACTCGAACATCGATGTCCTGATGGGCAGCGCGCAATGGGCGCACTATGCTCTGACCGGTGATGAAACCGGAGTGAACCACGACCACGTTCTGGCATGGCTGCGCGCCCACCCGGAACAGATGCAGCAATATCTCAACGGTGTGGCCGAGATCAAACAAGGCCCGGGACCGATCAGCCGCGAAGCGGTTCTGCGCTTTGCCGCAATGATTGCGTCCGGCCTGCCCGATCTGCGCCGTCATGTCACTCAGGCTTTGACGGACGGACCGATCAACGAACAGTTGCGTATGGCCTGGCAACATCTCGACAGCTTCGCACGCGGGGAGCTTGAGCGCTCTCAGGTTCGTTTGCGGGCGCTGCAAGATGAAGACGGCTTGGATGTCCGAAATACCGATGAAAGCGACAAGACACTTGGCGACCTGCGGAAACTGATTGCTGAAAAAACGCAAGAGATCACGCGTGACATGGATGATGTCCTGTCGAATCTGCGCGGGGTCATGGATGACACTGTCTCGGAATCGGTGGCTATCGTTGTGCGCGGGCCGGACGGCCAGTCGCCTCTGCTGGCAAAAGGCGGAGAGACCGAGCTTAATTTTACGCCATTGCGCGAGCGTATGCGTGAACTGGTACAGGGGGCATCGCAAGTTGTTCGGCAGCGCATGCTCAGCGAGCTTTACGCGATCGACATGCATTGCAATGCCGCCTTGCGGGCATTGCCGGGATGGCAAGAGCCGGTCGACAATCGCATGAACACCAGTGCTGTACGTTGGTTCCGGCCGGACACCACCGCCCTGACCCGTGGCATTACCGTTGAATTGCGTGTAAACTGGCTGTCGCGTCTGATCTCGCGCAATAGCGTTGTGGCGCGTGCAGAACGGCTGATCGTGCAGGAGTTCGAGCTGATCGGGGATGACCTGATCGACACGACCCGCGACGATCTGTTGGAACGGCTGAATACGGTTCTGGACCACTATATGGCCCTTCTGGCCGGTCATCTTGAGCACCGTTCCAACTCAGGAGAACTGAACGCCCAGGCGGAAGCGCAAGGTGCCTTCGACAAAGCACGTCGCATTGCAGCTGAGCTGGAGACGGTTTTTGGAACACCCGATGCGGATGAAAGACAAGCAGAGGCTGCGGAATGATTGAATTTCCCGGAACTGAAAAGGAAGTACGCCAACTGGAGCGCTTCCTGACCGCAACTGAACACCTGACGCCTGACGAGGCGTTGGAGGATATGCGTGCGCGGGCTCTGTCCCACGCTGAACGTCTGTCAAACGCGGTCAATATCGGTTTCGCCGGGGAATTCGGCGCAGGCAAGTCAAGTCTGGCGAACATGCTGGCTGGCGCGGACATTCTGCCAACCGGCCCGCAGCATCTGAAATTGCCGCTTGTGATCGTCGCATACGCGGATGCGCCCGAAACGACTGTCGGTTGGTGGAACAGGGAACCAAAGACATACTCCGGCATAGTGCTGGAAAAAGCGGCCCAGGAAGAGCCCGATTTCATATCGGTCGGTATCAATACTCCGGCCCTCAAGGAAATATCGCTGTTTGATCTTCCGGGCTCGGGTGCTCTGGATGATACCTACAAGCCGACTTTGGATCTGCTGAAATTCGTCGATTGTGCCATCTGGTGCACAAATGGAACCAATGCCTGGCGCGAGACCGAGCGTCACTTGTGGTCTCAGGTGCCCCCGGAGCTTCGGGCCAACAGCCTGCTCGCCGTAACACATGCTGATCTGCCACCGGTGCAGGGTGCCCTGGAGCGCGTCCTTGCGCGTCTGAACAAGGAAAAAGAAGGAATGTTCCGCGCCGTTGTCCCAATTGGTACGCCGGTCGCCGTGCGTGCCATGGCGCAGGAGCCAGAGCCCGACTTTGCGCTTTGGGAAACCTGCGGCGGGCAGAACCTTGCGGAACACGTGCTGGAAGCGGCATCCGACCGGCGCCGCGGCGATCTCGAGGCTGCGCGGAAAGATTTGCAGCAGGACTTCCTGCCCTATCTTGAGGCGCTGAAGGGCGCAGAGCCAGAGCCTGTTTCGAATGATACCGCATCAATGCAGTCAACGCTTGGGTCTGCCCTGCCCCCGTTGAACAACCCCATTCTCGAGGACTGGCTGGCCGCAATAGCAAGCATCTATGAAGATCTACGTGAAACCTCTGATATCGAACCGGCCGCGTTTCTGAGCAGCTGTCAGGAGATCGTCGAAGATTTTGCGGAACGGCTGGAACAAGGTGGCGAAATCGACCCCGAAGCTGATTGGATTCCCGCTGAATTTGAAAAGGCGACAGATTTGCTTCTGTTGCTGCAATTCGAAAGCGGGGACGCACCATTGAAGGACGCAATCAGCATTCTGGCGCAGCTGGGCGACAACCTTGCATGGGCTGGCAGCACGGTCGCAGCGGCGCAGCCGAAAACCGGAACCTGACGCTTTCCCGTCAAGATTGAGCTGCATTGCAGCGATTCGAAGGGCCGAGGAATCGGCCCTTTATTGTTTCGAATTCGTGGACCAACACGCTTGATTTCGGGTTTAAGTTTTCAATCAGCCCATACTCATTGTCTATATATAGATCCGCATATACCATTAGGCACAACATATGCTATCTCGCGAAAAACGATCCATAGTGAAGCCATCAGGCGGCCCCAATAAAGTCAAATTTGAAACGTCTAACCGTTCTCAAGTGTCCTGCGGTTGTTTTTGGTTGTGAGTTCGTGGGCTGTCGGCCCGGTTTTTCTAAGCCGCAAAATGAATAGAACGGGCGGATTGAAATGAGCCACAACCAGGCTGTCGGCGCGACGCACGACGAACCGAAAATTGAAGGATTGCAGCCAGGCGCAAAGCTGTTGCGCGGGCAGTATGAAATCCTCCGCTATCTCAGCAACGGCGGATTTGGGATCACTTACCTGGCGCGCGACAGCCTGGAGCGCGACGTCGTGATCAAAGAGTGCTTCCCCGGAGCGCTGTGCCGCCGCAACGGTGATCTGGTCGAACCAAACGACCCGTCCTTCAAGGACGACCTGCGCTCGATCATTGACCTCTTTATTCAGGAGGCACGCAATCATGCGCGTCTGGTACATCCCAATATCGTAGATGTGCATCAGGTGTTCGAAGACAATGACACTGCATATATCGCAATGGATCTCATCCGTGGGTGCGACCTGCTGGATTACGTGGAAAACCCGGAGAATGACGGCGGCCCTGATTTCATCGTTCAGGTCACCGAAAAAATGTTGTCCGCGGTGTCTTTCATTCACCAGAGCGGCATGTTGCATCGGGACATTTCGCCGGACAACATTCTGATTGATGAAAACGGAGACCCCGTCCTGATCGATTTTGGCGCCGCACGCGAGCAAGCGGCGAACAAATCGGCAGCATTGCTGACACTGCGCGTGATCAAGGATGGATACTCTCCGCACGAATTCTATGTGCGGGGCGCGGATCAAGGGCCCAGCAGCGACCTTTATGTTCTGGCCGCCACGCTTTATCACGCCATCAGCGGTGAACGCCCCATCGACGGCCAGAGCCGCCTGAACGCGTTCAACAACGGGCAGGATGACCCCTACACGCCATTGACCGGTCGTTTCGAAGGATACCCAGACGGGTTCCTCGAGGCGATTGACAAGGCGATGGAAGTTCACGCCACGGATCGTCTTCAATCTGCATTGGATTGGTTGCGCATGTTCCGCGGCCCTGGTGTCATGTTTGACACATTCGCCTATCGTCCCGTGTCCGTGATTGTCGGCATGGATCGCAAAGACAAAGAGGAAGAAAAGGCCCGGATCAAGGCCGAAAGCGAGAACGCCGAAGCCGTAGTTACGGCCCTGCTGGCCGGAAACTCGGACATCGTTCTTGGCAACGAAGACAAAAAAGATGGCGATCTGGCCAAAATCTCAAAGAAAGAGGAAACCCCGGTCGCTGTCGATACAGTGGTTCAGAGCGGGTCCGGCGGCAGCGGCAAGCTGATTGCAGGCGCGGCTGTTGTTGCAGTTGCGTTGGCTGCAGGTGGTTTCTTTGTGATGTCCGGCGACAAGACAGAAGACCAGGCAGAAACACCGGTCGCGCAGCCCATGGCAGACATACAGTCCGCTGAGACAGAGGCGCCCGTTACCGATCCTTCTGTCACAGAGGCCACCGATCCCGAACCCGAAGTGGTCGTTGCACCCGAACCCAAACCGGAAGAGCCTGTCGAGCAGGCACAACCAGTACCTGCGGAGCCAGCTGCCACAGAAACAGCCTCCGTAGACACTGAACGTTCCGAAATTCCGGCACAGTCGGAAGAAGTGACTGATATTGCAGCAGTGTCTGAGATCGAGACGCCTGCGACTGATGCAATCGCTAACGCCGGTGTTCCGGCGGAACAGCAGGTGGCGTTTGCGCATTGGGATGTCGATATCCCCTTCCAGATATCCCGCCGCCGCGGCTCGACCGGAGCCACCATTGCAGTTACGGGCGTGGACGCCAATCAGGACATGAGCGTGATCGGCGATTGGGTACAGCGTGGCGCTGTCATCTATACCCTGAATGGCAGCCCGGTCCGCCAGGATGTACCTTTTGCGGCGCAGGTTCTGGATAACCTGAAGGTTGATGCCGATGGGTACACAAGGGTTGCTGCCCGCTATCGCCCGCTGGGTCAGACCCGGGCGCAAAATGGTTTGTTGGCCCTTCCCGCCATACGATCCGTTGGTTTAGAAAATGGTTACACCTTTACCGTGAGCGCCGATGGCAATAGCGGATGGCAAACCACGGTGAACGCAGTTCCGGCTGACGCGGCAGTAAGCCTGCAAAAAGACGATGTCCTTCTGAATGAAAGCCATTCCGGCATCACATTTGACGGCTCGGAAAGCCTTGATGAGATGCTGGCCGCACTCGTTTCAAGCGAGCAGCCTGAGGCAAATCTGACAGTGTTGCGCAATGGGGCCGAGACGGCCGCAATCATGCAACTTGCACAGGAGTAATCTGACCGGTTCGATAGTGATCTGCCAGTGTGTGTTTGCTGAGGGTGGTATCAAGGTGTGCCACCCTGGCGGGAACCGGCCCGCCGCAGAATGTATCAGTTCCCATGGGTATCCATTGAGTGGCTCTGCGCTGACGTGCAGGGAACAGTAGCAGCTTACGACGCGGCTTATCTGCGTCACTAACTTGAAGGTGTCGACACCATGTTCAAATACAAAAGCCCTCTGAGCCGGCTTCTCGAAGGTGCCGGCAAATCCAAAGAAGAAGACGTTGCCGAGAAACCGGCCACAGTAGACGGTGCTGTAAGCGAAGAAGAAAAGCAGGAACCCATTGCGGATTTCAACGCTTTGCGCGCCGCATTGGCCGGTGGAAACATGACATCCGAATCCTATGAGGAAACGGATGAACTGATCCCCGAAGAAAAGATGCCCGAGTTTGACGAGGCCGAGCCGGAGGCAGTGGCCGAACCCGAGGAGTCGATCTTTGCCGAAGACAGTTCGGAAGAAGACAACTTGGAAGAGGGCGACGCTCTGAAAAACGTTCTGGTGGAAGAGAATGTCGAAGAACTGGTTGAGGTCGAGCAGGTTGTCACCCTGCATGTGACGGAAACACCCGCCGAGACTTCGCCAGAGGAAGCAACGGCCGAGGTCGTGTCCGAACCTACCGAGCCAGAAGTCGGCGAGGTTGAGGTTGCCGAAGCTCCGGCCCCAGAAGAGAAGCAGGTCGAAGACGCGGTTGAGCCGGTGATTGAGCAGGTTGAAACAGCCCCTGCCCCGGTCGAGGATCGCCGTTCACGGGTCAAGACGACATTTCTGGGATTTGAGCGCGCCGATACGCATGTTCAGGACCTGATCGAATCCTCCGAACCCGTAGCGAAAGCAGAAGCGGCGCAAGAGACATTCCCGGTGGGCTGGCTGGTCGTAACAGCCGGTCCGGGACGAGGTTCAAGCATTACGCTCACCGAAGGCCTGATGCAAATCGGGCGCAACGATGACCAGGCCATTCAGTTGGATTTTGGCGATACCGGCATTTCGCGCTCGAACCATGCAGTCATCGCCTATGACCCCGAAGACCGGAAGTGTTACTTGGGCCATGGCGGCAAGGCCAATCTTGTACGTCTGAACGGCAAACCTGTTCTCAGCACCGTGGCCCTGTCCAACGGAGACCTGATCCGCATCAGCGAAACCTCGATCCGGTTCATGGCCTTCTGCGACGACGGTTTTGATTGGCGGGATTCCTGATAAATGCTGGCAACTCCGGCATATGATGTTGCGCTGATCCTGAACCAGGGTCAGCGGGAAACGCAGGAAGACGCGATTGCAGCCCGCATGTTTGACGCGTCGGACGCGGGCTATGTTGTGATTGCGGACGGTATGGGCGGCCATGAGGCGGGTGAAATAGCTTCGGAAATGGTAGTGGCTGCATGGCGCGACGCGCTGGACGCAGAACTTGAGGCAGAAACCCTGAACGAAGGATCCGCGATAGATGCGCTTCCTTTGGCCGCCATGCAAGCCAATGCCGCGATCGCCAACTACACCGAGGCCAGGGGTCATGGCTTCAACATGGGATCAACCATGTTGGGTGTCCTTCTTCTGGGGCGGCGTGTGTTCTGGATTTCGATCGGCGACAGCCCTCTTTACCTGTTTCGGGACGGAGCGTTGACGCAGGTCAACGAAGACCACTCGATGGCACCCGTGATTGCGTCGAAAGTGGCTTCGGGCGAGATCACCGAAGCGGTGGCCCGGGACATGGACAGCAATCAATTAACGTCCGTGGTTACAGGCGGGGCCATTCCCAAAGTGGATTGCCCGGAAGATCCATTGATCGTGTCGCCCGCCGATGTCCTGATCCTTGGAAGTGATGGGTTGCAGTACATCAGCGACACCGAAATTCAAGCCATTCTGCGGGATCATCAACAGGGGCTGGCTCAAGACATTGCCGAAGCATTGCTGACGGCTGTGCAGGCCAAGGGTGACCCGGATCAGGACAATCTTTCTATCGCAGTGGCGAAACTCACAAGAACCTAAACAGGCAAAGCAACAGGACCCATGATAAAGCACTTACTCATATCAAGCCTTGCCCTTGCTGCCGCCACGGGCGCGGCATCTGCGCAAGAGGCGTGTTCAAGTTATGAAATTCAACGCGGCGATAGCTTACGGGAATTGGCAATCGAAGTTTATGCGACCGAGGACTTTCGCATCATTTTCGACGCGAACCGGGATGTTATCGGTTCCAACCCCAATATCATCCGCGTCGGCGACGTTCTGGAACTGCCCTGTCTGGAAGATGTCGGGCGTGCTCCGGCGCTTGCTGACACCGAGGCAGAGCGGCTGGCCGCCGAAATGGCGGCAGAGCTGGTAAAAGCCGCAGAAGAACGTGCCGAGAAAGCCGTGGCCGAAGCGGAAGCCCGCGTTGCCGCAGCGGAAGCCGAGGCAAAGAACGCGAGTGAAGAGGCGGTCGTTGCAGCACGCGCTGCTGCCAAGGAAGAGATTGAAGCCGCCCGTGCCGAAGCTGCCGCTTTGATCCGAAATGCCGGAACGGGTGAACGGCCCGAAATCCGGGACCGTCAATTGCTGTTGATCACTGGCGGTAACTACGCTCCGTTCACCGATGAATCTCTGCCCAATCGGGGGCTCTATACCCATCTGGTTGAGACAGCGATGTTTCGTGCCGCTCCCGAACAGGCCTACAAGATTCAGTTCGTGAATGACTGGTCTTCGCATCTGGACCTGTTGATGCCGACACTCGCATTTGACGCCACCTTCCCCTGGTCGCGCCCCAATTGCGAAGAGGCCGTTGCGCTGTCGGAAGATGATCGCAATCGGTGCGAGACCTACAATTTCTCAAACCCGTTCTACGAGGTCGTGGATACGTTCTTCGCCCGCGAAGGTTCCGGCTATGAGGAGACATTGACCTATGCCGATTTTGCCGGTGCAACGATCTGCCGGCCAGAGGGTTGGTCTTTGTCTCACATGGACGCTGTAAGCCTGTACGAACCGGTCATCAAACTTCTGCGGCCAACGTCACCGGATGATTGCTTTCACGCTTTGATGGAAGGCACCGCAGATATCGTCGCCATCGAGGCACATCTGGCAGCCGAGGCAATTGAACGGCTTGGGTACAAGCACCGGATTATCGAAAACCCCAACCTTGCGGCCATCAAGTCGCTCAACGTCATGACCCACAAAGATAATCCTGATGGGGAAGCGATCCTTGAGACGCTGAATCAGGGTCTGGCAATCATGCAGCAATCGGGCGAATGGCGCGACATCGTGTCAACCGCCCTGCGTCATCAAATGGAAAAT
This sequence comes from Ruegeria sp. AL3, assembly GCF_056536065.1. Taxonomy (NCBI): domain Bacteria; kingdom Pseudomonadati; phylum Pseudomonadota; class Alphaproteobacteria; order Rhodobacterales; family Roseobacteraceae; genus Ruegeria; species Ruegeria sp. AL3. Next base: position 933,005 of record NZ_JBQFJG010000002.1, read on the forward strand.
GGATAAGGCCCCGATCTGGCCTGACAAACTAAAGTCTGGAGGAAGTGGACATGTTTAACGAGAAGATGAAAAAGGTAGCGCTTTCAGCAACTGCTATTACCGCTCTGAGCGCAGGTGCCGCTGCAGCACAGGAAGCTTGCACCAACTATACCGTCCAAGACGGCGACACCATGGCGACCATTGCAATCGCAGCCTACGGCACGTCGAACTATCAGCCGATCTTCAACGCGAACCGGAACGAAATCACCAACCCCAACGCTCTGGAGCCAGGTCTGGTTCTGGCCCTTCCCTGTGAGGACGGTAGCCTGCCCAATGGTCAGAGCGCGCAGGAAATCATCGCAGCTGAAGAACAACGCGCGGCCAGCGTCAAACGTTCGAGCGTCTACCAGCCACCGATCAAGCTGGTGACCGGCAATGGCTGGGCACCTTTCGCCGATGAATCGCTGAACGGCGGCGGAGCAATCACCCGTCTGGGCACCACGGCTTTGCAGCGTGGCGGCAACGCGCGCGACTATTCCGTAAGCTTCGTGGATGATTGGAACTCGCACTTGGAAACTCTTCTGCCTCTTGGCGCCTTTGACGTGTCCATGGCGTGGAACATGCCGGATTGCACCAACCGCACCTACGAATGGTCCTGGGAAACCGAGGTGCGCTGCACCCAGTTCGATTCATCTGTTCCGGTCTACGACATTGTCGTCGGGTTCTACACCATTCCGGAAAGCCAGTATGCGAATGCGACAACCTTTGAAGAGCTGAAGGGCGCCACGATCTGCCGTATGGATGGCTGGTTCATCCATGATCTGGAACAGGAAGGTCTGCACAACGGTGAAACCATGACGCTGATGCAGCCGATCACCGCACGCGAATGCCTTGACGCGGTCCTGACCGGCACCGCAGATGTTGCAACCTTTGAAGTTCAGCTGTTCTCGGACACAATGGTTGAAATGGGCCTGAACCAAAACGACCTGGTTGAGAACCCGTACGTGACCTCGCTTTCCTCGCTGCGCTTTATCAGCCACCGCAGCAATCCGTTCGGCAAGCAATACCTGGCGATGCTGAACAAAGGCCTGAACGAGATGCGCGAAACCGGGGAATGGTATGCGATCGTCTCCGACACGCTGCGCGAGCACAACGAAAAACTGATGGCAGCGTCGAACTGATCCCTCGGTTCAGCTGAAACTTTGGGGCCGGTTCTTCAATCGGCCCCTTTTTTGTCAGCGTCAAACACGAGGTTTTTCAGAATGACAAATTTTGGCCTCTTATCTGCTTCATAACAGCCTCAAATACGCAGCACCTTCAACCCCAAGCACGATCATCATTCAATTGATGCCAATGAAAGAGCGTGATTTGCATATGATACAGGGCGCCTTCAATATTCAGAATAACTCACCGTCGTCCGCGACCAGATCGGATTTGGACGTTGCAGTGATCTTGCCCTGCTACAACGAGGCCGTTGCCATAGGTGAAACCGTTCGGCAATTCCGCGCGGCCCTGCCCGACGCAACGATTTACGTATATGACAACAATTCCACCGACGACTCCGTCAAGGTCGCGCTTGAGGCAGGCGCGCAGGTCTATTCCGAAACATACCAGGGCAAAGGCAACGTGGTCCGTCGAATGTTTGCCGACGTTGATGCGGATGTCTACGTTATGGCTGACGGGGATGCGACCTATGACAGCGCGGCGGCGCCGGAATTGATCGACATGCTCGTTTCGCAGAATCTGGATATGGTCAACGGCGCCCGTGTGAATGAAGAAACTGAAGCCTATCGGCGCGGCCACAAATTTGGCAACGCGTTGTTCAGTTGGCTTGTGAAATTCTTCTTCAACAGCAAAATCAACGACCTGCTTTCGGGTTACCGCGTTTTCAGCAGACGCTTTGTCAAAAGCTTCCCCGCAGTATCAAACGGGTTCGAGATTGAAACAGAGCTAACAGTTCATGCGATGCAGATGCGCATGCCAATCGGTGAGGTTCAAACAAGGTATTCGTCACGCCTGCCGGATTCGAACTCTAAGCTGGCGACGTTTTCCGACGGGTGGCGGATTCTCAAAATGATCGGCTTGTTGATCAAGGATGAAAAGCCCGTTGCGTTTTTCCTGTCATTGGCCGTGTTGATGTTTTTGCCTTCGCTCTTTGTGTTTGCATCCGTATTCCGGGAATTTTTGGAAACAGGGCTTGTCGATAGAATTCCGTCTGTCGTCGTCGCAGTATCCGGTTTTGTTGCGACAATGCTGTCCATCGTCTGCGCTTTGATTCTGGAATCTCTGGCTCTTGCCCGGAGGGAAGCACGTCGTCTGTCATATTTGCAGCACAAAGGTGTAGCTGCGTCAGGCGTTGACCAAATCAAGCCATCGCTTGTCGAGGCTCAAACCCGTCGATTTGGCTGATTAAAATCAACCCCCAGTTCAATGCTAGGCAAATGAACGGCCTGTTCGCGCGTAAGCGTCTGAACACGCTGGTTTGTTCAAGGATTTGGTGAACCAGATACGCAAATGGCCAGCACCCCAAATGCCGGCCATTTTTCTGAGTGAGTGATATAGCCCTAAGGCCTCACCAGTGAAATTCTTTGTCCCCAAATACCTAACGCGGACTGAAAACCGGCGCTATTGGGGGAATCCCGTAAATCTTAAATTTTTCCAAAAATCAGGATTTTTCGATCCTTGCTGACCGCCCTGTTCGCAGTTTCAGGAAAGCGATCGAAATTTGCGCCTGGTGTCCGGACGGCCCAAGCGCTGGAACCCAACGTGATGCGCAGATGTTTACCGGGCACACATTGCGCAAGTCGTTCATAGGACCTGACAAGGTTGGTTTTAACGGCGCAGCCACAGCAAGCTACAGATCGTCAGGCGTAAGGTTCGGGGCGGGTCTTTGGGCAATCCCGCGTTCCATGAAAAGGACCGCTCAAAGGCGGTCCCTTCGTGTATTGATGTCGGACGAAACTCGCCCGCCTGTTCGACGGCGATCAGCCGATGATTGCGTTCAGCGTAGCGCTGGGGCGCATCACAGCGGCGGTTTTGACCGGGTCAGTGTGATAGTACCCGCCCAAATCCACCGACGGTCCTTGGACTGCGGCCAGTTCCGACAAGATCTGCTCTTCTTTCTCTGCCAGCGCTTTTGCAAGTGGTGCCATTTCAGCTGCCAGATCGGCATCGTCAGATTGGGCAGCCAAGGCTTGGGCCCAGTAGCGCGCGAACCAGTAGTGGCTGTCGCGGTTGTCCGGTTCGCCGACTTTTCGACTTGGCGACCGGTTGTTGTCCAAAATGCCCTGAGTTGCGGCCTCTGCCGCAGCGCCAAGAACACCTGCCTTCGCGTTTCCTTTGGCGTCGGCCAGGAAGTTCAGTGATTCCCCAAGCGCGCAGAATTCACCCATCGAATCCCAGCGCAGGTGATTTTCCTCGACCAATTGCTGCACGTGTTTCGGTGCCGAGCCCCCTGCCCCGGTTTCGAACAGGCCGCCGCCATTCATAAGCTTGACGATCGACAGCATCTTGGCCGAGGTGCCCAGTTCGAGAATCGGGAACAGGTCGGTCAGATAGTCACGCAGCACGTTGCCGGTGATGGCGATGCTGTCCTTTCCGGCGGTGATGGTTTCCAGCGTCTGGCGCGTTGCCTCGCGCGGGGCCATGATCTGGAACTTGTCAGCCACGCCCGCAGCCTCGAGTGCCGGTTCGACATATTTGATCAGCTCTGCGTCGTGGGCACGGTTCGCATCCAGCCAGAAGATCGCCTCGGATCCGGTCAGGCGCTGACGGTCCATCGCCAACTGTATCCAGTTCTCGATCGGCGCCTTCTTGACGGTGCAGGCCCGCCAGATGTCACCCTTTTCGACCTCGTGCGAAAGCAGGGCCTCGCCATTGGCCAGAACGATGCGCATTGAGCCGTCGGCGGGCGCCTCGAAGGTGGTCGGGTGGCTGCCGTATTCCTCGGCCTTCTGCGCCATAAGGCCAACATTTGCGACCGCACCGGCAGTGGCGGGATTCAATGCACCATTGGCTTTGAAGAACTTGATGCTTTCATCATAAACAGTTGCATAGCACCGGTCGGGGATGACGCAATTTGTATCACCCTTGGCACCGGTCTCATCCCAACCCTTGCCGCCCGCGCGGATCACCGCTGGCATCGAAGCATCAATGATCACATCGGAAGGAACATGCAGGTTGGTGATGCCCTTGTCGCTATCCACCATATACATGGATGGACGATCAGACTTGATCGCGTTTATTGCGGCGACGATCTCGGCATTGTTTTGAACACGCTCAAGCAAATCGCCAAGACCCGAGTTCGGATTCACACCCAGCGCATCCAGTTCCGCACCGAATTTGTCGAAAACCGGCGCCAACCAGGCCTTGACCGCATAGCCAAAGATGATCGGGTCCGAGACCTTCATCATTGTGGCTTTCAGGTGCAACGAGAACATTGTGCCGTCTTTCTTGGTGTCCTCGATGGCCTCTGCAAGAAAGGATGACAGTGCTTTGACCGACATGAAGGTCGCATCAGCCACGGTGCCTTCGTCCAGCGGCCACGCGTTCTTAAGGACAGTCACACTGCCGTCTTTGCTGACAAACTCGATCCTTGCATCGCCCGCTTGGGCAGCGGTGATGGTGGACGATTTCTCATTGGCGTAAAAATCGTTGCCCGACATGGACGAGACTTTGGTTTTGCTGTCCGAGGTCCATTCGCCCATGGAATGCGGGTTGTTGCGGGCATAGTTTTTGACAGCCCGCGCCGCACGGCGGTCACTGTTACCTTCACGCAGAACCGGGTTCACGGCCGAGCCTTTGATGGCATCATAACGCGCACGGATCGCCTTTTCTTCGTCGGTCGAAGGTTCTTCGGGATAGGCCGGGATATCATAGCCTTGCGACTGCAACTCTTCTATGGCGGCCACCAGTTGCGGAACCGATGCCGAGATGTTCGGCAGCTTGATCACATTGGCGTCCGGGGTTTTTACCAGCTCACCCAATGCTGCCAGATCGTCCGAGACACGCTGCTCATCCGTCAGGTTTTCGGGGAAGGCTGCCAGAATGCGCCCGGCCAGTGAAATGTCCTTGGTGCCCACGCTGACGCCAGCAGCCGAAGCGAACTTGCGAATGATGGGCAGGAACGAGGCGCTGGCCAGTTCGGGCGCTTCGTCTACAATGGTATACAATATGTCGAAGTTCGATTTATCTGCCATATTCTTTTACCTTTTTAAGCCTTTCGGGGCGTGCGATCCAAGAGTTGAAGCCACTTCAGCGTGGCGCGGGAGGGGCGCGATCACGATACCGCCCCTGGGTGACTCTGTTTTGACAGGGCCTCCCTTAAATCACGTTACGCGGGGAATCAATCATCTGTGCCCGCGCGTTTTGCCACGGGCTGGGCTTGGATGGCTTTTGATGTCATCAGCTCAACGTTTCACCCGGCTGTCTTTGGCGTTTCCCTTCAGGTCACGCCACATGTTTTCCATGAAGCTGCCCGGCTGGTCCCACGAATTTTTTCGGGTTGCGGCCAAGGATTACCGAAATCTCTGCCCTGTCTCGGGATCAAATACCATGGCACGGTCAGGTTGAATGGATATGCCAATCCGGTCGCCGGTTTTGCTGCGCTGGTCATCCCGCTCTTCCACAATCAGTTTGTCCCCATTTGGCGTCAGCAAATACGAGTAGGATACACCCCCAAGCGCTTCGGTCAGGTCCACAGTGCAGGTGTCGGCAGACCGGTCGATGTGAATATGTTCAGGGCGCATCCCCAACGTCACCTTACCCGTTCCGGCAGGAACAGTTGCCGAGACCGGCAATGGCTGGCCCAAAGCGGGATGGGTGACATGGCCGTCGGCATAATCGCAATCAAGAAAGTTCATCGCGGGCGAACCGATGAAACCTGCAACAAACCGGTTGTCGGGATCACGGTACAGATCCATCGGGGCGCCGACCTGTTCGATCCGGCCATCGCGCAGCACCACAATCTTGTCCGCCATCGTCATGGCTTCGACCTGATCATGGGTCACATAGATCATGGTTGCACCGATTTCCTGATGCAGACGCGCGATTTCGACGCGCATCTCGACACGCAATTCAGCGTCCAAGTTGGACAGGGGTTCGTCAAACAGAAAAACCTCGGGCCCGCGTACAATCGCCCGCCCGATCGCAACCCTTTGCCGTTGCCCCCCGGACAGGGCCTTGGGTTTGCGCTTGAGATAAGGATCAAGCTTCAGGATGCTCGAAGCCTCCTGCACCTTCTGGTCGATCTCGGCTTTTGGGACACCATTCATGCGTAGACCAAATCCCATGTTTTCCGCCACTGACATGTGCGGGTAGAGCGCATAAGTCTGAAACACCATCGCCACGCCGCGCTTGGCTGGATCCATATGTGTCACCTCGCGCGATCCGATGTGAATCTCACCTTCCGAGGTTTCTTCCAGCCCTGCAATCATCCGCAACAACGTGGATTTTCCGCACCCTGAAGGCCCTACAAAAACGCAGAACTCACCATCTTCGATTTGCAGGTCGATCCCATGAATGACCTGTGTCTGACCGTACCGTTTGATTGCCCGATTCAGAGTTACACCTGTCATGTCATCAGCATCCTGTCGTTTTTGGAACTAGGGCCTGTTTCGGGAAACCGCCAGGCTTGTGCCTCGGTTCCGATTTGTTCAGCCACGCGCCGCAGGCGCGGCACCCAGGCTTCGAGTTGATCGAAATCCATTCGTTCGGTGGACCCGGTTATCGAAATTGCCCCAAGCATCCGACCGTTCGACGTCAGAACTGGGCAGGCGATGCATATGATGCCAGGCTCGTGCTCTTCATCATCGATGGCAAATCCCCGGCTGCGAATTCTGTCAAGATCAGCCCGCAACATCTTTTCGGATGTCAGAGTTTTGTTGGTGAAGCGGTGATAGCTTTGCTGCGACGCCGCCCTGTTCAACGCATCTTCGTCCAAAAATGCCAGCATCGCCTTGCCGACCCCTGTGCAGTAGGCCGGGCCAACTTTACCAGCCTGAGAGTACATCTCGATTGGTTGTGCGGCGTTGCGTTTGTCGACGTAAAGAACCTGACTGGAATCAAGCTGCGCCAGATGCACGGTTTCACCGGTTTCTTGACTGAGGGCATCCAGAAAAGGCCGCGCTATCGGGGCCAATGAGCTTTGCGTCCATGCCGCATGGGCCAACCGGACCAGTCGCATCCCGGGCGCATAGGTCTGCCTGTCGCGGTCATATGACAGCATTCCCTGGTTGGTGAGGGATTGCAGAAATCGATACAGGGTCGCCTTTGGAAAATCGCTGCTTTCCAAAAGTTCAGCGAATCGAACGGGGCGCTCGAACGATGCCACGTGATCCAGCACATCACATGCTTTGCCTATAGTTCCGTCACCTGACACGGGCCATCATTCTCCTCCGATTTTCCCTCGCCATCCTCACGAGGGTCTTGACAACAGTAACCGAGTCGATGTGTAGTTTTCAATATATAAAACAAGGTTTCACTATTTGGAACCTTATTGGAGAGAAACAGGGAGGAAACTATGTATTCAACTTTCAAGCGCACGACGGCTGCGCTGGCGCTTGGTGTCGCGATGGCGGCACCAGCAGCTGCGGAACTCACCGGAGAGCTGCGGATCTTTCTGGACACATCGAACCCGGCGCCACGCGCGACAATGGAGGCGATGATCGAACGGTTCGGGGCACAGCATCCGGGGTTGGAAATCGAAACAACCGTCATCGACCGCGAAGCCTATAAAACGCAGATCCGGAACTTCCTGACGGCTGACACCCCGGACGTGGCCACGTGGTACGCGGCCAACCGTATGAAACCATATGTCGAGGCGGGTCTGTTCGAGGACGTTTCAGATTTGTGGGCCGAGCCCGAGATCGCCGACAATCTCGCTTCGACCAAGGGCGCTTTGACAATCGACGGCAAGCAATGGGGTGTGCCGTATACCTATTATCAGTGGGGTGTCTACTATCGCAAAGACATCTTTGACGAGCTGGGCCTGAGCGAGCCGACTACTTGGGAAGAAGAACTGTCCAACTGCCAGAAAATCGTCGATTCAGGACGCGCCTGCTACACGATCGGTACCAAGTTCCTTTGGACCGCTGGTGGCTGGTTTGACTACTTGAACATGCGCACAAACGGCTTTGATTTTCATCAGCAATTGGCCAATGGCGAAGTCAGCTGGGAAGACGACCGGGTCAAGCAGACCTTCGCCAACTGGAAACAGTTGATCGACATGGGCGCATTCATCGACAACCACCAGACCTACAGCTGGCAGGAAGCGCTGCCCTTCATGGTCAATGGTGAGGCAGCAGCCTATCTGATGGGCAACTTCGCAGTGGCACCGTTGCGCGATGCGGGCCTGACAGATGACCAGCTGGATTTCTACCAGTTCGTCGCGATCAATCCCGATGTTGAGCTGGCCGAAGACGCTCCGACAGACACGTTCCACATCCCGGCCAATGCTTCGAACAAGGAAGCTGCGCGCGAATTCCTGCGTTTCGTGGTCTCTGCTGATGAACAGACCGAAATCAACAACGGCGCGAATCTCGGCCAATTGCCGGTCAACGCGCAATCCGCTGTGGATGACGACAAGTTCCTGCAACAGGGCTTTGAAATGCTTTCGTCCAACAGCCCCGGTGGGGTAGCCCAGTTCTGGGACCGCGACGCGCCTGCGGAAATGGCCAAAGTGTCCATGGAAGGTTTCCAGGAATTCATGGTCAAACCCGACAACTTGGACCGGATACTGGCCAAACTCGAACGCGCGCGCGAGCGTATTTACGATAACTGATCAGGCAAGGGTCGGGCCAAAGCCCGGCCCACGCTCCTTTGAATCGTAGGGCGGGTTCCGACCCGCCTTGCTCCAACAGACCCGAGTTTCCCATGACAGTTGCAGCCGACGCCTCAGAACAGGAAAGCTGGTTCCATCGCAACCAACAACGCATCGCACCCTGGCTGTTTCTGGCCCCCGGGATGCTGTTCTTCTTGGTCTATGTGATTATCCCGGTATTCCAGTCCTTCAACCTGTCGCTTTACGAGTGGGACGGCCTGGCGCTGCGGAATACGTCGGCTTTCGCAACTACGAAGACCTCTATTGGGAATGGGTAGACCGGGATGCTTTCTACATCTCGATGAAGAACAATCTGATCTGGCTGATCCTGTACCTGGCCGCGATTCCGGCAGGTTTGTTCATCGCCCTGTTCCTGAATCAGACAGTTTGGGGCATCCGCCTGTATAAGTCCCTGTTTTTCTTTCCTTTCGTGATTTCTCAGGTCGTGGTGGGGCTGGTGTTCACCTGGTTCTACGATCCGACCTTCGGGTTGCTGAACGAATTCCTCGACCTCTTCGGCCTTGGTCCCCTGAACGTGCTTGGCGATGAGCGCTTTGTGACCTACGGCATCATCTTCGCCGGCCTCTGGCCACAAACCGCCTATTGCATGATCCTGTACCTCACCGGCCTGAACGCTGTGGACCCGGAACAGATCGAAGCGGGACGCCTGGACGGGGCCAAGGGTTGGAAGATGCTTTGGCACATCATCATCCCACAATTGCGGCCCGCAACCTTTATCGCGTTTGTCGTGACCATCATCGGCGCATTACGGTCATTCGACCTGATCTCGATCATGACACAAGGCGGACCTTTCGGATCCTCCCGCGTGCTGGCCTATTACATGTTCGAGGTCGCCCTGTCCGAATATGGCTTCCGCATGGGTTATGGCGCGGCCATCGCCGTGATCCTTTTCCTGATCATGTTGTGCTTCATCGCCTACTTCCTGTGGTCGATGTACCGTGAAGAGAAGGGGCGCTGAGATGTTTCCCAAACCCATCGAAAAACAACCCCGCGCGGCGCAGATCACGTATCAAGCCATGCTTCCATTGGCCCTTCTGTTGTGGCTGGGTCCCCTGCTGGCGGTTGCTCTTTTCTCGGTAAAACCCGCTGCTGACTTCACCAACGCGAATTACTGGGGAATGCCGTCCAGCTTTGAAGGCGCCTTTAACTATGGTCAGGTGTTCTTTAATTCGGACATGCCGCGATACCTGCTGAATTCATTCATGATCACCGTCCCTACCGTGATCGGAGCGGTGGCGCTCAGCTGCATGACCGGCTTCGCGCTTGGCATTTACAAGTTCAAGTCGAACCTCTGGATCTTTTCATGTTCGTGGCTGGGAATTTCGTGCCCTTTCAGATCCTGATGGTGCCGGTTCGGGATCTGACCCTGCAACTTGGGCTCTACAACACCAAGACCGGGCTGGTCCTGTTTCACATCGCCTTCCAGACCGGGTTCTGCACCCTGTTCATGCGCAACTTCATCCGCGCCCTGCCCTTTGAACTGATCGAGGCAGCACGGGTCGAAGGCATCAGCGAATGGCGCATCTTCTGGTACGTGGTCCTGCCGCTGATGAAGCCCGCGATCGCCGCGCTCAGCGTGCTGATCTTCACCTTCATCTGGAACGACTATTTCTGGGCCGTCGTCCTGACGCAAGGCGCGGAAAGCCAGCCTGTAACTGCCGGAATCACCAGTTTCAACGCACAATTCCGCGCCGCTTATCAATTGATGAGCGCGGGCTCCATCGTGGCGGCTCTGCCACCGGTGGCCATGTTCTTCCTGATGCAGAAACACTTTATTGCGGGTTTGACCCTCGGAGCTGTGAAATGACCAAAATTACCTTTATCGGTGCCGGGTCCACAATTTTCATGCAGAACATCGTTGGAGATGCTCTGTTGACCCCTGCGCTGGCCGACAGTCACTTTGCGCTTATGGATATCGACCCCCAGCGCCTTGCTGAAAGCGAAGCAGTTGCGCGCTCCATGATCCGCTCGGTCGGGGCCGGGGCGACTGTCTCGACCCATACCGACCGCCGTGCGGCGCTGGACGGGGCCGATTTCGTCATCACCGCCTTTCAGGTCGGGGGGTACAAGCCCTGTACGATCACCGATTTCGAGATCCCCAAGCAGTATGGCTTGCGTCAAACCATCGCTGATACGCTGGGCGTCGGAGGAATCATGCGAGGCCTGCGCACGGTTCCGGTGCTTTGGGATGTCGCAGGGGACATGATGCAACTCTGTCCGAACGCGACATTGCTGCAATACGTAAATCCGATGGCCATCAACACCTGGGCACTGGCCGAACGCTTCCCTTCCCTGAAACATGTGGGCCTTTGCCACTCGGTTCAAAATACGGTCGAGGAACTGGCCCATGATCTGGATCTGCCAAAGGATGAGTTCCGCTACAAAGTCGCGGGCGTCAATCACGTCGCATTCTTTCTGAAACTGGAACATCAGGGCCGCGACCTGTATCCGGCACTGCGACGGGGCTATCACGCGGGGAAATTCCCGAAGGCACCGCTGCTGATGCCGCGCTGCCCCAACAAGGTGCGGTACGAGGTGATGGATCATCTGGGCTATTTCTGCACAGAAAGCTCGGAACACCTGGCCGAATACGTGCCGTGGTTCATCAAGGACGGGCGGCAGGACCTGATCGAGGAATTCTCGATCCCGCTGGACGAATACCCCACCCGCTGCGTCGAGCAGGTAGAGATGTGGAAGAAACAGGCCAAGACCCTAACCGACGGGCGCAATATCGATGTCACGCGCAGCCACGAATTCGCCGCCGACCTGATGAACGCGATCGCAACGAACACGCCCTACATGGCCTATGGCAACCTGCCCAACACCGGCCAGATCCCGCAACTGCCCATGGGCGCGGCGGTCGAAACCCCCTGCCTGGTCGACAGCAACGGCGTACAGCCTTCTGTCGTGACCGACATCCCGCCGCAATTGATTGCCCTGATGCGCACCCAGATCAACGTACAGGAACTGACTGTTCGGGCCCTGACAGAACAGAACCCCGAATATATTTATCACGCCGCGATGATGGATCCGCACACCGCCGCCGAACTGGACCTGCGCCAGATCCAGAACCTTGTCACGGATCTGCTGACGGCCCATAACGATTGGCTGCCCGACTGGTGCCGACCGGCCCGCGCCGCCTAATCTTCATCATTTTACAAATACTCAGATCCAACTTCAGCCAAGAAAAACAAAGCCAGACATGATAAAACGCCGCTCACAGCATTGGTATGGAAAACTCGACAAGGATGGCTTCATCCACCGGTCGTGGATGAAAAACCAGGGCTTTCCCGACCACGCTTTTGACGGACGACCCATAATTGGCATCTGCAACACCTGGTCGGAACTGACCCCCTGCAACTCGGGCCTGCGCGACCTGGCCGAGGGCGTAAAACGCGGCGTGTGGGAGGCGGGCGGCTTCCCGGTCGAATTCCCCGTCATGTCGCTGGGTGAAACCCAGATGAAACCCACCGCGATGCTGTTCCGCAACCTGCTGGCCATGGATGTCGAAGAATCGATCCGCGCCTATGGTATTGACGGAGTCGTTCTGTTGGGCGGCTGCGACAAGACCACGCCGGGGCAACTGATGGGGGCGGCGTCAGTCGATCTGCCTTCGATCGTCGTCAGTTCAGGCCCGATGCTGAACGGTAAATACCGTGGACAGGATATCGGATCCGGCACCGATGTCTGGAAATTTTCCGAGGCCGTTCGGGCCGGCGAAATGACCTTGCAGGATTTCATGAACGCTGAATCCGGCATGTCGCGCAGCGCTGGTGTCTGCATGACCATGGGCACGGCGTCCACCATGGCATCGCTGGTCGAGGCGATGGGCATGAGCCTGCCCACCAATGCCGCGCTTCCGGCGGTCGACGCCCGCCGCATGGCGCTGGCGCACATGACCGGCCGGCGCATCGTCGAGATGGTCGACGAAGACCTCAAGCCCTCGGACATCCTGACCAAAGAGGCGTTCGAGAACGCCATCCTCGCCAATGCCGCCGTAGGAGGCTCGACCAACGCTGTGGTTCACCTGCTGGCGCTGGCGGGGCGTGTCGGGGTTGACCTGACCCTGAAAGACTTTGAAATCGGATCCGAAATACCGCTGCTGGTCAACTGCATGCCGTCGGGCAAATACCTGATGGAAGACTTCTGCTACGCAGGCGGCATGCCGGTTGTACTGAATGAACTCAAATCGTTCCTGCGCCCGGCAAAGACGGTTATGAACAAGGATATCTCAGCACATTACGAAGGGGCCGAGTGTTGCAACTCGGACGTCATCCGTCCCTTCGATGATCCTGTAAAGCCCGCTGCGGGCCTGCGAGTCCTGCGCGGCAACCTTGCGCCGAATGGGGCAATCGTCAAGCCTTCGGCGGCCACTGACGCGCTTCTTGAAACCGAGGGCGAGGCTTTTGTGTTCGACAACATCGAAGATCTGAAGGCCAATATCGACCGTGAAGACCTGCCGGTCACAGCCAAGAGCATTCTGGTGCTCAAAGGGTGTGGCCCCAAGGGGTATCCGGGCATGCCCGAGGTCGGCAACATGCCAATTCCGGCGAAATTGGTGAAAGAGGGTGTGCGAGACATGATCCGGATCTCGGATGCCCGCATGTCGGGAACAGCTTATGGCACCGTCATTTTGCATGTCAGCCCCGAAGCACAGGCGGGTGGCACGCTGGCGCTGGTCAAAAGCGGAGACCGCATCCGTGTTTCAGCCAGCAGCGGCGAACTGGAACTTCTTGTGGACGAAAACGAACTGAACGCCCGCCGCGCCGCGTGGCAACCGGATGATCCGCACTACACACGCGGATATGCAAAACTTTACATCGACCACGTGCTGCAAGCGGATCAGGGGGCGGATCTGGATTTCCTTGTTGGCAAAGACACGCGCCTCGTGACCAGAGAGAGCCACTGATGACCCAACCAGCTACATTCCACGATCTCAACGGGGCCTCCGTCTATATCACCGGCGGCGGCTCGGGCGTCGGTGCGGCGCTGACAGATGGATTCATGGCACAGGGGGCCAATGTGGCCTTCATTGGTCGGTCGGATGCCAGCGGTTTTGTCGAAGAGATGCGCGACAAGCACGGCCGCGCGCCGCTGTTCCTGCAAGGCGACATGACGGATACCGAACTACTGCACGCGACGATGGCCAAGGCTGCCGAGGCTCATGGTCCTTTGAACGTCTTGGTGAACAATGCAGCCAACGACCAACGTCATACGCTTGAGGAAACCACGACGGAATTCTGGGACTGGATGATCGAGGTGAACCTGAAAGCCTATTATTTCGCGTGTCAGGAAGCCGCCCGGCAAATGAAAGATGGCGGGTCGATCATCAATTTCAGCTCGATCAGTTACATGATGGGCAATGCTGGCTATCCGATCTATACGACCTCGAATGCCGGGATCACGGGGATGACACGGTCATTGGCACGAGAACTGGGGCCGAGGAAAATCCGCGTCAACGCTCTGGCCCCCGGCTGGGTTCTGACGCAAAAACAGTTGGATAAATGGGCCACGCCCGAGGATCTGGCGGCGCATTTGGACCGGCAATGTCTGAAAGAGCACCTGAAGCCCGAGGATATGATAGCACCAACACTTTTTCTGGCGTCCAAGGCCAGCCATGCAATGACCGGGCAATGTATGGCTGTTGATGGCGGCGTCGTGGTTTCGGGGTGATGTTATGAACGCTGAATGGATCGCCGTCGACTGGGGAACATCTCATTTACGGGCCTGGGCCATGCAGGGTTCGACTGCGCTGGACCATGCGCAATCCGACAAGGGCATGGCGCATGTCGGGCCTGACGGGTTTCAAGCCGCCCTGCTGGATTTGATCGAAAACTGGTTGCCCGGCGCGCCGGTGGATGTGGTCGCTTGCGGAATGGTCGGCGCACGCCAAGGCTGGGTGGAAGCCCCTTATTCGACCGTGCCGTCGGCCCCCTTGCCCGATGTCCCGATCCGCGTACCCGGATCAGATCCGCGCATCCGGGCCTATGTCATACCCGGTCTGAAACAGACAACCCCGCCGGATGTGATGCGGGGTGAAACCCAGATTGCCGGATTTCTGGGCGCGCGCCAGAATTGGGACGGCGTTATCTGCCTGCCCGGAACCCACACGAAATGGGTTCAGGTAAGCGCTGGCGAGGTTGTAAGCTTTCGTACCTTCATGACGGGTGAGTTGTTCGACCTGCTATGTGGTCAGTCCGTGCTGCGGCACTCTGTAGGCCCGGGCTGGGACGAAGACGCTTTCGCCGAGGCGGTTGCGGATACGTTGTCAAAGCCCGAACAATTGGCTGCGCGTCTTTTCAACTTGCGAGCGGCGGACTTGCTGCAAGGTCAGGCCAAAGCCACCGCACGCGCGCGCTTTCCGGAATGTTGATCGGGGCCGAATTGGCCGCGACACGGCCCTATTGGCTGGGCCAGCAACTGGCCATTATCGGAGCAGAAGGCGTATCGCAGACATATGCAACAGCCCTGCAACGGCAAGGCGCGTTCGTGGAAACCGCAAACGCCACCGAGGCAACTCTGGCCGGGCTTGCGCTGGCCCGAAACATGACAAGGCAAACCGCATGAGCCGTCCCATCATCGCCATATTGCGTGGATTGCAACCACACGAAGCCAAAGCCGTTGGCCGCGCCATTATCGATGCCGGCATCGACCGGATCGAAGTGCCGCTCAATTCTCCGGATCCGCTCAACAGTATCAGAACTTTGGTTGATGCGTTTGGAAACCAGGCCCTGATCGGCGCGGGCACTGTTTTGACAGTCGATCAGGTGGACGCTGTGTCGGCCGCCGGAGGCAAGTTGATCGTATCGCCCAACTATGACGCCGAGGTCATCAAGCGTTCAGTCGCGTTAGGCCTGCAAAGCTGGCCGGGGGTTTACACCCCAACCGAAGCTTTTGCGGCCCTCACGGCCGGGGCCACCGGTTTGAAGCTGTTCCCCGGGGTGATGGCTGGTCCGGCGGGATTGGCCGCCTTACGTCCGGTTTTGCCCATAGGCTCGCTTGTTTTTGCCGTTGGCGGTGCCGGACCCGAAAATTTCGGGCAATGGATCAAAGCGGGCGCAGATGGCTTTGGGATAGGCTCTGCACTTTACAAACCCGGAATGGATGTCGCCGAAATCGCCGAGCGCTCCCGGCATATCGTCACGGCCTATGACGAGGCCGCCGGATGAGCACTATCTTTGACGACCGCCCCTGCGAGTTGGGCGAAGGCCCGTTGTGGCATCCTGAAAGACGTCAGCTTTTCTGGTTCGATATCATAGGCAAACGTCTGATGACCCGCGAGCGGGGAATGCCCAAAAGCTGGAGCTTCGATGAACATGTTTCGGCCGCGGGCTGGGTGGATCGCGATACGCTTCTTATGGCGTCGGAAACGGGGCTGTGGCGTCTCGATTTGCAAGCCGGAAAGCGGAACTTGATCACGCCTCTGGAAGCCGACAACCCCGTGACCCGTTCAAACGATGGCCGCGCCGATCCGTGGGGTGGGTTTGGATCGGCACAATGGGCAAGCAGGCAGAACCCGGGGCCGGATCAATCTATCGCTTCTGGAAAGGCGAGTTGAGACGATTGGTTCCGGATGTGACAATCTCCAACGCGATCTGTTTTGCCCCCGATCGTTCGGTGGCCTATTTCTGCGACACCGCAACGAAACAAGTCAGGCGCTGGCGTCTGAACGCCGAAACCGGGTGGCCGGAAGGCGACAGCGCAGTTTTTCTGGATTTGCGCAAAGAAGGTCTGAACCCGGATGGCGCGGTCATCGATGCCCAAGGGAATATCTGGATTGCACAATGGGGTGCCAGCCGAATTGCGGTATACAAGGCCGACGGCATGTTTCTGAAGGCCGTTGCATTTGACGCATCCCATACGTCATGTCCCGCTTTCGGGGGCGATGAACTGAATACGCTTTTCTGCACAACGGCCCGTCAGGGATTGAACGCAGAAACAATAGACAGCCAACCGACCAACGGCATGACCTTTGCCGCGCGAAATGCAGGTCAGGGTCAGGCAGAACACAAGGTCATCTTATGAAGCCGGAACTGGGCGTTTGTTATTATCCTGAACATTGGCCGGAAGCGATGTGGGCAGACGATGCCGCGCAAATGGTCGAAACAGGCCTTACATGGGTGCGTATTGGCGAGTTCGCGTGGAGCCGCATCGAGCCGCAATCCGGCGTTTTTCAATTCGAATGGCTAGATCGCGCGATTGAGACACTCGGAGCAGCCGGATTGAAGGTCGTGCTGGGCACGCCAACCGCAACACCGCCGCGCTGGATGCTGGACAAACACCCGGATATGCTGGCCGCCGATGAAAACGGCAACCCGCGCAAGTTCGGATCACGGCGGCATTACTGCTTTAGCCATCAAGGCTATATCGACGATCTACCCGCATCGCACGCATATTGGGTGAACGGTTCGGTAGGAACCCGCATGTCGTCGCGTGGCAGATTGACAATGAATACGGGTGTCACGACACCACTCTCAGCTACAGCGCAGCTGCTCAACAGGCATTTCGCCATTGGCTGGCCGAACGGTACGGAACAATTGAAACGCTGAACCAGGCGTGGGGCAATGTGTTCTGGTCGATGGAATATCGCAACTTCAGCGAAATCGACCTGCCCAATCAAACGGTGACCGAGCCGAACCCGGCTCATGTACTGGCATTCCGGCGCTTCAGTTCGGATCAGGTCGCGGCTTTCAACAGAGCACAGGTGGATGCGCTGCGCCCGTTGACTGATGCGCCGCTTTTGCACAATTACATGGGCCGTATTCTGGACTTCGACCATTTCAAGGTTGGCGCGGATCTGGATATCGCCACCTGGGACAGTTATCCGATCGGTTTTCTGTCGGACCGGCTGGATGCCGACGACGCGCACAAGACCGCCTTTTTGCAACAGGGTGATCCGGACATGCAGGCGTTTCACCATGATCTCTACCGGGCGGTCGGGCGCGGCCGTTGGTGGGTGATGGAACAACAACCCGGCCCGGTGAATTGGGCACCGTATAATCCGGCGCCCCTGCCCGGAATGGTGCGTCTTTGGTCCGTGGAAGCCGTGGCTCATGGTGCCGAGGTGGTGAGTTATTTCCGATGGCGGCAAGCCCCGTTTGCGCAAGAGCAAATGCATGCGGGCTTGCTGACATCGAACAATCACCCTGCTGCTGCACTGGCAGAGGCCCGCCAGACCGCAGATGACCTGAACACGTTGGGCGCGGTGCAACAGATACAGGCCAAAGTGGCCATTCTGTTTGATTACGCCTCGGACTGGGCGTGGACCACACAACCACAAGGCGCGGGATTTGATTATTTCCGATTGGTTTTTTCGGCTTACCGCGCGCTGCGACGGGCCGGTCTTTCGGTAGACTTTGTTTCGGCGAAGGACATTCCCGGTGATTACTCGGTGATCTTTGCGCCCGGTTTGGCCACAATGGATCCTGATTTGGAACAACGTTTGGCAGAGAGATGCGATCTTGCCATTCTGGGACCGCGCGGCGGCGCGATCACCCGCGATTTTCAAATTCCTGAAAAGGGCAGACCCGGTCTGAGAAGGATCGATTGCGATGTTGATCTGGTCGAAACTCTGCCGCCCACGGTTGAACGCGCGGTCAAGGGTGGCGGCGCGGCGCGGCATTGGATCGACCGATTGTCAGGAACGGCCAAAGACTTGCTGAGTTTCGAAGACGGAACACCTGCTCTCAAGGCAGGGGACGGAATCTGGTACTTGGCCGGCTTCCCCGATGCAGACCTTTGGGACCGCGTTATAGCCATGGCGGCGGAAGAAGCCGATTTGACATTGCGCAGGATGCCGCAAGGCCTGCGACTGCGCGAGACGGCCGATCATGCCTTCCTGATCAACTACAACGCAGGACCGGTGGATTGGAACGGGCTCACCGTCGAAGGTTGTGACGTCAAAATCCTGAAACGCAATCCGCCCGAACAAACCTGAGGTCAGTCCGGGCGGATGCCGAGGCTACGAACCTGCGCCGCTATTCGTCGTTTTGCAGGCTATTGGGGTCAAACACCCCGCCGAAACCACTGTTATTGGACGGAGTGTTTTCGGATTCAGGCCCACTATCAGCGCCTTCGCTTTCCTCGCCCCCTAAAGAGTTCGGAGCGAAAACATTGCCAAAGCCGCTGTTGTTCGTCGGTTTCGGGGTGGATTGCGCACCGCCCTGTTCCGCTTCTTCAGCTTCGCGTTGCTTGCGGCGTTCTTCACGCTGTTTACGCAACTCCTGAATACGCTGTTCCGCTTCCAGCTGCTTCTGCTCGCGAATATCGGCGATACACTGCGCCGGATTGTAGGTGGCCGCAGTGCCGACAACTGTGATCGTTGCGACGGCAAATACAACCAACAGAACCGCTGCCATGTTGCCGGAAAAGAAGCTGGGCAGTTTGATCTTGCCGGCCAGTTCCTCAACCGTCGCGTTCTTGCGCGCCGCTGCCACCAGTTCCTGACGTTTCAGCTTGGCTTCGTTCAGCAGAGCGAAGAACACTGTCAGCGCCACGATGATGAAGGCCAGCGCCGAGATCGCGGGTGTGATGCCATACCGGACTTTTGGGCCAGCTCGATCGTCAACGTCGGGTATTCACCGAAGGTAAAGGTGGTGGTGTTGTAGTTTTCGAACGATGCGAGGAACGCCAACACCGCTGCCGATGCAATCGCCGGACGCATGAACGGCAACAGGATCTTGCGGAAGGCCTGGGCGTGGCTGGCCCCAAGGTCCAGTGCCGCCTCGGTCAGGGCCACGTCGTAGCGCTGCAAGCGTGCCACCAACACCAGCATGCAGTAGCTGGCGATAAAGGTGGATTGGCCGATCACCGTCAGAAAAATGCCATTTGACAGGAAGCTGTCCGCCCCCAGTCCCAGCATCCGGTTGATACGATCCCAGAACACCAGCGTCGAGATACCCAGAACAACACCCGGGATCAGGATCGGAGCGATAATGATCGTATAGTAAGTCGCCCGCAGCTTTGGCCAGATCTGGGTCAGCATCAATGCGCCCGCCAGACCCATGGCCACTGACAGGATGACCGTGCCGATCCCGATGATCAGTGAGTTCTTGATACCGTTCAGGATGCGCTGATCCTGAAACAACTCGCCAAACCACTGGAAGGTCAGGCATTCCCACGGGCTCATCCGCGGGAAGCCGGACGAGTTGAACGCGGTGATCGACATGATCACAAGCGGGCCAAGCAGATACAGGAAGAAGATCGCCAGATAGACCCAGATGCTTATGCGGAGAAAGGAATTGTTCATTTCCCGATATCCCCCATGTTCACTTTGAACAGGCGCATCATGGCCAGCACGAACAGGATACAGGTCACCAGCAGGACGATCGCATAAGCAGCCCCTTGCGGCCAGTCGTTGTTATCGTTGAACTGCTGATAGATCAGCTGTGTGAACCACAGCGACGACGGCCCGCCCAGTTTGCGGTGCCGCCAGCGCGCCCGCAGACAGCATGAACACCATCGTACAGCCCGAACTGATCCCTGGCTTGGCATAAGGAATGACCACACGCCAATGTATCCGCCACCACGGCGCGCCAAGGTCGCGCGCGGCTTCGATCTGATTTTTGTCCAGGCTTTCTATGACGTTATACATTGGGAAGATCATCAGCAGAATATAGGCATAGCCCAGCCCGGCATAGAGTGCGATATCGTTTCGGATGAAGTCGAACGGCGTATCCCAGACCCCCAGCCCCACGAACAACGTGTTCAGAACACCGGTTTCACCGAAGATAATACGCAACGCAAAGGCGCGCAGGATTTCGTTGATCCAGTAAGGGATGATCAGCATGATCGCGAAGATGCGGATATGGCTGCCTTCGGACTGCCCCAGATAGTAGGCGATCGGATAGCAGATGATCAGGTTGAAAATCGTGACGCAAACGGCCGCCACGAGGGTGCGGAAGAACACCCGCAGGTCAACCGTGTTGTAATCCTGACTGCCACCTTCGGGGCCGTATATCAGGTACTTGTAGTTCTCCAGCGTATAGACGTCCTTCGGCCCGCCAATTTCTGGTGGGGGCAGGTTTGGACGGAACGAGAAATCCAGCATCGACAGCTGCGGCAGGATAATAAGGCCGATTGTCCAGAACAAAACCAGACCTAGGATCGCCAAGCCCATACCGGTGCCGTTGCGATTGAAGAATTCTTTCAGAAATCGGGGCATGAACTGTTCCCTTATTCCGCAGCCAGCTCACCCGCGGGAACGACGACGGCATTATGCGTCTCGTATTCCAGCGTGATGTTCTGTCCGGTGTGGTCCTCGAAGGATTGCCCATGGTTGGGGATCGAGACCTTGATTTCCTTTCCGCCTTCGCCTTCGGTGAAGATGTTGAAGACGTTGCCTTCGAACTCTTCATGATTGACCCGGGCGGTGACGAAGTGATCGCCCGTTGCGCCATCGGGGGCAATTGCAAAGGCCTCGGGGCGGATGAACATCATCGCGTCATCACCTTCTTTCATCTTGCCCTGATTGGCCGTCGAAATCCTTGCCACCAGATCCCCCGAACGGTTGGTCGAGATCAAAGCTTCCTTGCCCATCACTTGCTTGATTTTACCGCGGAACACATTGTTTTCGCCAACGAATGAAGCCGCAAAAGCCGTGTTGGGATCGTTGTAAATCGTCTTCCCGTCGGCGATTTGATCAATCACACCGGCACGCATGACGGCGATATTGTCCGACATGGTCAGCGCTTCACCCTGATCGTGCGTGATGTAGATGAAAGTAATGCCGACACGCTGTTGAATTTCACGCAACTCGGTCCGCATGTGCTGGCGCAGCTTCAGGTCAAGTGCCGACAGAGGCTCATCCAGCAACAGCACGTCCGGTTCGGCGCACAGAGCACGGGCAATAGCAACACGCTGACGTTGACCACCTGACAGTTCACTTGGCAGTTTGTCCCCCCCCCGGTAACGCAATCATGTCCAGAAGCTCATCGGCGCGCCTGCGGCGTTCGGCAGCACTGGCCCCTTTGATTTCCATGGAAAACGTGATGTTTTCCCAGACCTTCATCAGCGGGAACAATGCGAGGTTCTGAAAGATCAGCGCCGTCGGGCGCTTGTTGGGCCCGATGCCACGCATATTGTTGCCACCAATCAGGACGTTGCCTTCGCTTGGTTCAAGAAAGCCGGACACTGCCCTCAGAATGGTTGTTT
>NZ_JBQFJG010000003.1:0-79670 GCF_056536065.1 Ruegeria sp. AL3
TGAGCAATCCGATTGTTGTACCCTTCAGCCTGTGCCGCACTGATCACGCCGGTGTGTGCCCGAACTGTTCGGGCAGCCATAGCATCAGTGGCAGCAGCAGAAGAAATGAGAGGATCGCAAGAATTATGCCGGGCCAGTACTGGTGGGTGTTCATCTTTCCTTGCCTTCGCCTTGTACCGGAAATCGGTGGTGTCGTTGAATTTCGCAATGCCGGTTTGAATGTCTAAACCTTGGGGTGATAGCGTCCTGTCACGGCCCCGATCAATTCGCCGAACAGGTCGAATTTTCCACGAAACCCATTGATTTTAGTTGGTATTTTCCCACTGCCTGGATAGGCCGGGTCACACCGACTTCGGTGACGTCATACCCGAGCTGCGAGGCCCGTACGGACAGGTAAAACAGCAGATTGTAGTTCATGAAGACGTCCCGAAACGGGCGCACGCCCGGGTCTGTCAGAAGGCGCGGGAATAACCGCGGAACCCGTTGGTGGTGTCAGTGAACCAGTGCCGCGCCGCAAGGCTGATCAAGGCGCGTGGATCAGGCGACCTGCGATCCACCGTGACAGGGGGTGTTGATCGCGCTGCCTCCGGGCGCATAGCGCGACCCTGCACATAGCCATATCCGGCCTGAAGCTTTCGAGGATGGATTGAATTCCATCGACGCCATCCTTGCCATTGCCGTCCATGGTAATGATCGCGTCATACCCTGTTCAAGCGCCAGGCATAGGCCATTCGCAATTGCGCGCTCAGCCTGCCGGGGCCGGTCTTGGTCAGGCAGGCCCGGACCCTTCTGTATTCCAATTGCTGTGCATCCGTAGACCCGTCGTCGGATCCGCCATCAGCAATGATGATGTCCACCGGCGGTTGCAGGTCGGCGATAGCGTCCAATTGACCCAGCAGTCGTGTGCCTTCGTTGATGACCGGGATCACCAGAGCCGTGGAAGCCACGCGGGTTTGAAAACGGTGCATTGATATGCGGGGACCGTGGTCTGGTTCATCCATGGACATGTGGCCCCTCTCATCGCGGCCCGAAACACGAGGTCAGAGATTCCGAAAGCGCGGGAATCCCGCCGCGCATTTCAACCGAAACCCACTTGCGCCAGCCCGCCGCGTCCAACACGCCCGATGCATGTCTGACAACCGGCACCTGCGTTGACAGAGGAGCCAGCTCTGGGGTGCTGAGATGAACATGGTTTGAAACACTCAGAGCGGCAGGAAGCCGTCTCGAATGTTTCGATCTCATGCGTCATGATGGCGGCCCCAGATCTAGGTTCATGCGAATTGCCGGGTGATCAAGTGATTTGACAACATCCAGCGTATCCGAGATGTGGGTCATGAAATTCGTGCCGTATTGCACCGGGTTGGGTTCCAGCGCGATGACAACACCTGCCGCTGCCGCGGCATCCCCATCCTGAAGAAACTGTCGCGCCAGATTGCCTCGGCCTGCGCTTTTGTCATGTCATCCGGGATCACCCTGTTTTTCGGGGACCCGAATACAAGGTTTTCGCACCCCAGACGGGCTGCAAGCCTGATCGCGCCCTTCATGGTGTCCTGCAAGGTTTCCTGTTCCAGAGGCGAGCCAAAAAGCCGGGCGTTATCGGCACCAAACAAAAGTGACTGCATCGAAGAGGGGCGCAGCCCGAATTCCGCAAGCTGCAAGAGGACCTGTTCGCACTCCTGCGCCGTTGCATCCAGCGGCGCGGCCAGATCGGGAAACAGCAACCCCGGTGCGAATTCAAGGCCGCTGACCGCATGGTCACGCAGCAGCGCATAAGCGTCCAGCCTCTGATCGGGGGACCAGGCGATATTTGAAACAGACAGCTTCATTGGTTGATCCCGGTAAATTCCCGGATACCGGACAGAATGTCATCCCGTCCAAGCAGATAGCCATCCTGACGTCCCCAGAGCTGTGAGAACCGGCTGCGCATATCCTGAGTGATCTGCGGTGCTTCACGGTGGTTGAAGGGGCTCCCGTCAGGCTTTGATAAATATCGTCGGCGCGCAGAGGACGGGTTGCAAGGTTGAGGAAGGACAAACCGTTTTCACGGGCTGTCATGATGTCGCGCCACAGTCTGGACAGGTCGTAGAACTGGAACATGCTGTCGGCGTGCGTGAAGGCAAGCGCCGTGATCCCGGCGGTTTCGCAGATTTCACGCAGATGTTCGCCGGTGCCCGAAGCTGCTATTTCAGCCCGGTTGCAGCGCCACATCCGGGCGGTCTCATCCCAGCTGAAGCCCTGTTCGACAATGTGCCGTTCGGCAGCCTCTGTTGCCGTGTACAAGGCGTCATATTTTCAGGCTTCAAGAAAGAGGGCACCGGGTTCATGCAATCGAACAGGAAGTTCTTTTTCAGATCGTGCCCGAACAAAGCCGGCAAGCGCAGTATGGAATGGCGTGGAAAGCAATCCGCAATCAGGGTCTCGAACTCTCGGCGGTGGCGCCCATAAGCAAGTTCGGTTTCAAAATCGTCGCTGTCTTCGGTCACGCCGCCGGATGGGTCGCGGTAGACTGCGATTGTCGAGATCAGGGCGACATGATCTGCCCGTACATGACGCAGCCTTTCGAACAATCCCAGAATATTGGCCCGGTCCGCATCGGGGTTCTGATTGGCCAGCCACATCGTGGCGGGGACGGCCGAAACCACAAGCATGTCACAGTCATGTTCAGCCACCTGGTCAATGTTGGATGAGTTGAAAAGGCCCGAGAATTTGTGCTGACGAACCAGGTTCCCGCCGACAAACCCTGTATATCCGACGAGACAATCCATTTTTTAATCCTTTGAAACTCTTTGACACACAGATCAGGCTTACAACTCTTCCGGTGGTAACCCTTGCGTATTCCGTTTGAAAACAATGCGGAGTTTATAACAAAATTCACCGTAAGTGACACGCTGGCCCCCGCCAACAGGATCAGAGTGTCGCGTAGCCAGCTGGCTGTAAGAGCATCGTCAACAAAGGGCCCAATTTCCACGATTGTTGCGATTCTGGCACCGCCGGCACAGGCCGCGCTCAGCAGAACCCCGGCCAGACGCCGCATCGAAACGGCACTGTTGTCAGAGCGGAACAGCCAGAATTCGAAGAGCAGATAGTTGCATGCCCCAACAGCAAGAAAGCTCAGCGTCGCCGATAGCCACAGCGGGACCCCGGCAACCCGATGCAGGAAAAGGGCCATCACAATGTCGACGACCAGACCGATCCCGCTGATTGCTGTGAACCTCAGAAAGCGCATCAGGTCTCGGTCACCAGATGTGGTGACAGCGCGGCCCAGTCCGGGCGTCTGGCCTGGAGAAACTCGAACAGGTCGAAAATATTGTCGATCTTCCCTCCGAGTATTGAAAACAAGCCCGGCATCTGCTCGTGCTCATCCATCAGGATGGGCCGTCCATCGTCAAACTCGTTGCGCAACAGCACCGTCTTTACGTCAAACAGAGACTGCTGCCATTCGATACCAGCCAGGCAGGGCATATAGCGCGCCGCATCATTGACCATATGACGCCAGCGGCTGTGATGCTGCAACTGTTCGAACTGTTCATATGCGGAGGGCCCGCAGGTGTATCGATCCACGACGCCTGAGGCGTATAGCGGACATGCGACAGAGAATAGGCCCTTCTGCCGGGAAGGGCATGACCGAAAAGAAAGGCCCGTCCATTACGGTGACGGCAAGGTGGTTCAGCTCGGCAGGGGGTGACCAGCGCAATCTCGACCATTTCATGTTTGAGAGGGTACAGATCAAGACCGCTGTTTCTCAGCAATGTATTGATCTGGGCATAGCCAACATTGAAAACAGTTTTCGCGCCAACCGTGGCGCCGTTCGAAAGGTCGACTTCGAGAAGCCCGCTTTTGGTCTTCCTAACCCGATGTGCTTTGGTTTCGAACCAGACAGGTACGTCATGCTTGGTCATTCTTGCCCGCAGGTGCTGCCGCAGCCTGGTCCAGTCAAACGCATATTCCTGACAGGTGAATACCGCCTCGATTTCAGTTGTGTCGAACAAGGCGCTTTGCGACGGGCTGGCGCGCTGGATAGAGGCACCCATCAGCTTGTACATCGCCTCGAACCGGTTGGCCTGCACATGTGATTTGCGCCGGGCGATGGCGTAGAGCATTTCGAAATCGTCCTGAATGCAACTTCGGAAGGCGTCTGTGAATATCGGAAAGTTCTTCAGGGACCGCTGCGCTGTGACAAAGTTTCTGGGATAATGCAGGCCAGAGTGAACCCGCGCCTGATTGACCGCCGAGGCACGTGTCATCAGCTCGGCGTCGCGTTCGATCACCAATATCCGGTCGGTCATACTGCGAAACAGCAGGCTGAGCGCACAGCCAAAGAACCCGCCGCCTATGATGACGACGTCGAAATCCGCAGCACCTGCCGGTTCAGGGGGCTGAATGGGTCATCACGGTTGATCGGGGGCGTCAATCCGGAGCCATGGTCTCGACATTGACCCTCCGGAAATTCTTGAAGAAATCGGTGTTGTTCAATTCCCGGATGACCTCGTCGCCCGTATTGTCCTGCAATCTGTTGAGAATCTGATAGAGCGCTGTCGCAATGGCACCGAACAAAAGGCCTGCCAGCGCGGTGGAACCGCTGATCGCGATGCTGGTCGTAAACCAGCCGGGTTGCAGCGTAGCGCCAAAGACGAACAGGCAGAGCGCGTAGAAGAAAAACAGAACTGAACAGAATGAAACAAAAAAGCTCAGCATCGCCAGAAAACGCAGAATACTGGGGGCGAGTTGGACAGGATTTCCATCGCCATCCCGAACTTGAGGTAGATTGAACGTCTGTTGCGGAAATCCTGACCCGGATCGACGTCCAGCGTCGTGACATCTTCGGAATGCCCGCCGCTGCGTGGCATGAAACGCAAGGCAATTTCCCGATCGGGCCGTGAGGCGATCCACCCGATATGAGAGCGATGAAACGCCGCTGACCGCAGAATCTGAGGATCAACGTCATAGCCGGAAATCAGGCTCAGCAAACCGGCCGCAGCGGGCCGGAAGACCAGCCCGGTTTGGGTTCCGCAACCTGACCGAGGCACCGGTGCTGGTCATGGTGTCGTAGATTTTCCGAAGATCGATAAGGGGTGTTCATCCGGGGAAGCAATGATCGCAAAATCACCTATTGTTTCCATTGCGGCAATTACAGCGGCGCGGTACTCGCCGGTTCCTTCACGCAGGATCAGGCTGCGCAGATTGCGCAGACGGAACAGACGGTCAAAAACGTCCCGGTTGCGATCGTAATCCGTCGTTCCGACAAGCAGCAGGATTTCAAAGAACTCGGTTGTGTTTTCCAGAAACTGCAACGCTTCAAGCGTTGTCTTCTCGATATCCGCGATATCGCCCTTTGCCAGAACGGCAATACTGATCAGGTATTCACCGCGCAATTGTGGAGAGGCCGACTTCACATGAGATGAGGCAGCTGATGAAACCTGCAATTATCGCTCCTGAACCCGCATGGTGTTATCCTGGAAAGTGTCCTGATGCAGAGAATACCTGTCAACACATATCGATATTCGGGCAGGATCCGACGGGGTGTGCCACCGCCGGCAAGACGGTCACATCTTGACCAGACGCCCGTCTGCCACCCTGATCC
Source organism: Ruegeria sp. AL3 (assembly GCF_056536065.1). Taxonomy (NCBI): domain Bacteria; kingdom Pseudomonadati; phylum Pseudomonadota; class Alphaproteobacteria; order Rhodobacterales; family Roseobacteraceae; genus Ruegeria; species Ruegeria sp. AL3. Next base: position 5,582 of record NZ_JBQFJG010000003.1, read on the forward strand.
CCTGCTTTTCAAAGACGTTGCGCGTGTCAAAGACCAGCGCGGCCTCGCGCGCGACCAGACCATAATCCGGGGCGCTGTGATCGGTGATTACGGCCACCGCCGCATAGCGTTTCAGGTTGTCCGCCGTCAGCGGCTGGGATGTCCGGCCCGCAAGCTGCGGGTATTCGCCACCTTCGGGCAGGCGGGGAAATACGGATCGTGATAGTCAATCTCGGCCCCCAGCTTTTCCAGCTCGTCCAGCAGCACCAGCGCCGGGCTGCGGCGGGTATCCTCGACATCGCGCTTATAGGCGATGCCCATCAGCAGAATGCGCTGTCCGGTCAGGGGTTGCCCGGTTTCCGCCAATGCAGACCCGTTGCGCGCGGCCAGTTCCGCCGCCATCCGTGCCGCCAGCATTTCCGGCACCGCGTCATTGCTGGCGCGGGCCAGATTGATCAGCGGCGTATCAGATCCTGCATCCGCGGCGCGCCAGGCCAGATAGGCCGGAGACACCGGGATGCAGGCCCCACCAATTCCAGGACCGGGATAGAAGGGCATAAAGCCGAACGGCTTGGTCGCCGCAGCCTCGATCACTTCCCAGACATCCACGTCCATTGCTTCAAGCGCGGTCTTCAATTCATTGACCAGCGCGATATTGACGGTGCGAAAGCTGTTTTCGACCAGCTTCACCGCTTCGGCCGTGGCGGCCGAACTGACCGGTACGGCGCTGGTGACGATGGCGCGATAGAAATCCTCGACCAGTTGCCGCGACAGCGGATCGTCGGCGCCGACCACCTTGGGGATACTGTGTGTGTCGAACTTGTCATTGCCGGGGTCTTCGCGCTCGGGCGAGAAGGCCAAAAGAAATCGGAACCTGCCCGCAAACCGCCCGCTTCGAGGATCGGCTGAACCAGCGTGGTCGTGGCGCCGGGCCAGACGCTGCTTTCCAGCACCACCATCTGACCGGGGCGCAGATGCTGTGCGATGGTCTGCGCGGCGGCGGCGACAAAACGCATGTCGGGATCTTGTGCGTCGGTCAGCGGGGTCGGCACACAGATCAGGATGATATCGGCCTCGGCCAGTGCTGCGGCGTCCTGCGTTGCGCGAAAGCGCCCACTCTCCACCGCGTGTGCGATCCGATCCGGTGCCAGATACGAGATGACCTGACCCCCTGATTGATCCGCGCCACCCGGTCGGGGTTGAGATCAACGCCGGTGGTATCAAACCCTTCATCATAAGCCGTCAGCGCCAGCGGCAGGCCAACATAGCCCAGCCCGACCACGGCAACCCGCGCATCGCGCGCCGCGATAAGCTGCTTGAGGGACTGATGGTGCGAGGTTTCGTAGTTCATAATCTATCCTGATCGTACAAAGTCACACTGAATTAAAATTAGCTTAGCAGATTGGAAACCTTCTCTTCATCGGATAGGACAGATCGGGAACGAAGCCAACTAATTTGTCGTTCCCGGCAAAGACCCGGAATGGGTGTTTCCAAAAACAAGGCAGTCTTGAATCAGCGTGCCGATTGTTTTCGCATATGCTCGATCCATTCGTCGAAGGAAACACGAGGCACATACCCGATCTGATCCTGTGCATATCGGGTTGAAACCTCTGGCTGACCGGCAAAGTCTGCGTCCCGCCATGTCAGGCATCACGGGCCGGGGTTTTGCCAGCCGGGCCTGAACGGACCGTGCCCAGTCTGCGGCGGCCTCGACCCGGCGGCGCCCGACAAGGCGGCGCAGATGCGCGCTGAGCTGCCCCGCCAGAGAGGGGCCTGCGGGCGCATTGCCATTGGGCGACGGGGCGGGGCCGGGTTCGCAGCCGGATCAATCCGCACCTCTCCGCATCTGGCAAGGCGGGCATAGCCTTCGAAAAACGTCTTCCACCCCAGCGTGTCCGGTCCGCTGATCAGGTATCGCTCGACCCCGGTCCGGGGTGATGAGGCCGCGCGCAGGGCGGCCTGTACCACGTCATCGACATGCACGGCCGGGCATTGTCCGGGCGGGTCGGGCAGGATGATGCCGCCCCTGCGCATCATCGCCAATGGCCCGTTGGTCCAAAGTGCACTGCCGGGCCCATAGACGATGGTCGGCTGCAAGATGGCGGCGTCGCATTTCCCTGCAACAGTCTCTGTTCCATCGCAATTTTGGCACCGCGATAGCTTTGCACATCTTCCGGCGTGATCGGGTTGCGTTCGGTGATCGGCCCGTTGGGCCAGCTGTCATAGACCACGGCGGAACTCAGATGCACGATACGGTTGCAAGACCCGTCTTCGGCGGCTTTGGCAAGCGCGTCGAAGGCTGCAGGTTGTCCGCGCCGGAGGCCCGGAAATCATAAGCCAGATGAAACAGAGCCGCCGCACCGTCCAGCGCCTGCGTCAGAGCCGGGCCAGGTGCAGCGGGCAAACCAGTGCCTTTGCTCCGGCCTGTTCCAACGTGGCAGCCCCGTGGCGTGTGCGCAGCAAGGCGGTCACGTCACATCCCAGTTTCAGCAGCGCATCGATCAGGCGCCGGCCGATAAAGCCGGTGGCGCCGGTCACGACCACGCGCTGGCCTGCAAGCTCGTCGCCGGGGCGGGGTCCACGTGTTTTTCGGTCATGTCCGCAGGTTCAACATTCTTAATGCGTTGTGCAACAATTCAGCCCTTTTTCCAAAACTGTGCAGGCCCGGCCTGTCAGCGCACCATAGCGGTATCTACCATTTGGTGGCCACCGATCCTATGCTAAGCCTGTGGCATTAGAGTGGATTCTGTTGGTACGAGGGTTTTTCATGCAAATTTTGATCACGGGCGGGGCCGGTTTTATCGGATCACATCTGGCCGAGCGCCTGATTGGCAATGGGCATGAGGTGACGGTGCTGGATGACCTGTCCACCGGATCGCTGCAAAACCTGTCTTCCGTTCAGGATCATTCCGCCTTTCGTTTTGTCGAAGGCAGCGTTCTGGATGCCACATTGGTCGAGGAACTGGTCGGGGCTGCTGACGCGGTGTTTCACATGGCCGCCGCGGTCGGGGTCAAGCTGATCATGGATCAGCCCAGCCAGTCGATTGCGACCAATGTGGACGGCACGCAGAACGTGTTGCGCGCGGCCCTGCGCCACAAGCCCTGGTCTTCATCGCCTCCAGTTCCGAGGTCTACGGCAAGGCATCGAAGTTCCCGTTCAACGAGGATGACGACCTAACGATTGGCGCCACAAGCATTCTGCGCTGGTCTTATGCCTGCGCCAAAACGCTGGATGAGTTCATGGCACTGGCCTATGCGCGCGAGGTTGATCTACCGGTGATCGTCCTGCGCTTTTTCAACACGACCGGTCCGCGCCAGACCGGGCGTTATGGCATGGTTGTTCCGAACTTCATCGAAGCGGCGCTGACGGATCAGCCCATTCAGGTTCATGGCACCGGCGAGCAATCGCGCTGTTTCAGCCATGTGGCCGATGTGATCGAGGCGCTTGTGCGTCTGCTCGATGTCCCCGAAGCCCGGGGCAGGTCTTCAATATCGGTGGTGAACAGGAAGTGACGATCCGGGGCTGGCCGAAAAGGTCATCGCGATGACGGGCTCAACCTCGGAAATCCGGCTGGTGCCTTACGAAGAGGTCTATCCCGAAGGGTTCGAAGACATGGCCCGCCGTCTGCCCGATGTGTCCAAGCTGCGGCGGTTCACCGGGTTCAGCCCGGCGCGCACGCTGGATGATATCATCGCCGATATCATGGCCGAGAAACGCGCCAAAGCCTACGCATGAAGAGCCAAACACGATGACACCGGGACAAAGAGTTGAAAAGCTGGTGCGCGACACCGCGACCGTGCTGCTGCCGGACCGGCTGCGCAAATGGATCCGTAAACAACAACGGTTGCACAATCTTCAGTCGGTGCCGGTTGGGTCGGTCGATTTCGGCGGCTTACGGCGATTGTCGCCGATCAGTGCCGTGTTCGGGCAGGATCGCGACCTGCTGACCATCGAACGCCATTACATGGAAGAATTCCTGCAAAACCACAGCGACGATATCCGTGGCCGGGTTCTGGAATTCGGCGATCCGGCCTATACGAAGAAATTCGGCGGTGACCGGGTCACGCAGGCGGATGTACTGAGCTATGTCGAGGGCAATCCACAAGCGACCATCGTGGCGGATATCACCGATGCGCCGCATATTCCCGACAACAGTTTCGACTGCATCATCATCACCCAGACCCTTCAGATGATCTTTGAGGTCGACAAGGCGATTGCAACGCTGGAACGCATTCTGAAACCCGGTGGCGTGGTGCTGTGCACCTCGCATGGGATGACCCGTGTGGCGCGGCGCGAAGGCGTGGATGACTGGGGCGAATACTGGCATTTCACCAGCCAGTCCAAGCGCCGCCTGTTCCGGGCGGTCTTCCCGGCAGAGAATGTCGAGGTGTCGACCGTTGGCAACGTCTTTACCTGCATCTGCAACCTGCATGGCCTTGGGGCCAGTGAAATTGCGCCCGAAGAACTGTCCACCCATGATCCTAACTATGAAATGCTGGTTCTGGTCCGGGCAGTAAAGGCGCAGTGAGCGATCTTGTCATAGGGTCCGGGCCTGCCGGGGTTTCCGTCGCCCGGGCCTTGCTGGCGCGGGCGAAACGTCACGATGCTGGATGCCGGGGTGGAACCAGGGCCCGGGGTCACGGACCGGGTGCAGCAGATGTCTCGAACACGCGCCGAAGACTGGAGTGCCGAGGCGCGTACAGCCTGGATGGAGCCTCAGTTTCAGGCCCTGGAGGGCGAGGTGTGGCGCTATGGATCCGGTTATGCGCTGGCCTCACCTGCGCGTACACTGGCGGAAGGGGCGGATTGGTTTGCTTTGCGCGCGTCGCGGGCGGCGGGCGGGCTGTCCAATGTCTGGGGCGCTGCGGTTTTGCCGTATCGGCAGGCGGATATCGACGACTGGCCCATAACGACCGATGATCTTGCCCCACATTACAGCGCGGTGGCGGACATAATGCCTGTGTCCGGGCAAAAGATGGGCTGCAAGACCTCTTCCCGCCTGCGATATGACAGGTCGAACTCCCATTCCGCCAACCGCGCAGGCCGAGATGCTGCTGGCCCGGTCCAGGCAGAAGGCGAAGGCATTGCAGGGGGTGGGAATGCATGTCGGTCTTGCGCGTCAGGCGGTTGGACCGGGATGTCAGACCTGTGGATTGTGTCTGCACGGGTGCCCGTGGTCGTTGATCTGGTCGGCTCGGCAGGCGCGTACAACACTGCAGGCAGAGCCGGGCTTTACTTACCGCGCGGATCACGTGGTGCGGCAGGTCCGCGAGGAAGGCGACGATGTTGTCGTCACTCTGGCAGATGGCAGCGATGTCTGCGGAAACCGGGTGTTTTTGGCCGCCGGGGTGCTGGAAAGCGCGCGCATCCTGTTGGCGTCACCCGGCTTGCGGGGCAAGGAGCTGGTGTTGAAAGACAGCCAGCAGGCCTTTCTGCCGATGCTGCACCGCTGGCGGGCACCCAGGCGGCCCGATGTTTTTCCTATCAGACGCTGCCGCAGCTTTTTGCCGAACTGGATGACCCGACCGTGTCGCGGCAACTGGTTCACGCGCAGATCTATACCTGGAATGAATACTATGCCCGCGATCTGAAACAGAACTATGGCCGCCGGATACCCGGCAGCGGGCCGCTGCTTGAGGCGCTGGCCCGACGTCTGATCGTGGCGCAGGTTTTCCTGCATTCCGATCATTCGCATGAAATAGCCTTGCGTCTGGCAGAGGATGGGCGGTTACGCCCGGAACTGAACGAAAACCCCGCAACCGCCGAGACAATGCGGGCAGCGCTTGCGTGCTATGGCCGGGCCTTGCGGGGCTTGGTCTGACCAGCCTGTCTTTGCAGCGCGGTTCGGGGCACCGGGGCCAGTTTTCATGTCGGAGGTGATCTGCCGATGTCGGATGACCCGGGCCCGGGTGAAAGCGATGTGCTGGGGCGCCCGTATGGTGCGACGCGCATTCACGTCGTTGATGCCTCTGTCCTGCCGACCATCCCGGCGACGACAATTACATTCAGTGTGATGGCGAATGCCCACCGGATCGGAACGCTTGCACCCGAAGCCTGACACTCAGTTGATGGGCAGCACCCTGCTCAGCCCGCTTCGCACGCCGCGCATCAGTTTGCGGGCCGCCAAATAGGCCCCGCCGCGCCCGGCAAGATGAGCTTGCCAGCGGGCGATGTCGGTGAAATAGAACATCTCGAGCCGCGGCAGGTCGTGCATATCATCGCCCGCTTTTGCCACGCCCAGCCTTGTGCCGACCGAGGTGTCGTAGTGCCGGGCGATCTGTGCGCGTACATTCGGGTTCGACGCGCCATAGGGCGGGGCGAAATGCCGGACGGGTTGACCAAGCCGGGCGGCAATATCCTGACCGGATCCGGTGACTTCATCCTCCAAGGTCTCTGCATCCAGCGTCGAGAGATCGGGATGGCTGACACTATGTGCGCCAAAGCTGACCCCTTCCGCTGCCAGCGCCTTGACCCTGTCCCATTCCATCAGCGGGCGGGCGGGATGTTGCCCCCGGCCCAGCTGTCGGCGCCACCCATCAGGCCCGAGGGCAGATAGACGATCGGGCAGAAGCCATGTTCGCGCAGGATCGGCCAGGCGGTATCGGCGAAATCCTGGAACCCGTCATCGAAGCTGATGATGACCACACGGGGGCAGGCGGGTTGGCCAGCGCGTCCGGCGTCACCACCGGCAGGCCGGACGCCGCCAGCGCCTGCATCTGTGCCGCAAAGATGTCGGGTGCGATCGAGGTTGGCCCCGGCGTCCGAGATCGAATGATACATCAGGATATCGGCCTGCCAGGCGGGCATGGTCAGTCTTCCACCACATGGGTGGCAAAGACCTCACGATAGCTGTTCCATTTCGCGCGGTCGATATTGCCCTTGTCGTCGATGCAATCCGCCGCGCCATAGGCCATGGCAAATGCGTGGTGCGTATTATCATGGGCGAACAGGCCCTGCCGTCCAAATACGAGCAATCCGTCCAGATTTGAGAGCCACTGATCAACCGTATCGAACCGGTCTTCATAGCCCACATCGTAGACCGGATAGGCATGGCTCAGCCGCCGGGTTTCGCAGCGGCGCACCGGCACGGTGACGGGCAGGCCCAGTTGCCCCAGCCATTTGGTGAATTCTTGTCCCAACTCCTCGTCGGACATGGACCACCATTTTTCATCCGGGTCGCAGGGCAACTCGGCACACAGAACGGTGACGCCCTTCGGCGCGCCACTGGCGTTATAGTTCTTGGCTCGGACATGCGGCTGATCGGGATCGACAGTTCCGGGAAATAATGCGCATCGAACTCGGTGAACTGGTCTGTCTCCAGCACCAGATACAGCAGGATCATGCCGCGGAAGCGGATGGCGCGGGCGGCCTCGACCACCTCTGCCGGAGGGTCGCTGATCAGGCGCGTCAACCCGGTCAGCGGGATGGTCGACAGGATCAGATCGCCGGTCAGGTGCCGCTCGCCCTCTTCGTCGCGGATCGTCAACCCGGTGATGCGATTGCCGTCCCGTTCGATGGCGGTGATTTCGGTATTGAACAGGAAGGTGGCGCCATTGGCCTCGGCACTGTTGCGCATCGCGTCCGAGATTTGCCCGAACCCCTTGCGCGGATAAAAGAACCGCCCCGCCGTTTCACTGCGCAGCCCCGGCAACAGGCGCAGCATCTTCATCAGGATCTTGCCGACCGATCCGCTGCCCACCCGACGTTCGGCCAGTTTCACCGCCAGCTTGTCCGGATCCAGCCCCCAAAGCTTGCGCACGTATGGGAAATAGAAATTGTCCGAAATCGTCGGCCCCAGCCGTCATACAGCACGGTCGAGAATGTCTCGGGGCCCGTGCTTTTCTTGCGGAAGGGTTTCAGCACCATGTCGCCGATCAGCGACGCGGCAAAGGGTTTGGGCAGGCGCATCAGCGCATCGGTCAGTTTCAGCGGAAAGTGAATCCATTTGCCGCCCAGCCGGATGCGCCCGTGGCGGGGCGCAGCAGCAGATCGTCCCCAGCAGGGATTTCACATCGGCCAGAACCTCGGGCTCTGCCGCCGGATGAAACCTGTGCGAGCCGTAATCACAGATCACGCCCTCAATCGGGAATGAGGCCGAATTGCCCCCGGCACTGGGCGCGCGTTCGATCACGGTCACTTTCGCCTGCCCGGTCAGGGCATGGCTGCGGCCAGACCGGCCGGCCCGGCGCCCAGAATGATGATATGGGGTCTTTCAGTGCTGCCATCTGAAGGGAGACATCCGTCACGTGTGCATTCCTTTACTGCTTCAGAAAGTTTGTATCATGCCCAATCAGGGTCTGAGATGCAGCCGTGAGATCATGTCGGCGATCAATCCCAATGACCAGATCATGATCGCAGCAAGGAACGCGAACACCGTGGTTCCGCTGAGGTTCAGGTAGGTGAGGTCGATAATGAACTTCACAGTCCCCAGAGCAAAAACACCAGCCCCATAGGGATGAAAACCCGCAGCGGATTGAACAATGTGCTGATCCGCAAGATCAGGATAATAAAATTGATGAAGTCGATCGGCCGGATTTTCGATTTGCCCACCCGCTTGCCGTATTCGATCGGCGTATAGATCATCCGCTTGCCGTTCGAGGTCATGCACAGCGTGATCGTGGTGGTGAAGGAAAAATTCTGCGGCAAGAGCGGCAGGAACGGGATCAGCTCGGATTTGCGAAACACCCGCAGGCCGGAATTCAGATCGTTGATCTTGCGCTCGGCCAGGAACGAGGCAAAGGCGAACAGGAATTTCTTGGCGGGCCGGCGCAGCAGCGGCACGTTCTTCATCGCCGCGCCCCGGTCGCCCACGACCATGTCCTGATCGCGGCACATGGCCAGCATTCCGGGCAGGTAGCGCGCGGGATAGGTGCTGTCGGCATCCAGAATGGCCACATATTCATGCTGCGCCATCCGCACCCCGCGCTTGAGGCTGGCGCCATAGCCGGAATTGACATCATTGAAGGTGACGGTGGCACCGCTGGCCTCGGCCTCGGCGCGGGTGTTGTCCTGGCTGGCATCGTCCACCACGATGATCTCGTAGGGAATGCCCAGCGGTTCGAGATGGGTGCGCACGTCCTCGACCGTGTGGCGGACGGCGTTTTCCTCGTTATAGGCGGGGATGACCACGCTCAGGCTCATGCCGGCGGTTTCCGATGCGATCAGCTCTTCGGGTGTGGTGCTGTTCGTCTCCATCGGCTCTGCGACTTTGTTCATGAAAATGAAAACCTTTTATTCACTCAATAATCCCTGCCCCAGCCCCCGCTGCAAGAATTGCGTGGCGCCTGGAACATGACGGGCATAATTCCCTGTATTGCGTATAGTATTCGAACACGTACAGACTGAACATAGACAATAAATTTGACCAAATTCGACCGTTAAGGCGTCAAGTTTGCAATTGCGCATACTGTGCGCAACAGGTGTGAGTGTTTGAGCCATGTGTCCATCGGCACTTGGCGGGGTTCGGGCAACAGGAAGGAAACGGGTGTCAGGGCGGCAGAGTTTCAGCAGCGGAGTTGCTCGGATGTCGGCCGGTATCTGGGTCGAGCAGGCGTTCAATTTCATCATTTTTGCCATTCTTGCCCGTATTTTAGGGGTCGAGGCCTTTGGTCTTCTGGCGATGGTTGCAGCCTTTGTGCTGTTTTCCGAATTCCTGGTCCGTGAAACGATTTCCGACATTCTGCTGACCCATGAGGCGCTGTCACCAGAGCGGTTGAACTCGGTTTTCTGGCTGTTGGCGCTGCTGGGGGTGTGTTGACGGTTGCGCTGTATCTGGGGGCGGGGCCGGTCTCATATTTCTACAATGAGCCGGTTGCGCGCGAATTGTTGATCGGATTGTCCCCAACGGTGCTGATGATTTCACTGACGGCGGTGCCGGTTGCGATCCTGCGCCGGGAAATGCGGTTCCGTGTTCTGGCCATCCGTGCAGCGCTCGGCGCGGCGGTCGGAGGGTCGTGGGCATTGGCATGGCGCTGTCCGGATACGGGGTCTGGAGCCTGGTCGGTCAGCGGCTGGCGATGACAGCCACCAATATCGTGATGGCCTGGGGGCGGTCTCCTGCGCCCGGCATTCCATGCGTCGCGGGATCACATGCGCAGGGTCTTGCATTTCAGTCACCGGATTCTGGGCCTGCGCGCGGCCGAACTGGCTGCGGTGCAATCGCCTGCGGTGATCATCGGCGCGATGCTGGGGCCGGTTCCGGCGGGGTATTATGCAATCGCCTGGCGCGTGATCGAGACCGCCTCGTTCCTGATTATCACACCGCTGCGCACCGTGGCGCAGCCTGCCTTTGGTGCGGCGGCGCGCGATGGTGGTCCGGCGACGGATTTGCTGATCGACGTCATGCGCCTGACCGGGTTTCTGGCCTTTCCGGCCTTTGCCGGGCTGGCGGTTCTGTCGGAACCGGCGCTGGTGCTGCTGTTCGGTCAGAAATGGGCTCCGGCGGCTCCGGTCCTGAGCCTGATGTCGGTGTTTGGCATGTATCTGTGCGCCGAAAAGGTGCAGCAGACCTTTGTCTGGCGGCCGGTCAGCCCGGTCGTCTGGCGGTTCTGTCCTGGGTCGAGGTGGCGCTGGCGGCGGGGTGATTGTGGTGCTGGCCCCGTATGGGTTGCCGGTCGTCACAGCCGGTTTTGTGGCTGTCTTTCTGCTGGTCTGGCCGCTCAAATTTGCCAATCTGGGGCATATTGCCGGGCTGTCCGGGCCGGCTTTGATGCGGCAGCATCTTGCGCCGCTTCTGCTGTCAGGGGGATGGTGGCGGCCGTGCAGGGGTCATGTGGCAACTGGACGGCCTGTCCCCGGCTTTGCTTTTACTTGCCGGTACGGTGACGGGTGTTCTGGCCTATGGTTTGCTGGCTTTTCTGTTCCAGCGGGACAGGCTGCGCCTGCTGGTTTCGATGCTTGGGCCGCAAGGCGGGCACCTGCCTGCGGCTGACACTCAAGGAATTGAGAGATAGATGAAATCGTTACGCATTTTGATGTTCACCACATTTTATCCCCCTATTCCTTTGGCGGTGACGCCATCGGCATTCAGCGCATGGCGCGGGCGCTAGTGGCGCGCGGGCACGACGTGACGGTGGTGCATGACGAAGACAGCTATCTGATTCTGGGCGGCAAACCGCAGCCGAAGGCACCTGACGGGGTGCGGCGGATCGGGCTGCGCAGCCGCAACGGCATGATGTCGAACCTGCTGACCCAGCAACTGGGCCGTCCGGTTGTCCATGCTGCCCGCATCCGCGAGTTACTGGCCGAGCGGAAGCCGGATATCATCTGGCACAACAACACATCCCTGATCGGCGGCCCCGGCCTGTTGCCGATGGGCGAGGGGTTGAAAATCTATGAAGCGCATGAACACTGGTTGGTCTGCCCCACCCATGTTCTGTGGCGGCATGGGCGCGAGCTGTGCGATGAGCGCCAGTGCCTGCGCTGCGTGTTGCAGCACAAACGTCCGCCGCAGCTCTGGCGGTATACCGGTGCGCTGGACCGGGCGCTGGATCACATGGATCTGATCATTGCCAAAAGCGAATTCAGCCGCGCCAAACATCGTGAATTCGGCCTGCGGCAGGACATGCAGGTGCTGCCCTATTTCCTGCCCGACCTGGATCAGAGCGCCTTGCCGGAACCGGCGGCGCAGGAACGCCCCTATTTCCTGTTTGTCGGGCGGTTGGAAAAGATCAAGGGGTTGCAGGATGTGTTCCCGGCCTTTGACCGCTATCCCGACGCGGATCTGCTGATCCTGGGTGATGGTGACTATGCGGATGAGTTGAAGGCACAGGCCGCAGGCAATGACCGGATCAAATTCCTGGCCGCAAGACGCCGGACGAGTTGAACGCTTACTATCGTGGCGCACTGGGGCTGATCGTGCCCTCGGTCTGTTATGAAACCTTCGGCATCATCCTGATCGAAAGCTTCCGGCTGGGCACGCCGGTGATCGCCCGGCGGCTGGGTCCGTTCCCGAGATCGTGGAGCGGGCAGGGGCGGGAACTGTTCGAAACCGAGGATGATCTGATTGCAGCCATGCGCCGTTTTCAGAACGGAGGTGCCGCGCGGGATCAGATGGCAGCAGCGGCGCGGCAGGGGTTTGAGACGCTCTGGCGTGAAGATCAGGTATTGGGCCGGTTCGGCGCGGCTTTCGCGCAGGCCGCGCATCGTGCAGGGCGGGCCGATCTGGCCCATGCCTTGGAAGCTGGTGCTTTCGAGAACGGCGCATCGGGCTGACCGGGGTTATCCCCGCCCGGCCAGTTGCCGATACAGCTTTTCAAACCCGCTATGCACATGGGCTGGCGAGAACCTGTCTTCTGCACCGCGCGCCGTGGCATTGGCGCTTAGCCGGTCATATTCGGCGCGGTCGATGCAAAGATCGCGCAGCGCCTGAGACAGGGCATCAAGATCATCGACCGCACACAGGCGCCCGACATCGCCATCCACCAATTCACGCACACCGCCGCAATCGGTGGCGATCACCGGCAGCCCGGCGCGGAACGCCTCGACAATTGAAATCGGCAGGGCCTCCCACCGGGAGGTCAGCATATAAAGATCCGAGGCCGCGAGATAGGTGGCGACATCCGAGATCACCCCGGGGAAACGGATGATGTCGGAAACCCCGGCCTGTTCGGCCCAGGCTTCGACCTGGCCGCGCAGCACGCCTTCGCCCCCGACGACGATCCGCAGACCGGGCAGATCCTGCCGCACACGCCGGGCCACTTCGATCATCGCGTCGAGGCCCTTTGGCGGTCCAGACGGGACAAGGACAGAACCAGATGTGTGCCATCTGCGCCCAACAGTTCGCGCCGCAGGGCATCCGCAGCTGCCGGATCGGCGGGCGGGTTGGGACGTACCCCCAAAGCATCACCCGCGCCTTGTCGGGATCGACCTGGCGTTCCAGCAGGGATTGCATGACGGTTTCGCTGGGGCAGATCGCCAGATCGGCTTGCTGTCGGCAGGCGCGGGCCACCGCGTTGAGACGGTCGGGCGACGAGCCGTGATAGGTCATCACAATGGGAATTCCCATTCCCAGACTGGCCAGACGAGCCGTCAGAAGCGGGGCGGTTTCATGCGCATGGATGATATCGACCTTATGGTCCTTGAGCGCCCGGCGCAGGGTCAGGGCCGAACGTACCAGCCAGTACATTCTGAGGGCCGGGTTGAGTTTGCCATTCGCACTGTGGTCGCTGACCCGGTCAAGTTGCAAAGGTACAAAGACACTGCCATCCGCGGTCTCGCCAAGCTCGCCGGGGGCACCAGCCTTGATCACCTTGTGCCCATGCGCCATCAGGGACCCGCCCAGATCGGTAATGTGGCGCTGAATGCCGCCTCCGAATGTGAAAAACGAGCACATTTGCAGGATGCTGAGCCGTTCCTGAAAAGCCTTCTCATTCGTCAGAGGAAGTGTTGTTTCGTTTACCATATCGGTTGCCCCAGTCGGAACGTGACGGTTTTTTAGTGCCATCGGGTTTTGTCAGACGGGCTGTGATCTGGTTGGCCGTGTCATTGGGGGTGATGCGAAAAGATGCCTGCGCCTTTTCACCGTTCCGTACCAGTTCGACGGGCTGCTCTGCCCCCATCTGTTGCTATGGACGCCGCAGTGATGCCGGGTTCCCCAACCAGCATTTCGACATCAAGCGGGGTATCGCGGCGCACAGGTGCGGGCAGGATCAGATAGGCCACCGCAGCAGGTGCGTCGGTCGGGAAGACCCCAGCTCTCGGGTAGCTGCCCGGCCCAAAGCGCTGATACGCGGTCAGCAGGATACCCAGAACGATCAACAGATAGATCCAGCGGGACAGCCCCAATCCGCGCCAGATGCGCCGGATCGGGCCGTATTGTGCGGCCTCAGGAGCCAGCCGGGCCGCAAAGATCAAGGCGCCCGTCAGGGCAACGCCGGTGGCCACGAAGCCTGACAGAACCCAGAGACCCAATGAGAACGCACCACCCCAGGTGCCGAAATGCAATGTGTTCATCAATGCCTTCCAGCGTGCGAAGCCGCGGGTATCATCCGGGGTGAACGCGCCGAGCACCTCAAGGGTCACTGGATCAACCGATACGCTGCCCCATCCACTCGTCTTCGCAAAACCGACCACGGGGCCTTCAAAGGCAAAAGTGCCAGCCGGATCTCCCGGCAGCACCATGACAAGCGGCTCCAGGCCCGGCAAGGCGGCAACAGCGTTTGCCTCGGCCTGTTCAAGGGTGTCGGAACTGAAGCCGATAGGCAGGGCGGTGTCACGGGGAAGTGGGCTGAGGTTTTGGGGTTGTGCCTTCGATTCCCAGACCGCCGAGCATGAAATAAAAGCTGGTGATTGCAATCAGGATCAGAAGCGGCGCTGCCCAAAGGGCCGTTAGCCGGTGCGTGGCGCCGACCCAGGATCTGAACCCCCGGAGCGTTTGGGCCAGCGGAAAAACCCTTTCCAGAAACGTCGGTAGGTAATCAGCCCGCTGACGATCTGATACAGCAGCAGAACGGATGTTGCCGAGATCAGGATGAAGATGGGGCGTTTGGTGGTCAGGAACGTATCATGCAGATCGCGCAGAATGTCGCGAAACCCGCCATCCCTCGTTTCGTAAACGACTGCTCCGGTCACCGGGTCAGTCCAGAAGCTGATGTTTTCGCCCCAGCCGGTTCGTCCGAAGGTTCGATCTGCGAACCACGGGGCGGGGTATTTTTCGATTACAAATACAGCGCTTTCGGGATGGGCGGTTTTAATGCCGTCATGGATTTCCGCAAAACTGGCCGTCCGGTCTTCTTTGGCAATGGTGGTCCAGATTTCCGGCCGGGCAATGGATTCAACCTCGATGCCGATGACAAGCACTGCCCCGTCAGGAACATGAAGGTAAAGAAGATGGACAGGTGCAATCCCAGCCAGGTGTGCAGGGAAAATAGCCGGTTTCGAAAGGTTCGGTTCATCTGGAACGCTGACAACTGATAAATTTACCGGCACACTAAATGACACTGATGTTCAAGAAACAAGGGGTCGGAGAAAACTGACTGTTGTGAATGCGTGAAATCGGCAAAAGATGTGGCGGTGTGCGCACGTTATTGCAAAATATTCCTGTACTTTGGGCGATGTGAATCCGATACAGCACCGGGTGATACAATCGTTTCCAACTTGGAGGTTGGGTAATTGGTGTCTTCAGATTTAGAACAAAATCACAAAACAATTTCCATTGTTTCGCCTTGCTACAACGAAGAAGACAATGTGGCGAATTGCTATGAAACCGTAAAAGCGATTTTTGAGGAAAAGCTGCCAGGCTACAGGTGCGAGCATATCTTTGTCGACAATGCATCCTCCGACCGGACTGTCGAGATCCTGCGAGAGATCGCTGAAAAGATCAGAATGTGAAAGTTGTCGTAAACGCCCGCAACTTTGGAGTGTTCCGATCCGCCTTCAACGGGTTGCGTTATGCCGAAGGGGATGCCGTGGTCGTCATCCTGCCGGTGGATCTTCAGGACCCGCCGGACATGATCCCGGAATTCGTGCAGTTATGGGAAAGCGGTTACGATGTGGTGGCCGGTGCCCGCACCACCCGCGAAGAGGAGATCGTGATGCGCGTGGCGCGCGGCATCTTTATACGATCGTCAACCGGCTGTCCGATGTCTGGCTGGAGCCATCAGTGGGTGAGTTCCAGCTTATTGACCGCAAAGTGCTCAATGCGGTGCTGTCGCATAACGACCACTACCCCTATATCCGCGGCATCATCGCCAATTGCGGGTTTCGCCGCATCATCGTTCCGTATGTGTGGCGGGCCCGCAAAAGAGGTGTTTCCAAGCACAATCTGATGGCGCTGACCGATCAGGCGCTGAATGCGATCTTCTCTTTCACACGTGCCCCAATGCGGTTCTGTACGCTGAGTGGTCTGGTGATTGCCATCAGCTGTATTCTGTTTTCCCTCATTTCAGTGGTGTTCTATTTCTTCAATCCGGATTTGGCTCCACGGGGAACCACGACAATCATCGTCGCGCTGTTCTTCCTGTCAGGTATCCAGATGCTGTTTATCGGCATGTTGGGAGAATACATAACCTCGATCCACAATCAGGTGCGGGGCGGTCCGATCGTCACTGAACAGGAACGCATCAATATCGAAGGTCCTGCACGGGACCCGGCGATTGTCAAAGACGAGCATATGGCATGAATATGCGTTCAGGTCGGGTGATGTGGCTCTTTGCCGGGGCGATGGCCTTGTGCGGCAGCTCGGCCTGGGCTGCGGACCTGCCGGGCAGCAATGCCACATTGGCGGAACTGCGCCTTTGGTATGCGGCCGTGGTGATTGCTGCGTTGCTTGTGGGGTGTTTTCCGGCAGCGCGGCCAGTTTCTTTTGGCTTGCTTGGCGCGGCGCTGCTTCTGGGCAGTGCGGCCCGGTTGTGGTTGACCCAACCCCTTTGGTTTCCACGGCTTGAGATTTCCGCGAACCCTCCTGAAAACCTGATCATGCTGGCGATACTGGCGGGGCAGACGGTGTTGACGGGCTTTGTGCTTGTGCGGCCGCAGGGAAGGGCGGCCATAACGGGCCTGATGGCAGAAGCAGGACGGTGGCGGCTGATCCTTTTGCTGGGGCTGGCTGCGGCCTTTTGCGTTTCTGCGACGCCGTACGTGGCTTACGGGTACTATCTGGCCTTCGGTTTGCAGATCGGGATCGGCGGTGCGCTGAACCTTGTGCAGATGGCGACGCTGGTCGCCGTTTTCTGTTGCCGGGCCTGACCGGGCACCCCGCATTCCGGTGGCTGCCCTCGCGGTCTTTGCAATGCTGGCCAGCGCGGCTCTGGCCTGGCGGCGTTCGACCGCGTGCCTCATGTCGAGGATGAGGTGGCGTATCTGTTTCAGGCGCGTACCTTTGCTGCGGGCGTCCTCGGAAGCCCGCCCCCCGCAGCGGCGCAGCCTGCATTGGAATATTACCTGTTCGACATTCGCGGCGATCAGTGGATCGGCGTGCCGGCACAGGGTTGGGCCATCGTTCTGAGCCTGGGTGTGCTGGCCGGGGTGCCGTGGCTGGTCAACCCCGTGCTGACCGGGATCTCTGTCTGGCTGGCGCATGGCATCGTGTGCCGTGCCGTCAGTCGCGAACGGGCCGATCTGGTGGCGTTGCTGATGGCCACGTCGCCCTGGGTGCTCGCCGTCGGGGGCACGCTGATGGCACATTCCACGACATTGGTGATGGTGCTGCTGGGATGGTGGTGTCTGCTCAGGGCTGGGGAGGGGTCAACGCGCAGGGATGTCTTGCTTGCGCTTGTTGCGGGTCTGGCTTTGGGCTGGGCCTTTGTCACCCGACAGCTTGATGGGTTGATCATAAGCGTTTTGACCGGCCTGTGGTTGCTGCGGCGCCTGCCGGGGGATCGGACAGATGATCGCCTGCGCCTTGGGCGGTGTTCTGTCGGGTGGCGTCTTTTGCTGCTCAACCTGATGATCACCGGAGACGCGCTGCTGACCCCGCAAGCGGATTACCTGAGCCGGTTATGGCCCGACACGCAGAATGCCTATGGGTTTGGTCCCAATGTAGGGTCACCGGCCGAGAGCTGGGGCGCGCTCGACATCTGGGTCGGGCATAGCCCGGCCGAGGGTCTGCTGAATCTGATCAATGGTTTTGCCGCGCTCAATTACGAACTTCTGGGCTGGACATTCGGGTCCTGGTTCCGGTCTGGATTGCGTTCATATGGGGCAGAAAGCTGACCGGGTTCGATCGGGCCATGTTGGTGGTGTTCGCGATCCTTGTGGGGGCCCTGTTTTTTACTGGTTTACGGGCACGTTCTATCTTGGGCCGCGCTACTGGCATACGGCTTTGTTGCCGGCGCTGGCTTTGGCGGCGGCTGGGATCGAGACCATCCGGGACCGGTTGCCCGAACGGCATCGTGGCCGCCTGCAATGCGTCATCCTGTTGCTGTGTGCGGTGTCTGTTGTCAGCTTCACCCCATGGCGGGGGTGTCGAAATACAATGGGTATGGTGGCTATACCGGTGACATACGTCGGCAGGCTGCCGGGCTTGGAAACGCTCTGGTCTTTGTCTCGACACAGGGCGATATCGGGTCTGCGCTCTATCTCAACGATCCGTTCCTGCCCGAGGGCAAACCGATTTTCCTGCGCGATATGGGCCCCGAGCAGAACGCAGACATCATCGCGGCCTTCCCGGGCCGCGAAGTTGTCTATCTGGGGGATGGCGAATAGGCCCAGCCCAAAGCCAGACCTATTCGGCCGCGTGCTGATTTTCGCCTGACACGAAGTTGCGCCGGAAATCATTGGCGAACATCGTTCGGGTAAACCGGCCCAGCCCCGAGGCATGTTCGCCAAAGGTTTCGATCCGCGACAGCAAGGTGGTTTTCACCCTTTGATCGACCTGGGTCTGGAACTCGCGGGGGCATCGAACTGGTAATCCTGCAGCACGCCCTGATATCCCGAATTCCTCCAGGCCTCGACATCGAAAGACGAGCTCCAGACGGGTTCGTGTTCCGGGTTTCCGAGAAGGGCACATGCAGCATCACGGCGCTGTAGTAATTGATGATCGTGTCGAGCATCTCGTGCGCTTCGTGGTCGTCCTTGTCCAGAAGGTCGCTGATGGCCCGTTTCAGGAAATCAAGTGCTTCGTCCAGCACGATGAACCGGCCAATCATCGAATATTTGCTGAGCAGATTGCCCCCAATTCGCTGCTAATCAGATCATCATAATTTTCCTGCGCCGGCGACACAATCGGCCCGGGTTTCAAACAGCTCCTGCTGGTTTTCCTCCAGATAACCGGCCACCGCATCCCGGAAGGGTTTGGGGGCCTGATCGAGAATGTCCTGCATATGCTTGACGATCAGGAAGGGCCGGATGCCACGGGACCGCGCCAGCCGGAAGGCTTCTTCGAAATTGTCTTCGTAATAGAAGATCGTCAGCAGCAGATGGAAAACACGGGTGTCCAGATAATCCTGGAACGAGAAATTCTCGGACTGGACCACCATTTCCTCGGTCTCGACCACGGTTGGGCCGGTATATTTGCCAGGCATCGGGCAACCACGCGATGGAGGGTTTTGAAGCCGAATTTCTCGCGGCTGTCGGGGTTGGCCAGCGGTGCGCCGTGCAGCAGCATCAACTGGTGCGCCGCGACCCGGCTGACGCCGGTTTCGATCAGCTGATCGACGGCATCCATGAAGGATTCCCGGGTTTCACCGGGCATGCACAGGATCAGCTCGCCATAGGATTGCATGCCCTTTGAATGCAGCTCCTGCTGTACCTCGGCATAGGTGTCCAGGCTGATATTGTCGCGTTTGATGTTCTTCAGAACTTCCGGATTCAGAGACTGAACCGACGAGGTCATCGGCAACCGGCCCTTGGCCTTGCGCATCACCTTGATGATCCGGTCGCCGCGGTTCTTGCCCGTGGTTGTCCGGATGTATTTGGGCCAGTCGTACCGATCCATCAGATGGCCCGGTAATCGGCCACCTCTTCGTCCTGCACATACATGCCGAAATTGTCATCCGCAAAGCACAGCGGGCTGGCATGGTTGATGCGGGCGACGACGTAATCCAGATCGGCCTTGGTGCGTTCAAACGAATGGCGGAACACCTTCGAGTTCGATTTGACCGCCGAATTGCAGAACGCGCAGGTGAACGGGCAGCCCCGTGCCAGTTGCATCAGTGCAAACAGGCCGGTGTCAAAGAACTTGTCCATCAACCCGGCCAGATAGGGCGAGGGGATTTCATCCAGATCGCGGATGCGGGGCGGCTCGGCCCCGCGCAGGATCTCTCCGGTTTTTGGGTGCACGTAAAGCGCGCCATCGACGGCCTCTTCCCACATGCCTTCGCGTCGGGCGCCGACATCGATGAAGCGTTGCAGCGTGCTGAGGAACGCGCGCTCCCTCATAGGTGGGGCCGCGCACATGCATGTCGATCTGCGGCATGGTCCGGATCCAGCTGTCCTGCTCTTCTTCGGTCAGCGGAAAGTTGGGACCACCCATCAGGGTCAGGCTGTTGGGATTGACCGCCTTGACGTAGTCGGCAAAGGACAGGGCCAGATGGTGGTTCCGGAATAGCTGGAAAAGCCGACCACATCGGGCGGAGCTGTGTCGACGGCCGCTTTGAATTCCTGCGGATCACGAAAGATCGCGACCTCAATCGGTGTCGGGCTTTTTGCATGAGCTTGGGCATAGGTTGCAAGATTTCCAACACCCAACGGGTAGGTGTCCGACGTGGCAGTAACGAGGTTATGTCCAAGATCAGCAAGATAAAGACGCATTGACGATTATCCTTCCAGCACTGGTACCAAATACATTTAACAGTCCATATCCTACTATATATCAGATGGACCGGTTACGGATCGAAAGTGTTTATGTCTGTAGTTTTGAGGCATTATATCAGACCTCCTGCTGCCACGGGAAGCGATCGGTCAGCGCCCGGGAAACAAGGATGAATGCCAGAACGGCCGCGGGCAGAACCAGCAGGCCCTGTGCAAGGATCGGATGCAGTCCCGTGCTCAGAAGAGCTTCGAGCGAAAAGGCGTTGAAAACGTAAACCATGACATATGCCAGCAGGTAGAAGGGCAATTTCCTGAACCCTTTGGTGTCGAATACGATCCGGGCGTGGGTCATGAAATTCCACAACACGCCGATGACGAACGAGATCGCAGAGCCGCCTGTGCGGGCAACCCCGACAGGCTCAGAACCGAGAAAACCGCATACCCGAAGGCCGTATTCACGATGCCGACCAGGGCAAAAAGCATGAAGGATTGCTTGCGTAGAAAGGATGAAGATTTCATACGGCCTCCTCCCTTGACCGAAGACACCGGGCGACTCCGGAAGCAATGTCATATTGTGGCATAAAACCGGTCTCGTCCCGCAACCGGGTCACGTCCGCCGTCAGCCGGGGCGGATCGTCCGCTGCGCGGGCGATGGTGCCCAAGCGGATCAGATCGGACCGGTGCATCTGGTTTGCCACCTCTGCAATCAGGTCTCGAACCGGGGTCGCCGTACCGCTGGCGACATTGACCGGGCCGGTCAGATCGCTTTCCAGCACGCGCAACAAGGCGCGGGCAAGATCATCGACATGCAGGAAATCCCGCTCCTGCCGCCCGTCGGTGCAATCAACCGGCCGTCCCGCCCCGAGGTTTGACATCAGATCGCCAAACAGTCGCCCCGGCGGTTCATCCGGCCCGTAGACAAAAAGATGCGGGCCCATGCCGGGACAGGCCAAGCGTCTGCTGGCCCGCGCACAGTGCCAGACCGGTTCCGGCCTTGGCCGCCCCATAAAGGGTGCGGGGCGCAGGGGCTGGTTTCGATCAGCTCCGGTACCGACCAGTCATATTCAGCACAGCTTCCGGCGCAGACGGCACGCTGGCCTCCTGTGCGTGCAAACTCCGCACCAGATGCAGGGTGGCGGCCATCCAGTCCAGATTGGCCCCAGAAGTCCAGCGGTCGCGCGCGCCGTCATGCCAGGCCAGATGCACCAGATAGCTGGCGCGGGCTGTTTCAAGGGCTGTCGTGATGGCATCGGGGTCCAGCAGATCGCAGGTGATGTCGCTTGCCGGGTTGCGGCCCAGCGTCACCACCTCGTGGCCCGCCTCTGTCAGAGCCGTGGCTGTCGCGCGCCCGATCAATCCGGTTGCGCCCGTCAGCAGAACCCGTGCCATCAGCTGATCCTGATCTCTGGCACGGCCGTTACGAAGCGGGTGCCATGTGCCTTCAGGTCGGACAGTTGATCCGTGACTTCGTCCCGGATGTTCCAGGCAGGATCAGCACGTAATCCGGCGGCGTCTCGCGCAGGGCTTCGACCCCATGCACGGGGATATGGCTGCCGGGCAGCAGCGTGTTCTGCTTGGCCGGGTTGCGATCAACGCAGTAAGAGATCAGGTCGGGGCCGATCCCGGCATAGTTCAGCAGCGTGTTGCCCTTGGCGGCGGCGCCATAGGCCGCAATGGTGTCACCCGGCATTTGCTTCGCGCAGGAAGCCAAGCAGCCCGTCGCGCAGCGCTTCGACCTGAATGGTGAAATTCATATAGCCCTCAGGTCGGTCGAACTGCGCCGCAGCCTCATCCGCGCGGACCTTGGCCAGACCGGGCCCTTCGGGATGGCTGGCACCCTCAAGGCAGGCGAACACCCGCAGCGAACCGCCATGGGTGGGCAGTTCCTCGACGTCGAAGACACGCAGGCCCGCCTTGGCAAAAATCTTTTCCACCGCCAGCAGCGACAGATAGGAGTAATGTTCGTGATAGATCGTGTCGAATTGCACTTCTCTGATCAGGTTCAGAAGATGCGGAAATTCGACCGTATAGACCGCATCGCCGGTCAGAAGCGTGGCGATCCCGGCGACGAAATCGTTGATGTCAGGCACATGCGCCAGCACATTGGCCGATGCGATCAGCGCCGGAGGTTTCTCGGTCGCGGCCACCTTGCGGGCCAGCGCCTCGCCGAAATAATCGATCAGCGTGCGCACACCCTTTCCTGTGCCGCCGCTGCCACATTGCCTGATGGCTCGATCCCCAGAACCGGGATGCCTTTTTCAACGAAATACTGCAGCAGATACCCGTCATTCGAGGCGATCTCGATCACCAGATCGTCCGGCCCGAGATCGAACCGATTGACCATTTTTTCCACGTAATCCCGGCAATGGGCCAGCCAGCTGTCCGAGAAGCTGGAGAAATAGGCGTAATCGGTCGAAAAATCTCTTCCGCCGGTACGACATCATCCACCTGAACCAACCAGCATTCGGTGCACACGCGGGCGTGCAACGGATAGACCGGGTCCGTGTCCGCTTTCGCGGGGTCGACATAGGAATTGGCCAGAGGGGACAGTCCGAGATCGACAAGCGTCATCTCAAGGTCCGCGCCGCAATGGCGGCAGGTGGGATGGGTCGTGCCGGTCATACCTGTCTCATGCTCAGTGTTTCGAATTCGGCAATCTGGGCATGGCACAGCTCGGTTGCCGGAGTGCCGCGGGCCCAGCCCGCATACCAGTCTGCCGTCAGCCTGACGGTGTCGTCAAAACTCAGGACCGGGCGCCAGCCAAGCAGTGCACGCGCCTGCGATACATCCAGCCGGAGCATCTTGGCCTCATGCGGCGCATCCGCCGGGGTGTCGATATTGATCCGGCCCTGCCCAAGCGCCTTGATGACCGCCTGGGCCACATCCAGAACCGGGCGTTCATCGTCACGTTCGGGGCCAAAATTCCATCCCGCTGCGAAGGCACCGTCCTGTTCGAGCTTCTGGGCCAGCATCATGTACCCCTGAGAGGTTCCAGAACATGTTGCCAGGGCGGATTGCGCCGGGATAGCGTAATACGACGCGTCCTTCATCGCTCAGACAGCCGCGCACGATATCGGGAACCAAACGGTCTTCGGCCCAGTCGCCACCGCCAATGACATTGCCCGCGCGTGCGCTGGCAATCCGGGCCGGATGTGGATCGGCAGCATCCGGTGAATAATAGCTGCGCCGCATTGCTGCGACCGCTATTTCGGTCGCACCCTTCGATGCGGAATACGGATCATGCCCGCCCATCGGGTCGGTTTCGCGATAGCCCCAGACTTGTTCGACATTCTCGTAGGCCTTGTCCGAAGTTGCCACCACCACCGCGCGCAAGCTCGGGGCTGCACGCAGTGCGTCCAAAAGCTGAACTGTACCCAGAACATTGGTGGCGAAGGTCTCAACCGGAGTGCGATAGAGCGCCGGACCAGGATTGCGCCGCCAGATGAAAGACGAATTCAGGGTCGGTTTCCGCGATGATCCGGTCCAGGCTGCGCGATCATTCAGGTCGCCGGTGACCGACTTTATTTTGCTGATCCAGCAATGCCCAGAGATTGGGTTTCGTTTCGGGGGCAAGGGCGTATCCGGCGACTTCTGCACCAGCCTCGGCCAGCCAGGCAGCCAGCCAGGCGCCTTTGAAGCCGGTATGCCCGGTTACAAGCACCCTGCGTCCGTAAAACGCGCTCGCATTCATTCCCAGATTTTCCACGGCGCATTGCCTGTGGCCCAGTGCTCTTCCAGTTCCTGACGTTCGCGAATGGTGTCCATGGGCTGCCAGAAGCCTTTATGTTCAAAGGCCATCAGCTCGCCATCGCGAGTCAGATTTATTAGGGGCTGCGTTCCCAAGCGGTATTGTCGCCGTCAATGTAATCGCCCACTTTCGGGGACAGCACGAAAAACCCGCCATTGATCAGCCCACCATCTCCGACGGGTTTCTCGGAGAAATTCAGAACTTGGTTGCTTTGGAGTTCGAGCTGGCCGAAGCGGCGGGGCGGAGGAACTGCCGTGACGGTTGCAAGCTTGCCATGCGCCCGATGAAAATCGATCCCGGCACGAATGTCGATATCACCAACACCGTCGCCATAGGTCAGGCAAAAGGCCTCTTCATCCTTGAGAAGATGCATGACACGGCGCAGCCGCCCCCGGTCTGGCTGTCCTCTCCGGTATCGACCAGCGTCACGCGCCATGGTTCCGATTTACTGTTTGCAATCTCAAGCCCGCCATTGGCCAGATCGATCGTGACGTCTGAACTGTGCAGAAAGAAATTCGCGAAGTATTCCTTGATCACGTAACCCTTGTAGCCGAGGCAGACGATGAAATCCGTGATGCCGTGTGCCGCGTAGATTTTCATGATATGCCAGATGATCGGTTTGCCGCCGATCTCGACCATGGGTTTTGGAATCTTGACGGTTTCTTCGCTGAGCCGGGTTCCCAAGCCGCCGGCCAGAATAACACACTTCATAAAATTGCTCCCTCGTTAACAACGAGACTGGCTACCAATTCACTCATCGTCCCCAGGTTTGAGACACCTGGTTTTGCAAACATTCTCACGTATTAGGACGGCAGCGGTGCCACCCTGTCAAGATTCACCAAGCGACGAGTCGGAGGTGCTGAATTTCCTGCTGCTCTGGCGCTCAACTATACACAATGCGAGAAAAGTCACAGCATTGTTGATGCGCCCTTTCGGTCCGTCGATACAGTGAAGGACATCACAGACGCAGCCTGAAAAAAACGGTCATGGTTCAGGTCAGGCGCCGTGCAAGAGGTGTGTGGATCAAATCTATGTTTCGCTTCCGGGCGGGGAGTTTCGGCTGGCTGTGCCAGTCAGCAATCATCGTTATGTTTCAGGGCATTGTGGAAAACGCGTGCTGTTTCGGGCGGTGTGAAAGACCGTCGGTTTCGCAAAGCCCAAACCGGCTTTCGGCACAGGTGACCCGGTTTGGCCTGTCATCGATTTGCACAGAAGGGCGAAAGTGCGGTTCGTCAAACGGAATGGTTGATTTTTCTGCGCGGAAGGGGTGGAGCTAAAGGCGCAGGAGCCCCGTTTCGGGGACTGACAGGATTTTGTTGTGAATCTCGGATAACCTCTTGTAGCTTTAGGTCAGTGTTTTGGTATGGGTGTTAGTCATTTGAAAAAGATATTGTTCCCGTTGTCGTCATTGGTGGTGGTCCAGCAGGGCTGACAGCAGCCTATGAACTTCAGAAACTGAGCGACACACATGTTCCCCGGGTGTTCGAAGCCTCGGACATGGTTGGTGGCATCTCGCGAACCGAAACGCACAAAGGGTATCGCTTCGACATTGGCGGGCATCGGTTTTTCACCAAGGTGCGCGAAGTCGAGGATATGTGGCACGAGGTGATGGGGGATGATTTCATCACCGTGCAACGCCTGAGCCGCATCTTCTATCGCAACAAATTCTACGATTATCCGCTGCGTATCTTCAACGCCCTTGGCAATATCGGCCCCTACGAGACCTACAAGATCATCGGCAGCTTTATCAAATGGAAGCTGCGGCCGAAGCCGCAGGAAGACACGTTCGAAGAATGGGTAATCAACCGTTTTGGCGGACGGCTCTACATGCATTTCTTCCACAGCTACACCAAGAAGGTCTGGGGTATTCCGCCGTCCGAAATCCGCGCCGACTGGGCCGCGCAGCGGATCAAGAACCTGTCCCTGCCCAAGGCGGTCTGGAATGCGATTTCGGGGGCCAATGACACCGCCAGCCTGATCGAGGAATTCCAGTATCCACGCCTGGCCCCGGCATGATGTGGAAAAGACCCGTGACCTGATCCGGGAAAAGGGGGCTCGGTCGAAACCCATTCCGAAGTGATCCAGGTGAACCGTGATGGCAATCGCGTCACCTCGATCGATGTGCGCCACTGGACTGAAGATGGCGAAAAACACACCGAGCGGGTGGAGGGTGAAGAGTTCGTCAATTCGATGGCCGTTCGTGATCTGATCCATGCTTTTGATCCGCCGCCACCGCCCGAGGTCGTCGAGGCGGCAGACCGTCTGCGGTATCGTGATTTCCTGATCGTGACCCTGATCCTGGATCACGCGGATCCGTTCCCGGACAACTGGATCTACATCCACAGCCCGCAGGTGAAGGTGGGTCGCATCCAGAATTTCCGCGCCTGGTCCGCGGAAATGCTGCCCGATCAGAACACTGCCTCGATCGGGATGGAATATTTCTGTCAGAAGGGTGACGGGTTGTGGTCCTCAAGTGACGAGGATCTCAGGCATCTTGCCAGTGAAGAGCTTGAAAAGCTTGGTCTGGCCAAGGCCAGTGATGTCATCGATCACGCAGTTATCCGGCAGCCCAAGGCTTATCCGGTCTATGACAGCGAATACAAGGACGCCCTGGACACGGTCAGCGACTGGCTGAAGACGCTGGAAAACTTCCAGACCGTGGGTCGCAATGGATTGCACCGCTACAACAACCAGGATCATTCCATGCTGTCGGCGATGTACGCCGCGCGCAATATTCTGGGCGAGGATCATGACGTCTGGGATGTCAATGTTGAGCGGTCCTATCACGAAGAGTTTGAAGCCACACGTAATCAGAAGGTGTCACCGGGTAAGAGTCTTCGTAAAAGCACTGCGCTGTGAAGCTGTAGTTCCGGTCGTTTATCGTGTTGTACGGTCAGCTAAAGCACTCGACCTTTAACCTGAGGCATATCCGGCAGCCTTGAAGTAGTTCCAACACTCTTCGGGTGAGAAGAGGTCACAGATTTCCGTGAGAGCGTGGAACATGTCGGTGAATGTTCGCGCCCCGATCCTGCGCAGGTGCGCTTTGAGTTTCGAAAACGCCATCTCGATGGGGTTGAGATCGGGGCTGTAGGGCGGCAGGAACAGGAACCAGCATCCGGCGTTGCGCATGGCTTTGGCAGCGGCGGCATTCTTGTGCGTGGCAAGGTTGTCCAGAATGACAACGGTGCCTGGCTCCAGTTCCGGTACCAGCACCTGCTCGACGTAGGCCGCAAAAGCTTCGCCATCCATTGCGCCCTTGATGACCCAAGGTGCAATCAGCGCGTCGGCGCTGAGGCCTGCGATGAAGGTCTGTGTGCCCCATGACCCAAAGGGCGCATCCATGACCAGCCGCTCGCCTCTCTGAGACCAGCCACGCTGGCGGGTCAGATTGGTTTTGACAGAGGTCTCGTCAATAAAGACAACGTGATCCGGTCGGGCCGACACGGCTGGCAGGCGGTGTTTGAACCAATGGTCGCGCTGCTTTCTTACCCTTGCGCGGCGTCGCTCCGTCGCGACCAATGTCTTTTTGTACGTGAAGCCCAGCTTACGAAGGAACCGGCCAATTGCATCGGGGTGCGCCTGAACGCCAGTCGCATCCGCCAGCGCACCGGCCAGTTCGGGCATGGTCATATCGCCGTCCTGGTCAATCAGTTCGATCAGAAAGGTGCGATGCGGATCAAGCTTACCCTTGCCGCGCGGACGACCCTGAAGCGCAGCTCTGGCTTGTCCAGTTCGTCGGATCGCAAGACCCCAACGTGCCCCGGTGGCAGGCGAGAGCTTCAAGCGCAACGCCGCCGCGCGACCACTTAACCCTTCTTCAACCAACTTCTGAAACCGAGCCCGCAGCGCATTCGGTAAAGGTGCTGACACGATCCATCCTCCCAAAGAGGATGAACGTATGGCCCGCCCGGTCTGCAAGTTGTTTTTGGATCAAGCTCTGCGCAGTCTGCATCAACGTATCCGGTCTCAGGGTCTTGCCTGGCCAAGATGGGGTTCGCGCGCCGGCATCCTCATAATCACAACGGTCTGTCACGACCATTCACTTTCTCCAGGTTTTGCCGCCGCCGCTCAACTGTCAGGCCATCTCCTCTCAACCACTCGCAGGCAGGGTCGCCGGCTTCGTTCGCCGGTTGCCCGTCTTGTCAGGCTGCCAACACGCGCTGGTAGCCTTGTTCCTTCCTGAGCAGAGCCCAGATCGTTCGCGCAAGCTTTGCTGCCAGTGCCACCACGACCACATTTTTATGGGCACGGGCCGATAGATCACGGAGCCAAGCCCCCAGTTGCGATGGTTCATGGACCAATCTGTGCAACACCGAACGCGCACCATGGATCAGTGTGCTACGCAAGTATCTGTTGCCGCGCTTTGAGATACCCAAGAGCTTCTGCCGACCGCCTGTCGAGGCCTGCCTTGGGGTGAGCCCAAGCCATGCCGCCAGATCGCGACCACGTCCAAAAGCTTCAGCATTGCCAACTGCTGCGACAAAGGCGGTCGCGTTGATGGCGCCAATGCCCGGTATGCTCATCAGGCGCTGCGCCGCAACGTCCTCTCGAGCCATTGTCGCGAACTCCTTGTCAAAGGCAGATATCCGCTCGTCCAGAGATCGCCATTGTGCGCGCATGTCTTCGATCAGCCTTCGAATACGAGGTGAAAGATCAGGGTGCTCTTCATCGGCAAAGACAGACAGCTCCGCTTCGAGTTTCTTGCGGCTCTGGGCGACCGTGATGCCGCGCTCCAGCAAAGAGAGCGCAGGTTGTTGATCAGAGCTGTACGTTCCGACACCAGCCGAGACCGCGCGCGATGCAGAGATTGAACATCGGACTGTTGCTGGGTCTTGATCCGGACGAACCGCATCGTGGGCCGCGTCGCCGCTTCAGCAATCGCCTCCGCGTCGCGGTCATCGTTCTTCTGCGCCTTCACATAGGGCTTGACGTATTCCGGCGACATGAGCCGAACATCAAAACCGGAGCCACAAAACACACGTCCTAAGTGATGCGCGCCACAGCACGCCTCCATTGCGACGACACATCGATCGAGGCCAGGACAAACGCGACGAGGCCTGCGCGCCGAAGACGCTTTCGCATGACAACCGTACCGGCCGCGTCCAAACCCACAAGACTGCAAACCGTCTTGCCCAAATCAATCCCAAGAGTAACAATCGACATTGGTCCGCTCCTTTCCTTTTTGACCAAGGCGACCATACCGAAGGCCGCCGCCGAAAAGGGCGGGCCATCCCATAATCACAAATCAGCGCTTTGGGAATCCCTCACGATTCAGGTTTTGCGTCGGACGCTTTAGCTGCGCTTGACGCGCAGTTTCTGCTTTTGCCCCAGCATGTGATATTCGAACAGGCACCAGACATAGATGGTGGCCGAATAGACGTAATAGACCTGATGGTAGAGCAGACATTTGAACGCAAACCACGGCCCGCCATGCCCGGACATGGCGCGCACCAGATCCAGATTGGCGACAAAGGCCGCGGCCAGTAACACAAAAGGCAAAGGCCAGCTTCCCGGCCAGAACGGCAGGGCCAGAAGCGACAGCAGCAACAGCCCGGCAATTGCGGCCCGTGCACGTTCAGCCATCGAGGTGTTCAGGTCATCGGTCAACCCCTCACGCGAGATCATCAGCCGGGCCAGTGGCAGGGCACGGCAGAAGATATCCGTGCTCAGGCTGTTGCGGATGGTCCAGACCTTCAGGTGTTTGCCCTGCAAAAGCGGCTCGACCAGGATACGGCGACCGGTGGCCGCGATCCGGTAACCCAGTTCGATATCCTCGATCGAAGGCACCTCATAGGTTTTGACATCAAAGCCACCGACTTCAAGAAACACGTCGCGCCGGATGGCGCCACACCCGGCCCAGAAGGTGCGCGCCTCGCGGCGGGCGCGTTGATGGTGATAGCGGTGCAGAAGGTTCTTGTAGCGTGAAAACCAGGCCTGCCCGTCCGGGGCATCATCATAGGATCCGAACACGGCGCCCACATTGTCTTCGGACATCGCCCGGCGAATATGGTCAGGCCCGTCCGGCCAGGCGATGACATCGGAATCCACGAACCACAGGATATCGCCCGTGGCTTGTTGGGCGGCCAGGTTGCGGGCAGCCCTGGCCCGCCATTGACGGGCGTGGTCAACACGGTTGCGCCCATTTCCCGTGCCAGCGCCGCGGTGCCGTCGGGGATTGGTCATCCACCACCAGAACCTGCTGCACCTGACCGGTATTCAGCATTTCAATCAATGGCGGCAAAACGCGCGGCAGCAGATGTTCGGCATTGTAGGCCGGCATGACCACGCTGATGGAAAGGGGTGATCTGAACTCACGAAGGATCTCCGGCAATGATACGCGAAGCGCCTGAGCGCTGAACAAGGAAAAGAAATGCCGCTGTAAAGGGCAACAACCACATCACGCGCGCCGTAACGATCCGCGGGTTGTGATACTCCTCCGCAGACCAGAGCGTTGACCGCTATTCCGATCAGGATGAACAGCGCAAACAGCTTCATGTCACGCGACACACTACCCGGCCGCAGCAGAATGAAAACGATAAAGGCAAAAGAGACGGCATAGGTCACGCCGTGCACGATATCGGCCGTTTCTATCCAGCCCCTGTCCTGAGACAATGAACCGCCTTGGAACATATCGGGCCGGATATCTTCCATTCTGGCCAACCAGCGGGCGTTTTCCAGCTCCACATCTGTTGGGATCGTCATGGCAATGCTATAGCGCAATACCTGCTGATAGCCGTTCCGGGCCAGTGCCAACGAGGTGGAAAGAGGCCGGGACAGGAAAACCGCCTTGGCGAATTCCCGTTGGGACAGGGCAACCCGTTTCTGATCTTCGGGTGACATGAGCCGGAATGAACCTAGGTTGGGGGAGCGTTCGAAAATGATATGGGAGGGTGTCAGCCTGTAGGGATCATCTGACCACGACAGCGCTTCGTGTAGTGCGCAGGTGGGCACTTCGGCATTCGGGCAGACCTCGTCCAGATAATCCATGCCCGGCCCGTCAACGATGAGCCGCGCAGTGATATGCGGCGTATAGACGACCTCTTTGTTGGTGGCGATTTCCACGGTGACCTGAAAGGCCTTGCGCTCGGCCAGTGCCAGCGCCAGAACCATCATCATCAAGATTGTCGCGCGCCAGCGCCGTGGTCTTTCCCCCAGAGCGCGGCCAAAGCGACAAAGGTATCATTAACGCCGCAACCGCCAGATGAGACGGGTGCAGAAGGGCGCTGAACAGGGCCAGACTGGATACCAAAAACAGTTCCGGTTTGCATCATCCGCCCAAAGGCCGTCAGTGAGGCAATCACGATCAGCAGCACCGGTGCAAAAATATCCGGCATCATATAGGCGACATAAAACGGCAATGAAGTGCTGGCTGCCACCAGCAAAGGCACTGCGGTCATGATGGTTGTGTTTGGCGCCCCGCCCGGCGACCGGCCAGCGGTTCGCGCCAGCATCCAGACGGCCAGCAGCGTAGCAACCAGATGCAATACCGGAAGGACGGACAGGGCATCGATCCGAACAAGCGCAGCCATGATGAGGCCATAGATCAGTGACCGTGATCCGGTTGCGGTGTTATCCTCATCGGCGGTGTGGGTTACACCTGCCGCAACGCTGTCAGCTGTCGGCGGAAGGAAACTGCTCAAGGCCACATTTCCCTGCCGGATGTAACTGCCGGTATCGAAGTAATAAAGCGGCCCGCCATTGATCATGAGAACGGACAGGCAAACCAGCAGCGCCGCGATCAACAGGAGGAAAGCCCCGACCGTCCAAGATGGCTTATCCGAAAGAGCCGACACGGTCATATCCGTTCTGCGACCAGCTTCGCCACAAGTACGGTGTGCTGAAAGCAAGCAACTATTGCATTTAGCCCGTCTTCCAGTGCCATTTCACAAGGATCAAAATCAGGCGCGTTCATCAGCGTCCTCGGCAGCCTCCATCAATCGGGCCATAAGCGGCGTTATCCCACTCCGGTCTCTGCCGGCATGGCGTTAAGCAATCATTTGATAGCAAGAAAACCTTCAAAACAAATATACTTCTGAATACTCATCACATCCTTGAAACCGGCCCGGCCCAGCAGATCCAGATTGCCCTGAGTGGAAAACGGCTCCAGCACGCTTTTCAGGCTGCGCGCCTTTTCGACGATTTCCTCGCTTGAGAATCCGTTGCCGATTTTGAATTCGTTGTAGAGCTGGGTCACAAGATCCTGAAACCGCGCATCCGGCCCCCGGACCTTTTCGAACATGACAAACGCACCGCCCCAGTTCAGGGTGTTGTAGATTTTGGTGAACAGTTCCTGCCGGTACCGGGGCGGGATGAACTGCATTGTATAATAGCTGACGATCATGTCCGCCTTTTCCATCTCCATATGACGGGCATCGTCATGAAGAATGGAAATGTTCGGGACATCCGCGCAATGAGCTTCGGCGACTTTCACCATTTCAGGTTCGACATCGATGCCGATCCAGCGTGCGTCAGGCTTTCCCGCATTATGTTCTGCCAGCTTGCGGATCAACTCTCCGGTTGATGTGCCGATTTCATAGCAGAGACTGTCATTGCGGACGAAGAAATCGGAAACCTGACAGATCAGGCCGTGACCCATTTCATAAAGAGGAACAGACAATTTGATGTGGTCTACAAACGTATCGGGAACACTGCCCCCAAAGGTCCAGTTCGCATTCTCAGCGGCTATGTTCTGGCCAACGCCCATGCGCAATGTCTCCTCGCTAAATAGGCAGGCACAATGGACAAACGGCTAAACAAGGGCTTCCGATTGAAAATGCGTGCCTGAACTTGGTACAATAACAATCCAAAGCTACACGAAACTTTCGGACCGTCGAAGAAGAAATATGGCGGAACCCGGGTTTGTGGCCTTTTTCCCTTCTGTCGCGATCCGCAGGGCCCTTGTCGCGGGCCGAAAGTGGACAGTGCGCTGAAATGATTTGTATTGTTTCTTGCCTTGTGCGGCACGGGGCGCCCGTCATGCGAAAAGACGTGCCGGCGGCATTTCATGACAGAGTGATCGGGCGTGGTTCTGCATTGCCTGAACCGGTTCGGATTATGCTTGGTGCAATGTGAAAACGCTTGGAATCGCCGGAAAGTCGGCATGTTCTCCAGACGCAGATTCGCCTTATTCGGGTGATTCTGGTTCACGATAGGAAACAAACTGTAACTCAGGTATCCATTGTGCTGAGCAATGGGCCCTTGCGACAAAAAAGCCACAATTCCGAGGAAAATCCTTCGCAATCAAATAGAAATGAATTATTAATAATTGCAGTAGGTGCCCTGCCGAGATTTCGAGCGGGTTGTGTGTATAAAAATCAAAGGTGGGACTTTGTATGTTTAGAACTTTTAAAATGATGGCGGCGGGGCTTGCTACTGCTGTGATGATGGCCGGATCGGCCAGCGCTCTGACTTCGGTGTCAGCGGGTGGTGGTCCTCTTCCGGGGGTGGATATGACATCACCTCCGACACGCTCTTCTCCGGTACCGTTTCCACGATGGGTGGACCCGGGGCTTACATGATCAACTTCCAGTCGCCGATTGATCCTCTTTTTGGTGTTGCGAACGCTTCGATCACCATCAATCTGCTGAGCACGTTCACAGGTCTGACGGTGAGCTGGGTCGACGCCTTGAATCCGGCCAACGTGCTGGCATCGACGTCGGTTCTGGGTGGTGTTCAGACGACACTCAGCACGCTGTTCAGCAGCGTCAGCCCGAACACCTTGAGCCAGAATTTGGTGTTTAGCTGGGCCAACTCTCAAGGGGCGACCGATGCCAATGGCAATCCGGTGCCGGTTACGTTTGATTTCGACGTCGCACCAGTTCCGCTGCCCGCCGGTGGTCTGCTGCTTCTGACCGCGCTTGGTGGTCTGGCTCTGACGCGTCGCCGCAGGGCCGCCTGAGCGACACACAAACCTGACAAACAGGACAAGGGGCCGTTTCGCGGTCCCTTTCTTTGATCAGATGTCGCCACCTGCTGCCTGGCGCAACATCCAGATCATCCGCTGACATCTGAGCCGGAACAACGTGATGACCGCCCGACTGGTTTCGCCCGCCGAGGCCAGCTTGTCGCTGGTAAGGATTTTCGGGGTATGCACAATTGCACTGGCCGGCATGGCCAATCCACGGATCGCCCACCGCATGCGGGCGGCGGCGTTGGTGCCATGCAGCAGATATGCCTCTTGGGTCGTGCGCCGCCACTTGGCCTTGAGCGCGGGCCAGTTCTGCCGGGATGGATGGCTGACACGAAAGTCGTCCCGGTAGATCAGGCTATACCCGCGCGCGACCGCGCGCATGGTCCATTCCCGATCTTCCGAGACACCGTTGATGAACCCGCCGATCGCATCGAACACATCGCGCCGGGTCAGCAGGTTGCCGGCGCCGGAAAACCCTTGAACCTCGATATACCTGCGGAAGTTGAATGCAAAAACGGCCTCGAACGCTTCTGCGCCGCTGCGCGGGGCGGGGTTTCGTCAAAGACATCTACCCGGCCACCAATCAGATCGGCCTGATCCGCGACCTGACGCCCGACGCTCAACCAGTCCGGCGCGGGTACGCAATCGGCATCGATGAAAAACAGCCGGGGCGCTCTGGTTTCTGCAACCCGCGATTGCGGGCATGGGCCGCGCCCTTTTGGGTTTCCACCACGAAACGCACCTCGGGAAAGGCCTGGCGCATCGTGTCCAGCGACACCGGAGAGTTATTGTCAACGACAACGATTTCGGTCGCCGTCAGATCGTTCTCTCTCAGGGCAAGAAGACATCGTTCCAGCCGGGGCAAATCGTTGTAATGGGGAATGATCACCGCATCGGCCGGAGCCGTATCAGTAGGATCCGTACTCATTGCCAAACGTCCCGCTGATGTATCGGCATTTGTTCAGCACGATCCCCATGACGCTGGTCAGTTCCGCCAGTTGCTGTTCGGAAACGTCGATATGGTCGATGCTGGTTTCTTCGGCCGCAGCCAGAAGCAGGGCACAATCGACATTCCTGAGAAAGCCGTGGCTGTCATCGCTCATCATCAGGGGGCGTGTCGAACAGAATGACGTCGGGTTTGTAATCCGCCTCGAGCTGTTCGAGAAATTCGATCGCCCGTCGGCTTTGCAAGATTTCCGCCGGGTTGCGCGTGGGCGTGTAATTCAGCCCGAAAATCACGTTCTTGCCATACCGCAGCGCATGTTCGTGAAACGGCACCGATCCCTGAATGACGTCGGCCATGCTGTGGTTGCCGGTTTGCTTCAGAATCTCGGCCAGCCCCTGCGCCGCATGTCGAAATCGATCACGATCGTCCGCAGATCTTCCTGCCGCCCCAGGCTGAACGCCAGGTTGGCCGTCGTCGTGCTTTTGCCGCACCCGCTGTACGGGGAGGTCAATGCCACCCTGCGCCATTTGTTGGACAAGATCTGCTGCAGCATCTTGGTCCGCAACATGTCGTAGGGGTGGCGTCCGCGCCGCCAGCCAGAGATGCAAGCCGGTTGCGCACTGCGAGCTTTGGGTCGATCTGTATCTCGGGCACGCTTTGCCACCGGGCGTCACGAGTGTCTTCTGACGGGGCGTGACGGGGCGGTTGTTCCATGACCGGCGGCGGGCTTTCGCGGCTCTGCCGTTCCTCGCGCGCCTTTTGAATCGCTTTCTGAAGACGGTCCATCACACATTCACCAAATCAATCGAAACAATACTCACCAGTATGTCTCCAGTTTATCCATCACTCTCTCGGTAATAAGATCGAGGGGCAGGTAATAAGTATGCACCGCCCAGACCCCGGCTGGCACTCCGATTAGAATGGCCAGTATGATCCCACCCCATACCGCGCGCTGCATCAACACTTCACCGCGTGATGGAGCATAGGAATCGTGGCGATCGGCCAGACCTCAAGCTTGTTGATCAGGTCTTCGGGCCGACGCACGGACCGATTCAGGACCTCCAGCAAAACCACCAGCCCCAGCCCCAGCAGGATACCAAAGGCCGATCCCCTCCGGCAATCATCAGGCGGTTGGGTTTCGAAGGCTCGCTTGGCGTAGAGGGATGCTCAATGACGGAAATACGTTGCCCTTGGGACGTGACCTCAATCCGTTCCCCGGTTGAAGCATCGGCCAGGCGACTGATCGCGACGTTGTACTGGTTCTGAATATTGTCGTGTTCGCGTTGCAGTTCTGCAAGCGTGATGGCGTTGGCCGGGGTCTGGTCAATCGTCAGGGTCAGCGCGTCGAGCCTGTCCTGAAGCACCCGGCGCTGATCTTCGAGCGCTGCAATCTGCGAGTCGATCTGCGCCAGTTGCAGGTCAAGGGATGAATTTCCCGTCTGGTTAGATGGCGCCGGGGCGTTTGCTTGTTCGGCAGCTACAACTTTCTCAAGCTTTTCAATCCTGGCGCGCAGCAGTTTGATCTGCGGGCTGTTCTCGGAATAGACCACAAGCTGATTGTCGAGCTGTGACTGCAGCTGACTTAACTGCTGTTGTGCCGGGGTCTGGTTTTGTTGCGGAGGCCCGACAACCTGCCCTGTCGAACTGAAGATATTCATGAGATTTTCCCGCTGTGACTTAAGGGAAAAATCTGCTGATCCGTCTGTTCAAGATTGGTCTGCAATGCCCCCTGCTGCGCCAGCCTGAACTGCAGACTGTCGGGGAGCGCATCGGAATTATCATTCTTGAACTCGAGAATGCGGGCGCTGCGTCTGCTTAGCTCGTTGCTCAGGCGGTCAACTTCCAGCTGGAAAAAGGCCAGCGTGTCGGTCGCGCGCTCCTTGCGATACGAGACGTCCAGCTTTTGGATTTCCGTCAGATACGCGTTCAACACACCAGCTGCGATCGGACCGGTTCGCGCCTCGAAACTGATTGTCATCAGATTGGCCTGATTGAGACCGCTGGAAATCCAGATCGAGGTGTTCTTGCGCATGGCTTTGACAACCTGATCGGGGCTTGCTTCATCCTGGTCGGGCAGAACCTGAAACTCGCGCGCGATTTCCAGAAGGATCGGACGGGTCAGCAGGCGCTGTTCGATGATCTGAAGCTGTTCCGCTGCAGGTGTCGTGACGGTGCTGGCAGCCAAATTGCCCGGAATCTGAGGCGATTCAACAATAAGGCGCATCGTCGAGACATACGTGGCGGCAATGCTCTAGCGACAATGAATGACGCTACAGACACGATCAGGGCGACGATCAGGAAATACGGAAACCGCCTCAGGAAAATGGAAAAGTAATAGCGAACCGGGCCCATATCAGACTGTCAGCTCCTTCTCGAGTGAGTTTCCGCCAAAGAACACGCCATCTTTGACCACTTGCTCCACAACCTCTTCATCCACCTTCTCGGCCTCATTCGTCCAGGCATAAAGCAGGGCAAAGTCGCAGAACTGATTTACAAGTCGCGGAACACCGCGCGTTTGTGTGAAAATCTGCTTGCAGGCCTCTTCGGTGAACTCATCGCCTGAACCGCCAGCCGTTTTCATCCTATGTCTGATATAGGCTTTGACCGAAGACTCATCCATCCGTTCAAGATGAAAACTTGCGGCAACGCGCTGTGTCAGCTGGCGCATCTTGGGATCAAGAACCATGTCGCGCAATTCAGGCTGACCAACCAGAACAAGCTGGATCAGCTCATCCGTATTCGAGTTGATATTGGTCAGCATCCGGATTTCTTCCAACCCTTCGACGGTCAGGTTCTGCGCTTCGTCAAAGATCAGAACCACCCGCCGGCCCTCGGCATATTCCGCGACCAGGAAATCCTGCAGCGCCCGGAATATCTGTACATAGCTTGCATCCGCCTCGATCGGCAGACCCAGCGCGTGCAGGACCCATTGCAGCAGCTCTCCGCGACCGCCCTGCGCATTCGAGATCAACCCTACGGTGATCGACTGCTCCATCTCGCTGAGGAGATGCTGTATCAGGGTTGTTTTCCCGGCCCCGATTTCCCGGTCAGCACGGTGATGGGCGCACAACTCATGATGCCGAATTGCAGGACCGAGTAACCGCGCTTGTGCAGCGGCGACCAGTACATGAATCCGGGATCCGGAAGCAGCGTGAAGGGCCGTCGGTCAAGCCCGAAATAATCTAGATAAAACCCGTCGCTGGACGCCATTGCACCTCGGTTGCCTTCTGCCTTGTCAAACCTCGTACTGGCCCCCGGAGATTATCCAAACTCATGCTCTGAACCACCAGAAATCCCTTACACAAAGAACACATCACATAAACAAAAAGTACTTGGGTACTAGTTTGTCACAAAATCAAGATAGCAGGCACCACTAAACTGCACACGCGGTGAATTGACCTTTCCGCTTTCTCAATCTGAGGTGATCGGCGCGATTGTTTCCGTTGCGCCCTTATTGAGTTGACCGAGAAAGAGGCAATCAGAACCTGCTGTGATCACACATTAAAAGAGATTCTAGGGCGGGAATCAAACCTAAAGATCTAAATTCTTGCCCATTGTGTCCCGCAGGAAACGAAAGTTCATGAATTTGCGGCCGATCAATTGGTCGCAGCTTCATGATACCGTAAAAAGCACCTGCATTCAGCGACCAGAGAACACGTTCGCCAGCATTAATGTTTTGCAAGGCAGGTGGAATTTGTTAACAGTTGTATACGGGAAAGCGACCTCGCAAGTGAGTAAGTGCAGGGTCGAAGTGGTATAGAAATATAAGATTTTAAATATATGTAGTTGAGGTCGAGCGTGTTCGGTTCCTGAGTTTGGTAAGTGGTTCATGAGTGTTTGTGTGTGTTGGGGTTTAAATAGTGACAAGTCATTCGAAAGAAGTGGCCAACGCTGGCGCGGGCTACTCCGGTATTTCTGTTGTGCCTGCCACAGTGTCATATCCAGGGATATACAGAAGCGGAGGCAAGCGTCTTTTGACATAGCGTTCGCAGTGCTTGCAGCGCCTTTTGTCGTGCCGGTGGTGCTGTTGCTGGCCGCGTTTCTTGCGTGTCAGGGCGTGACCCCGTTTTATCGGCAGGAACGTGTCGGCAAGAATGGCAAAGCCTTCAAGATGCTTAAATTGCGCACCATGGTGCATGATGCTGAAACCGTGCTGCAGGAGCATCTGGCGAAGAACCCCGAAGCCAGGAAGAATGGGACCGCGATCAGAAGCTGCGCAATGACCCGCGTATCATCAAATTCGGAACTTTCCTGCGCAAATCCTCGATGGATGAGCTGCCGCAGTTCTGGAACGTTTTTGTAGGTGAAATGTCCGTGGTCGGTCCCCGCCCGATGATGGTGAACCAGAAAGAGCTTTATCCAGAAAATTCTATACCGCCATGCGTCCCGGCCTTTCGGGACCCTGGCAGGTTTCGAAACGCAATCAGTCCACATTTGCTGAGCGTGCGTTTCACGATACCGAGTATTGGAAAAGCATGTCGTTCAGTACAGATGTTTCAATCGTGTTCCGGACCATTTTTGTGGTCCTGCGCGGCACGGGTTGCTGAGAACGGGCCATGCAGCCGAACAGGTTGATTGGTTGTATGCTTTTTCCTTAAGTTTTGCAGGAGAACAGCAATGAACTGGATCGTACCTCCTATTGGCGCACGGCTGATCGCAGCTCTTTTGCGGCGACGCTCCTGCTGAGCGCGTGCGACTCGGCCGAGGAGCGGGCCGAAGCGCATTTCCGGCCGGGTTGGCCCATCTGGAAGCCGGTGATGTCGAGCGCGCACTTGTTGAGTTCAGAAATGTTTTCAACCTCAACGGCCAGCATAAAGAAGCGCGACTGACCTTTGCCAGGTGGAGCGCGAGCGCGGCAACATCCCGGTTGCATATGGTCAGTATCTGCGGCTGATAGAACAGTACCCAGACAACCTTGAGGGCCATCGGAACCTTGCCGAGATGGCTCTGGAAGTGGGGAATTGGGAAGATGTCAGGCGTCACGGCGCATTGGCAAGTGCTCTGGCTCCGGATGATATCGAAATCAAATCCATCAATAATATGCTGGCTTATACCGACGCGGTCAGGGATGGGGATTTCGCAGGTGTGGATGTCGCCGTCCATAGGGCCCGCGAGATGATCAAAAGCCATCCGGAACTGATGACCGCGCGCCAGATCGTAATTGACCATCTGATCCGCGATGAGGACTGGCCCGGTGTTCTGGAGGAAACAGAGGTGGCCATAGCCACCGATCCAATGGAAGAAAGCCTTTATGGAATCCGGCTCCGCGCACTTCAGGAACTGGATATGCCCGCAGAAATCGAGACGTTTCTTCGGCAGATGGCCGTGACATTCCCTGACGATGAGGGCGTCGAGCAGTTGCTTGTGGAACATTATATCGATCAGGGGAATCTGGATGCGGCAGAACAGATGCTGCGGGCTGAGGTGGATCCGCTCGCTGAAGATCACATGCCGACACAGCGGTTGATCGCCTTTCTGAACGATAACCGCGACTCTGCAGCGGCAATTGCCGAGCTGGATACGATCATCGCTCAGAACGGCCCGAACACGTTCCAATTCAAGACGGTGCGTGCAGCGCTGAAATTCCGATCGGGTGATGAACAAGCCGCGATCGCCGAGATGCAGAACACTGCTGGAAGGCGCGGAAAGAAACATACAGACCCGCGCTAGTGAGGTAGAATTTGCCCTCATGCTGTTCCAGGTCAGCCAGCCCGATGAAGCCCGCGCTTTGGTTGAAAAAGTCCTGTCCGAGGATGCAGCCCGGTCAGCGCTCTCAAGTTCAAGGCGTCCTGGCTGATTGACGAGGACAAGACCGGCGATGCGATTGTGCTTTTGCGCGAAGCGCTCGGTCAGGCGCCCCGTGACCCGCAATTGATGACCCTGATGGCCAGGCGCATGAGCGCAACGGAGACAGAGAACTGATGGGCGAGATGCTGGCGCTGGCGACGGAAATTTCGGGGAACGCACCGGACGAAACGCTGCGCTATGTCCGATTTCTGATCGCGGAAGGTGATCTGGTGATCGCCGAACGTGTTTTGGCCCAAGCCCTGCGCCAGACTCCGGAACATTCCGAGCTTCTGCTTTTGTTGGGAGAAGTATATCTGAGCATGCAGGATTGGGACCGCCTGGAAACCGTCCTTCATGCCATCAGGGATCTGGACAGCCCGGGAACACGGCGCTCCGCGAATGAGCTCAGGGCGCACATGCTGGCCGCACAGCAACGCACACATGAGCTGACCTCTTTCCTGAACGAGCTGGCGGATGATCCCGAATTTGGCCTGCCCGCCGATATCGCGCTTGTTCGCCTGATGCTTACAAAGGGGCAGACGGCCGAAGCCTTCGCCCATCTTGACCAGTTGCTTGCAGAAGACCCGGATTCTTTGCCAATCCGCCTGATCAAAGCCCGCGCGTTGATCAGTGAAGGCGACCGCGGTGAGGCTGAGCAGCTCTACCGTGTCATTCTTGAGGAATATCCGACTACGACGCGGGCATGGATTGCGCTGCACGGATTGGCAACGGAACGGAACGCTCCCGATCAGGCTAGGGAAATTCTGACCGAGGCATTGGCCAATCTGCCTGAAAACCCGGCCTTGCTCATGCTGCAGGCGACGGATTACGAACGCAGCGGGGATCTGGACCAGGCAATCGCAACATACGAAAAGCTTTATCCGATCACCAATCGCTCTCTGATTGTAGCCAACAATCTTGCAAGCCTGCTGACAACATATCGCAACGATGAGGAGAGTCTGCGGCGCGCACAGGTTTTGGCGCAACGTCTGCGTGGCACACAGGAACCGGCCTTCCAAGAAACATATGGCTGGGTCGCCTACCGGGTGGGAAATTATGAAGAGGCCGCCGCCTATCTTGAACCTGCGGCAGCGGCGTTCCTGAACATCCCACGGTACTATATCATCTGGGGAGAACATATGCGGCTTTGGAGCGGAACGAAGATGCGCTGCGTCTTTCCATAAGGCCAGGGCTTTCAGCGGGGCTTCTACGGAAATAGCGTCATTGGTAGAGGCTGAGATTGAACAGCTGAACGCTGTACCCACCAACAGCCACTAACACAGAGCTAATGACGCCGCTGCATTTCTGCCGCATCTTGTATGTATCAGACTCCTGCTGATTGTTTTGCAGCTTGTGGGAAGGCATAAGTAGGAAAAAGTGAGAGATTTGAATATGCGTACAGTCATCGGGTCATTAATCGCTCTTGCCCTTACCATGATCGCGGCCACCGCATCATGGGCGCAATCCTATCAAATCCAACCGGGTGATGCGCTGCAGGTTGAAGTTCTCGAAGACCCCACCCTGAATCGGACCATTCTGGTTCTGCCGGACGGGTCCATCAACTTTCCGCTTGCCGGCTCGATCCGTGCGGCCGGTCAGTCGACCAGCGGATTAAGCGCGTCGCTCTCATCGGCGTTGGCCTCGAATTTCAATACGCCGCCGACAGTCTTTATTTCAGTGGCGTCGCTGGCTCCGCCGCCGCTTCTGGGCGGACAGGCCGCATCCGGACCAACCATCGATGTTTTCATCATGGGTGAGGTCAATGTGCCCGGCAAGCATCTGGCAACCGAAGGCACGACAATTCTTCAGGTTTTGGCTCAGGCCGGTGGTCTGACCAATTTCGCGGCTCGCAAGCGCATCGAATTGCGCCGGGCTGACAGTAAAACAGGCGTGATGAGAAAATACACCTATAACTACAAAGGCTCGGGCGGTGGCATCCAAGGCAATACAGTGCTTAGACCCGGAGACGTGGTTGTCGTACCAGCACGCCGCTTGTTCGAATAGGGGCTGATACAGGTGGGAAATCCAGGAGCAGGCTGTCCACCATTCTGGGGGCGGGATCGCTGTCATAAGTTCGTTTACACCAGCTGTCGGGCAGCAGGCCTCGACACAGCAAACGACTGCGCAGCAAACACAAACCTCGACACAGCAAACATCCGTGCAGCAGACAACCGTCGCACCGACAGTTGTGCAGCAGACACCCAGCCAGCAATTGATCGCACAACGGGCACAGCGAAACCCGGCCCGAAGGGTCGGCCTGCCGACCGGTCAGCAGATTGGGACCGGGACCGGCCTGAGTGTGACCCTGGATTATCTCTCGTCGCTTAGACATGACAGCAATCTTCGCCTGACCGATCCTTCGCTTGGGTCCACGACCTGGTGGGAGAATACGCTGGCATTGGGTATTCTGAAGCAGACCTCGGATTCGAGATTGGCTCTTGACCTTTCCGGACTGTACCGGATCGCCAATGAGCCGATTATCGGGACGGATTCCAGCTTTGCGGACCCGTCTGCCCGCCTGTCGTATCAGCGGTCGCGCCAGAACAGCCAGCTTGACCTGCTATTGGATTACCGCGAACAGGATCTGGCTTTTAATCGTTCACTGACCGACACCAATCTGGATGGCAGAATCGATGCCGCCGATGTGACCGGAACCATCGGGGATCAGGTCAACTCCTTGGGCAACCTGAATTGGCAAACCGGCCTGAATGATCCAATCGGGTTCCAATTCATCTACAGCTATAGCGAACGCACTTATACAAACACGATCGATCCGAACCTGTTCGACAACAAATCAAGCGATTACACTGCGATCACGACATTGCGGGTGTCACCGGTTTTCCAAGCCAACTTGCGTCTCGGCTACACTGATTTCTCGGCAGAAGACAACGTGCGAACCGATGAGCAAACAACGGTTGTGACAGTAGGGGGACCTATGACATATCCCCTGTCACCACCGTCAGTGCGAATATCGGTTACAGTCAGGTGGATGACACGCAGCGCACAACCAATACCAACACCGTGACCGAGGATTTCGTCTGGGATTTCGCATGGAACAAAACCCTGCCAGATGGTTCGGCGGATTTTCAGATTGACCAGACATTCGGGGTCAATGGGTCACGGATAAACGCAACGGCCGGCCGCAGTTTTCAGCGCGCCAACGGACTATTCAGCTTCAACCTGGGCCTGACCAGAGGACCATTCGACGAAGTCACACCGATCGGGCAGCTCGACTACAGCTATCAGCTGGCCAGTTCCCGGATCGGAGCAACGGTGCAACGCCGGGTCGGCACCAGTACGCAGAGCATAGAAACACGTGAAACATTGGTGTTTCTGACATATGACTATTTCATCAACCCGGTATCGGGTCTGTCTTTCAGCGTCGATTACATCGACCAGGAAGACGAGGGAACCAGTCAACCCAACCCGCGCCAGCGCGGTACGTTCAGTGCGTCCTATACACGGGCGGTCACGAAAGACTGGGCTGTAAACGTGGGGTACCAATATGAAATGGACGATCAGAACGGCTTTAAGGCAACTTCAAACTCGGTCTTTCTGACTTTGGGCCGACGCTTTTCTCTCAAACCCTGACGTTCATTCACGCGGTTCATGATATCGACAATCAGGACATCCCGCGCCCAATGTCCCGAAAACGGATCAAAATAGCGGGAACTTGAGCCGTCATAATTTCAGGCCACACCTTATTGTGCATGATGGACCGTGATGCATCACCTCGATTCGAAAAACAGCCGCAGTAATATCCTTGAAGCGGCCAGAAGAGGCTTGCCGGTCCTGAACACCGTCGGGCTGTTCTGGTTTGTCCTGCTGCTGCTTGGATCGGTACCCGTCTTCTGGATCGGGATCGTGTCTCTGGGCGCCGCACGAGCACCCCGAATACAGCCATGGCCCGCTGATCCCGATCATCTCGCTGTATCTGTTCCTGCGTGAATTGCGGGATATGCCGCCCCCAACCCGGTTGTGCATGATCGCTGGCCGGGCGTGCTTGTGATTGCCGTGGCCCTGATCATCGCCATTCTGGGCAACCTGGCCCGTATTCCCGATATCGTCACCTATGCCATGATCATCTGGGTGGGCGGCGTCATGCTGACCGTGTTCGGCTGGCAGCGGGGCAAATACCACCAGCTGCCCGTGCTGCATCTGGTGTTCATGCTGCCGCTGCCGCAGTTCGTCTATTGGAAGCTCACGATCTTCCTGCAATGGATTTCGTCCGAACTGGGCGTCTGGTTCGTGCAGATGGCCGGTGTTTCGGTTTTCATCGAAGGCA
Source organism: Ruegeria sp. AL3 (assembly GCF_056536065.1). Lineage (NCBI taxonomy): Bacteria > Pseudomonadati > Pseudomonadota > Alphaproteobacteria > Rhodobacterales > Roseobacteraceae > Ruegeria > Ruegeria sp. AL3. The sequence goes on from NZ_JBQFJG010000003.1 coordinate 50,428, forward strand.
ACATCATCGATCTGGGGGTCTACAAACTGCAGGTGGCCGAGGCCTGTTCCGGGCTGCGCTATCTGTTCCCGATCCTGAGCTTCTCGTATCTCTTTGCCCTGCTTTACCGTGGCCCGATCTGGCACAAGGTGGTTTTGCTGGTTTCGGCGGCCCCTCTGACCGTGCTGATGAACTCGATCCGCATTGGCGTGATCGGCGTGCTGGTTAATCAGCACGGCATCGAGCAGGCTGAAGGCTTCATGCATTTCTTTGAAGGCTGGATCATCTTCCTGCTCTGCGTCGCCATTCTGTTCCTGATGGCCATCGGCTTGCAGCGTCTGGCGCCGATCCGCAACCCTTTGCCGAGACCATTGATCTGGATACCCAGGGCTGGGTTCTGTTGCCTTGCGTATCTTTGGCATTCGCGCATCGGTGGCGCTGGCGGTTGCGGCCCTTCTGACGCTTACGGTTTCAACCGCCTGGACCCTGCGGCCCGCTTCCGAAGTGCGGCCTGTGGAACGTGACCCGTTTGTACTGTATCCACGGCAGCTTGGGCCTGGTCCGGGTCGCCCACCACGTTGGATCCACAGGTAGAACAGGTTCTGGGTGCCAGCGATTACCTCAATGCCACCTATATCAACACCGGATCGGGCGATTTCGTGAACATGTTCGTGGCCTTTACGACAAGCAGACCGACGGCGACGGCATCCATTCGCCCGAAGTGTGCCTGCCGGTGGGCGGTTGGGAAATCTTCAGCCTTGAACCGTATGAGATCAACCCCGGCAACACGCCTTATGGCCGCTTTACGGTCAACCGCGCCGTGATCCAGAAAGAGCTGTCAAAACAGCTGGTCTATTACTGGTTCGAACAGCGCGGCAAGCGTATGGTCAATGATTTCCGCGCCAAGATGAGCGTTATTCAGGACGGCTTCACCATGGGGCGCACCGATGGCGCTCTGGTCCGGTTTGTGACCCCCATCCTGCCCGGTGAAACCGAAGCGGATGCGGATGCAAGGTTGCAACGTTTCATGGAGCCAAGCCTGAACCGCCTGCCCCGCTTTGTACCGTTTTGAGGAGGAAATTCGGCGCTCAGGCTTCTAAGCCTTTGAAGCCAAGTCATCGCAGTTGGATTTTGAGTGGTCGCGATAAGAAAAATAGATTGCACAATGATGTGCTATCGGTACCTGATGGATCAGTTTTTAGTTTCTAGTATATGGTTAGAAAGTGCCTGCGGCAGAAATGATTACGACACCTCAAAGCCGTTCTCTGCGACCAGTTCTGGCACTGACTCTGCTTGCCAGCCTTATCCCCTTGTGCGTGACACCCGTTCTGCCACTGACGGATTTCTACGCTCATATCGCCCGTTACTACATTCTGGCCAATCTTCCGGACTCGACCACACTGCAACAGAACTATGAGGCGGCTTGGCAACTGCTGCCCAATCTCGGGCTGGATGTTCTGGGCACGGGTATCATGAAAGTGCTGCCCCGCTTTTGGGTGCCAAGCTGATCGCTGGCCTGATCATTGCGGCCCCGTTCGCGGGAATTTTGTACCTGTCACGTGTTCTGCACGGTCACCTCCCGGTGCTCAGCGTGCTGCTGGCCGGTCTGGTCGCGTATAACCATATCCTGATCTGGGGTTTTCGAATTTTCTGCTTGGGTTGGGGGTTCTGCTGGGCGCAACCGGCTATTGGATTGCGACACAGGACCGCCCCGTCCGGCAACTGACCGTCACAGCCTGTCTGGGGCTGCTTCTTTCTTCATTCACGGACTGGCCTTTGCGCTGTGGGGCTGCTGCTGGGTATGGTCGAACTGTCGCTTGCCCTATCATCGGGCTACATGGGCCCCGTGTACTGATCCGCAGGGCCGCCCGACTGGCCCTGATCGCCGTTGCGCCAGCTTTATTGTTCATTCAGACAAAAACTGCGGGAGGCGGTGTCATCACGCCAGTGACCAACCTTCTGGCTCATGCCGAGCAAGGCACCTTATGGCGTCGGCTGGGCACCGAAGCCTATCTGAGAATGGATGGCATTCTGCGTGTTGCCGACTCGACATGGCGCAATTTCGACTGGGGCTTTGGCCTGGTTCTATGGGGCCTTTTGATCGGTGGCCTTTGACCGGGATATTGCAGATCGACAGGCGTATGAAACTTGCCGCGGCGTTGTGCGGGGTGCTGATCCTGCTCATACCCCGAACCTGTTCGGGTCGGGCATCTGGCCGAGCGTATTCCGCTTTTGATGTTGGCGCTTCTGGCGGCCAGCCTGTCCCTGAACCCCGACGCGAAACCGATATCACGCCGGGCTGCCGTTGCGTCGATCGCCGGGCTGCTTCTGGTGCGCAACCTGATGCTGACCGTTGGATGGTATCAGGATGGCAAGATCTACAGCGCATATCTTGATGCGCTGAGCCGCCACGATACGCGTACCTTGGGGGCCGGGGTTTATATTGAAGACGCCCGGGATGCATGGGTCTTCAAGCCCAGTTGCAGGCCCCTGTCCTTTCTCATGATTTTCAACGGCACCGCCGTTCCAACCTTGCCAACCCCACCCAACAACCGCTGCGGATAGTTGGGCCACTAAGTCAAGTAAATGAAATGGTGCACAGTATTGCTTTGAGTGCAGATCATACAGTGCCATCAGCTCTGAGCCTGTTGCAGGATACCGAAGTCGATTCCATCGTTATCTGCTCAAAAGAAACGCCTCCTGTGCAGACACATGGTTTCGAGATCGTTGCGACAACTGCGCCATGGGTTTTGTATCAAGGTCAGCTTCCCAATAGTCGCCCGTCTGACCTCACATAGAGCCCCTCACCCTGTTCTGTGTTGTTCTGACATTTTATCGAAACGCCAGTCATAAGGCTAAGACACCACAAAAACACTTAAGGACAGGCAGCGGAAAACAAGCTGCACAGCAGCAACACTCACCCCTACCCCTTCCAGATCCGCTGATACGCCGCGATCAGCGCGGGCACCTGATGCGGCCAGGCCATTTCGGACTCGACCCGGGCGCGGCCATAGCGGCCCATGGCGGCACGACGTTCGTCATCGGCCAGCAATTCGGTGATCTTGTCGGCCATATCCACCGGATCGTTGGCCTTGGCGTAAAGCGAGGCTTCCTGCGCCGAGAACCGCCCTTCGGTCACGTCGAACTGAACGATGGGTTTCTCGAAGGCCATGTATTCGAGGATCTTGTTCATGGTGGATTTGTCGTTCATCTCGTTCACCCGGTCCGGGTTCACGCAGACATCGGCGGTTGACAGGATCTCGAACAGATCATGATCGGGGCGCGGCCAGTGAAAGTGACATACTCTGACAGGCCCATTTCAGCAGATTGTTCGCGCAGCTTGTCCAGGCTGGGGCCCCCGCCCACAAGGCAGAACTGGATATCGTCGCGGCCCTGAACCTTGACCAGATGCGCCACGGATTCCAGCAGCAGGTCGATCCCTTCCTGATCACCCATGACGCCGACATAACCCACCATGTATTTCCGCCCGTTGCGCCAGGCCGGGTTCGGCGGCAGATGCTGCAACCGGCTGAGGTCGGGGCCCGATCGGACGACAAACACATCCTCGGGCGCCATGCCGCCGCGTTCGATGGCGATCTTGCGATAGCTTTCATTGGTGGCAATCGACACACGGGCCGAGGCAAAGGTCAGCCGCTCGAACGTTTTCATCAGTTTCCAGAAGAAACCGCGCTTGTTGAACTTGGCCTCGTAAAGCTCGGGGTTGATGTCGTGGTGATCGAACAGATAGCGCACGCCAAACAGCTTGAAGGGCAGCGCCACCAGAAAGATCAGATCGGGCGGGTTGCAGCCATGGATGACGTGAAAGCCGCGGGTGAATTTGATCTTCAGCGACAGCCAGCTTTCCCAGAACAGCGCCGCGCCATATTCCAACAGATACCCCAGCGCCCCGCTGGCATCCAGCGGCAGCGGGTGGCGATAGACCTTGATGCCCTCGTCTTCCCACGCGTTCCTCATGGCCCTTGCCGGTTGGGCAGATGACCGAGACCAGCGCGCCTGCGGCGGCCAGCGTGCGCGCCTCCATCCAGACGCGGCGGTCAAAGGGGACGGGGAGGTTTTCCACCACGATCAGAACCTTGAGGCCCTTCAGGGGCTGGCTCTGGCGCAGCTCTTCGAACGAGATCGGCTGAACGGCGGGCACAGGGCTAGTCATATTCATAGGTTCTTACCACCTCTGCATCACCCAGGTTCAGATCATTCACGATCCGGTTTGAACCGACCACCAGATCCCAAGGCCCGGCCTCGGCCGTGGCGCGGTCCACCAGCAGGCTGCCCACGTTGGGCAGGTGGGTAAGGCATAACCAAGGTTCTGCCCCCGCAGATCGGCCGGTTTGATGGCCGGATCATAGATCGACAGCTGATAGCCCGCCTGCAACAGGCGCCGGGCGATATCGACATTGGGGCTTTCGCGCAGATCATCGGTTCCGGCCTTGAAGGCCAGCCCGGCCATCAGCACCCGGCCCCCTTCGGGCAGCCGCGCCATGATATCCTGCGCCTGATAGGTTTTATGCGCCTGATTGGTCTGCAACAGGCTGTCGATCAGATGCGTATGCGCCCCACCTCACCGGCGATATGTTGCAGCGCACGCACATCCTTGGGCAGGCAGGACCCCCGAACGCGCCCCGGACGGGTGTAATAGGCCGAGATGTTCAGCTTGGTGTCCGAGACGAAAATCTCGTGCATGGTTTTGCCGACACGCCCATGCTGTGACAGATGCGGCCTACCTCATTGGCAAAGGCCACCTTGGTCGCGTGCGTGTGTTGTCGACGAATTTGGTGATCTCGGCCTCTTCAAAAGCGGTATAGAACACCGGCGCATCCAGGCCTTCGTGCATCTCGTCCATCACCGCCGAGCGATTTCCGTCTGCCGTGCCGACAACGATCTTGGGCGGGTTGAAGAAATCATCCACCGCCGAAGCCTCGCGCAGGAATTCGGGGTTATAGACAATCTCGATCGCCTGCGCCGTTCGCTCGCCCAGATAGCTTTGGAAGATCGGCTCGATCAGCTGCCGCACCGTGCCCGGCCGGAAGGTGGATCGGTACGCCACGGTCAGCGGTCGCGCGCGGTCGGGCGAAACGGCCTTGGCAATCTGCCGCGTCACCTCGGCCACGAAATTCATGTTGTGCGACCCGTCAGTGGAACTGGGCGTGCCGACGCAAACGATGGCCAGATCCACATCCGACAGGTCGGGGATTTCAACCGTGGCGCGGATCAGGTTCTTTGCAAGCGCCTCGGTCAGCAGTTCGGCCACCTTGGGTTCCTTGATCGGAGGCTGCCCGGCATTGATTTCCGAGACCTTGTCGGCATTTACATCGACGCCGATCACCTCATGCCCCTCACGGGTCAGACAGCACGCTGCCGTGAACCCCACATATCCCAGACCAAAAATCGCAATCTTCATACTGTTATACCATCTTGAAAACAGGCACCGGGTCCGGAAAACTCCGGGCTCTTCTACTTGTTACCCTTGCGCAGTCAGAATCCAATCTGAGACACTGAGGCGAAACTTCATTTTTCTATGTGATATTCTGCGCCGACTCGCCGCGTCGGTACTGATTGAAACATGGTGTACCTCTCTGAAACTGGAAAAACATGCGATTTCAACACAAAAATATACTTACAGGTTTGACTAGCAGCCAGCCGACTAAATTCCTAGAACAGCAAGTGCGGGTTTTTTGAAGCGACGTTGAGGGTAGCCAGATTAGAAACATTGGCACGTTGATAAGTTTTTGTTCCGAGTATGGAAAGGCAAACCTTTTGAAGCCTCCAGTTGAACCAGGCGCGACTATCGCCCCGGGCACACCCGATCACAGCGCGACCCTTACCAGGGGCCGCAACATTGTTTGCGTCGGGTGTTTTCAGCCAGTTTCTGGGCGTTTTGACATTGGTGGTGACGGCCCGTCTTCTGACGCCGACGGATTTCGGGATCATTGCCTATTTCATAATCGCGGCCGCGTTTCTGGAAATCGTCCAGCGGGCCGTTTCCATGATCCTGATCCGCCAGCCCGAGATCACCGACGATCACCTGAACACCGTGTTCACGATGCAGGTGCTGTTGGGCGTCTTTTCGGCACTCTGATCTGGGCCAGCGCCCTCTGATGACATTTTTGGGCTTGCGGAACTGACATCGCTTATCCCCGCGCTCTGCTTCATCGCTATCGCAAGTTCCATCAAGAGCACACGCTTCCCACTTTTGGAAAGAGATCTCCGGTTCGGTTTCATCGCAGGGGAAGAAACGACCAGCCGAATTGCATATACATTGATGGCCATCAGCCTCACATGGATCTGGCGTGATTACTGGGCCATCGTGGTCGCCAGCGTCATCACTCAGGTCATCCGGGTCATCTGGAGCTTTTCCGTTGCCCCGATGCGGCCTAGGTTAACGCTCCGATGCTGGCATGACTGCATTGATGTGTCATCATGGTCACTGGGGGCCCAGATCACCCAGTTTCTGATCAACAACATGCCCCAGATTGTCATCGGAAGTATGCTGGGTCTGGCCGATGCGGGGATTTTTAGGGTTGGCTATCGCCTTGTGATCCTGTTCACCAGCCAGATCATCGGCCCGTTGGAACGGGTGGTCTATCCAAGCCTTGCAAATACCTCGAGGGCCGAGGGTCCAGCCGGGAAGCCTTCGAACAGGTCAACGCCATCCTTTTGGGATCATCGTTCCTGCCAGTGTCGGCATGGCTTTGGTTGCCAATCATTTGATCGTTGTCGTGGCCGGTTACCAGTGGTTGGCCGCCGCACAGGTCATCTGGGTGCTTGCCCCTTTGAAAGCGATCGAGACATTGCAGGCCAATGTTCGGTCTGCAAGCTATGTCGAAGGCTCTACAAAACGCCTGTTCGTGCGCAACATGATCCTGCTGATCGCGACAACAGCGCTGACGGTGCTGGGATCAAATTATGGCTTCACCGGCGCGATCCTGGGATCCGGAGCCGCCAGCCTGTTTGCAATCGGTCTGGCACTAAGCATGGCCAAGGATTTCGGGACCGGTGGGTTTCTGGCACCGATCTTGATGGCCTGGCGCACTTTGTTTCGACCTTTGCCATGTTGCTTGCCGTTTTGTTCGTCAGCAGCGCCTACGGCAGTGGTGACGCGGTAGGATGGGCTTACGAGACAGCGGAAGACCTGCCATTACTGCGCATCCGGTTTTCGATCAAAGTATTGGTCGGGGTTTTTGTATATGTCGGCACGCATTTGCTGCTCTGGCGCCTTGCCGGGAAACCAAAAGGCTTTGAGAGTCTAGCACTGGACATGGTTGCGAAAGTTAAATCTAGGTTTATTCCGGCAAATTAAGGCGTCACCTGTTTCGAGGCGTTTTTCCTGTAGCTCAGGTCGCAAGCGCCTCTTTCAGCGCAAAAACGACGTAATCAACATGCGCATCTGAGAGAGACTGGTGCAACGGCAATGCCACAACAGTGTTCTTAATCGCCATCGCTTGACCCTGACCTGTCCAGTCCAGATTGCTGTTGAAGCCTGCCCACCAAGGCGTCGCCCCGATCCCCAAACTTTGCAACTGTTGTACGGTCCTGTTCCTGTCCGCGACCAGGATCGGCATGTTGAGCGGACAGGTCTCGGGCGCGAGCTCTGGTAGCAGCATGCGTATTCCTGACATACCATCCAGCAGATCCCGATAACGTTCCCAATGCGCTCTTCTGGCTGAAATGGCTTCTGAAACGGAAAATGCACGCAGCGCTCGTGACGCAAAAACACTCATTCGGGCATTCCGAAGGCTCGGATCGAAATAGTAATGTGGGGAATATCTTCGAGTTGATCTTCATCAGAGTTGACCACTGCGTCAACCTGATCCGGTCCACGCAATGCCTGCTTCAGCCCTTTTATGCGCTGTTGACCCAAGACATTTGTCAAGCCGGCGCGCGCCAGCTTCTTTGCGACTTTTTACGTGGAGGAGATTGCGAAAACGGGTGTGCAAGCGCTAAATCCGCTGCATTAACAACAAGCGCTCCTCCTTCCAGAACGGGGACGAACTTGTGAAAGCAGAAGACCGACACGTCCCCGATACGCCCTTCAGCCGGAGAAGCGCCGCTCAGAAGGCTCAGCGCGCAATCCTCGATCAGACGCAGCCCGTGCCGATCACACAATGCGCGCAGTTCTGCCAGAGCGGGCTGAATCACTCCAAAATAATGCGTCACGTAGATGGCCCGCGTCTGCCTGGTGATAAGCGGTTCAATCCGCGCGGGATCGGCAAGCAGGTTTTCAGCGACCGGGTACAACCGGACAGACAGCCCGGCATCAATCAGAGGATCAATCTCTGATCCGCAATTGTAGGCGGGCGCCAGAACCTCATCCCAGGTTTCAGGTCGAGAAGATCACAAGCCGCCCGGATCGCTACACGCGTATTGAAACTCCAGAAAACGGAACGGTCCCTGAACAGCGCCGTATACCCGCCCGCAGGATCGCGGCGGAACAAATGGACAGCCGCATCGAAGGGTCGCCGCAATAAAGCTCGCTTTTACCTGTGCCGTTTCTCATCCCCGCTCCACAATTCAGTAACCCTGCCAGGTCCGACGGCGTGTCAGACAGTTCTCATAACAATGTCCAAAAGGCACAAACCCCATTTCCGAATATTGAGCCTAGCCAGTAACGGCCTGTTTGACCTTTTTCAGTTGCCCTCGGATCAGGCTGCGGATGTTCCCCGTCAGATAGACATGCCTGTTCACAATCTTTTCACGTGCTGAAATCCGCTTCACGACACGCGGATTGAACTCTGACTTGTACTTGTGAATGTTGAATTTCTTCTCGCCCGAAACCGGTACGTGATAGCCCTCGACATCCAAGGTGCTACAGCCTTTGCCCTTGGCCCATCTCATGGCCTCCAACCACAAGGCCGGGGCGATACGCAGATTGCCCGCCGCCCGCAGATGATCCGGCTCGGTGGTGAAATGCCGGCCGTGCACAATGTCCCTGCTGCGATACACCAAAAGCCCGGCAAGAAAGGCCTCTTGCTGCCAGGCCATGATCACGGTGCCAATCTCATCGGGCCGCAATACATCTTCAAACATCGCCTCATATGCGGGAAGGCTCAGCTCGGGCAGCCTGCGCGAGACGCGCAACCGGTTCATGCTCTCGAGAAAAATGCGGAACTCTTCCGGGGTTCGCGCGCTTCGGAACGTCACGCCCTGCCGTTCGGCGCGCCTGACCTCGCGACGGGCGCTTTTGGAAAACGCCGCCATGATCTCTTCGCTCGTGACCGATATGTCGACCCATCCGGTTTCACGAAACTGATCTTCTTCAGCCACGCGCCAACCTGCACAAGACAGCGCGGCATCCAGTGTGTCGGCCTCTTCTTCGGTCCAGAACGGGGTGACAGTCAGGCTGCCGACCCTTGAAAACCCCGGCTGTCGGCACAGGCCATCCAGAAACGTCACCATGTCGGCGGCATCGTCGCAAACCGGGCCGCTCAGGCAGCGGGCCCGGGCCCAGGCGCCGGGCAGATACGGGTGCGGTTCAAGTGAGATCAGAGCGACACCCACAAGCGCCCCATCCGGCGCGCCGAGGCATAAATCACCTTGCGTTTCAATCTTTGTTCCGAATTCGTAAACAACGGAGATTGCCGCGGATGCTGATGCCGGGCCGCATTCAGAAACGTCATCCATTCGGCATTCCGGTCTGCGGTCAGGGTTTCAGTGCATTCAATCGCAACACTATCTTGCCCTTCAAGTTCCTGCACAGCCAAACTAATACCTCAATATACCGGTTTATTCGCTCTGAATTTCACAGCTACTATTTAACAACAGCCGTCGCTTAATGACGTTGAGTGTATTCATATATCAGAACAATGGCTAAACAATTTGAAAATGTAAGTGAGTAACGAGAACAGGGTTTCATGACTTCACCGTCACACGGCACGCAGAGCGAATGCGCTGTTTCCATTGTCATCGTGAACTGGAATACCCGGGACATTCTTCGGGACTGCCTGATATCGATTTCCCGGCAGACCCGGAAGCCGCATGAGGTCATCGTCGTCGATAATGCATCAAGCGACGGATCCGTCGATCTTGTCCGTGACGAATTCCCTGATGTTCGCTTGATCGCCAATGACACGAACCGGGGATTTGCCGCCGCCAACAATCAGGGTCTGGAAATCGCACGGGGTGACAATCTGCTGTTGCTCAATCCCGATACCATCATTCTGGATGGTGCGATCGATACCATGCTGGACTGGCTGGATCAGCACCCGGATGTCGGCTGCGCTGGATGTCAGGTCCTGGAAGATGAAACCACCATTCAGCGCACCTGTTTTGCCGACCCGGGTCCGGGAAACCTGGCGCTGATCGAGTTTGGGCTGCACCGCCTGTCTCGGCGCAATCCGCTTCTGGCCCGCGCCGAGTACGGAGACTGGGATCGGCGTTCGCAACGCGAGGTCGACGTCGTCTCGGGCATGTTCATGCTGGTGCCCCGTCGCGTCTTCGAGGCCGTGGGTCTTCTGGACGAGGCATTCTTCGTCTACTCGGAAGAGGCCGACTGGTGCCGTCGCATCCGCGATGCAGGCTGGAAATGCGTGTTCACCCCGAAGCGCGCATCCTGCACCTTGAGGGAGGCGGCAAAGCACCGCCCAGATCCGCTCGCGGATGTACGTACAGATGCAGAAAAGCAAGATGATCTATCTGCGCAAACATTATGGCCTTTGGGGCCTGTTCCGCGGCCGGATGGTGTTTGTGGGATCATCCGTATTGCGCTTTGTCATGTCGGTCGCAAATCAGCGGGAAGAAGCTGCCGCGCGGCGGCGTCTGGCCCGGGCCTCGCTGCGCTATCACCTGACCAGCCAGGAGCCGACAGAGTGACCGACACAGACGTCCGGCTGACATTCAAATGGGTTGATGGGGTCACCGGCCTTGAACGCATGACCGATGCGTGGGCCGCACTGGCCCGACAGACCGGCGCGGATATCTATGCCACTCCGGTCTGGGTCCTGACTTGGTGGGCTCATTTTGGGCGCGGTAAAACGCTCCGGACCCTTGTGGCATATGACGCTCAGGGGCAGCTGGTCGCCTTGCTGCCGTTCATGATCTATCCAGTTTGGCTGGGGCCTGTGAGGGTCCGTATCGCCAAATTGGCCGCAACCGATCCCAACACGGTGATTTTCCAACTGGCCGCCACGGAAACCGCGCTAAAGAACAGCTGCGCCGAGGCCCTGAACGGCCTTCTCGGCGATGGCCGGGCGCATCTGGTCAGTTTCACCCCCGCCTCGGAACGCGGCACCATGCTGGCAGCCATCCGCAATGGGGTGGCACCGGGGCTGGCGCTGACCGACACGCCGGCTGGCACCCATACGGTTTTTGAACTGCCCGATACGTTTGAGGGCTATCTTGCCAACCTGTCCAAGAAACGGCGGAGTCAGTATCGACGGGATCTGAAACATCTACAGAATGACCACGGCCTGACAACGCGGATGGTCCATCCTGATGCGCATCAGTTCAGGGATTTCGTCTCCTTCCACAACCGGCAATGGCAGGAGGTTGGAAAAGGAGGCCATTTCGCGGATTGGCCTGGCAGCGCCGCCTTCTACTGCGATCTGGCAGACGCCACCCAGCAGGGGCAGGAAACCTGGTTCGTCGAACAACATGGTCGAAACGGCCCCTTGCCACCCAATTCTGTCTGGTCGCGGGACAGACCTGCCATTGGCGATTGCCCGCCAGATCGACCGATCCGGAACTGGAACGCCTCAGCCTTGGGAAAATCGGCTTGGTTCAGATGATCGAACAGCTGATCGCCGCTGGCGTGACGCGGATCGAAGCCGGGATTGGCGCATATGGTTACAAGCTGGTCTATGGCGGTGAATCGGTGCCCACTCATCGCCTGATCGTCTCACGGCGATCAGGAATATCCCCTGTCTTGCTGAAGCTCTGCCTTGGTTGGGCGCGTGTGTTGCACCTGGTCTATTACAGGCTCTGGTTCGGGCGGGTTGCACCCCGGCTGAGGGCCGTGATCCCGTTGAAAAACAAATCGCTGTGGTCCAGCTGGATCAAAACAAGAATATGAGGCGGATATGATCGCATATCAGTTCTCTGCACGGGTTCTGCCTGAAGAAAAGTGGCCCGCCCTCAGCGCGTCGTTCCGCGACCTGACCCTTGAACACAGCCTGACCTATGCCCGCGCGGCGGCCCGCCGGATCGGGGCAGACGTACAGTTCCTGATGCTCACCACCCCGGACGGGCAGCCTGTTGCCGCCGCATGTCTGCGCATCAAACATGTTCCTGGCCTGCGGCGTGGCATTGCATGGCTTGCCGCCGGACCGCTGGTGCTGCATGTCGATCGGCCTGATCCCGACGCTGCAACACTGCGTGCCGTGCTGTCCGCACTGCGTACGTATGCTCAGGAGAGCGGGCATATCCTGCGCCTGCGGTTTCCGGCCACACCCGGCATGATGTTGCATTGTTGGATCAGCTGGCCCGTAGCGAAGCGTTTTGCCCACCGATCGATCCCCGACCTATCGAACCGTGGTCGTGGATTGTACCAGGACGAAGATACACTGATGCGTGCCCTGCACGGAAAATGGCGCAACCCCTGCGCAATGCGCTGAAAGCCGGCCTTGATCTGGATATCGTGCCGATTGCACAGGCAGCCGACCGGTTTCATCCGATGTATACCGAGGTTCAGGCAGCCAAAGGCTTTCGGCCGGATATCCCGCCAGAATTCTATTATGGCCTTGAGGGGCTGATTTTGCCCATGAGGTTCTGTTTGCCCGCAAGGACGGGGCCGACATTGCCGCGATGACGCTGGGACGGGCTGGGTCCAATGCCGTCTATCTGTTCGGGGCCACTCTGGACACCGGGCGGCGCCTGAATGCCGGGCATTATCTGATGTGGCATTCCATGCTGCGCTGTCGCGACCGGGCCTGAAGTATTTCGACCTGGGCGGGATAGATCCTGAAGCCAACCCTTCCGTCACACGTTACAAGCTGCGCACGGGCGGCACAGAGCTGCGCGCAGCGGGCCCGTACGAGTTCCGCCCTGCCGGCGCAAGCTCTGCCCTGATCAGCATCGCCGAAACCATTCACGCCCGCCTGAAGAAGCTGCGCTCATGACAAAGCCCATCGGTATCAACTTTCACGGCATCGGAACACCAAAACGCTCTCTGGAACCGGGCGAGGCCCCCTACTGGCTGTCCGTTGGCAAGTTTGAGCGGGTTCTGGACCGGATCGCTGCGGCCCCCAATCCGAGCCGGTTCACCATCACCTTCGATGACAGCAATCTTTCTGATCATGACATCGCCCTGCCAGCACTTGTTACCCGAGGCCTGCGGGCCCGGTTTTTGTTCTGACCGGACGGATCGGACAAGCCGGATCACTGGATGCAGACCATCTGCGTCGCTTGCAGAATGCGGATATGACAATCGGCAGCCATGGAATTGACCATCTTGCCTGGCCGACACTGGATGACGCTGCTCTGATCCGAGAACTCAGCGAATCCCGCGCGCAGTTGGAAATGATATGCGGCTGCCCGGTGGTCGAAGCGGGCATTCCCTTTGGCCGCTACGATACACGGGTGTTACGTGCGCTGCGCGATGCGGGCTACACTACGGCTTGGTCAAGCGACGGAGGCATCTGGCGCAAAAACGCATTTATACGCCCCCGCACATCGCTGCGCGAGGATATGAGCGATCAGGATTTGAAGGCGATCTTGTCGGGTCACATGCCGCTCGCGCGCCGCTTTCGGCGCGCATTGGGCATGACCCGTCGGCGCTGGACGACCACAGGTTAGCGGGCGCGTGCGACACGCCCGGTAGACAGTTCTCCGGGCAGGGCCTTGGGAAACCGGGTATACCGCATCTTCCGCCCTCCTTCCTCGGCCTGGCCTGGTCCCCATCCTGACCGGACCTATCATCCGCATCCAAAACCAGACCCCGCACCCAGCAGGAACATCAGAAAGCAGAATGTGGCATCCCACAAATGCACCGTAACGGCTGACATGAGCAGGCCGAACAGTGAGATCAGATATCCCAGACGGGCATCCGCCGCCGCCCCACTTAGTTGCCTAGTCCCGACCCGGAGAAACAGAACAGCCACGGCACCAACCAGCAGGAATAACCACGGAATTCCGTGCCGCAAGGCGATCACAAGCCAGAAATTATCGATACTACCGATTGTCCACATCCAAGCTGGGCGAGTCCAGTCGTTCAAACCAATCCCAAAATTGGATTTCTCAGAACATCGTCCGAGGCAAAATTGAAGATGTGAATTCTCATCCATGCTGTATCGGCAGATAACGTGAAATGAGTGGCAAAGATCTGGAACATGTTCCGGTTGGATGATATTTCACCCAAAAAATACAGCACACCAAATCCGATAATCAAAACTTTCCACTTACTCCTGAGGAATTGAAAAACCAATTCCAAGCCATAAGCATCATCTGAATTATGACATTCAGAAAAGCACCCGATGACAGAGAAAAGAAAACGGCACCCGCGACAATGGATGTAAGGCCGGCCTTGGAATAGAGTGATTTTCCCCACCCAAGAACATACCAAGTCAGCGCAAAAGCCGGCGCACAAAATACCCCGAACAGGATCGGGTGTGGCATTGTTGTCTGAGCCCGCATCAAGCCCAACCGCGGCGGAAATTTCCACCCCTGCCAAGGATACACATTCAGGGCCTTGCCAAAAATATCCAGCAGCGGTGCTTTGCCCGTACTGGCCTCAAATGCGGCAAATGGCAGAAGGATTAGCATAAGAATAAAGAAGCATTTCACGAAATACCTAAATGCTCCAAGGTTACGTATATATGTCCGGGCTATAAAATATGGGGCAAGAGTTTCGATCATGAACATTCCGATAAATTCCCACAGCGTCCCGAGACCATGGTTCACGGCAAGCGAAAGCGCCGCCCAAAACGTAAAGCCGATGACCAGAAAATCGATCCCCTGATTTTTCCTGCCCGGCCACTAAGCCAGCCCAAAACAGCCGGGAACATGAAGATGAGCAAAACCGTTCGGTACCCATTGAGCTTCAACCCGCCCAGAAAAAGAAGAATGGCATTGCAAAGGAAAATATCAAAATCCCCAGCACAAGCGGATTTGTCACCTCGGCTTTGGCTTTTGCTGTTAGAAGCGTAGTCATCTAAATCTTCGCTCTCTTGTGATTGCGCTGGCTGAGCCGCATACATCCAGATGTTCGCCTATGCACCGATTTGACCTCATGGCCTGCCAACGCCAAGCCGGATGTAAACACTTCCGCTGCCATATCTTACCTGCGTGAGGGATATATTTCACCAATGTCGACCCAGCTTGCAGCTGATCGACCACCCCTCCGGGGCGCACCCGTATTCATTGTATCCGTTCTGGCGACCAACCGCATAATAGATGAACTCGCTATCATAATAGCCGCCTTTCGACGGGCTTTGATCCTGAATGATTGCGTTATTGAGCACTACCCAATTGCGCTGCCCTTCATACCCTATAATCGGTGCCGTCGCATTTTGTTCGATCACTACGGATGTTGAATCCGGTGAAATGTTGATGGTTGGAACTGAATGCCCTGGTACATGGATTAATGTATTTTTCCGAACAGATATATTGTCCGAACCATGGACCGAGATGCCGTGGATATGACCATTGTATATTATGTTGTTCTCGATCAGCACATTCCGATGTCGCATTTGGCCGTTACCTAGATCCTGACCGTCGCCACCGGCCCAGATCGTCTGGGTAAAGCCACCAGCGCCCATATCAAAAACATTATCTCGGATAGTAATATTGGCGCTTCCGCTATTATTCGCGCGTTGAATCTGGATCATGTCGCGATGATCTTGTGAGCCCGCTTTACTATCGAAATCATGAATATAGTTCCGCTCGACCCAAATGTTGCCGACATTATCGAAAACCAAACCATCAGAACGAATCGAGTGAACATGACTGTCGATAACACTGATATCATTTGAATTGATTGCCATAAGCCCTTTCCACCAATTCCTGAACTCTGTATTCTCGATATCAACATCCGTTGTGTATAGAATCAGCAGACCAAGCCCGGTACCATCACCATCAGCAAGTGTTCCCGTGCCTCTAGCCTGATCCCCTCCAAAAACTGAGTTTGAAATTTTAACCTTACTGCTGTTCTGAATAGCAAAGTAAGCAATGTGTTCCGCTCACCGGGCTTGAAATTGTAGTCAAAGTAGATGCCGTCCAGATGAAGGTTGCTGGTCCCTTCGATCTCCATACGATTAAAGCAAGCAGGCTTTCGGGGGTCTACCGATCTAATCACCACAGGTGATGAAAATGCCTTGCCCAGCTTTAGAGTGCCATAGTTGCCGTGTAAGCAGGTAAGTCTCTCCTCCTCGGGCATTCTGCAATGCTGCTGACAGTGCGGTTGCGTCCGATATGATCTGACCTTTAGCGTCGGCTGTAAATCTGGGTTTGAAGAGCTGTATGTCGCAGTATGTCTGCGCATGCAGCGCAGGGCTTAACAGAAGCAGGACCATACCTGCCAGCGCAAGAATACGAGATCTGGGCATGGTGCACCTTTCTGATCTGTGACCGTTCGAAAGCTTAGATGAACCACTACATACTGTCTATTGCGGTGCACCCGGGGTTACCTGACATTTCCGCTACACTCTTTAGTCTCAGAGTGGCGCCTTCCTGGCAGTGTTAATTAAAACTGAAGGTTTCCGTAAGGGCATCGGGCAATTCATTGCCGACACCTGCCATCGATACGCAAGGACACGCCGGAACAATGGCGATTATGTGTTCATTGTTGCTTAACGGGAATCAATTAGCCAGACAGACAGCAACCGCCAAGGGAAATGGAACAATTCCCAGTATCGAGTATCGAGTTCACTCGGAAATGAAGGCAAAGGGGCAGCATTGTCCCGATACAGGCAACAATTTCCAAACATAGCCATATTTAGGCCACTCTGCCGCCCTCACGCGGCTGTTCCATTCGTCCTGGGTGTGCGGGAACTCGTGCGCTGCCACTCACAGCGCCTATGAAACAGAAGGTGAAATATGTCGACGACAATCACGGTAACCTCTGCGGCAGAGCTGAACCAGGCCTTGTCACAGGCGACAGGTGGGGAAACGATACTGCTTGCAGCCGGCGACTACGGCAAGCTCAGCCTGAACAGTACACAGTTTTCAGCCAACGTAACGATTAAATCCGCTGATCCGAATGTGCCGGCAAGCTTTTCGGCGGTCGGCCTCAGCCAGGCATCAAATATCACGTTTGATACCATCTTGTTTGACTACACCGCCAGTTCTGGTGATCCAGAGCATCTAAGCGTTTTTAGCGTTTATAACAGCTCGAATGTGACCTTCACCAACTCGGTCTTCGACGGCGATATTTCCAGCGGTACTGGCACCGGCACCGGTTTGCTCATCAACGGTTCCAGTAACATTGACATTAACAACACCGAGCTAAAAAACTGGTGGAAGGCCGTCATCACCGTGAATACCAACGGCATTGATGTCACTGGCAACGATATTCATTCGATCCGATCAGATGGCCTAGTCTTCGACAACGTAGATAATATCAAGGTCGAGCAGAACTATATTCACGATTTCGGTGGTCTGGCCGGTTCCGGCGACCATCGCGACATGATTCAGATCCAGCGCGCCAATGGTAGCGGCAGCGACAACATCATCATTCGCGACAATGTCTTCGATATGGGCCAGGATTTCACCCAAACCATTTGGGCTGGCGGCGACGGCAAAGACACCAGCGATCCGAATGTCCAGCACAAAAACTTACTGATAGAAGGCAATGTAATTTACAATGGTCACCTCCACGGCATTTCTCTTTATGGCGTGGATGGATTGACGATCGAAAAACACTGTTCTGCATGTAGATGATAAGACTCTGACAGGCAGTGTCGAAGTGCCAGTCATTAACGTTTCGTCAGATTCACAGAACGTCACGATCACCCAAAACATCACATCGCAGATTCTGGGGCATAATGGTCAGGCGGGCTGGACTGTTTCTGACAACGTCCTGATCAAGCCCACCGAATACGACCAGCACTTTACCTATCAGGCCACGGCGCAGACGGACGGCTACAATCAATACATCGTCAAACCGGGAAGCCCGGCGGCTTTGGTCAGTGCAGGTTCTGACCTCGCAAACAGCATTTCGGGTTCATATTTTGATTGGCTCAAAAACAACGGGTATACCGGGACCGGCACGCCGTCTCAGCCCAATACCGGAACAAGCCAACCCAATATCGGAACGAACCCACCACCTGCTGATACCGGGGCAGCCAGCCTGATACCGGGAAAACCAACCCGAAACCGGAAGCAGCCAGCCCGAAACCGGGAAAACCAACCCGAAACCGGAGGCAGCCAGCCCGAAACCGGGGAAAACCAACCCGAGGCCGGAGGCAATCAGCCTGAAACAGAGGCCGACATCGAAAACCCCATCAACATTGCCGAACCTCAGGGCGAGTTGATGATCGACATAAGCAATCAGGACAGCCGGGGAACATCGGAAAAGTGCCTGGTTACGCAGAAGCCGAGGAAGTTTCTCTATCGTTCGAGATGACCCGAGGCGAAGACGATACCGGCGCCGAGCGGCTTGTCTGGAACCACTCGAACTTCGGTCTGAAGCTGACCAAAAGGGTCATCTGGTCGCGAAAGTCGACAACAACGATGGCGATTTCCGTGATGGCTATAAGATCAAGGATCTTGATCTGAACGACGGAGAGGCACATCAGGTGACTCTGATGGTCGATCAGAATACTGACCGCCTTCAGGTGCTGGTGGACGGCGCTGTTGTCCTGGATGAAACCGAAACCGATTTCGATTTCGCGGGCGGCAGAGAACGGGACTGGTACGTTGGCGACAGCGTGGAAAGCCTCGGGGTCGACGATGATGTGGAATTCATTGACTCGTCGCCGAATCCATACGCGGATTTGTTTGCCTGATGGCAACAACCGCCTCAGGTTAGAGAAATTGTCAATCAAAGCACGGGCGGGTCTCAGATTTGGGGCCCGCCCGCGCCTTTTCCGAACTGGCGCGCTACGGAACATGCAAAACTGTGCGCATACGCCCTTTATGAAGCATCCCTGTTGACTTAAGGCTAATTGCGGGCAGTGCCATTCACTACGACACATGCGAAAAGAGTTTGACCCCACCAGGAGCTTTACGCCCCCATATTGAAACAGGCCTTCAGGACGGGGCTGTCCAATCGGGTCCGTTCCGAAATGAGATTGCGGTAGTTTTGTGTTTTAGAGTGAAGGAGTATTTGTCTCGACACATGATCCTGCATCGGCATCATATATGACAGACAGACGGGCCATGACCTTGCTTACGAGTGAACTTTATTCAATTACAGGACCACGAAATGAAACCTGAGAAAATGCCGGTGACCGCAGCAAGCTATCAAGCTTACCTGAACAGCCCGTACAAAAGCAGCAAGCATTCGACCTACTTCGATGTGTATGACAAGCTTTTCTCTCCCTACATCGGCAAGCCAATTACCTTCGTCGAAATCGGGGTTCTCAGTGGCGGGTCTTTGTTCATGTGGCGCGAGTTTTTCGGGCCGCAAGCCCGCATCATCGGTGTTGAACTGAACCCCGGCGCAAAACGTTGGGAACAGGATGGGTTTGAAATTTTCATCGGCAGCCAGAGCGATCCGGCCTTTCTGGAGAAAATTGCAAAGAGGTCGGTGAAATCGACATCCTCCTGGACGATGGCGGCCATACGTATGAACAACAGATCATCACAACTGAATGCCTGCTGCCGCATATCCGCGATGGGGGCATGCTGGTCGTGGAGGACACGCATACATCCTACATGGAGGGGTTCGGGCTTCGGAACCGATCCTTCGTCAAATATGCCATGAACATGGTTGATCGTATCAACCACCGTTTCTGGAAACTGGCACCAAATGCTGCGGAAAAACGAGCCTGGGGATCAGTTTTTTGAATCCTTTGTCGTGTTTGAAGTTAACCGCAAAGCGACCTCGGTTGTGTCTGCGCCGACCGAGAACAATGGTGAAGATTTACATGCCAAGGATTTCAGGCATGCTGACAATCAGATCTATGAAAACCTGCTGAACACATCCAAGAAGCTGTCCGCACTCAAAACGATTCCGGGCATGCGCGCGGTAGCGAGACTGGTTCGGGCGGCGGTGTCCCTACCGTCCGACATGAAGCGCGCCCGCAAGTTGAAAGAGTATTTCTGAGCGGGTGATCGGCACTCATGCGCCACGTATCTGCAGAAAGCGCATAACATGAGCATTGCACTACCAGTCAAATTTCGCTGGCCATACGCGATTTCCGCCAGCCTGCTCATTTATGCACTCACAACCGCACCGGACCTGATCAGGGATGGCAGAAACCCGGATGACTGGCGTCAGGTCCATGGCGCGCCCGAAGGCGGGCTCCCTCTCAACTGGACGACCGAGGAAGGTCGCTGGGCGATGGAGGTGCTGTATGTTCATGTTCTCCGGAACGTTTTCTGCCCGTTTTGCAGACTGGTCTGGCGGCAGGCGCCTTTCTTCTGCTGTCATGGGTTCTGGCGCGGCAGTCCGGCGATCGTGACACCCGGCCCTTCGCGACCTTCCTGATTTTCACGCTTGGCGTTCATCACATCTATATGATCAACGCCCTTACCTTTTCGAGCCACGTGTTTGCTTTCCCGCTGGCGTTGCTGCTTTCCGTTGCCGGTTTCAAATGTTTTGAACGCGGCATCCTTCATGCGTTTGGCGCTCGGGTGATCTGGCTTTTGATCGGTGCGCAATGCATCTCGCTTTGTGCAGCACTCTATCAACCTTTTGTCCCGTTCGGTGCCGTGATCCTGTTTGTCTCGATGATCCGAACCGACCGATACAAGACCACAGATGTGGGCACATTCATCCTGCTGTCGGCAATTGGGTCATGTCTTGGCCTTCTGGCCTATGTTGCGCAGGCCCATCTGGCTGCCCAACTGCATGACCATGTCCCCACAACCAACCGTGTCGCCCGGCCTCGGCGCACGAGTTGCAGGACAAGCTTGAAAACAGCTTGAGATTGCTTGGCCAGATCTGGCGGGGATCGCTTCAGAGAATACCCTTTGCGGTCAAGACTCTGAACTCAGCCTATATCGGAATAGGGGTTTTGCTGAGCGTCGGGTTGAGCATTTATGTCCTTGCGCGCCCTCCGCGCAACTGGATGAACGCCCTGCGTATCCTGGTGGGCATGATCGGGATTCTCCTGTTACCTCTTCTGATCTGGTTCGCCTATGACGGACCATGGCTGCCGTCTCGGGCCGTCGCATATGTCGGCTTGCTGGCTGCGGTGTTCTATCTGGCTGTTGATGCCGAAATACGGGCAAGAGGGTTCACGGCGCCCATCATTCTGGGCCTGCCCCTGATCGTTGCGCTCACATACGCCTTCATGGCGCCTTTCGTCTGGAGCGATCAGTCCGAAATGGGAGACCGTGATGAGGCGCTTGCCGAAAAATCATGGCGCGGGTCGCGGAACTGGAAGGGTATGACGGGGCGCCATTCCGCATCGTCGGCCATACAGATTACCCCGATCTGGCTTGGGGGGACATGATTGGTTGGACCGTATTTCACGCCGGGAATTCTCGTCCCGGCATCTTCAAGGACATGTACGACCGGACTGGTACGCCGAGGGCGGGCTGTATGAAGGAGCGCTGGCCTGCGAGGCCTTCCCGGCCGAGAATTCCGTCTATTTGTATCAAGGTGCCGCCTATGTCTGCCTGTCGCAAAGCCCCGGCTTTTCCGGCAGCCTCATGTGCGCCGACGGTGACAGGCCCGAAATCGGCCGTGTCTGCGTCACACAAACAGCGGTTCTGCGGTTCTCGGAAATTTGTGCGCCCCCGTTCGGGGGACAGAATTGACGTAATACACACGCGACGCCAACCATCCGCAGCGCTTTTACGACGTTCAGAGCCGTGGCCACACCATACATGGCGGGTGTTTCTATACCGCAGGCTGGAATGGTGAGGTGCCCGATGTGATCGACGTGTCGATGGTTGGCGGGGATGGTGCAGTCACCGGTCCGAAAAGCTGACGCTCGGCGCGATAGAGAATCCATCCGGCAACCTAGAATAAGGCATGCGCCTGACTGGCCAAATAACGCCAAACTAAAAACTTTGTCATCACCAAATGCACGGCGTGAGGTGCTTAGTGACTGTGAAAAGACACTGAAATTCAAAAAATACGCACGCACACAGAACTTTTGAGCCCAAGGCAAAACCATGGTCACTTATCCCCGGACGCACGGGAAAGGCTACGCGTTATGGTAAATTTAAACATGAGCACCCCCACATTCCTGTCTCGGGGAAAGCCCCGGACGAAAGCGTCCCGACGCTCAGCATCATCGTGCCCATGTTCAATGAAGAAGAGGTTCTGCCGGCCCTGTTCGCACGCTTGGGGCAATTCCTCGATCAGCTTGGGGAAAGCTACGAGATCATCTGCGTGAACGACGGCAGCACAGACGCGACCGCCAGGATGGCTGCTGCGCATGAGCGCGATGATCGTATCAAGGTGCTGAACTTTTCACGTAATTTCGGCAAGGAAATCGCATTGACGGCGGGGCTGGATGCAGCTGCGGGTGAAGCCGTTGTTCCGATAGACGCGGATTTGCAGGATCCGCCCGAGCTGATCGAGACATTTCTTGAAAAGTGGCGCGAAGGGTTCGATGTCGTCTATGCCGTCCGGCGCCACCGCGACAGCGATACCGCGATGAAACGCTGGACAGCGCTGAAGTTCTATCAGGTCATCAACCGGCTCTCAGGCGTGCCGATACCCGCCAATACCGGCGATTTCCGCCTTATGGACCGGCGCGTGGTTCAGGCTGTCGTTCAGCTGCGCGAGCACAACCGCTTTATGAAGGGCCTTTTTGCCTGGGTCGGGTTTCGGCACACGGAAGTGGCGTATGACCGCCCCGAGCGTGCGGCGGGCAGACCAAGTTCAACTACTGGCGCCTTTGGAACTTTGCGCTGGACGGTATTACCGGGTTCAGCACCGTACCTCTCAGGATTGCAGGCTATGTTGGAATGCTGACAGCATTGGCCGCGATCATCTATGGTGTTTTCCTGATCTCACGCACTCTTATTTACGGTGTAGATGTACCTGGCTATGCCTCGCTGATGGTTGCAGTGTTGCTGATCGGCGGTCTCCAACTTGTCGTGCTGGGCATCATCGGGGAATATCTTGGGCGACTTTATGCGGAGGCTCAGAAACGCCCGCTTTACATTGTCGAAAGCAGCCTTGGCCTGGATGATCAGACACATTGACCCGCCTGTGGGCAAGTCGACCAACCCGCAGACTGGCATTTGTCAACCAGACACGCCCTCCCGATAAGGGGTCGCCGGAGGACCGCCCGGGTAATCAATGCCCGGTGTCGGGCTCGAAAAGCTCGGCGCTGGCCCGCAAACGTTCAATTTTCAAAGTACGCTCATAATTCTGTAGGGCTTCACGCCGTGCATCGGTGATGACAAGGTCTCCTTCGTGGGGCCACGTGATCAGCCAGGCGCGGGATGTGGGGTTGGTGCGCAAAGATGTATCGTATTCGGAGACGACGAAATTCGCATCATTAATGTAATAGAATAGCGGCGTATCAACCCAATTGCGGTCCCGCAAGAAAACGAGATCACCGTCTTTCATTTCCGGCCGTACGGCCTCTGCAATACCCTGGTAGTCATTGGGAGAGCCCGGCTTACCAGCGGCGTAAGGTATACTGGCGGCAAACACCACCATGCACAGGCAGATCAAAGCCACCCTGACACGGTGGCGCTGGGACAGCCACACTGCACCCGCCGCGCACAGGATCAGCAGAAACGGCACGAAAGAAGAAAAGCTCTGGGGGCGAGGATAGAAACTTTGTAGGACGCTGCAAATAGGATCAGCGGAGAGACAACTGCGATCAGCCATAAAAGCAGTGTCCGCTCCTGAGGATATTGCAGCGTGGTCGAAGGCAGTCTAGGTACAACGTCTCCCCATATATTGCCCAGAACGGGGATGAGCAGCGCCAGAAAGGGTAAAACAGACATCGCCATCAGCGCTTCGTTTCTGCGATGGGCAATCGAACCCAGCCAAAACATGAAACAGGCCAGGCAGACCGCCGCCGACACCAAAACCCATACCGGGATCTTCTGCTGGGCGCGCATCACTGGCGCTTCGCGTTTGGAGCTTTCAGGCTGGCCGCCAGGAGCAACAGGGCGAAGCCCAGAACCAGCCAGGTCCAGATCGGCTCGATTTGCAGTAGTGGGACTGCAAAATCGTCTTTCGCAAACAGGAACCCAAAGAGAAATACTCGACCAGAAAGTCAAAAGAAGGATCAGGGGCCGCTCCTTTACGCGCACGATAAACCGCATGTGTCAGGGCAGGGGCAGACAGGATAAAGGCAAACGCTTGCACCTGCAGCAACCGTGGGGCTTGCCGCAGACCGATACGTTGATGAAACCGTAGACCATCCACTTTTAGTCGGGGCAAAACCAGAGCAGCCCAGAACGCGTGGATCATGATAAGGGGCCAGAATAGCTCAACCGTCAGAACCCCTGCGATAACCGAGGCAACATAAGCAATCTCAAGACCCGGGCGCGGCTCGCGTGTTCTGACAAGACACAGAAGAAGCCAAGTCGCCAGCAACGACAGGAAGGCCCCAGCGACGTACATGCGAGCCATCTGGCTCCAGAACACATGAAAACCATGAAGAGACAGCAACAACGCGGCCAGACACCCCACGGTCGATCCGAATATGCTGCGGGCGATCAGGAAAACCAGTGGGATCGAGCCGACAGCGAACAATACACTGGGGACCGCAGAAAATGGGATGTCCCAAAGGCTTTGGTCCAGCCCAGCATGGATACATACCAGCCCATCGGGTGCGGCTCATCATGGAAATGCCACCATATGGTCTCGGCAAGGTTATGGCGCGGTGGTGGTTCGGAAATACCGGCAACCAGTCGATGCCAGGAACATAGATTTCCGGATGGGACATACTGCGTAGCTCGACCCCCCAAAGGCGCAATATCAGCGTCAGCAAAACCGCAACCATAAGCCCGACCAAGACAGCACCAGTCCGATAATCACGCTTGCCGGGGAAAACAGACCCTTTTTCAAATGTCGCCATCAAACAATCCAACCTCTGGCATCCCAGGATGCCATAAAACAATCTACTCAGGCTCAATTCTCTTTCCACCTCTTTACCGAGGTAGATTTACACCAACATGAAACATAATTACACATCCTTGGAAATTGTTTCGTTAAACTACGATCATCTTCAGAATAAGTTCCTGCCGATCTAAAAATTGATATGAATGACAGGAGACGAAATCTTTGTCGTATTGAAACCGGTTCTACAAAGCTTCGCAGGGCGCTTGGAATATAGATGTCTATGGTATTGAGTACTTAGTTAGATGGGCAGGTTTTCTTTTGGCACTTTGGCGGGAATAGCGGGTGTTGTATTAGGGCTGCTTTTGCCGAACAGCCTGTTCACCCGGGTGCTGCGCGGCACCGATACGGCGACAGATCCGGCCTTTGCCCAAGGAATCTGGCTGTTCAAGGCCGGGCTCATCATCATAGGGGTGTATCTTCTGTTATTGCGGCTTCTGCCGATTGGCCGCCCACTGTCCCCACAGTACCCTGAGATTTCTCCTGCCAGTTCAGTCCAGACACTGATCTTTGGCCTTCTGTTGGTGTGCGCTACCGCTTTGCGTCTTTATCAGCTTGATACCGGCATTTGGTATGATGAGATTCTGACATCTGTAAATTACATGCCCCCAATCGGGCAGATCGTCAGCACCTATCACGATGCCAACAACCATGTCCTGTTCTCGGTGCTGGCGCGCCTGTCTTTGTCGGTCTTCGGTGACAGTGTCTGGGCCCGAGATTGCCTGCGGTCGGTTTTGGCATTGCCGGCATTGCCGCTATTTACTTTTTGCCCGACGCGTCGGCCGACTCGTGAGGCTCTGTTTGCGGCGGCACTATTGGCGTTTTCCTATCACCACATCTGGTTCAGCCAGAATGCACGTGGTTACACCGCATTACTGTTCTTTGCCCTGCTTTCCAGCACCTGGTTTCTGGACGCCATGCGCCGGGCCGCAAATGGGGGCTGTATTGCCGTCGTCCTGGGGGCGTATGCGCACCCTACTATGGGGCTGATGGTGCTTGCGCATTTTGCAATCTGGAGCACAGCCTGGGTCCAGCAAAACAAGCAATACAATACGCTATCGCTGGAACGGGTTGTTTTGTGGCTTCATCCCGGTGGGTCTGTTTACGTTTCAGGTCTATGCTCTGGTCTTGCCCAGTATGGTCGGCGGGGCGCTATTGAATTCCGGACTGAAGGGCGAAGACAACGAGTGGACCAACCCTTTTGGGCATTGGCAGAACTGTTCAGCAGTCTGCAAATCGGGTTGGCCAGTGCGGGTGTTGTGATAGCCGCCGGCCTTGTCTTTGCGATTGGTGTCATCAGCTTTGCCCGAACGCGACCGGTTGTTGTGGCGTTGTTTCTGATCCCGGTTGGAGTCGGTTTCATAGCAATGACCAGTATCGGGTATACCCTGTTCCCAAGGTTTTTCTTTTTCACCTTCGGATTTGCGATACTTATCGTGATCCGCGGTGCCTTTGTTGCCGGCCAGTTGACTGCGCACCTGGCACGGTTGCCCGCCGCAACCACGAAATGGCTGCCCAGACTGATATGCGCAGGCATTGTGGCGGTATCTCTTTTATCCCTCCTGCACGTGTATCTGCCAAAACAGGATTTCAATGGTGCCATCAATCTGATTGAAAGCGACCTGCAACCCGGGGACACGGTTCTTGCTGTCGGGATCGCAGGATTTCCGTTCAATGCATACTATGACAAGGGGTGGGATGTCATCGAAACGACCGATGATCTGGATCGCCTGGCCTCACAGTCAGGCAGAACCTGTTGGTCTATACGATGCCGGTGCACGCCCGGACCACATATCCGGGAATACTGGAGAGGATCAAAAGGAATACGCTACCGTTGCGCGGTTCCGGGGTTCTCTGGGCGGGGAGACGTGGTGGTCAACCTCGTAGATCCGACCAAGGCCCAAGCCACAGGAAAGAGTACAAGTACTGTAAAGGATAACGATTGATATGTGCGGAATATGCGGATCCTGCAGGTCGACCCGGCGGCTGATCGCCCCGAAAAGAGCTGATCACGGCAATGGCAGCAACATTGGCCCATCGCGGACCAAATGATGATGGCGTCTGGCTGGACGAGGACGTTGCGCTGGGTTTTCGGCGTCTTTCGGTGATTGACCTGTCTTATGCAGGTCATCAGCCAATGACAAACGAGGACGGCACTGTAGTGATTGTCTTCAATGGCGAAATCTACAACTTTCAGGAACTGAAAGAGAAATACCGCCTTGAAGAGCGCGGCCATGTCTTCAAGTCCCGCACGGATACCGAGGTTCTGATCCATCTTTACGAGGAAATTGGCCTCGACATGATCCCGGAACTCAACGGGATGTTTGCATTTGCGATCTGGGACACGCGCAGTAAGTCATTGCACTTGGCGCGTGACCGCTATGGGATCAAACCCTTCTTCTACCAGAAAGATAATGACCATTTTCGCTTTGGCTCTGAGATCAAGGCGATCATCGCCGATGACCGGGTTGTGCGGAAACCTTCGATGCAGGCCCTGCATGATTTCCTGACCTTCAACTACATTCCGGGAACCCAGACAGCCTTTGAAGGTATTTCTGAAATACCGCCGGGGCATCACATGACTGTCACCTGCGACGGCACAGTGACGACGCAGCGGTATTGGGATCTGAACTTCCACGTTGATCCCGTAACCGAAGAAGAGGCGATTCAAAGGTCTTATGACCTGATGGATAAGGCTTTGCAGCGGCGCCTAGTTGCGGATGTGCCGATTGGCGTGTTCCTGTCGGGGGGCTGGATTCCAGTACGCTGGTCGCACTCATGCACAAACATGTGGATGAACCGATCCACACCTATTCTGTCGGCTTCGAAGATCAAAGTTTCAATGAGCTGCCCTATGCCCGAATTGTGGCCGAGAAGTTCAGCACCAAGCATCGTGAGGTGACCGTCACCGCCGATATGGTGCGTGATATGTTACCGAAATACCTGACCTTCACCGACGAACCATATGGGGACGGATCTGCAATACCAACATATTTCATCAGTGAACTGGCCAAGGACGAAGTGGTTGTCGTTCTGTCGGGCGAAGGCGGCGACGAGGCGTTCGCCGGCTATGATACACACGCAGCCTACAACATGTATAAACAAGCCCGGAAGATACCCAGTTTCATTCGGAACGGCGTGATGAAGCCTTTGGTGAACTGCCTGCCTGTGTCGGACAAGAAACTCAGCTTTGAATTCAAGGCCAAGCGTTTTTAGGCGGGCTGGATCTGCCACCGGAAGAAGCACATCTGTGGTGGCGGATTGTCACAGGCGAAGCTGAAAAACTGGACCTTTACGCTGATGGGGTTGCAGACACCGGGTCCTTGCAGCCTTCGGTGCGTCATTTTCAGGCGGCCTACGCACATTGCGGTGCGGAAGAGACACTGTCACGTCTGATGTATATCGATTCAACCATTTTCCTGCCCGACGATCTGATGATCAAGAATGACCGGATGACCATGGCGCATTCTCTTGAGGCCCGGGTGCCCTTTACCGACCCGGAGCTGACCGGGTTCATGGCCACAGTCCCCTCACATCTGAAAATGAAGAACCGGCGCAAGAAACATCTCATGCGGCGGGCAATGGAAAACGATCTGCCCGACAGCATTCTCAACAAAAGAAGGTCGGGCTTGAAATGCCCTATTCCCGCTGGCTCAAGATCGAGCTGAAAGATCTGATGCGCTATCTCGGGCCCGAGAATATTCGGCGCACAGGCCTGTTTCGGGTTCAGGCGGTGCAGACACTGATCAACGACCATGTGAGCGGGAAACGAGACAATGGCCGCCCGCTCTGGGGTCTTTTGAACTACATGATGTGGTACGAGCTTTACATCGATGCCTAATCCGGTTTGCGAAACACCCAGAGTGTCGAAATCACATAGCTGGTAACAAAAGATGCCCCGATCGCAATCAGAAGGATGACCCAAAACGGCAAGGTTGTCACATATCCCAGAGCCGCCGCTACAGCGAGGCGGGCCAGCAAAGATGACAGAACCGCCATCAGGTATTTGCCATATCCTTGGAGCGAGATTGTGCCTTTGTCGGTATGCTCATAGCTGAAGATATTATGCCCGCAGTAATTGACAAATGAGCCCAGCACAAAGCCGCATATCGAAGCAAAAACATAAGGGGCTGCAATAGTCAGAACGAGCAAAAGCGCCAACAGGTAA